>NZ_CP075529.1:715833-1431666 GCF_025809055.1 Devosia sp. | reverse complement strand
GAGGATGACGGCGATGACCGCCAAGACCGATTCCACCTTGGCCCGCAGGATCGTCGTGGGGGCGAGGGGCGCGGTGGCAACCAGGTCGTGCGCATCTTCGCCGGAAATGGCAAGCCAGGCGAGGCCGCCGGCAAGCTGGCCTGCTGCCATGACAAGCACCGGGACGATGACGATGAAGCTCGCCCCGTCCGAACCGTAATTGACCCAAAGCAGCAGGGCCGGGGGCACGAGGTAGAGCAGTTGCATCAGCGTCTGCGACAATAGCCATGGATCGCGTTGCAGCAGTTTCCATTCCTTGCGCCGCAGGGCTTGGCGCTGGGTGGATGGCGCGAAGGCATTGCGGGCGGCGCGGCGCTGGCTGCGGATGTGGCTGAGGCCGGCGGCTGAGGTGGCTAGCCGGGCATAACTGGGTGCTATGGTCAGAATGGTGGTGCCGAGGATGGCCAGCGCCAGAGCCAGCAGGACGAGGGCCGCGACGGTGTCGCCCATGGCAGCGCGTGCGGGCAGCCAAACAAGGCTCGTGAGGTCGGGCGCGTTGGCGATGAGGTCTTCGGACTGCAGGAAGGCGAGGCGCGAAAAGCCTTCATGGGACAGGATGGCGGCCGCCTGGATGCCGATGACGAAGCCGGCGCCGACAATGCCGGCGACGATCTGCGCCAGCAGCCGCGTGCGCCGCGGGCCTGCGAGTTGAAACAGCAACCGGGTCAGGGCCATGGCGATGGAGACGGACAGCAAGGCGAGCGCCAGGAGCACCAGATAGCTCGACAGCCACTGCCACCCATCCTGGAAAACGAGCGAGAGGATCAGGGGACTGATCAATAGCGCACCGAGCGCGGCCGTGGTGACAGCGATGGCGGCGCCGCGAACCGCAAAGAGGCGTTGGCTGGATGCGGGCGAGGACAGGATGAGATCGAGGTCTGAACGGGTGTAATAGACCCGCGTCACCGACTCCAGGGCCTGCGACAGGGTCACGGTCCAGAACAGCAGGCCCATTCCGGTGACCAGCACCAGGGTCGATTTGTCGGCAAACACGCCTGCTTCCACCCACGGGCGCACGGTGAACCAGGCAATGAGCGTCATCACCGCATAGACCGCGCCGCCGCCAAGCACCCAACCGATGAGGCGGGTGCGCCGGCCGCCGGTCATCATGGCCAGGGCGTCGCGCCAGGCGAGGCGGAATTCGTGCCGGGCAAACCAGGCGAGCGATGCCGGCGCCAGGTTCACGCGACAACGCCTTCGGTGGCGGGCGCCTGGGCCACGAGGTCGAGGAAAATCTCTTCCAGCGTGGTTTCCCGACCGATGCGATTGCGGAGTTCGGCCAGCGTGCCTTCGGCAATGAGGCGCCCCTCGGCAATGACGCCGATGCGCTCGGCCATGCGTTCTGCGACTTCGAGAATGTGGGTGGTCATGATGACGGTGACGCCCATGGCGGTCTTTTGCCTCAGGACATCCTTGACCTGGCGGGCCGATCCGGCGTCGAGGCCGGTCAGCGGTTCATCGAGGATGATGAGCTGGGGATCGTGGACGAGGGCGCCGGCAAGCGCCACCTTTTGCAGCATGCCCTTGGAAAAGCCACCGCACAGTTGATTGGCGTGTGGGCCGAGGCCGAGCCAATCGATCAGCTCGTGAGCGGACTGTCGGGCGCGATCAGCATCCACCTGCCAGAGCCCGGAAACGAAATCGAGATATTCGAGGGGAGTGAGGCGCTCATAGACCATGGGCTCATCGGAAACCCAGGCCACTTTCTGCTTGGCGGCAACGGGATCAGCCAGGGCGTCGATGCCGAAGATCGAAATTGTGCCGGCGTCCGGCCTCAGCAGGCCCGCGACCATGCGCAGGATCGTGGTCTTACCCGCGCCATTGGGTCCGAGCAGGGCGTAAAACTCGCCGGGCTCGATCTTGAGGTTGACGCCCTTCACGACGGGCCGGTCGAACGATTTGGCGAGGCCGGAGAGATGCAGGGCGGCAGGCATTTGAGCTCCATTTCTGGGTACAAACTAGGCGTGCCGCCCTTTCAGTCCTGTGAAGGACGATCGTTAATGAATCGTCCCGGCCGGGATCAGACCACGGTCAGGGTGACGTCGACATTGCCGCGCGTCGCATTGGAATAGGGGCAGACCTGGTGGGCCTTGTGGACCAGGTCTTCGGCCTGGGCCTTGTCCATTCCGGGAATGGTGACCTTGAGTTCTGCGGCAATATTGAAGCCGCTGCCCTTGGCGTTTTCGCCGAAGGAGACGGAGGCGTCGATGGTGGTGTCGTCAGGAATCTTGACCTTTTCGCCCCTGGCGACGGCCTTGAGGGCGCCGAGGAAGCAGGCGGAATAACCGGCGGCGAAAAGCTGTTCGGGATTGGTGCCCGGACCGTCATTGCCACCCATGGCCTTGGGGGTGTCCAGGGTTACCTCGAGGCGCCCGTCATCAGTCTTGCTGGTGCCGGTGCGGCCGCCGGTGGTGTGGGCGTGGGCTGTGTAAACGGCGGATTTGATGCTCATGGCTCTCTCCTTGGTTGATGGATCATTCATTATCGTGCAATTCAATTGTGTGCAATGAAATTTTGTGTGATAGTTTGATCGAAAGTTCCGGGAACCCATCATGTCCGAACAGCCGATGGCCACAATCGACCAGATGCTCTGTTTCACCGTTTACGCGGCGGGGCACGCCTTTACCCGCTTCTACAAGCCGAGACTGGACGCGCTGGATCTCACCTATCCGCAATACCTGGTGTTCCTCGTGCTGTGGGAACAGGATGACATTACGGTCAAAGCATTGGGCGACAAATTGTTCCTCGATTCGGGCACGATCACGCCATTGATCAAGCGCCTGGAAGCGCGCGGGCTGGTCAAAAGGCGCCGCGACGAGGACGATGAGCGGCAGGTGCGGATTACGCTGACGCAGGAGGGCAGGGCGCTGAAGGACAGGGCGCTGACCGTGCCGCTGGCCGTTGCCAAGGGGGTCGGCGGGACGCAGGCGGATGCCGATCGTTTGCGGGTGGAATTGCTCGCCTTGCGGGAGCGGCTGGACGCGGCGCTCGCGGACGAGCGCTAAGTTCTCAATCGGAACCTTTGTTGCGGCGGTGCCGTTTTCACCGCAGATACAAGGAGGCTCGCATGAGTAATGAACGTGAAACGGTGATCGTCGAACGGGGTGGCAGCGGCATGGCCGTGATCGGTGGCGTGGCTATTGTCGTGCTGTTGCTGGTCGTCGGCTATTTCGTCTTTTTCAATGGCCAGGGCGGCGGCGGCACAGTCGATATCGACGTTCCAGCCGTCAGCGTGGACGTGACGCCCGACGGGCAATAGACCTCCAATCCAGATTATTCAGCGGGCGTCCCTCGGGGCGCCCGTTTTGTTATCGCAGGCCGACAGCATCCACCTGGCCGGACCGGCAGGCGCTATCCAGCGGGTCAGCGGCAAGGATCAGGTCCGCGAAATCGTCCGGCCCGGCGATTTTGCCCGTCAACGCGATGCGCAATTCGGTGATGAGCGTGCGGTTGCCATCGGGTTCGCAGTCGATGGCCACGCGCTCGCCGGCCCCCGGGCCGAAGGCGCGGTCAAAGGCCGAGCGGATATCGACCAGGGTTATGCGCCTGCCAGTATTGCCCGCGAAAAGCTCCGAGACTTCAGAAGCGTTGAGCGCCAGCATGAGATCGAGTGAGGCGCCGATATAGGCGCGCTGGTCGCCGTCATAGCAGGAGCCGTGCTTGACCCATTCGTGGCGGTCGAGCCCCGAGAGGCTGCCGGGCATGACTTCGTCCAGTTCGCGGCGCTGCGCGATGGTCAGATCGAGCGCGGGCAGGTCGCGCCAGCGGCCGTCTATGCTGGCCCAGCGGTCCCGCTCGGAAACATCGCAATATTCATTGTCGCGCGGCTGCGGCCAAAGCCCATGCAGGGTGAAGTTGGTTGCCTCGAAACTGTTCGGGTGCTGGTCGCGGCATTCCCGAACCCGCGTGTTGAGTTCGCAGAAGGCAGGTTGCCAGTTCGCGGCCAGAATATACTGCGTGCCGCGATAGGTCTGTGAGACCGGCGCGGCGTCCTCCGGCTGCGACAGGGGTTGGCCGGTCGTCCCGCAATCGACCTCGACCCAGCGCTGCGCAGGCGAAGCGCCTGCGATTTCGATGCGAACATGAGTAGCGGGCGTCTTGTTGGCGGCGAGAAGGTCATAGGTCTCGCCCGGCCGTATCTCGATATTGCCGGGATTGGTCTCACGGCTGATCGACTGGTAGGCGGGACAGGTCTCGGTCACGTTGAAAGAACCGGTAAGCGGCACTTCAGCATGGACCGGCAGGGCGACGAGCGAGAGGGCGAGGGCCAGAACGAAAACAGGTTTTGGCATCTCGCCTCCCGGTCAGTACCGGGGAGCCATAACGGCTCCCCAGACAGATTGCAAAGGCGGTCGGCTACAGGGTGATCCGGTAGATGCCGAAGCCATCGGCGTCGGTTTCCCCGGTCGCCTCGATGCTGACAGCCGTGACGTCGCCGACATGCTCGGCCGCCTTCGGACCTGTCGCGAACAGGACCGTCGTGCCTTCGATGGGCGCGAGCGACCAGTTGCTGTCGGCCTTGGGGTCGATGGTGCCGTTTTCGATGATGAAGCGGACGATGATATCGCGGTTGGTATCGGGGCCGATGAAGATGATCTTGTCCGCCCCGGTGCCCGGGAACGTGCCGCCGCCGCCAGCGCGATAATTGTTGGAGGCGATGACGAATTGCTGCGCCGGATCAATCGGGGCGCCGTCATACATGAGATCGACGATCCGATTGGCGTCGGGGTTGAGCGTTTCCTTGCCGTCGCTGGAATATTTCGAGGGCTGGGTGAGGTCGATCTTGTAGGTGACCCCATCGATGACGTCGAAATTGTAGGACGGAAAGTCCGGATTGATGAGGTCGGCGTCTGCGGCGCCGGCCTCGACCTGGTTGAAGATACCGGCGGAACGTTCCAGCCAGTCCTTGACCTCGGCACCGGTGATCAACAGGGCCTGGATGGTGTTGGGATAGAGATAGAGATCGGCCACGTTCTTGATCGCGACCGGACCGACGGGGACGTCGGTGTAGTAGTCCGGGCCACCACGGCCACCGGCCTTGAAGGGCGCCGCCGCCGAGAGAATGGGCAGGCCTTCCCATTCGGTGCCTGCCATCATCTGCTCGATATACCAGGACTGCGCCTGGGAGACGATCTGCACGGACGGATCGTCGGCCACCAGCGCAAAGTAGGAGTGGAGCGGCGCGGCGGTCTCGCCGACCGGGCGGCGGATGTAGTCGAGCGTTTCCTGATGCGCTGCGGCAACCACTTCTTCGACCGTTGCGACGGACTCGACCGTGGGCACGTTCTTGTTGTCCACGCGCTCGACGATCGGGCGGGCTTCGGACGTATGGGAGACGATGGACCACTTGCCTTCAGCGTCGACCTCGAGCAGCAGATCGACGAGGCCCATATGGCTCCCCCAGAAGCCGGCCATGACCGCGGGCTTGCCCTGCAGCGTGCCGGCCGCCGCGTCTATGCCCTCAATGCCGTCATAGGTCTCGCTGGGGAAAACCAGATGGCTGTGGCCGGTCAGGACCACGTCGATCCCCTCGACGCCGGCGAGGTGGAAAGAGGCGTTTTCCATGCCGGAAACATACTCTTCGGCATTGATGCCTGAATGGGAGAGAGCGACGATGATGTCGGCGCCTTCTTCACGCATTTTCGGCACGTAAGCTTCGGCGGTTTCGACGATATCGCGCACCGCGACATTGCCGGTCAGGTGTGTCGCGTCCCAGGTCATGATCTGGGGCGGCAGGAAGCCGATGACACCGATCTTGATCGTATGGGTGCCGCCCGCGCCATCGGTCAGTTCTTTTTCGATGATGCGATAGGGCTCGATATAGGTGTCGTCGGAGAGGGCATCGGCCCCAAGGTCGGCGCCGCGCACCAGATTGGCTGAGACGAGCGGAAATTCGGCGCCTTCAAGGGCGCGGTCGAGGAATTCCAGGCCATAGTTGAATTCGTGATTGCCCAGGGTGCCGGCATCGTATCCGAGGCTGTTGAGCGCGGCGATGGCCGGGTGGATGTCACCCTGGTTGAGGCCCTTCTCATAGGCCATATAATCGCCCATGGGATTGCCCTGGATGAGATCGCCATTGTCGAACAGGACGGCATTGCCGGCTTCGGCGCGAATCTCCTCGATGATGGCAGCGGTGCGGGCCAGCCCCATCGTGTCGTTGGGGGCGTCGGCGTAATAGTCATAGGGCAGGATGGCGACGTGAATATCGGTCGTCTCGATGATGCGCAGATGGGCCTGGTTGGACTGGGCCAGCACCGCGAAGGGGTGCATGGCAACCATGGCGCCGACGCTGGCTGAGCCTGCGAGGAAGTGGCGCCGGGAAAGGCTGGGAAGAAAATTCATCGATGTTCTCCATGTGAAACGCCTCGGCCATGGGGGCCGCGCTCCCATGGTTGCCGGATCAATGCCGGTTCGTGTGCTCCGGCCGCACCGGAGCGGGCTCGCTCATGCCGCATTGGGGTGACGCGGGCATGACGATTGGGTGGAGACGGTATGAAGATTTTACCGAGTGGTCAAATTATGACAATGCAAGCATCGCCCGGGCGGATAACCGGGTGACGTGCAATGGCCGGGGGGCCGCGCTCGGGGATGGGTCAGGCCGGTTGCTGAATCAGCTTGGGATCGACCAGTGCGCCCTTGTGGCCGATGACAATGCCGGCGGTCCGGTGGGCCGCTTCCGCCGCCGCTGCCAGGCCCTTGCCGTTGAGGCGGGCCGAAAGGTAGGCGCCGTTGAAACTGTCGCCGGCGCCGGTGGCATCCACGACCTTGGCGCCGGGCCTGGGCGCAATGCGAACCCGCTCGCCCGCCGTCGCGATGACCGCTTCGCCGGCTCCGTCCTTGACGACCACTTCCTCGACGCCGAGTTCGAGATAGCGGTCGGCGGTTTCATCGGCCGACTTGTCGCCAAACAAAGGTGCCTCGTCGGTGTGGGTGGGCAGGACGATATCGCAAAGGCTGGCGGCAGCGGTCAGCACCGAGCACATGACGCGCGGGCTCGACCAGAGGGCCGGGCGGATGTTGGTGTCGAACGCGATCCGTGCGCCATTGTCGCGCGCCTTGACGATGGCGCCGAGGAGCCGGCCACGGGCGCGCGGGGCCAGAATGGCCAGCGTGATTCCGGAGAAATAGACGAGTTCTGCCTTTTCGACCGCCTTGGCCAGCGCCTGCTTGTCATCGGCCAACAGCTTGGCAGCGGAGGTGTCGCGCCAATAGGTGAAATGGCGGTCACCCTTTTCCTGATGGATGATGTAGAGGCCCGGGCGGCGGCCGGGAATGGTCTGGATGTGGCTTGTTCCAATGCCATTGCCATCGAGGAAACTGCGGATATCGTTGGAATACCGGTCCTCGCCCAGGCCGGTCACATAGTCGACCGACCAGTCTTGCCCAAGCAGGGCCCGCAGATACCAGGCTGAGTTGAGCGTGTCGCCGGCATAGCCGAGGCGATAGGTGCGGTCTTCACCGCCGCTCATCTCGATCATGCATTCTCCGATTGAGACGATGCGCCGGGCCACTGCCATTCTCCTCCGAAAGCGTAAGCGGGGTTATGCCGGTGCGGGCTTGCTCCGGCAAGGGCTTGCGCATAAACAGGCTCCTACCTTGGCATCATCTTCCATACAAGATGCTGCCTTTCGAGTGGGAGACCAATGTGACCAAGCTTCGCCTCAGTTCGCAAACCCTGCCAAAGCTGGCCGAGGGGACGCATGTACCCGCATATGACCGGTCCGGCGTGACCCCGGGTATCGTGCATCTGGGCATTGGGGCGTTTCATCGGGCGCATATGGCTGTCTATGTCGATGACCTGCTGAAAGCCGATCCGAGCTGGGGCATTGTCGGGGCCAGCCTGCGCCGCCCGGACACGAAAGAGGCCCTGGAGCCGCAGGATGGGCTGTACACGATCGCCGTGCGCGATGCGGCGGGCACGCATCCGCGGGTCATCGGGTCGATCCTGTCGGTCATGGATGCCAATACGCAACGCGAGGAATTGCTGGCGCTGATGGCTGACCCGGCTATCCGCATCGTTTCGCTGACGGTCACCGAAAAGGGCTATTGCCACGATCCCGCAACGGGAGAACTGGACACCAAGCATGCCGACATCGTGCATGACCTGGCCAATCCGGCCGCGCCGAAATCGGCTCCGGGCATGCTGGTCGAAGCCCTGGCGCGCCGCAAGGCCGCGGGAGTGGCGCCGTTCACGGTGATGAGCTGTGACAACCTGCCGAGCAATGGCGAAACCGCGAAGCGGATCGTTACGCGCTTTGCCGCCTTGCGGGACGCGGAACTGGGCGATTGGGTGGCCGGGGTCGCCTTTCCCTCGACCATGGTCGATCGCATCGTGCCCTCGACCACCGATGCCGACCGGGCCGAAGTCTCCGGGCTGATCGGGGCGGAGGACGCCTGGCCGATCATGACCGAACCCTTTACCCAGTGGGTGATCGAAGATCATTTCCCCGGCGGCCGGCCGGCATTCGAAAAGGCCGGCGCTCAGCTTGTCGCCGATGTCGAACCCTTCGAGCACATGAAACTGCGCATGCTCAACGGCTCGCATTCGACCATGGCCTATTCCGGTTATCTCGGCGGCTACGAGTACATTGCCGAGGTCATGGGTGACCCCGCCTATGTCGCGCTGATCCACGGATTGATGACCGATGAAGCAATGCCGACGCTGGATATGCCAGGCGTCGACCTGGGTGCCTATCGCGACCAGCTTTTGGAGCGGTTCCGCAATCCGGCGCTGAAGCACCGCACATGGCAGATCGCCATGGATGGCAGCCAGAAGCTGCCGCAGCGCCTGCTGGGCACGATCCGCGACCGCCTGGCGAATGGGCAGGGCATCGATCGGCTGGCGCTGGGGGTTGCCGCCTGGATGCGCTATGTCACCGGCATTGCAGAGGATGGCAGCGAGATCGATGTGCGCGATCCCCATGCCCTCAAGATGCACGCCATCGCCGCCGATGCTGGAGACGATCCAGAAGCGCTGTTCGATGGCCTTGTTGCCATGAGCGAGATTTTCGGGGCCGACCTCGCGGAGAACGCGGCATTCAGGACCGCTGTTGTCGGCCATCTCGAAACCCTCTTTGAAGAGGGCGCACGGGCGACGGTTGCCAGCGTGGTTGGGGCCTAGGGTGGAACTTGTTTCCCCCCGGCGGACTTACTGATAGCGTTTAGGGGACTATCGGAAAGGCGTCGAGATCATGAAGTGGCAGGGTCGGGAGCGCAGCTCCAACATCGAAGATCGTCGCGGGCAGCGCGGCGGCGGCGGGCTGGGGGGCCTTGGCGGACTGGGTAATCGCGGCGGGATTCGGATTCCCACCGGCGGTGGCGGCTCGCGCGGCGGCATTGGCGGGCTGATCGGCATCGTGGTGGTGCTGGGCATCATCTGGTTCGCCACCGGGCAGAACCCGCTCGATATCCTGACCGGCGGCACGTCGAGCGGACCGAGCTCGAGCGCCACCTCCACGCAGTTGCCGGCCCAGGGCGAGGACGAGCTGGCCGATTTTGTCGGCGTCGTCGTCAAGGAAACCGAGGACCTGTGGAACGAAAAGTTTGCAGCGGTTGGCGAGGATTATCCCGAGCCGAACGTGGTGCTCTTCACCAATGCGGTCAACACGGCCTGCGGCGCGGCTGACTCTTCGGTTGGCCCGTTCTATTGCCCGGGTGACAGCAAGGTCTATATCGACCTCAGCTTCTACGATCAGCTCCACCGGCAGTTCGGTGCGCCGGGCGATTTTGCCCAGGCCTATGTGCTGGCCCATGAAGTGGGTCACCATGTGCAGAACCTGACCGGCGTGCTGCCCGAATTCAACCAGCGCCGGCAGAGCATGAGCCAGGAACAGGCCAATGCTTATTCGGTGCGCGTCGAATTGCAGGCCGATTGCTATGCCGGCGTGTGGGCCAATTATGCGGGCCAGCAGAACCTGTTGGATCAGGGTGATATCGAAGAGGCCCTCAACGCCGCCAATCAGATTGGCGACGATACGCTGCAGAAGCGCATGCAGGGATTTGCCGTGCCCAAGACCTTCAATCACGGCACCTCGGCGCAGCGGAAATCCTGGTTCGAGCGCGGCTATCGCTCCGGCGATCCGAGCCAGTGCGATACATTTTCGGGCAATGTCTAGGCCTGCTTAAAGCCCGAACAGGTGGCGGGCGGCCATGGCGGCTGCCCAGCCGGCGGCAAGCATGGTCAGCCCCGGAAAGCGCAGGCTGACCAGCGCCGCGACGACCAGCGCCAGGCGGACATCCCAGCCACCGGTGAAGAATGCCGGCGCCCAGAGCGTCGTAAGCACCGCTGCAGGTACCGCATTGAGAGCGGCTTCAAGCCGCGGCGGCAGCGTGCGCATACGGCTGATCAGCACATAGCCGCCAAAGCGGGTGACATAGGTGGCGACGGCAGCCGCAAGGATCAGCCAGACAGTCGAAAGCGGGTCCATCATTGTGTCACCTCATCGGCGACAGGTGCGGGCTTTTGCGGCAGGGGCAGCAAGGCCGCGACCAGGACGCCGCAGGCGGCGCCGATGCTGACGTGCCAGGGCGAGCCGATCAGGTAGTATCCGGCCACGGAGCCGGCCATGGAGGCCGCCACCACGGGGTAGAATCCGGCCTTGCGGCGGAAGCCCATGACCAGGCCCATGAAATAGATCGGCAACAGGACATCGATGGCCCAGACACGCGGGTCGCCGAGCATGGATCCGAACCAGGCGCCGAGTACCGAAAACAGTAGCCAGGGAAAATAGATCACCAGGGCGAAGGCCATGTACCAGGTGAAACTGACCGGCCGGCCTTCCTCGCCACGCCTTACGGCCTCGGCAAACTGGGGGTCGATGAGAAAGAAGAACGCAATAACCTTCTGCGTGACCGAATAGGTCCGGATATGCCGGGCAATGGCTGCCGAATACAGGATGTGGCGGAAATTGACGGCAAAGATCGAGAGCACGATCAGCCAGGGCGCGACCTGCTGGCCGAAGAGCTCGATGCCCACGAGCTGGCTGGCGCCGGCATAGATGGTGGCGCTCATCAGGGCGACGTCAAACACGCTGAGGCCATTGTCCACGGCGACGGCGCCAAAGAGCACCGCAAAGGGGCAGGCCGACAGCGCGATGATCGCGCCACCCTTGAGGCCGTCGAGAATGTCACGCTTGGTCATGCCGATCCACTGCCGCCTTGGACAGGCTCAGGTTCAGGCCGCTTCGCCGGGCGCGAGGTGCTCGGGCTTCTCGGGCAGGCCCTTGGCCTTGCGGACATGGTTGAGGAAGCGCGTGAACAGATAATGGCTGTCTTTGGGGCCGGGGCTGGCCTCGGGGTGGTACTGCACCGAAAAGATCGGCTTGCCTTCGACCGCGAGACCGGCATTGGAGCCATCGAACAGCGAGATATGGGTCTGGGTGACGCCAGCGGGCAGGCTGTCCGAATCAACGGCGAAGCCGTGGTTCATGGAGGTAATTTCGACCTTCCCGGTTGTCAGATCCTTGACCGGATGATTGGCGCCATGGTGGCCCTGATGCATCTTCGAGGTCTTGCCGCCGAGGGCGAGGCCCAGCAACTGGTGGCCGAGGCAGATCCCGAACATCGGCTTGCCGGCTTCCATCAGCTTCTGGATGGTGGGGACGGCATATTTGCCGGTGGCGGCCGGATCGCCCGGGCCATTGCTGAGGAAGATGGCATCGGGATTGTGCGAGAGCACATCGGCCGCCGAAGCGGTGGCCGGGACCACGGTCACCCTGGCGCCCTGATCGGCGAGGCAGCGCAGGATATTGCGCTTGGCGCCATAGTCGATGGCCACGACGTGGAAGTCCGGGTTCTCGAGCGTGCCGTAGCCCACATTCCACTGCCAGCCGGTCTGGTCCCAGTGATAGGTCTGGGCTGTGGTGACTTCCTTGGCGAGGTCGAGCCCTTCAAGGCCCGGAAAGGCCTTGAGTTCGGCCATGACCGAACCTTCGTCGAAGAGGCCGGTGGGCTCGTGCGCAATGACGCCATTGGGCATGCCGTTTTCGCGGATGCGGGCGGTCAGGGCGCGGGTATCGACGCCGGCAATGCCGACGATGTTGCGCTTCTTGAGCCAGGCATCGAGCTTTTCGGCGGCGCGATAGTTCGAGGGATTGGTGATGTCGGCCTTGAGCACGACACCCCGTACACCGGACAGGGCGGCCATGTTGACCGTCTCGATGTCTTCGTCATTGGCGCCGACATTGCCAATATGGGGGAAGGTGAAGGTGATGATCTGGCCGGCATAGGACGGATCGGTCAGCACTTCCTGATAACCGGTCATGGCGGTGTTGAAGCAGACTTCGCCGGCTGCGTGCCCGACCGCGCCAATGCCATGGCCCTCAAGACGGGTGCCGTCCGCCAGGATCAGAAGAGCGGTCGCGGGTTTCTGCTGCCAGCCGGTCACTTTGGGTCTCCAAGCACAGTTTGATGTGGTCGCGCGTCGAGATCGGAGGCGGGAGCCTGCCCCAGCGTCGCGGCGATGATGTCGGTTGAGGCTTCCCTTTAGAAGCCCATGCGCGCCAGCGCAAGTGGCGGATGGCGTCAATCTTGCCTATATGGGGACATCATTTGGCTCAGCAAGGAGCGCGCTCACATGCGTGAAGACATCAGCGAAGGGCTCAAGCAGGCGCTAAAGGCCCGCGATCAGCGGCGCACGGCGACGTTGCGCTCGATCAATGCGGCGATCAAGGATCGGGACATTGCCAATCGCGGCGACGGCAAGGGTCCGGCGACCAGCGATGAAATTCTCGCCATGATCCAGAAAATGGTGAAGCAGCGCGAGGAAAGCTTTGCGATCTATGCCCAGGCCGGCCGCGCCGACCTCGCCACGGTGGAAAAGGAAGAGATCGACATTCTCAACGAATTCCTGCCCAAGGGCCTGACCGAGGAAGAGGTGCTGGCGGCAATTTCGGCGGCAATCTCGTCCACCGGCGCCGAAGGTCCAAAAGACATGGGCAAGGTGATCGCCCGACTCAAGGCTGACTATCCGGGGCGAATCGATTTTGGCAAGGTCAGCGGGCAGGTTCGGGCGGCGTTGAGCGCCGGCTGAGACTCAGGCCACCTGACGGAGGGCCGCGACCTGCACCTGGTTGCGGCCGCCGTTCTTGGCCTTGTAGAGGGCGTGATCGGCCCGGCGCATCACCGACGAGAAGGTTTCATCTTTCCCCCCGATCGCGAGGCCCGCGCTGACGGAGGCGGTATCGCCTTCGGCATTGATCGGGATGAGAAGGTCGGCGAATTCGCCCCTGACCCGTTCGGCCACAGCGCGCGCAGCGTCGCGCTGAAGACCGGCCATCACCACGCAGAACTCCTCGCCACCGACACGGGCGACTGTGTCCTCGGGGCGCAGGATCGACCTGGCTATGCCGGCGAAGCGCTGCAGCACAACATCGCCGTGGGCATGGCCGCGCGAGTCGTTGATCTGCTTGAAACTGTCGAGATCGAACATCAGCACGCAAATGCCCGTGGCCAGCCGGTTTTCGTCAAAGCGGGCAAAGAGGGCTCGCCGATTGAGCACGCCGGTCAGTGCATCGGTATTGGCTTCAGCGTGATGCAGGCGGGCTGCGCGGGCATGGTGGAGGGTGAGGGTGATCGCCCCGATGCCGGTGAAACCGACAAGCGTCATGATGGAATTGAAGTTTTCGGCCCAGTTGTCGGCGGCAGAGGTCATCACCCAGGTTCCGTCCCAGGCAAGCACGGCAGCGCAGCACAGGAAGGAGACGGCAATGACCGCATAGATGACCGCATTGGCCGTCATGGCGATCGGCCCTTCCGCGCGTCCATCCCAATATTCGCGCGCGCACATCAGCATGATGACGCCGGAAGCGACATTGAGGACAATGGTGCCGGTGCCGTAATAGCCCAGCGTGAAGGGCACGGCCATGATGAGTGGCACCGCGACAGCCAGAACAATGGACGACCGCAGGTCGGCGGAATTGTCCCTGAACAGGCGCGAACCGGCATAGATCAGGGCCATGCCGACGACGACCAGGGAATAGGGCAGGAATGTCCGGAGCAGGTCATAACTGCCTGAGCGCAGCCCCATGATGGCGACGCCCAGCACGATCAGGCTGATGCCGCCCGAACCGTGGACCAGATAGCGTTCGTGGCGGGTGTTCAGCCAGCCGATCAACAACGCGATCGTCAGCGAGGCGCCGGAAAAAGCGATGCCGATTTGAAGCGTTGTGTTGTCGATCATGAGCCGCGCCGTTGCAGAGCATTTCCTGCCCTATAGCGTCTCAAAGGCTTCGGAAATCTTTCCGCTGGGTGAAATCACGCCGGATGGTCACCAGTTTATTACGCCATTTCAGGCGGTTGCACCCATTGGCAGGGGTGGCGCACGGCCACTGCGGTTTTCCGCGAAATGCGAGCACAGCGCCAGCACCAGGGCCATGAGCACACTGGCCGTGCCGATAAGGGGCAGGCTGCCATAGCCCATCCCGGCCTCGAGCAGCGAGGAGCCGAGAATGGCGCCGATGGCGATGCCGACATTGAAGCCGGCCGGAATCAGTGTCGAGGTCAGGTTCGGCGCATCGGCGGCCCAGAGCAGCATGCGCGATTGCAGCGGCGAGCCGATCGCAAAATTGGCGCCACCCCAGAACAAGACCAGGATGATCATCGGCAGCGCATAGGGGCTGGCAAAATAGACGGCTGCGAACAACAGCGCCTGAACCGAGAGGATGATGAGCACGGAGGGCATGAGCCGCCAATCGGCCATGCGCCCGCCGATGAAGACCCCGATCGTGGACCCGACCCCATAGGCGAGCAGGATGGGCGGCAGGGCCGAGGCATCGAGCCTGGTCACCTCCGTGAGCAGCGGCGCGATGTAGGTGAAGAGGCTGTATTGCCCGATCATCACCAGTATCGCGATGAGCAGGCCGACAAAGATCTGCTGGCGCCCGATGGTGCGGATTTCCTGGCGGAACGAGCCAACTGTCGCACTCGCACCGGCCTTTGCGGGCAGAAAGAAGATGAGACCAAGCGCCGCCACAAAGGCAAAGCCGCCCACCGCCCAGAAGGTGGCCCGCCAACCAAGAGCGTGACCAATGGCGGTTCCTGCGGGTACGCCGAGCACATTTGAAACCGTCAGTCCGGCGAGGATGACGGCCATGGCAAAGCCGCGCCGCTCGGGTGGCACGGTGCCGGTGCCGACCACGAAAGCGATGCCGAAATAAGTGCCATGCAACACGGCAACGGCAATGCGAACAGCCAGCAGGACTTCGAAATTCGGAGCCATGGCGCAAAGGCACTGGCCGAGGGCAAACACCAAGGCAAGGGTAACCACCAGCGTCTTGCGATTGATGGTCTTGGTAGCGATCGCCAGCAGCGGGCCGCCGATGGCGATCCCTGCCGCGTAACCGGTGACCAGATAACCCGCGACCGGCACCGAGACACCCAGACCAAGCGCCACATCGGGCAGCACGCCGGCGATGACGAATTCGGCAGTTCCGAAGGCGAAGGCCGCCAGGAACAGGGTGAACAGGGGCAAGGGCATGATGCTGCGCGATTGGAGGTCGATCGTGGGCCCGGTTTTTCACGTTCGCGGCGATTGCGGCAATGCACAAAATGGGAGCGGAGGTGGAGATAATCTATAGCGGGTGCGTCATCCGGGCATGTCCGATGAGGCGTTGATTTTCCCGCACAGGCCCGTTCCCCGAACCGGAACATTGCACTAGGCTCGGGCCATGTGCGGAGCGGCCTCGCCGCGGGGAGAATGAAAATGGCGGTATCGTCCCAAACCAAGCGCCGGTTCGCGCTGGCAACGGCATTGCGCGGCGCGCTCATGCTGCTGGCAGGGCTCTATGCGATCATCTGGCCGATCGAGGCGCTGGCAGTGCTGGTGCTGTTCGGGGCCATCCTGCTGATCATCGACGGGGCGCTCGGGCTCTGGAGCCTGACCTTCGGTGGCGGCAAGAGCGGCAATTACTGGTTCGACGTGGCGGCCAATGCGGCATCGTTGATCCTGGGCGTGCTGATTCTGATCAGCCCGCTGCTGGCGACAGTGTTCACCGTGACCTTCCTTTCGAGCCTGGTGGGCATTGCCGCAATCATTGTGGGTGTGATGCAGATCGTGGTGATTGTCCGGGAGCGGGAGAGCTATGCCCGTATCTGGCCGGTGGTGCTGTCGGGCGTGTCCTATGTGCTGCTTGGACTGGTGTTCCTGCTGTTTCCGCTGTTGAGCGCCTCGATTGGCATGATCATCGGCGGCGTGCTGCTGATCGTCTTTGCAGTCGGTCTGTTCGGCTGGGCCTGGCGGCTCTATCAGGCCAGCAAGGCCGGCTGAGCCCATGAGCGAGCAGTCAGCACCGGGGCGCTGGAGCGTTGAGCGCGCCAATGCCTGGTATGCCGGCCAGCCGTGGCTGGTCGGGGCCAATTTTGTTCCGTCGACAGCTTCCAACCAGTTGGAAATGTGGCAGGCGGAAAGCTTCGATGCGGTCACGATCGCCCGCGAACTGGGCTGGGCCGCCGATATCGGCATGGACACCATGCGGGTGTTTCTGCATGATCTGCTCTGGCACACCGACCGCGACGGATTTTGCGACCGGATCGAGCGCTATCTCGATATCGCCGCCGGCAAGGGCATCAGCACCATGCTGGTGCTGTTCGACTCGGTCTGGAACCCCGATGTCGCATTGGGGGCGCAGCCCGAGCCACGGCCAGGCGTCCACAATTCGCAATGGGTGCAGGGTCCGGGCAGGGCGCTGGCGGACCGGAGCCAATGGTCGCGCTTGCGCCACTATTGCGAAGATGTGGCCAGCACATTCGGGCAGGACGAGCGGGTCATTGTCTGGGATGTCTGGAACGAGCCCAGCAATCTCAATGGTGGTCGCTTCACCGAAGTCGAGAACAAGCGGGCGCTGATTTCCGAACTTCTGCCGCAGGTTTTTCAATGGGTGCGATCGGCCGGACCCTCCCAGCCGCTGACTTCCGGCGTCTGGTCGGGCGAAACGCTTTACGACGACGCTCATGCGCGCATCCAGATCGAAAATTCTGACGTCATCAGCTTTCACGACTATCAGACGCCGGACAAGCTGGAAGCCAAGCTGCTCGGCCTGCCGCGGGACCGGCCGCTGTTCCTGACCGAATTCATGGCGCGCACCCCCGGCAGCACCTTCGAGACTATCCTGCCCATCGCGCGGCGCGAAAAGATCGCGTCCTATTGCTGGGGGCTGGTGGCAGGCCGTTCGCAGACGCTTTATCCATGGGACAGTTGGGCCAATCCCTATGTTTCGGCGCCACCCGACCCGTGGTTCCACGATGTGTTCCATGCCGATGGGCGGCCCTATCGCGCGGATGAGGTGAACCTGATCCGTGCGGAGACCGGACGTGGCTAGCGATAGATGACGGTAATGCCGGCGACGGCGTCGTCCTGGCGCAGGATTTCGGCGCCCTGGGGCAGGGTGATTTCGATATTGCCATAGCCATCCCAGCGGGGCGCGAGGTCGGCCATGGCGGCCACCGACACGAAACTGGCGGCATCAAATGGCACCTCTTCGTCAGGGGGCACCAAGGCGGCCTGGATATTGGCGGGCGTGTCGCCGCAATCACGGGAGAAGGTGACGAGATCGAACTGCCCGTCGGGCGAGGTCTGGCGGCTGTCTTCGGTCACCGTACAGGCCGGCACGAGGTCACCGACAACCCACAGGGTTGCGCCGATCAGGATGGCCGGGCCAACCGTCAGGGCGAGCAGCACGGGCGTGGGCATCTTGGTTTGCGGCATGGGTGTGGATAAGTTCCTGGCTCGTGACTTTGCCGTGGCAAATGCCTAACTAGCACATATGCGCTTCACCGATACCTTTTTGGAGGAGATCCGTCAGCGCCTGCCGATTACGCAGGTGGTGGGCGAGCACGTCCTTTGGGACAAGCGCAAGAGCCAGCCGGGCAAGGGCGATATGTGGGCCTGTTGCCCTTTCCATGCCGAGAAGAGCCCCAGCTTTCACGCCGATGACCGCCGCGGCATCTATCACTGCTTTGGCTGTGGCGCGAGCGGCGACCACTTCCGGTTCCTGACCGAAAAGGCAGGGATGAGTTTTCCCGAAGCGGTCGAGAAGCTGGCCGGGATGGCGGGCGTCGCCATGCCGGCGCGGGACGAACGCACCGAAAAACGCGAGGCGGCCCAGCGCACCCTGATCGACGTCATGGACCTGGCGACGAAATATTTCGAGGCCGCATTGGCCCATAATATCGGGGCGCGGGCGCGCGGCTATCTGTTCGACCGGGGCGTGTCGCCGCAGAGCCAGAGCCGGTTCCGCATCGGTTTTGCCCCCGATAGCCGCAATGGGCTCAAGGAGCATCTGGCGGCCAATGGCGTTTCCGCACAGGCGATGATCGACACCGGCCTGGTCACCAGCCGCGACGACGATCCGCTGACCTATGATCGCTTTCGCAACCGCGTCATGTTCCCGATCAGCGATTTTCGCGGGCGGGTGATCGCCTTTGGCGGGCGGGCCATGTCGCCGGATGTGCCGGCAAAATATCTCAACTCTCCCGAGACCGAGCTCTTTTCCAAGCGGCAGACGCTCTATAACGGGCAATCGGCCCGGGCGGCGGCGCGCGATGGGGCCACGGTCATCGTGGTGGAAGGCTATCTCGATGTGATCGCTGCGGTTTCGGCCGGGTTCGAGGGGGCCGTCGCGCCCCTGGGCACGGCGTTGACCGAGGAGCATGTGCAACTGCTCTGGCGCATGAGCGACAATCCTGTCCTGTGCTTCGATGGCGACAAGGCGGGGCTCAAGGCCGCCGAGCGGGCCGCCGATCTCATCCTGCCGCATCTCAAGCCGGGTAAAAGCGTCAAGATTGCCACGCTGCCCGAGGGCCAGGACCCTGATGACCTGATCAAGGCGCAGGGCCGGGGCGCCTTTGCCGAAGTGATCGAGAAGGCCCGAAGCCTGTCCGACATGGTCTGGAGCTTTGAGACGGGCGGGCTGGTGCCCGAGGCTCCCGAGGAGCGCGCGGCCTTGCAGGCGCGCCTACGCGAGAGGGCCAATGCCATTCAGGACTCGACCGTCCGGTTCCACTATGGCCAGGCGTTCGATGAAAAGCTCAAGGCCTTCTTTGCGCCCCTGCGCCAGACCGGGCGGGACAACTGGCGCGGCGGCGGCAAGCCGGCCTATGGCCAGAGCGGCGCCTATGGCTATCCGGCCCGGGGCACGCCGCGCCTCGTCGTGTCGGATACGCTGCGCAATTCGCGGTTGCTGCGCTCTGGCGGCGTCGCCGAGGCATCCCCGCGCGAGGCGATCGTGGTGCTGACGCTGGTCAATCACCCGGCCCTGGTCGAAGACCATTTTGAGGCGCTGGCGGCACTCGATTGCGAGACGCCTCTGGCCCAGAAGGTGCTGGGCGATATTCTGGCGCTTGCCGTGCGTCATCACGATATTTCCGCCCAGGACCTGAGCGCTGCGCTGGGCGCCAGGGGGCACGGCCCGGCCCTGGAGCGCATGGCCGAAACATTGCAGAAGCAGGGGGTGTGGCAGGTGGCGCCCGAGACTGCGCTGCCTGACGCAGAGACCGGATTGAGTCACGCGCTGGCCTTGCATAACAAGAAAGTTCAGCTAAATAAGGAACTCAAGGCAGCCGAAGCGGCGCTGGGCGAAGACCCGAGCGAAGAAACCTTTGAAAGGCTGCGTGACATCAAGAACCAGATTACCACTGTCGATGGCACAGAGGCATTGATCGAAGGATTTGGTTCGCTATCGGGACGCGCAACTCGCAGTTTTTAGGGGATATCCCTGGAGGCGTGCGACGGTGCGCGGTTTTGCGTTATGGCGAATCACTTGCCATATGCGCCCGGAAGCGACCAGAATTGCCGGGAGCCGTAACGCTCCGGTGAAACGCCCTTTACCTTGTCTTGAGTTGTCACCACCTAAGACACAGCCGGGACCGCCCGCCCACGGGTCCCGAGGAGCAGCAGATGGCCACCAAGGCAGCGAACAAAGTTTCCAAGGATACCGAAAAGCCGGAATCCGGCGCGCCTGAGACCTCTAACGACAGCCCCCTGATCGACCAGAACGATGCGGCCGTAAAAAAGCTCATCAAGGTCGCCAAGAAGCGCGGCTACGTCACCTACGAAGAACTCAATGCCGTCCTGCCCTCCGACGAGGTCAGCTCCGAGCAGATCGAAGACTTCATGTCCATGTTCTCGGAAATGGGCATCAATGTCGTCGATGAGGACGAGGTCGAGGAAACCGAGGTCGAGAAGGACGACGACGACAGCGGCACCGAAGTCGCGCCGTCGACCGGCACCGCCGTCGCCAGCACCTCCAACACCAAGTCGGGCTCCGACCGCACCGACGACCCGGTGCGCATGTATCTGCGCGAAATGGGCTCGGTCGAACTGCTCAGCCGCGAGGGCGAAATCGCCATCGCCAAGCGCATCGAGGCCGGTCGCGAGACCATGATCGAGGGCCTCTGCGAGTCACCGCTGACCTTCCAGGCCATCATCATCTGGCGCGACCAGCTTGCCCAGGGCGAGATCCTGCTGCGCGACATCATCGATCTTGAAGCCACCTATGCCGGTCCCGATGCCAAGCAGGCAGCGCCCGAAGTTCACGTCGCGCCCAAGCCCGAACCCGAGCCGGTCAAGGAAAAGCCCAAGGCAGCGCCCAAGCGCGCCTCTTCGGGCGACGATGACGACTATGTGCCCGAAGAGCCGGAAGCCCCGCAGGATCCGGTCGAGGACGACGACGACGAATTCGACAATGCGCTGTCGCTCTCGGCCATGGAGGCCGAGCTCAAGCCGCAGGTGGTGGAGACCTTCAACAGCATCGCCGAGGCCTATGGGGCCATGCGCGAAATGCAGGATCGCCACGCCGAGGATCGCACCGCGACCGTTTCGGACGCCGAGACCGCCAAGCTGTCCGCACTGCGGGCCGACGTCATTGCCGATGTGAAGTCGCTCTCGCTCAATGCCGGCCGTATCGAAAGCCTGGTCGAGCAGCTCTACGACATTAACAAGCGCCTGGTGCGCCTGGAAGGCCGCCTGCTGCGCCTGGCCGAAAGCTATGGCGTCAAGCGCGAGTCCTTCCTCGAGAAATACTATGGCCGCGAGGTTGATCCCAGCTGGGAATGGGAACTTGAGAATTTCGACGGCAAGGGCTGGGGCGAGTTTGCCCGCCGCGAGACCGACACCATTGCCGAAATCCGTCGTGACATCGCCACCCTGGCGACCGAGGCGGGCCTTGATGTCGGTGAATACCGCCGCATCGTGCACAAGGTGCAGAAGGGCGAGCGGGAAGCTGCCATCGCCAAGAAGGAAATGGTGGAAGCCAACCTTCGCCTCGTGATCTCGATTGCAAAGAAGTACACGAACCGCGGCCTGCAGTTCCTTGATTTGATTCAGGAAGGCAATATCGGCCTGATGAAGGCCGTCGATAAGTTCGAATATCGCCGCGGCTACAAGTTCTCGACCTATGCGACCTGGTGGATTCGTCAGGCGATCACCCGCTCGATCGCCGATCAGGCGCGCACCATCCGTATTCCGGTGCACATGATCGAGACGATCAACAAGATTGTGCGCACGTCGCGCCAGATGCTGCATGAGATCGGCCGGGAGCCGACGCCGGAAGAGCTCAGCGAAAAGCTGCAGATGCCGCTCGACAAGGTGCGCAAGGTTCTCAAGATCGCCAAGGAGCCGATCTCTCTCGAAACGCCGATCGGCGACGAGGAAGACAGCAATCTCGGCGATTTCATCCAGGACGTGAACGCCGTGCAGCCGATCGATGCGGCGATCCAGTCGAACCTGCGCGAAACCACGACCCGCGTTCTGGCCTCGCTGACGCCTCGCGAAGAGCGCGTGCTGCGCATGCGCTTTGGTATCGGCATGAACACCGACCATACGCTTGAGGAAGTGGGTCAGCAGTTCTCGGTGACGCGCGAGCGTATCCGTCAGATCGAAGCCAAGGCCCTGCGCAAGCTCAAGCACCCGAGCCGCAGCCGCAAGCTGCGGAGCTTCCTGGATAATTAGGAGCGGCTCAATGGCCGCTCCACCCCTCAAGCTGACCTCGATCCGCGCCACCATTCCCTTCAAGCTGGTGGTGACGTTTTCGGATGGCACATTCGGCACGTTCAACGCGGCGCCAATGCTGGCCGAGCGCGGGGAGGGCACCGAGCCCCTGCGCGACCGGCGCTATTTCGCCAAAGTCGAACTGGTCAACGGCAAGCCGATGTGGCCGAACTATTTTGACATCTCGCCGCTTTGGTTGCAGGAGGAGATGGACAAACACGGCGCGCTGGAGCGCCCCCGGCCCGGCCGCAGGATCATTTCGTGAGGAGAACCGCATGTCGTTTCTGAAAAAACTCTTTGGCGGTGGTTCGTCCGATGCGGCGCCAAAGGCAGACAAGGTGCTGGGTGAGGAGAGCTACAAGGGCTTTGCCATCAAGGCCATCGAGATGCGCGCGGGCAGTGAGTATCAGCTCGCCGGGTTGATCGAGAAGGATGTCGGTGGCGAACTCAAGAGCTATCGCTATATCCGCGCCGACCGCATGAGCTCGGTGGACGATCTGGTCGCCCTGGCCCTCAGCAAGGGCCGGCAGATCATCGACGAGCAGGGCGAAGGCATCTATCGCTAGCCCCAACACTTGCAGTGAATTTGGCGACCGCGAGCCGGAATGGCTCGCGGTTTGCCGTTTGAAAGGAGGCCAGAATGGCCAAGAAACCAACCGCCCGCACCGAATTCGTGATGTTCGACATCGTCTATGAAGACGGCAGCCAGCGGTCAAATCGCAAGGTCGATGCCAGCCTGCTCGGCGGGCTCGATGGCGATGAGCCGGCGCGTGCCGCCATCATGGAACAGGACCGTGCGATCTCCGAAAAATCCGGCATCCCCCCACTGGCGATCAAGTCGATCAAGCGGTCCGGAAAATGAGGTTGCGGGCGGCCGTGCTCGCCCTGGCCCTTTGTGCGGCGCCGTCCCTCGGTCAGGAAGACCCCTGGGGCCTGAGGCTGCAGGGCGGGGCGAACGTGGCCCGGCAAGACTGCGATCGTGCTTGCCAGCAGGCGCGGTTGGTCTGCGTGGTCTTTTCCCATGCCGGCAGCAAGGCCTTCCGGGCCGAAGACCTGACCGATGACCGCAATTTGCCATGGGGCCAGATCGATTTTGCCATGCTCGCCTCGATGGTAAGCGATCGCAAGGATATTGACCCGAGTGTGATCGCCGATGGCTCGCGCCGCAGCGGTCCGCAAGTCGTCTCGTTCGCGGACCATGATTGGGTCCATGCGGATTACGATTTTGTTTCGGGTAGCCGGAACTACGCAATCACCTTGCTTTTATGGCCCGACAAGTCGGTGACGCGTGGCCTGCGGTGCAGCTATGCCGCGACTTCCGATCCGGCCGACCAGATCAGGGCCTGGGCCGGAGAAGTACGCCGCTGAGGCTTGGGTGCCTGCGGATGCTCAACGCAGCATGTCGGGTGGATCGCTGGGGTTGTAACTGGCGGGCGCGTTGCGGTCGGCGGCCCGGAAGAACGGGATCACCAGAGCGGCACCGCCCAGCATGATGAACAGGGCTTCGGCCTGTCGGGTGATGACGAACAAGACGATCGGCGTGCCAATGAAGAAGGCTGCCGCAATCGCCAGGATCACCTTCTGGGCCTTGGCCCGCCCTGGCGTCGTGCCGGTGGTGAAGCGGATGTTGCGGGCAGCACCGTTGGCCAGCAGCCGCTCGTGAAAGTCGGCCTTGAACCGGTAATAGTGCTGCGTCTGGTCGTCATTGGCATTGCCCCATGCATCTGTGTTCAACACCCGCAGGATCAGCCCGTTGAAGAAGCGGATGCTGGTCTGGGCGGTAGCTGCTCCGCGCGGCATGGCGTTCATCGACAGGTTGACCTCGACGATGTCGCTATAGGGCTTGAAGGTGATTTTCCCGTCGCGCGGGAACCTCAGGCCCTCGGCTTCCGGGGTGATCCCCTGGTCCTTGAGGCGCAGAAAGAACCCGCCCCAGCCCAGAAACAGCGGATGGCGAACGGGTGGGCGGTCGGCTTGGGCAGGTTCGGACATGGCATGGCACCCCCAGGATGCGCCAATCAAGCATGGCGCCGGGTGGCCGTCATCACCCTTTTAGGGGGATAGCCTCGGCTCGGCTGGTTCGGTGGACGTGCCCGGCCTTCTCAATCATGCCGTGCAGCCATCGACCCGGTTCAGAAATGCAAAGGTCGGTGCCGCGCGGATGAAACACCGCGCGGCAAACGGTCAGACATTGCTGCTGTTTGGCGTATAGGCCCAGGGCGAAGCGGGGACCGGTGCAGGCTCGGGGGCTTTTTCGCCGGCCTGGCGATGGATTTCGGTGACCAGGGCCGGGTCCAGCTTGAGTTTGGTTGCCAGTGCCTCGAGATAGGCCTGTTCGGCGGCGGTGTCGGCGCTGATGGCCACGAGCGAGGCGGCGTAGATTTCGGCGGCATGCTCGGGCGTATCGGCGCGGGCTACGACCGCATTGATGTCGAGCGGCGTCGAGAGTTCGTCGAAGACCCAGGCCTTTTCCTCAGCCGAGAGCGGCATGGTCTTGAGCCGTTCAAAGATCGCTTCCTTTTCCTCGGCGTCGATGCGGCCGTCCGCCTTGGCGGCGGCGATCATGGCCCGAACCAGGGTCTTGCCCAGTTCTTCCTGCGCGGCGGTGTCGGGCGCGGGAATGAACTTGTCCTCGCTCGGAGGCGAAGCCTGACCGCTCTGGCCCTGCTGGTAATTCTGCCAAGCCTTGTAGGCGAGACCCCCGACGGCTGCCATGGCGCCCACCTTTGCCGCATTGCCGAGCAGCTTTCCGGGCTTTCCTCCAGACAGCAGCAGTCCTGCTGCCAGGCCGGCGGCGCCGGTCATGGCGGTACGCTGGGCATTCTTGTCGGTTTGCAGGGTCTTGAGGATCTGGTCGATATTGAACATGTCGGCTCCCGTTATTTCAGGCAAAGATGGGGGGTGCAGCGGCGTTCTGCAATGTTTGTGAACCGATTGTAATGTGAATGGGGCGAGCCCATGACGAAGCTGGATGTCCGCAAGTCGCTCAAGACGCTTTATGCACCGGCGAACCGGGATTTTGAGCTGGTCACCGTGCCCCGGCTGCGGTTCCTGATGGTGGACGGGGCGGGCGATCCCAATGTCAGCCCGGACTATGTCCGCGCGGTCGAGTGGCTCTATACGGTCAGCTATGGCGCAAAGTTCGCCGCCAGGGCGGCCGGGGAGGGCGACTTTGTGGTGCCGCCGCTCGAAGGGCTGTGGTGGAGCAAGGATCCCGCGGATTTCGTCGCCCGGCGCAAACAAAACTGGCAGTGGACGATGATGATCATGCTGCCCGACAGGGTTGGGCAATCGAGCCTCGATCTGGCCCTCGCCAAGGCCGAAGGGAAGCGGGGGGCGACTCCGCCGGGCTTTCGTGTCGCCGAGTTGGCAGAAGGCCTGTGCCTCCAGGCTTTGCATGTGGGCAGCTACGATGCGGAGGGGCCGGTACTGGCGCGTCTGCATGATGCGATCATGCCAGACATGGGGCTCACCTTTAACGGGCCGCACCACGAAATCTATCTCAGCGATCCACGCCGCACAGCCGCCGACCGGCTGAAAACAATATTGCGCCAACCGGTCAGGCCGGTGGCGCAATAAAAGACCCCGGTGGGGCGCCGGGGTCCTTTTGGCTCTGAAGGGAGGGACAGAGCCGGGGAAGCTAGCCTACTCAGTAAGGCTGGCTATTAGGCGCCGGGGGCGGCCGGTTCAGCAACCGGAGCAGCCTCGGTTTCCGTGCCGGCCGGAGCATCGGCCGCAGGGGCGGCTTCAGCCGGGGCGGCTTCGGCGGCCGGAGCCTCAGTCATCGGGGCTGCGTCGGTGGCGGGAGCCATCGCGTCAGCGGCCGGGGCTTCGGTCATCGGGGCCGGAGCGGCTGCCGGATCGGTCACGGGGGCTTCAACAGCCGGGGCACCGTTCACATCGACAGTGGTCGAGGGACCGGAATTGGCCGAGAAGACGAGATAACCAATGGCCAGAAGGGCCAGGGCAACGATGATACCAACGAACCAGCCGGTACCATTGCTCTCACGGGTATAGACGGTGCGGTTGCCGTCATTTGTATAAACAGTATCGCGTTCGGGGGTAGCCATCTGTTTCGCTCCTTTGTTTAAACGCTGGCAAAGAAACGCGGCCAATGACCGAGAGTTCCCAAGTTCGTGAAGAGCACGAATTTGGAGCAAGATTTTTGATAATACCGTTTTGAATCAGTGGCTTGCTGGACCTGATCAAAGGTTCTGCAGGTCGATCTTTTGTGGCTTTTTTGAGATTTTATCGATCACGGCGAGAAAAAATGCCGAAACGATAAAGGTCAGATGCAGCACGGTGTACCAGAAGATCTGCTCATTGGTGTAGCTGGGCACATTGAGAAAAATCTGCAGCAGGTGGATCGAGGAGATCGCCACTATGGTGGAGGCCACCTTGATCTTGAGAGAGCCGGCATCGATCTGGCCGAGCCAGTGGACCTCTTCCTCGTTGTCGAAGCGTGACACGAAGTTCTCGTAGCCCGAGATGATGACCATCACCACCAGGCTCGCGATCAGCGCCGCGTCGATCAGCCCGAGGATCTTGAGGATGGTTTCGGTCTCGTCCATGCCGGTCAGGTGGCTGGCAAAGTCCCACAGCTTGATGAAGAAGGTCAGTGCATAAAAGGCCAGCGCGATGCCGAGGCCGATATAAAAGGCCACCAGCAACCAGCGCGAGGCCAGGATGATGCGTTCAACGAAGATTTCCAGGCTTTTCATGTCACCAACTCCAAGGCTGGCGCATCCTTAGCAAGCCAATTTGCGGTGACAAGATGGCGTCGCGCGTGCAGGGCAGGCATGAAAAAAAGGCCGGGGGTGAGCCCGGCCTTTCTCAAATTTCGGATCGAAAGCCTTAGCGGCTGGCGACCGTGATCAGCGGCGTGATGCGGCGGATCGTAACGCGACGGTTTTCGCGCTCTGCCGCTTCGGTGCGGATCTTCAGGTAGCGTTCGCCATAACCCTGGGTGGCCAGGTTTTCCGGCGGCACGCCGTAGAAGTCGGTCAGCACGCGGGCAATGGTGGCTGCACGCATATCCGACAGGCGCAGGTTGGAAATGTCAGCGCCCACGGCATCCGTATGGCCTTCGATCAGGAAGGTCTCATTGGGATTGCGTTCCAGCAGCGCCAGCATGGCATTGGCCACCACCGAGAGGGCACCAACCTGGTCACGGCCAATGGTTGCCGCGCCGGTATCGAAGGTCAGGTTGCCCACTTCGAGCTTGCGCACGGAGTCGCGAACTCGGGCGGAGCGCTTGACCTCGTCGATCGAGTAGATACGGGCGACCTGTTCGACCGGCGGCTGGGCGAAGAACGTTTCCAGCTCATTCTCGTCGGCATAGCGTGCATCGAGCACGTAGTCCTGCACGGGAATGTTCAGGCGCAGCGGCGGCAGGTCACGACCCGGATCATACCAGGTGTCGAGCTGCTGACCGTAGCGGTCGTCGAAGTAGGCCAGCACATATTCCTGACCGTCCGGCGTGATGCGCGAGCGACGCAGGATGTCGCCGTTGCGGTTGCGGACCGTGACGATCTGGGTGCCGTCCGGGCGCGTGATCACTTCGCGAACCCGGCCATTGCTGAGGTTCTCGTAGTAGATCTGGTCTTCAGCCGGGTCATAGAACCGGTCGGTGTCCTGACCGATCGAATTGACGATCAACTGCGTACCCACCTGCAGAATCACCTGGGCGATGGTGTCGCCCGAGCTGGTCTGCACTTCCGGTGCCTCGACAACGGTCACATTGTTCTGCTGACCAATGTTGTTTTCGACATTGTTGGTGGTGTTGTTGGTCGTATTGTTGACGGTCGTTTCGTTGTTGATCGTCGTGTTGTTGGTGATGTTGTTGATATAGTTGTTGATCACCGTCTG
Organism: Devosia sp.; assembly: GCF_025809055.1. NCBI lineage: Bacteria > Pseudomonadati > Pseudomonadota > Alphaproteobacteria > Hyphomicrobiales > Devosiaceae > Devosia > Devosia sp. The sequence goes on along the minus strand of NZ_CP075529.1, from coordinate 1,403,777 downwards.
GTTGACCGTGGTGTTTTCCGTGGCCGTCACCTCGGTGCCTTCCTCGGCCGTCACGGCGGGGATGGCCTCGGCGGCAAAGGCGCGGACTTCCTCGGACTGGGCAGCCTCATCGCTCTCCGGCGGGGGAGCAGCGGGTTCGGCGGGCTGTTCTTCGACAGCGACTTCGCCCTCGGTCGTGGTCTCGGCACCGGACTCGACGACAAAGTCGACATCCTTGGCGCTATCGAGGACCGGCGCGATCTGCTCGGCCGTCACGCCCTCGGGAAGTTCCACGATGGGTTCGGCAACTTCACCGCTCGAGGTCGTATCCTCGACCGGTGCCGGCTGCTCGGCTTCAACCTCAGCTTCAGCTTCGGCCTCTGCTTCAACCGCGGGTTCTTCGCTGGTCATGTCTTCGCCATGGCCTTCGGCGGCCGGCTCGGCAGCAATGGCCGGGACGGCAGGCAGGGCCAGGCCGTACTGGGCCAGGCACGTGTCGACATCGCCAAGACCGGCATCGGCGCACAGGGCCTCGATTTCGGCGCGGGCGCCATCCATGCGGGCCTGTGCGTCGGCAGCGTCGCCACCGGCCAGCAGGTCAGCAATGGCCTGGTTGTAGATATCGACCTGAGCCGACAGCTCGGCGCTGATGTCGACAGCCACTTCGGCAGCAGGTTCCTCGGCCGGTGCTTCTTCAGCAGGGGCCTCTTCCGCAGCAGCTTCCTCGGCGACAGGCGCCTGTTCCTCGGCCACGGGCTCTTCAGGGGCAGGCTGTTCTTCGACAACCGGCTCCTCGGCCACGGGCTCTTCAGCGACGGGTTCTTCTTCGACAACCGGCTCCTCAGGAGCGGGCTCCTCGACAACCGGTTCCTCGGGCGCCGGTTCTTCCATCACGGGTTCTTCTTCCACCACCGGTTCTTCGGGGGCGGGTTCTTCCGCCACTGGCTCTTCGGCCACTGGCTCCTCAGCCGCGGGCTCCTCAGCAGGGGCAGCCTGTGCTTCGGACGAGGACGAGTGCTCGGCGTTCACCGCAGCAATACAGTCTTCAAGGCTGGCATAGCCGGCCACGATGCAGAGTTCTGTCAGGGTCGACTGGGCGACATCGAGCGCTGCTGCGTCACCGGAAGCCTGAGCCTGCACATAGGCGTCATAAGCGGCTCGCAGTTCGGCGTCTTGAGCCGAGGCGGCCAGCGGTGCAAGGGCGATGAAGCCGATGCTCGTTCCTGTTAGCAGCCATGTCTTGAGGCGCATTGTTCTTTCCTTCTTGTCGTTTTCGCACATGTTTTGCAAAAGCATCCAAGTGGCACCTGAACTGGACATGAACGTCCCCCAAAGCCATTTGATGCCAGCAAACCCCGCAGTCTCCCAACGCATCCGGGGTGTTGGAGTTCCCGGGCGATTTCCGCGCTTTTGGAATAGGTGCAGCGTTTGCGGCGGCATTGGGGCAGTGGACGGTTCGCGGATGAACGGGCTCCCACCATTTTGAGCGGCGTGCTAGGTGCTGGATATGCGTCAGGCTGTTCAATCGCTTTCGATCCAGACCCGCGGACAGGGCCTCTACGAGGTGACTGAAAGCCTCGCCGCGTTCGTTGCGTCCAATGCCGTGCAGACGGGACTGGTGACGGCCTTCGTACGGCACACATCGTGTTCGCTGCTCATCCAGGAAAATGCCGACCCGGACGTGCAGACCGACCTCAACGGCTATTTTGCCAGGCTGGTGCCCGAGGGCATGGACTGGCTGGTCCACACCACTGAAGGGCCGGATGACATGCCGGCCCATATACGCGCCGCCCTGACCCAGACGTCGATCGGCATTCCCATCATGTCCGGGCGCGCGGTGCTGGGCACCTGGCAGGGGCTTTATCTATTCGAGCACAGGCGCCGGCCGCATCGGCGGGAAATCGTGCTGCATCTATCGGGAGAATGAACATGGATTTGGGCAGCCTGCTCGCCTACTGGCCCTTCGTCTTGGGACTGATGGCCACAGGAGTGGTGTCCGGGGTCGCTGCGGGCCTGCTGGGTATTGGCGGGGGCGCGGTCATCGTGCCGGCTCTCAGCAATGCCCTCCTGCTGATGGGCTACGACGGCGACATCGTCCAGCATGTGGCGGTCGGCACCTCCCTCGCCATCATCATCCCGACCGGAATCATGAGCGCCCGGGCCCATCACAAGCGGGGGGCGCTCGACATGGATATCCTCAAGCTCTGGGCCCCGGTGATCGTGATCGGCACCTTCGTCGGTGGGCTGATGGCGGGCTGGTATTCCGGCGACGTGCTGCGCGTGGTCTTTGCGGTCATGGCCTTCGTGATCGCGGCCAATATCGTCTTCGGTTTCCAGACCAGGCTCATGGGGCACCTGCACGGCTCGTCGCTGACGCACCGCATTTCGGCATTCATCGTCGGCTACATGTCGTCACTGATGGGGATTGGCGGCGGTTCGCTGACCGTGCCGACGCTGGTCGCCTTCGGGCAGTCCATGCACAGGGCCGTCGGGACTTCGGCGGCCATCGGCGTGGCCATCGCGGTGTCGGGAACCCTGGGCTTCATCATATCCGGCTGGAGCGTTGCCAACCTGCCGCCGCTCAGCTTTGGCTATATCAATCTGCTGGCACTGGCCCTGGTGGGGGTGCTCGCGGCCCTGTGCGCGCCTCTGGGTGCCGCCCTCGCGCACCGCATGGATCAGAAGACGCTGAAATATGTCTTCGCGATCTTCCTCGTCGCCGTAGGGCTCAACATGCTGTGGAAAGTGATTTTCGGCTAGATGCTGGTTTGGTCGCGCTTTCGAACCAGAAAGGTGGTGTCCACCTTTCTTGAAAACGCTCTGGGGTCCGCCGCAAAGCCAGTCGCCGGTTTGCCGGGCGACTGGAAAGGGGGTTGGTGGGGACGGGGTGACTACGGTGGATCCGTCCCCACCGCCCAAGCCCCCTCTGATGAGGGGATCGGGGTCAGGCGGGCGGCGCGAGGGCAACCCGCCCAGTTGTACAACGCACCTTTGGCCGTTCTGGTTTGTCTAAATCGTGGCGGCCGGTGCAAACTTCAACCGTTTAGTCGGCCGTGTTGTTCAAATCCCACGCAACATTCACCGAGATTGCGAAGGTCAGTTCGCCCGCCTCAACCGGCACGTCGGCGGCCTGCGCCATTTCGGCCCTTGCATACATCGGATAGGGCTGTGGACCGTTGAAGTCCTGCCGTTCGCTGATCGATTCGAGTTCGCCCAGTTCGGCGCCGGCGGCCGTGGCGTAGAGTTCGGCCTTTTCGCGGGCGTCGGCGAATGCGGCCTTGCGGGCCTCGTTGAGCAGTTCGGCCGGATCGGCGACCGAGAAGCTGACGCCATTGACGGTATTGGCACCCACCGTGACCGACCGGTCGAGTATGGCGCCGAGGTCTTCGAGGTCACGCACCACGACCGTCACCGTATTGGCGACCTGATAGCCGTTGATCCGCGGCGGCAGGGAATAGCCAAGATCGTCGCGGGCGTCGGAATAGACGTAATTGGGATTGACCGAGAAGCCGGAGGTCTGGATGTCGCGAGCCTCGATCCCCGCTTCCTTGAGCGCGGCAATCAACTCGGACATGGCGGCGGTATTGGCGTCGAGCGCCTCGCGCGCAGTCGCGCCCTGGGTGGTCACGCCGGAATTGATCGTGGCCATGTCGGGGGCAGCGCGGACTTCGCCGCGGCCTTCGATGGAAATGGTGCCGGCATAGGCGGGCAGGGCGGTGGCGAGCAAGGCGAGGGGAGCGAGGACGCTGAGGGCACGCATGAAAATCTCCTTGAGTATCTGCTGGCGAACACGTGTCTCCAGCCAATACGTCAGTATTGCGGCGCAGATGAACCGGAGTTGAACGGGCAGGTTCCGGCATCGGCATCGACATAAGTATGATTTAACCCAATGTGCGCTTGCGCTGGGCCGGGCCGCTGGGCTAGTCACGTGCTGACATGTCAGAGGAAATTGCATGACTGCGATGGATATCCCTGCAGGGATCTTGCTGGGCCGCGCCCAGCTGCCGGGCCACGATTATCCCCGTATCGTTACGGTACGCGATGGCCAGCTGGTCGATATCACCGCGGCCGGCCGCGCCACCGTGCGGGACATTGCCGAGGCCGGTGATGCGGCTGCCCATGTGCGCAGCGCAACCGGGAAAGCGGTCGGCGCCATTGATGCCGTTGTTGCCAATTCTCTGGCGGCGACGCCCGACCCGTCCCTGCCGCGTCTGCTCTCGCCCATCGACCTGCAGGCGATCAAGGCATCGGGCGTCACCTTCGTGGTGTCGCTGCTCGAGCGCGTCATCGAAGAACAGGCGCGTGGCGACAAGTCCCGGGCCGATGCGCTCCGGGGCGAAATCCTCGATCTGATCGGCACCGATCTCAGCCAGCTTGTTCCGGGCTCCGAGGCAGCCATGAAGGTCAAGGCGGCGCTGATCGAGAAGAATGTCTGGAGCCAGTATCTGGAAGTCGGGATCGGCCCCGACGCGGAGATATTCACCAAGGGCCAGCCCATGAGCTCTGTCGGCCATGGCGCCGAAGTGGGTTTGCACCCGATTTCGAGCTGGAACAATCCCGAGCCGGAAGTGGCGCTGCTGGTCACCAGCACCGGCGCGATCATTGGCGCGACCTTGGGCAATGACGTCAACCTGCGCGACGTCGAGGGCCGTTCGGCGCTGCTGCTCGGCAAGGCCAAGGACAATAATGCGTCGGCTTCTCTCGGCCCCTTTATCCGGCTGTTCGATGGGGACTTTACCCTCGAGACGGTCAAGCAGGCAGAGATCGCCCTGCGGGTCGAGGGAACGGACGGCTTCGTGCTCGAAGGCCAGTCCAATATGGGCCAGATTTCGCGCAGCCCGGAATCGCTGGTCGCCGCCACGCTGGGCGAACATCATCAGTATCCCGACGGCCTGGTGCTCTATCTCGGCACCATGTTTGCACCGGTCAAAGATCGCGACGGGGCCGGCAAGGGATTTACGCACAAGATCGGGGACGTCGTCTCGATTTCGACACCCAGCCTGGGTAGGTTGACCAACCGCGTCAATCTTTCCACCAAATGTCCGCCCTGGACCTACGGGACCAGCCATCTGCTGCGCGATCTGGCGCGCGCCAATCTCCTTTAGTTCCGCTGCTCCTCCCGGGCGCTACACCACCTTGAAAGGCCGAATGATGACCGAACTGCACAAGAACCTGATCGATGGCGAGTGGGTTGGCTCGGATGGGACGGAGAATATCAATCCGTCCAATATCAACGAAGTGGTGGGCGTTTATGCCCGTGCCACAGCCGAAGAAACCAGGCAGGCCATCGCTGCCGCCAAGGCTGCGTTTCCGGCATGGTCGCGGTCGGGCATTCTCGAGCGCCACGCCATCCTGCGCAAGGCTTCCGACGAGATCACCGCCCGCAAGCAGGAACTGGGCGAGTTGCTCAGCCGCGAAGAGGGCAAGACCCTGCCCGAGGGCATTGGCGAAGTGACCCGCGCCGCCCAGATTTTCGACTTCTTTGCTGGTGAAGTGCTGCGCCTTTCGGGCGAAGTGCTGCCGTCGGTGCGTCCGGGCGTTGGTGTCGAGATCACCCGCGAGCCGATTGGCGTGGTCGGTATCATCACGCCCTGGAACTTCCCGATTGCCATTCCGGCCTGGAAGATTGCCCCGGCCCTGGCCTATGGCAATACAGTGGTCATCAAGCCGGCTGATCTGGTGCCCGGTTCAACCTGGGCCATTGTCGATATTCTGGTGCGGGCAGGCCTGCCCAAGGGCGTGCTGAACCTGGTCATGGGCAAGGGCTCGGTCGTCGGCCAGACCATGCTGGACAGCAAGGACATTGCCGCCATCAGCTTCACAGGCTCGGTGGGTACCGGCAAGCGCGTTGCCGCGGCCTCGATCGAGCATGGACGCAAGTTCCAGCTCGAAATGGGCGGCAAGAACCCCACCATCGTGCTCGACGACGCCGACCTCAAGGTCGCGGTGGAAAGCGTCGCGCAGTCGGCCTTCTTCTCGACGGGCCAGCGCTGCACGGCCTCGAGCCGCGTCATTGTGACCGAAGGCATCCACGACAAGTTCGTGGCAGCACTTGCCGAGCGCACGGCTGGCCTCCGTGTCGGCCATGCGCTGGAAAAGGACACCGAGATCGGGCCGGTCGTTGATCCGGGCCAGCTCAAGCAGGACACCGACTATATCGAGATCGGCAAGTCCGAAGGCGCCAAGCTCGCAGCCGGCGGTGGCCGTGTGAGCAAGGATACCGAGGGCTACTTCCTGCAGCCGACCCTGTTTACCGAGGCCACCAATTCCATGCGTATCGCACGCGAGGAAATCTTCGGGCCGGTCGCTGCGGTCATCAAGGTCAAGGACTACGAGGAAGCCCTCGCCACGGCCAATGACACCGAATTCGGCCTGTCGGCGGGCATCGTCACCACCTCGCTGAAATACGCGACGCACTTCAAGCGCAATGCCGAAGCCGGCATGGTGATGGTCAATGTGCCGACCGCCGGCGTCGATTTCCACGTGCCCTTCGGCGGCCGCAAGGGCTCGAGCTTTGGTCCGCGCGAACAGGGCCGCTATGCGGCAGAGTTCTTCACCGTGGTCAAGACGGCCTATACCGCCGCCGGCTGATCGATCCGGGTTTAAAGAAGAACGGGGCCATCTGGCCCCGTTTTTTGTCAGCTCTCGCGGATCCAGACCTGCATCGGGCCCGGCTCCCGGTTGGCCCACAGATAATAGGGTATTGCGGTCAGAGTGACCGGTGTCGCCTTTGGCGGCGTCGTGCGGTAGAGGTCTGGCCCCCAATCGTCCGTGGCGATGGTCTCGGCCTCGGCCGTCAGCGCGACGATGCCGTCGAACAGGTCATCCCTCTGCTGCTCACGGATCGCGGCGGTCCGGCTGAGGCTCAGGTCGGGAACCGCCACACTGTTGTCGGCCTGCTCGGCGCAATAGACCAGCGGGCCGCGCGCGAGGGCGACGCGGTGGCGATCCATGACCACCTTGGGATTGGCATAGAGCCGGCGTGGCGGCATGGGCAGGTCGAGTTCGACCACGTCCCCATCGCCCCAGTCCCGGGTGATGACGAGATAGCCGTTTTCGAGCGGGCCAGTCATGTCCAGAGGGCTGCCATTGACGGCGCCGGTTGCGCCGCCTGCCCAGCCTGGCACCCGCAATTTCAGCGCAAACGCCCCCGAGCCCTCGGGATGCAGCGTGAGCTTGATCTTGCCGGACCAGGGATAGTTGGAATGGTCCTCGATACGCACGCGGCGCCCGCTCACCTCGAGTTCGGCGCGATTGCCGCCATAGAGGTTGACCACGATGGAATCCGGTCCGGCCGAATAGAAATAGCCGCCGACCGAAGCCACGAGGCGGGACACGTTCATGGTGCAGCAGGGGCAGGGATGCCAGGGCCAGCGGCGATCCTGTCCGGCGCTGTCGAGCTTGTTCTCGTAGAAATAGAGCTCGCCGTCGCGAGACAGTCCGGAAAGGGCGCCATTGTAGAGCGCCAGTTCCATGGCATCGGCATATTGGCCATCGAGGTCGAGATTGAGCATGCGCTGGGCCCAGAAGATGAAGGCGATCGAGGCGCAGGTTTCGCAATAGGCCGTGTCATTGGGCAGGTCGTAATCGGTGGTAAACCCCTCGTTGGAGGCGGAGGGGCCGAACCCGCCGGTCACATACATGCGCGTGGTGGTGACATCCTTCCACAGCGTTTCGCAAGCCTGGCGGAGGCTGTTATCGTTCAATTCCGCCGCAAGGTCGGCCATGGCCGTGTACATATACATGGCCCGCACAGCGTGGCCGACGACCTTGTCCTGTTCGCGCACCGGCTTGTGCGACTGCGAATACTGGTGGTTGCCGGTCTTGTAGAAGTGGAAATCCTTGGGATCGGCGCCCCGCGCCACCGCTTCCTCGTCGAAATAGTGCGGTTGCTGGCCGCGCTGGTCGATGAAATAGGCGGCCAGGTCCAGCTGCTTTCTCTCGCCGGTCAGGCGATAGAGCTTGACCAGGGCCAGCTCGATTTCCTGATGGCCGCAATATCCCCGCTTCTGGTTCGGCCCGGTGCCAAACATGGTGCGGATATGATCGAGATAGCGTTCGAGGACATCGAGCAGCTTGCGCCGCCCCGTGGCCTGGAAATAGGCAATGGCGCCTTCGAGCAGGTGGCCGGCATTATAGAGTTCGTGCCGGTCGCGCATATTGGTCCAGCGTTTGTCGATCTCATGGCCCTGATACCAGAGGTTGAGGTAGCCATCGGCCATCTGCACCTCGGCAAGGCGGTCGACGATGGCATCGACCTTGGCTTCCAGTCCCGCGTCGCGGCGATGGCGCAGGGCGTAGCCGGCCGCTTCGATCCATTTGCCGATATCGCTGTCCCAGAACACCTGGTGGGTGTGACCGTCGGGGCCGCCCATTCGGGGGATGCGCAGCGGCGGCGGCGGGTCCTTGAGTTCAAGGGATTCGAGGATGCCGCTCTCGCCCAGTTTGTCATACTGGCTCGGCACCGTGCGGGTCAGCACGGTTTCCAGGCGTTCGGCCCAAAACTGTCCGGTGAGGCTCACGCGGGTGAAATCGACGGGGGAATAGCGGCGCATCTGGTCTCCTCCAGCCCTTTTGTTGGGCCTCGTTGCTATTGTGTGGTGCTGGCGCGGCGAACCAGGGTGCAGGGCAGCCGGGTAATGCCCGACACGGTGTCGCCGCGGATCATGCGGACGATCCTGCGGCCGGCCTCCTCGCCGAGTGCATCAAGGTTCATGTCGATGCTCGTCAGCGCGGGACGCGCGGCCTCGGCCATGATTGTCCAGTTGTCAAAGCCGATGACCGCGATTTCGCCGGGAACCGACAGGCCCCGGTCATGCAGCGTGTCGAGGATGCCACGGGCGATCTGGTCGTTTCCGGCAAAGATCGCGTCGGGCGGTTCAGCTCGGTTAAGAAGGTCCCGTGCGGCCGCGCGGCCCCAGGCCTCGGACCAGGCGCCGTGCAGAATCATGTCCGGATGGACAGGCATATGCACTTCGGCCAGGGCGGCTTCGAAGCCGGCGCGACGCAGCCGCACGGCCTCGAAATCCTCGGGGCCCGAAACATGGGCGAGACGCTTCCGTCCCGTGTTGAGCAGATGGGCGACGGCAAGGCGGGCACCGCCTTCGTCATCCGGCAGCAGACAGGCGGCGCCCGGCGCATCGCTCTGCGCGAAAACATAGAGAGCCGGGACACCGCCCAGGGCAACGCCCGGCGCGGCGCGGCGGTCGGCGCGGCGGCCGGTGAAGACCAGGCCATCGACCCGCTTGCCGAGCAACTGGTCGATATGGCGCTGTTCGCGCGCCGGGTCGTCGGTGGCATTGCACATGAACAGGGCAATGCCCTCTTCATGCAGCACGCGCTCAAGCCCTTCCATGATCGGCATGGTGAAGCGGCCGAAGCTGTCATTGGAGATCAGGCCAACCGTATAACTCTGCCCGCGATGCAGGGCCTGGGCCAGGTCATTGGGCCGGAAACCGAGCTCGCGCGCTGCCACAAGGACTTTTTCGCGGGTTTCCGCCCGCAGAGTGCCAGACTTGTTGAGCGCCTTGGACGCCGTGCCGAGGCTCACGCCCGCCTTGCGGGCGACGTCGCGGAGAGTGGTGCGGTTCAAGGTGTCGGTCACGGGGTGCTCGCTAGACTGGGAAAAGCTTTTCCGAAATGTATGGCGCCGGAGCCTTGGGAGGACGGGCGTGCCATGACGGAGATCGGAAAAGCTTTTCCGCGATCATCGTATCGCGGCGATCTGGCGGCTGCAAGCGGTCAGGTGAGGCCGGATGGTTGAAAGTGTTCGGTGATGTTGTCCAGCGTCCAGGCCATGGCATTTTCGGCCCAGGTGACGGCGGCATGCATGCCTTTCTGACGCGCCACATGAATGCGGCCGGCCTGGCGCGACGGCAGGCAGGCGGCAACCAGATGCGGGGTGCAGGTGGGGTGGCCATAGGCACTGACGAACAGGACGAGACGCCGCCGCTGGTCTTCGGCAGTCCAGACCGGCTCGTTGAGACCCAGCCACATCCATGTGGAATAGGTGAGGTCCCACAGCCGCGTTCCCGGCATGGCCGTGTCGAAATCGATCATGCCCGCGGGCAGATCGTCGACAAAGGTGGTGTTGGCCGGTGTCCAGTCATTGTGGCACATGACCTCGCCGCAGGCCTCTTGAACGGGCGGAAAATCCACGGTGGCGTCGTGATAGGCGCGCAGGAGCCGGGCGGCGGCAATCAGTTGGGTGTCCGAGAAGTCGTCCTTCTCGAACAGGACTTCACCGGGCACGAAGCTCAGGATTTCCCGGCCCTTTTCGTCGTGTCCGAGAAATCGCGGTGTCGCGGCAAATCCCTTGGCAGCCAGATGCGCAAAGAGCGCGTGCTGGCGCGACATATCGCGTCCGGTGGCACGGCGCACCGTATCGCCGATGCGGACCACGTGATTGACCTGACCGCCGGTGAGGAGGGTTTCAGTCTGGTCAGCGGTATCGTCAGGCAGGGACATAGCTCAGGCACACCGTTTCGTCGTCGAGGCGCTCGTGGCCGGCAAGGCCACCGAGGGATTGCATCATTCCATGAGCAAATTGGGCCATGCCGGTTCTCCACGTTTCGGCGCCTTGTGGTAGCAGCGTGTATGGCCTTGGACCATCGGAAAAGGTTCAGGACGCATGCGCCTCTGGTTGCCTCGATCTGTGCAATGGCCGATAGTGCAGCATGACCGGACCAGCCGACCACGACGCCTACATTGCTGCCGCATCGGAGGCGCTTCGTCCGATGCTCGCGCAGCTCAGGATCCTTCTGGCCAAGACGTTGCCCGACGCGGAAGAGGTCATGCAATACAACATGCCGGGGTTCGCCTCCGGCAAGTCGATGATTGCCGGCTACGGTGCATTCAGCAAGCAATGCGGCCTCTATGTCGACAAGGGGGCGATTGCCGCCCAGGCCGAGGCAATCGCCGCAGCCGGGCTCAAGGCCAGCAAGACCGGGGTCACCTTCTCACCGGCAAAGCCTATCCCCGATGATCTCGTAGTTGCCCTGGCTCTGGCATCACGCGAGGCACTTGGAGTCTAGGACACTCGCGTGGCCCGGTCGCCGCGGCCTCAGGCCGTCGCCGCGAAGCGCTCGTCAAAGGCGTAGCCGGCGCCGCGAACGGTGCGGATGGGGTCGGATTCGCGGCCGCGATTGATGGCGCGGCGCAACCGGCCGATATGGACGTCCACAGTCCGCTCATCGACATAAACGTCATTGCCCCAGACCCCGTCGAGCAACTGCTCGCGCGAATAGACGCGGCCGGGGTGGCGCATGAGATATTCGAGCAAGCGATATTCGGTGGGGCCCAGGTGCACGTCGCGATTGGCGCGGCGCACCCGGTGGGTGGTCCGGTCTAGCTCCAGATCGCCGACCTTCAGGGCGGCCGTGACCAGGTTGGGGTTGGCGCGGCGCAATAGTGAATTGATGCGGGCCAGCAGTTCCGGCACCGAGAACGGCTTGACGACATAGTCATCTGCGCCGGTGGTCAGGCCGCGCACCCGCTCCTCTTCCTCGCCGCGCGCCGTCAACATGATGATCGGCACACGGCTGGTTTCCTCGCGGGCTCGCAGGCGCCGGCAGAGTTCGATGCCAGAAATTTCGGGCAGCATCCAATCGAGCAGGATCAGGTCGGGCAGCTTTTCGGCGATGGCGTGCTGGGCTTCGTCGCCGGTTTCGGCGGTGACCACCCGGAAGCCTTCCGCTTCCAGGTTGTAGCGCAACAGCAGGGCGATATCGCCTTCGTCTTCGACAACAAGAATAGTCGCGGGCATATGGACGTGCTCCCTTTGAGCGCAATTCACCGCTGGCTCGAAGACCTCATGGTGAGCCTGTCGAACCACGAGGTCGAGCAATCGATAGTTTATTGGCACGACCTCGTCCTTCGACAGGCTCAGGATGAGGTCTACTGGTGTGCCGGGCCTGTAGGTCAGGCCTTGATCTGCGTCCGTTGCAATTGCTGGACATCGGCCGTGAGCTGCTTGCCGGTGGCCAGGTAATAGGCGCGCTCGGCGATATTGGTGGCGTGGTCGCCGATGCGTTCCAGGTTCTTGGCGCAGAACAGCAGGTGCGTGCAGGTGGTGATGTTGCGCGGGTCTTCCAGCATGTAGGTCAGCAATTCGCGGAACAGCGAGGTGTGCATCGCATCGACTTCATCGTCGCGATTGCACACCTCCACCGACGCATCGGCTTCGCGATTGCCATAGGCGTCGAGCGCGTCCTTGACCTGGCGCAGGACCAGCGCCGTCATGTTCTTGACGCCGTTGTAGAATGTGGGCTGCAGGTTGATGCCTTCGAGCTTGAGCGAGCGGCGCGCCAGTTGCTTGGCCATGTCGCCGATGCGTTCGAGATCGTTGGCAACGTGAATGGCGGTGATGATCGCCCGCAGGTCCGAGGCCATTGGCTGGCGCCGGGCGATCATGGATACGGCCATGTCGTCGATCTTGCGCTGCATGTCGTCGATGCGCTGATCGGCGATGATGGTGACATCGGCCAGTTCGCGATCGAGTTTCAGCAAGGCGCGGGTGCCATTTTCGATGGCTACCTCTACCTGCCCGCCCATTTCCGCAATGGATTGGGCGAGGGACAGGAGTTCCTCGTTATAGGAGGTGACGATGTGGTCGGTGCCGGTATTGGGCATTTGATTTCCTCTCCCGATCAGCCGATGCGGCCCATGATATAGTCCTGGGTCTGCTTGTTCACCGGATTGGTGAAGATGTCTTCGGTTTCGCCCTGCTCGATCAGGTTGCCCAGGTGGAAGAAGGCGGTCTTCTGGCTGACGCGGGCGGCCTGCTGCATCGAGTGGGTGACGATGACGATGGTGTAATTGGCCCGCAGCTCGTCGATCAACTCTTCGATGATGGCGGTGGCGATGGGGTCGAGAGCTGAACAGGGCTCGTCCATCAGGATCACTTCGGGCCCCACGGCAATGGCGCGGGCAATGCACAGGCGCTGCTGCTGGCCGCCGGAGAGGCCCGTTCCCGGTTCATTGAGGCGATCCTTGACCTCCTCGAAAAGGCCGGCCTTGCGCAGGGAGGACACCACGATCTCGTCGAGATCGGTCTTGTTGCGCGCCAGGCCATGGATGCGCGGGCCATAGGCGACATTGTCGTAGATCGATTTGGGGAAGGGGTTCGGCTTCTGGAACACCATGCCGACGCGGGCGCGCAACTCGACGACGTCGAGCTTGGGGTCATAGATGTCCTCGCCGTCGAGTTCGATCCGGCCGCCGACGCGGGCGCCTTCGATCGTGTCATTCATGCGGTTGATGCAGCGCAGGAAAGTCGATTTGCCGCAGCCCGAGGGGCCGATGAAGGCGGTGACGGCGCGGTCCGGAATGTCGATGGACACACCATGCAGCGCCTGCTTGGTCCCATAGTGGACGGTGACGTCGCGGGCGGTCAGGCGGATCGGGTGGGCGAGAACGTCTAGCGGGTTCATGTCGGCGCTCGGGGTCCGTGTGGCCGGCTTGTTGGCCGATTGGGCAAGGATATCCATTTTTCTCGATCTCCTTAAGCGCGCTTTTCGAGGCGCGAGCGCAGGAATATTGCGACGGCATTGAGCGTGATCATGAAGGCGAGCAGCACCATGATCGCGGCAGAGGTCCGGGGCTCGAAGAAATTGCGGTTCTCGTTGCCCTGCCAGAGATAGATCTGCACCGGCAAGGCCGTAGCCTGATCGATCGGCGTCGCCGGTACGGCTGCGACGAAGGCATTCATGCCGATCAGCAGGAGCGGCGCAGTTTCGCCCAGCGCCTGGGCCACGCCGATAATGGTCGCGGTCAGGATGGAGGGGAAGGTCACCGGCAGCACGTGGTGAAACACCATCTGCGTGCGCGAGGCGCCCATGCCCAGCGCCGCCTGGCGGAGTGCCGGGGACACGCCTTTCAGCGCCGCGCGGGTGGCAATGATGATCGTGGGCAGCGTCATCAGGGTCAGCACCAAGCCACCGGCCAGCGGCGCCGACAGCGGCAGGCGGAACCAGTTGATGAAGACGGCGGCACCGAGCAGGCCGAAGACGATGGACGGCACGGCGGCGAGATTGTTGATATTGACCTCGATCAGGTCCGTCAGCCGCGATTTGGGCGCGAATTCCTCGAGATAGATGGCGCTGCCGACGCCGATGGGAACGGCCAGGATCACCACGATCAGCATCATCCACATGGAGCCCAGAAGCGCGCCGAGCAGGCCGGCCGCGGCCGGGGCGGACCGCGAGTCCACATTGGAAAACAGCGACCAGGCAAAGCCCTGGCTGATGGTGCCGTTCTCCTCGAAAATGTCGATCAGGGCACGAGCGGGCGCGGAAAGCTGCTGCTGGCTGTCGGCCAGGTTGCGGTCGATATTGCCCTTGACCCAGTTGTCGGTATTGGCCGAGGCGAGCAGGTCGACGGTCACGGTCTGCCCCAGCAGCGCCGGATCACGGACGAAAATCTCGCGGACACGATGGCGGGCATCGGTTTCGGCAATGGTCAGGATCTGGCGGCTGTCGATCTCGAAGCCTTCTGGCGCGGCATTGCGCAAGGCAGCTTCGACGACCGTGTTCCAGTTCAGCATGGCCACCTGCCGCTCCCAGCCCAGCCGCGCGGCGCGGAAATCGGCGTCGGACTGGCCCGGGCTGCGCTCGGGCGCGGCATCGACCTTGAGCAGCTCGGGATCGAAGGTTACGGCCAGCTGGATATTGGACTGGGTAAAGGCCGGAATGCCCTTGCGCAGCACGTCTGTGAACAGCAGCGCGACGAAGCCCAGTGCCAGGCAGATGGCGATGACCCCGAATGCGCGGAACAGGCGCTCTCCGGCATGGCGGCGGGTGAGCCCGGCGCGCACCAGCTTGCGGCGTTCAGCGGCGGAAGCGAGCGTGGAGTCGGTCATTCATACTGCTCCCGGAAGCGGCGGACGATATAGAGGGCGACGATGTTGAGGCAGAGCGTCATGATGAAGAGCGTCAGCCCCAGCGCGAAGGCCACCAGCGATTGCGGACCCGTGAAATCGGTGTCGCCGGTGAGCTGGTTGACGATGGAGACAGTGATGGTCGAGACCGGCTCCAGCGGATTGCCGCGCAGGATGGGCGCATTGCCGGCAGCGAGCACCACGATCATAGTTTCCCCGATGGCGCGGCTGACCGCGAGCAGGAAGGCGCCGACGATGCCGGGCAGGGCGGCGGGCAGCAGCACGTTGCGGATGGTTTCCGACTGCGTGGCCCCCAGCCCATAGGCGCCGTCGCGCAGGGTGCGCGGCACCTGGTTGAGAATGTCGTCGCTGAGCGAGGAAATGAAGGGGATGATCATCACGCCCATGACCAGCCCGGCGGTGAGGGCGCTGGTGGCGCTGATGGGCAGGCCGATGGCATTGCCGAAATCGCGCAGGAAGGGACCCACTGTCACCAGGGCAAAGAAGCCATAGACGATGGTGGGGATGCCGGCGAGAATTTCGATGATCGGCTTGACGATCTTGCGGACCGAGCGGTGCGCATATTGGTTGAGATAGATGGCCGTCATCAGCCCCACCGGAACCGCGACCAGCATGGCGATGGCCGAGATCATCAGCGTGCCGGTAAGCAGGGGCAGGAGGCCGTACTGACCGGCATCGCCAGCGCCGGTCGAACTGAATTTGGGGGCCCAGACGGTGCCGAAGAAGAAGTCGAGCGGGTTCACATAGGTGAAGAAGCGGAAGGCTTCGGTGACCAGCGAAGCCACAATGCCCACCGTGGTCAGGATGGCCACCGCCGAACAGGCGATGAGTAGGACGATTACGGCCCGCTCCACTTCGTTGCGGGCGCGCAGCCTGGCCGAAATGCGGCGCCGGGCCAGCATCAGCCCCAAGACGCCCAGTCCTGCCGCCGCGGCCAGCATGATGAGAAAGCTCAATAACTGGAACCGGCCGAGATTTTCACCCGCAGCCACTTCAAAGGGCTGCACTTCGCCGGCGACGCCGAAGCCCGATGCCAGGTCGCGGATGCGCTGCAACTGTTGATTGAGCCCGATCTGGTCGAGGCTGGTCAGCACGTCGGCAGGGATCTGCGACACCGCGTACCAGTGCGTCACGCCGGGGGAAAAGAAGGCCCAGATGGCCAGGATCAGCACGGCCGGGACCAGCGTCCACAACAGCGCCAGCGTCCCGTGATACTGGGACCGGGAATGCACGCGCACGCCCTGCGGGGTCGCGAGCGCCCGGCTTTTCGACCAGCCCATCTGATAGGCGAGGCCAAGCAGAACAAGGAGCAGTCCGGCAACGATCAAAGTGTTCACGGGGTCAGGTCCTTATCGGCCAGGAAAGAGGCGGGCCACCGCTGGGTGGCCCGCCGGACGTTTGATTACTGGGCCTGGAAGGCGGCCAGCACTTCGGCGGACTTCTCGGCCGGCTGCGGGATCAGGCCGGCGGCTTCGAGGATACCGCCGGTGCCCGAAACGCCTTCCGACAGGAAGTACTCGGTGTATTCGGCCAGGCCGGGGATGACGCCGAGGTGCTCGCCCTTGACGTAGAAGAACAGCGGGCGGCTGACCGGGTATTCACCCGAGGCAACGGTGTCGAGCGACGGGGTGATGCCATCGACGGTCGCGACCTTGAGGGTGTCCTTGTTCTGGTCGTAGAACGACAGACCAAACACGCCAACGGTGTTGGGATCGGCGGTGAGGCGAGCCAGGGTCTCGGTGTAGTCACCGGCGATTTCCACCACGACGTCCTGACGGAAGGTGGTTTCAACGGCTTCGATTTCTTCGTCCGAGAGGCCTTCGGGCAGTTCGGCGGCTTCGGCGCCCGGGGTCACGACGCGTTCCTGGAACACTTCGCGGGTGCCGTGGTTGGAGCCGGGAATGGCCAGGGCGATCGGCTGGGCCGGAAGGGCGGGGTCGATCTGGTCCCAGGAGGTATAGGGGTTGTCGACGAGTTCGCCGTCGACCGGCACCTTGGCGGCAATGGCCTTGAATACCTGGACCGGGGTCAGGGCAAAGTCGGCGCCGGCAGCCGAGGAGGCGAAGACGATGCCGTCGAAGCCGAACTGGATTTCACGGATGTCGGTCACGCCATTGGCCGTGCAGGCCTCGCGTTCGCTGTCGCGCATCGGGCGGGACGCATTGGCGATGTCGATGGTGTTGTCGCCCACGCCTTCGCAGAACTGGCGGAAACCGCCGCCGGTGCCGCCGGAGCCGACGACCGGGGTCTTGAATTCGGGGAAGGTGGCGCCGAATTCTTCGGCCACGATGGAGGCGAAGGGCAGCACGGTGGACGAGCCGGCAATCTGGATGGTGTCGCGCGACTGGGCAAAGGCGGCATTGGTGCCGAACGCAGCGAGAGCGATGACAGCGGCACTGGCGTAGAGTGCGGTCTTCATGGAAGTTCCCTTTCGGAATTCATTTGCAAACATGGCCAGCCATTTCCTTGGGCCGCCCTGAGACGTGGCAGACCATAGGAGCGCCCGACGACGGTTTTATTGCAGTTCAATGACTGGTTTGTGACAGGCTAAGGTACTGTAATGAAACGCTAAGTTCGACAACATTGGCGCGGAGCCTGTGCCTGCCCGCAGCCGCTGTCAAAAAACTGCAATGCGGCCCGCAGACTCGGGCCAACAGGCCCCGCAGGAGCCCACAGCGCGGCGATGAGCAGCGTCGACGGCCAATTGAGCCACTAGCTCCATTGCCTCCTCCACCTCCGGGAAGAGGGTCGGGGTGAGGGGTGTTTCGATGGAATCCTAGCGCAGCAGCGGCCGGACCTCGGCCTGCACTTTTCGCATGAGCGGCAGGAATTGCGCGATCATGCGCGATGTCGGCGAGCGGGCCGATTGGGCGCCGATATTGAGGGCACCGACGACATGGCCGGATGCATTGTGCAGCGGTACGGCGATGGAGCACAGCCCCAGTTCGAGTTCCTGGTCGATCACCGCAAACCCCTGTGCGGCGACTACGGCCAGCTCCGTCAGCAGATCGGTCATGCTGGATCGCGTGTGACTGGTATAGGCGATGAGGTTGGATCGCTGCAGGATTGCATGGGCTTCCTCGCTCGGCAGCGCCGCCAGCAGGGTTCGGCCCATCGACGTGCAATAGGCCGGCAGGCGCGCGCCGGGCGCCAGGTTGATCGACATGACGCGGCGGGTCGAGGCGCGGGCGACATAGAGGATGTCTGTGCCGTCGAGGACGGCGGCCGAAGTGCTTTCACTGGTGGCCGCCGACAATTGTTCGAGGAACGGCTGGATCAGCCGGGGCAGGGGCGTGCCGGCCAGGTAGGAATGTCCCAGCTTCAGCACCCGGGGCGTCAACTGGAAGAACTTGCCGTCATATGTGGCGTAGCCAAGATGAGTAAGGGTCAACAGGCAACGCCGCGCCGTGGCGCGTTCGAGCCCGGTACGCAGGGCAACATCAGTAATCGACATGCGCGCATGTTCTTCATCGAAACACTCGATGACCGAAAGGCCACGGATCAGGCCATGGATGATGTCGCCGTCCCGCATGTTCGTTTCCCGCACTCCGTTCGCCTTACGAACAGATTAGCCCCTCGTTCATCCGGGTAGAAGGGCAAGCGGCCGGCTTATGCCCACGATCCCGCGCCCGGCTGTCCGCCGTATAGCTGATGCCAAGGCCAGGCCGCCGGCGCTGCGAAGGTGGAGGGGTAGAACGCAAGCGCAAAGGTCTTTGCCACCGCCCCTGACCCTGCTATGAGGCGGGCGGGGGCCTATAGCTCAATGGTTAGAGCCGACCGCTCATAACGGTCTGGTTCCAGGTTCGAGTCCTGGTGGGCCCACCAATTTCCCCTTCTCATGACGCGACCAGAAATACCTGAGTCGATTTTTCGCAAGAAAAACAATGGACGACCAGAATTTTTGAGTCGCAGCGCCCAAGAGGCCGGAATCGGTGAAGTGTCAGCGTTTCCGGCCTGATCTCGCCTAGGGACGCTGCCATTTGTCTGCTAATGACCTTGAGGCGGACCAACGGCACATCAATTTAATAATTGAGAGCGTGGTTTGGGCTGGGATTGACCGGCGCCACCTCAATCGGAACGTCAGATGCCTCGCCCCACCTTACCAGATGTTTTAGAGCGCATGTCCACAGACGAGCGAGCGGAAAAGGCAAAGCTCAAGATCAAACAAGTCGTGGCCCGGATCAGCGGCCTGTTGGCGTTGGCGGAGAGCAACGCCTTGATCGTCTATTCTCCATTGCTCTCCGGCCAAATCCCCCCATCCACCGCCGGACATGCCTTCAACGTCTTTCAGAGAGCGATGCATGGATTCGAGATCGTCCAGCTATGCGCCCTTTGGGACAAGCCGGACTACACTCTGGCCCACAACAGCATTCCAACGGTTCATGCGCTGATCGACCGCGACGACGTTGTAGAAAGACTGGTGGCCGATGTGCGAAATTTCTGGCCGGATCGGACCGCATCGGAGTCCTCGTCTCGAACCGAGTTCGCCAACTACAATGCCAAGATGCGACAGGAAGAAGCCGGCAAGGCCCTTGCGGTGCTGACCTCCCTGCGGAAATCGGTACCTGACACGCTTGAGTCCGACTTGGTGGGTTCGGTTCGCAATCTTCGCGACAGGGACTTGGCCCACGCCTTGGAGAGAACGCGCGCCGAGGACAAGACGACCGTGGCGCCGATGAAGTACGGGGATGAAAAAGAGCTGCTCGCAATCACGACCCAAGTGATGGAAGACCTCTACCTCTGGATAACCGGCACCAATTTCGACCTGGAGGAAAACCGTAAACTCCAACGTGAGAGGGCGGAAGCGCTATGGGGCAACTGCAACTTCTCGATCCTAGGTAGGTGATGGTCGCCTAGCGGCGGCCAAGTGCAGCAGGAAATCCGCGCCAGGGTTTCATTGATCGCCGACTTCACTTAGCGCTCCGTTCCCACCGGCGTCGCGGAACACGATGCTCAACAGTCTGGAATTCCACTCGGCGCGTTCTGGTTCAGGAGTCCAAGGCCGTCGCATCTGTTTCCCAACCCTGCGGTGGTGCTTTCCTGCTGTACGCGCCGCACTGATCCTTGAACGGGCAGCTAGGATTCTCTGGACGCTCGAACCAGATCCAGGCACCGCAAGAGCCGCTATCGAATGTCAGATTTCCTACGGGGCTGACATAGCGATGCAGCACGCGACCATCCACCATACCGCACATCTGGAAGACCGGTTCGTCCTTTAGAGTTGCGTTCAAGTGGTGGAAAATTGCTCCCAGAAAGCTGTTCACCTGCTCGAAAAGTTCGAAGAACCATGCGAACACGTTGGGGATCGTGAGTGGGGCCGCCCCCTCCTTCATTCCGTAGTGGCTATACCGCACCACATCCGACCCTTCATCGAGATGCACATGCCCGGTGTCGAGATGGGTGAGATCGTCCCGCAGCCGCTGCAATCGCCCATACCACGTAGCGCCAACGAGTTGGGCCTTTAGTTCATCCGGGAACGTTCCTTGCATTCGATGTGGCTTCTGGAAAGTCTTGCGGGTCGAATCCTGGAATCCTTTCGTCCCTGGGCCATAAACTGCGCGGAGGACCTTCACGGTGCAGTCGATAGATGAATAGAGCTCTAGGATCGCGGCTTCTATTATCGTGGCCAACTCCCGGGCATGTTCTGCCGGGGTGAAACCGTTCTTGTTGAGCTGATCTATGTCGCGTCTGAGATTAGGTCTCAGCCGCTCAGCAAGACGAACAAGCCTTATCGCCTTGTCGAAATGCGCGCGAACGCCGGTCAATGCGCGTTGATCGCGGCTGGCGAATTCGTACGTCGGCGACCAGAACTTGTGGAACTTGTCTATCTGTCCCCACCGGTCTGGGGCGAACATGATCCATGCCCGGGCAATGCTAGACAATATTTCCTCCGCGGCGCAGATGTGGTCATGCATAGTGGGTGGCGAAAACCCCACCTTATCAAGTGGCGGTCATCGCGTCCTGTCTTGCGATCGCAGTGTCGATGGAAGCTGAGGTTCTATTGGGCATTTTGGAATGCCGAATTTTGACCGCTGGCGGACGACTGACGGCCCCAAGGAGCTGCAATCGGTGTTTCGACGTTGCCGCACGAGACGAGGATAGCTGTTGGAAGCCGTCACCCGCATCGAAAAAATCCGCAGCGACTACCTGGCTGGTGTCGGACGCGCCTGGGCTGGCCTAGAGCGCCAGCTCTTGCTCGAACTGGTTCGCTCCCTAGATGAAACGGCTTTCGCATTTCATGTGGCGCCCAACGGGGCGGAATTGCTGGAACAGGATACCGCCCGAAACCTAATGATGTTGGGGGCGAGCACCGCTCTGGCACCACTGTTGACGCTGCTCCGTGATGACCCGGGGGGCGTCCCATGGGCGCCGTCGGATTCCCGACTCGCCCGCCTTGCCGACGATCACCTGATCGAATGCGGCAAGTTCTCGGTGGTGCATCGGTTGGCCTCGCTCGAACGCTACGGACTAGCGGAAATCAGTTTCCCGTCCCCCGACAAACTCGTCATCGAAGTCGAGGACGACGGACCGGAGGCCGGGGAGCGAGCCGAAGGGGGCTGGCTAGGCGCGCAGCAACGCCTGCGGCTCGCTAAGCTGGAGAGCGGTCTGGTGGCGAAGAAGGAGATCATCGGACGACGAATCGGCAGCTACACCACTGCTGCGGGAGGCTGGTCCATAGCCTACGACCCCGACGACGAAACGTTTGGGTACCATCGCGACCTTGCGGAAGTATTCGCCGCGGGCACCGCCGAGTTGGATAGCCTACCCCCAGCATCCATGATCGGAGGCCGCAGTTTCGATGAATGGAACGGTGTATCGGTCGAGGCATACGGGAAGGTGCTTCATCATATCGCCTGCGCAACCAAGCTGAAGTCGCAGCAGCCCCGGCTGAACCTGAGAAATCTTCTCACCGTCTTCTCCCGGAAGGAGGATATCCATGAACTTTGGGGCGGAGGGACCAAGGGTCGCCAAGTGCTGGATCTGCTCGGGCTGGATGCGGACGCGGCGGCGCGTCTCGACCGGAATCATGAGATTCCCATACCGTACTATATCGACTTCGGGCGCGACTTCGTTCTGCTGCCGATGTTCGGGGCGCTGATGAACCCGATTGCCGGCATGACCGGTCAGCTCCGTCATTTGCATCGTCGTGACTGGGACAGGTCGTTGAATGCCCGCGAGGCGGTGTTCAGGACGGATCTGGCCGAGGAGTTGGGCTCCGAGCGATACTTCGTGCCTGGGCACGGGTTCAATCTGCAGAAGGATGACGGGTCCGATCTGACCGACGTGGACGCCGCGGTCGTAGACAGGAAAACGGGGGAACTCTGTCTCATCCAATTGAAATGGCCGGACATATACGGGCGATCATTGGCGGAACGCGAAAGTCGCCGCACCAATCTCGTGAAGGCCAACGAATGGGTTGAGCGCGTTCACCGTTGGATCGCAGGCAGGAACTCCGCAGATGTCTGTAAGGCGCTCCATCTCGCGCACGGCAGCGACCGCCCCGTATCGCTGATGGTCCTCACGCGCCACGTCGCCGATTTCGTGGCGACGCGAACCTTCGACCGCCGCGCCATCTGGACGAGTTGGCCGCGGCTCGCGAGGACGGTGTCCGAGAACCGCGACGATAACTTCCTCGCGGCCCTTGTTCGGAGAGCGGATCGCCCGGCTGCGAGGCACTGGAAAACAGTCGTCAACGAATACCGTTTTCCCGGTCTGTCCGTCGAAGTCAGGGTGAGTTGAGGTACCGAGGGCAATTCCGCGCCCGAGAGATATCAGGTACGGACCAGTCGTGCTTCGGCGACATTTGTGTCCTCTCACTTGGCTTGCGGGACCTTGATCTCCTTCGCTGCGGCGAGGCGAAGGAATTCGAGTTCCACCAGCCCTACCCGATGTACGCTTGCGGCCAGAGCGCTGGCGTCGTGCTGGGCCTTCATGTCCTTGATGTCGCCGAGCCAGAAATACTCCCGCCCCTTGCTGTCGGTGAAGATGAAATCGTCGCCGTCCTTCTTCGCCCTCACGGATTTCGCGTCAGGATCGGCTTCGAACTTGACGACCTGGGTGCTGCCGGGCTTCCCGCTGATGATCAGCGGGGTTCCTGCCGACAGATCCCGTTCCTTCACCACCAGGTTGAACTCCTTCGTTGCTGCCTCCCCTGTCTGGAACGGGAAGCCCGTCGCTCCCGCAAGGCGCACGCTGTCGCATCTCGGCTGCATACACACCAGATAGTTGGCGCCCAGATCATCGTAGTTCGGCTTCTCGGCCTCGTTCTTCGGGCCTCTAACCTTGAGGACGGACCCGAGCGTCAACGTAGGGAGCCAACCTTGCGGCAACCGGGTTCGCCCGTAAGCCTCTCGCTTGAAGGCGCTCAGCCTTGCGAACTCGATCTGCCTCTGCCATGCGTCCGCGGCGCTTGCGTAGAATACTTCCCCGACGTTGTGTCCGCCGAGACCACCTTCGGCGGCGGTGCCGTCCGCTTTTGTCAGCTTGTCCTTGGTCGCCTTCAGCTTGGCGAATCCACCGACAACGAACTCCTTGACGATTTCCGGCGAGGCCTCGGCGCCGCCCTTCACGAACTTATGGGAGACGCTCTTGACGTCCACCCATGAATTCAGAACGTCCGAACCGATCTGGCCGTCAAGCCGCTCATCGACCGCTATCGCATTCTGCAGCTCGCCCAGGAGCAGGTTGATCGCGAACTCCACGGCCTCGTCGGGATCGACTAGTGTCGACCGGTGGGCCAGATAGGCGCCGTCCAGTTCCTCGCCGAACACCGCCACGACGTGGTGGGCGGATCGTCTCACGGCGGAGATGGAGTGCAAGGCGAAACTGGTCAGCAGACCGGCGGAGAGGTGCACGAACTCCTTGAGAAGGCGTTCGGGCAGGTCCTGTTCGCTCACCTTCTCGACGTCGTCATCCCCGATCGACTGGGGTTTACTCAGCACACAGATGCGGACGTTGGCGCCGACGATCGCCACCCCCGACAGGGTAAATTTGTCGGCCAGCTCCGGGACGGCGACGATCTGATCGAACAGTTCCTTCGCGATCACGGAGACGCCGTTCTGGGACGTGTAGACGGACAGCAGGCGTAGCCTGCCATTGCCCGAGATGTCGTCCTTGAGTATCGCGATGATGATCTCCACGGCCTTCACCGAGGAATTGTTCTCCAGCAGCCAGTCCACGACCACCACGTCGGCGTGCTTGGCTGCGTTCGTCGCCAACGACACCATGTTCTCGCCGGGCTCCGGCCTATAAAGCCCGCAGATGATCTCCCTCTCCGAGAAGGCATCGGTCAGGAGCTTGGCATTCAAGCTGCCTGCTGCGCTGTGCAGGGGGGCATTTTGTTTCCCGGCTTCGGGCACGGGCTCGACGGCGGGTACCTCATCCGACTCGGGCTGCGCCGCAGCGGAGGCCGGTTCTTGTTTCAGCACGCCGGCAGGCTTGCGCACTGCGACCTTCGGCTCGGTCGACGGTGCCGGGACGGCTCGCATCTCCGCCTCGTTGTCGATGACGACGGCAGTCTGCAGGAACCGTCGCACCCCCGACAACCGATAGTCCTGAAACGCGTTGGCGGCCTGAGCCATCTTGTACTCCCCCGATTATTCCCTTGGACCGATCGCGAACTGCGGTCTGACGTTCTCGCCCGCTGCCTGCAATGTTAGGTCCAGGCCGTTCGAGCGCAGCGCCTGACGCGCGATGAACAGCCCCATTCCCCGTCCGCCTATCTTCTCCGTAGCGCCGAATTCGAAGATGCGGTCCGCGATGCGCAACGGGATGCCGGGGCCGCTGTTGGAGATGAGAAATAGATCCTCGTCCGCATCGAGAAGGATTTCGCGTTCCCCGCCCGGCACGGTCGTGATCCAGTGG
This sequence comes from Devosia sp., assembly GCF_025809055.1. NCBI lineage: Bacteria > Pseudomonadati > Pseudomonadota > Alphaproteobacteria > Hyphomicrobiales > Devosiaceae > Devosia > Devosia sp. Next base: position 1,379,038 of record NZ_CP075529.1, on the reverse strand, counting down.
ATGGCGTTGTCCACGATGTTCACGAAGCTTGGCAGGATGATGGGAGGCAAAGCCAGTATCACCTTGCTGCGGAACGCCGGCGTGGCCACCAACTTGATGTCGTGGCGGCGGAGCCGGTCGTTGAACACCTCGAAAAGATAGTTCCGTATCTCCTCGCCCGAGAGTTCCACGGGCTTCCTGTGTAGTCTCCGACTCAAGGGCGTGAACAAGGTGAGGTAACTATCGAGATGATCGAAGCCATCGCTCAGGTCGTCCCGTATCTCACGGATTTCGGACGTTCCATACGCCCAGGGTTGCAACTGGGCGATGGCCGTGCGGATTCGTTTCACCGTATTGGCGAATTCATGCTGGACGATCCCGATCGCCATGCCGGATTGTGCCAACTCCGAGTACATGTCCAACTGCTCTTCCAAGGCATCGGCACGACTTTCCAATGCGGCGGTCGTCGCGTCGAGGGTTCCGCCTTCCGCGACCGCCCCTGTGAGTGACACCAGTTGTTCGCCGAGTGCTTCGAGCAGGTCCCGGGCATCCTTGGCGATAACGTCCGCCCGATTCTCCCATCCCCGCTGTAGATGGGTCAAATCCGACTCCGACATGTCGGAGATATCGGTCCGACCGACTTCGGCGAAAATCAGGTCGAACCCGGATGCCATGCGCTCCAGGGCCTTTCTCGCCATTGTGTCGACCTGCTGCGACAGACCCGTCGTACGTTCGAGGACTTGGCGACGGAGACGGGTGGCCTCGTTCTCGGTCGACGATCGACGCTGCTCCAACGATGTGATGAGCCGACGACGCCGATCGACGTCGATCTCGTTGACAGCCGCAACCTCGCTGATCCTCTCCTCGACCTGCACGAGCAGAGGCATGACCACTTCCCGTCTGATCCGCTCGGAATTCTGCTGATACGCGTTCCAATCCGAGGTCAGCGACTTGTTCATCCCGAGCGCGCGCGGTTTGACCACTGTGATGGACTTTTCGAGCGCTGCGACGGCGCGCCTCGCATCCGCCTCGGCGTTGATGAGCGCGTCGGCGGCTGCTTCGGGACTTTTGATCGTCGCCACTGCCGATAGGCGCTCTTCCGTCATCGCGCGGATGCGCTCGGCTTCCCGGGTAGGGTCGCCCTTCTCGATGGATGTGAAGAAGGTATCGAGTTCGGTCTTGAATTCCGCCTGGCGTTCCTTTGTCTTGGTCGCCCTCTTGGCCAGCAGCTTGGCCTCCTGGTTGATCTCCGCCTTGATCGAGTTGAATTCGGACCCGAACTGCGAAGTGGGGCGGAAGAAGTCGATGGCGAGCCGCTCGAAGAAATTTTCCAGCATACTGGTCATCTCCCGATAGGCACGGTTCGCTCTGAAGCCTTCGCGTCCCGCCTTCTCGACCAGATTGCTGTTTCGCGAATGGGTGAGTTCGACGGCGCCGAAAATGCGCCGGTACGAGAAGAACCAATCCTGCGCCGACTTCGTGCGCCGCCGTTCGATACCGACGAAATCGAAGTCGGAGTTGCCGTAGGGCAATATTCTTATGTTGTCCCTGTACACGTACAGGCCACCGATCTTGTTGAGCTTGCCGCTCAGCCGAGCCCATTCGTCCGGTGGAACCCGCGAGTCCTTCAGCGATCCTTGTAGATAAGCGAAACGGAGGCGGAACGGGCCGCACTCGGTCGGACGTCCTGTGGAGTCCGGCCATACGATGGTGTGCTGCCGTGCCGGCTGGCCGTACACCGACACGGTGCCGGTGAATTGGCCGAATTCGTCGAACTCGCCGTCGATGTGGTGGTCGGCGGAGTCGAACTCGGCGGGCGTGAAGAACGCCGACCCGCCGATGAGGTCGCGGCTGACCCCGTCCTCGCGATGATCCCAGAATTGCGCGGATATCGGTGGCTCGCCGCCTTGCGGCATCATGGTGTTGCCGAAGCCGAGGAGCATCTTCTCCAACGGAGTGGCCTCCGAGCCGGCGTCGTCGGATTGCTCTATGTCGTCCGCCAGCACCGGGTTCGTCGGACGGATGAAGAAGTGCGTGCCGAAGTCGTCGCCGGCCAGTGTCGGTCCGTCGATCTGAGCGTAGACGGAGCCCGGGTCGAAGTCGGCCATGTCGAGTTCCGACAACAACCGCTTTCCTATGTCACCGGGTATTCGATCGCCCAATTGCCAGATGTTGGCGCGGATGCGGTCGGCAAGGCCCGTCACCACGCCGAGATCCGGCAGTTTCCCACCCTCCAGCTCGACGACCGGCACTTCGATGGCCTCGAGGTCCAATCCCGGGATTTCGAATAGGCCCCATTGTATGAGGCTGACGACAAGTGATCCCAAACCGCTGGGACGAACGGAGCGCGTGAGCACCAGCACTTGGGGTCCGATAGCGGCGATCGCCAGCCGTCCGATACCTTTCTCGCCGGTAATGGCGCGCGCGGTCGCATTGCGAGGTCCGGTCCACGGCTGCTTACCCGGGTCGTTCGCACCGACCTTGCTCTCGGTGCCGAGGGTCAGCCACCGACCCTCGAAATCCTCCAGCGTCATGCCGATGCCGTCGTCGCGGAGGATGAAGAGTTCGTCCGCGCGAAAATAGTCGACCCGAACGTTGTCGGCATAGGCGTCGTGGGCGTTCTTGAAGAGCTCGTGGACCGCTGTTGGAATGCCCGCGATCTGCTGGCGCCCCAGCATGTCGACCGCCCTGGCGCGAACCTTGATGCGTGCCATTATGCGGACGCTCCGAAAAGTATGTTGGAGAACACTCGCCCCGGGGCTGCGCCTCTATCCCTCGCCTGCGTCATTGTTTTCTTATTCGGCCCATATCCTTTTGTACCCTAAACTAAGCTGAAAATTCTTACACAACTTATTACTCCAATGGGCGCGATCATTGTCGCCGGGTTGCTGTTGCCTTTCAGCGAACTCGTCCAGCGGAGGAAATCCGGGGATCCGCAAAAAATTCGGATCGACCTCGGCGTCAACGAAGACCAGGCTTGGGCATGTCCCGAGCACCGAGCCTACGACGAGTTGACGCCGTCCTGAATTCCCACCTGCAGCACGCTTGGCGTCGCGCCGGCATCGAACGGCTCGACCCGTATCTCAGCATCGAGCGGGAGCAGCGCGTCTTCACGTTGATCTGCGGATGCGATCCGACTCCGCAAGGCAAATACTTCACGTGGCTTTCGGCCTGGCGCCGACGCTGGTGGACCGACTACGGTCTGCGAACCTGTTGCGGCATGGCCGAGATGGACCGATTATCCTCGGGCTTGCGGCATTTCCACGATGTGCGTCCGCATCTTCCTATGGAGATGCGCGATATCAACCGTCTCGAGACGGTCGACGAACTGCTTTGCGCCGAAAACCGCCTCACAGTGCTCGGTGCGAGGAGCCTGAGGAAGGCGGAACGCGACCAGGCATATGCAGAGAGTGAACTGCTGTTCGACGACGAACACTGGAAGCTGGTCCGTCTCAAGAGCCAGGCGGCGGCCCGCTGGTGGGGAATGGGGACTCGTTGGTGCACATCGGCGCGCTTCAACAATCAATTCGAGCTTTACGCGAGGAGAGGACCGCTGATGGTGTTGATGACGCCATCCGACAGATACCAGCTCGCCGTCGGGAGCGGGGAATTCAGGAACTCATCCGATGCCCAAGCCAATATTGAGGTGGTTCTGAGGGGAGCGCCTGCGGCGTTGCGGTGGATGGTGGCGGATTGTCTTTCCCGCGCGTAACGCCCCCATCGCCCTGCCGGGGCGGGATCTTCTCAAAATCCAGGGGCCGCATGATAGTCGGGATAGTCCTGCCGTCATCACATGAGAGCATGAGAACAGGGATCACGCCGGGCATTGGGCAACAGCGAGGGTCATTCGAGCCCGGTCAGGCTAAGGTAGATCGTTGGGCGCCTAACGTGGCTCCGTGCTGCAAGTCATCGCGCCAATTCGTTCAGGATCGCTTGGACGACGTCTTCGAGCCGGTCGTGCTCCCAGAACCTCAGGACCCGCCAGCCCTGCTCAGTCAGAAGCGCTGTAGTTTCCGTGTCCCGTTGTTTGTTCTGCTCCAACTTGGCTGCCCACCAGCCATCGTTGGACCTGGGGATCGTCTTGTGCAGGGCGCATCCATGCCAGAAGCAGCCGTCGACGAATACGGCGATCCGCTTCCTGGGAAAGGCTATGTCAATCGATCGGCGCGGGCGACCCGGCACCGGGTAGTGCTTGCGGTAGCGCACGTCCGAGGAGAACAGGGCCTTTCGCACCGCCAGCTCGACCTGCGTATCGCTCGTGCGCTGCCGCCGCATCCGAGCCGAGACGCCGGCGTTCGCCGGCGGCGGTGGTTCGATCGTCAACGCTGCGAGGCCTTCAGGGCCGCCCTGAAGGCCGGAACGAATGCCTTGATCATCTCCGGCGGCACGGCGTTGCCGATCTGCCTTGCGATGTCGCTGTCATTCCCCCTGAATTCGTAATCGTTGGGAAAGCTTTGTAGGCGCGCGGCCTCGCGCAGGGTGATGGCGCGATGTTGCTCGGGATGGGCGAAACGACCGCGCGTGATGTCCGTGCATCCCGTGGTCAGCGTTGGCGCGACGTCCTGCCAGGCCATGCGACCGTACACGTCGGAGAACGACCTGGGCTTGCCGACATGGCAACGGAGCTCGAGATGAGCGGGAAGGCTGGATCGACTACCACCGTCCGCGGGAATGTGCCTGAGGCGCTCGACCGCTATCGATTGATGAGTGCGGGCCCTGTGCAGCGCATCCTCGGCACTGGCCTGTCCTGATTCCAGTCTTTCGAGATCCGCTATGGCACGGAATACGGTCTTTCTCGGCATCGTCATGTCCAGGGAGACGAACGTATCGACGGCGTCCCGGGTTCTGGCCGCCAGCATGATGCAACGGCGTCGCCGCTGGGGCACCCCGAAATCCGCCGCATCCCTCAGGAGCGGATCGGAGACGACATAACCCAGTTCATCGAGTTTCGTCCTCACCTGCGCCACGATGGATGCATAGGTCGGCGTCGCCAACCCAGGGACGTTCTCGAAGAACACCATGGCAGGCTTCAGCCGTTCCGCGACCGCCAGAGCCCTGACGATGAGCTGTTCGCGCTCGTCGTCGCCGCGATGCCGGTTCTGGCTGCTGAACGGCTGGCAGGGGGCACAGATGACGAGCAGATCGACGGTTCGCCCACGCACGGCGGACGCGATGCGATCGATGGTGTCATCCAGCCGGATATCGCCGTCGACCAACTTAGTGCGGGCGTGATTGGCACGATACGTGGCGGCGGCCACGGGATCGTTGTCGCAAGCAGCCAATACGCGCCATCGGGCGCTGCGCAAACCCTGCGTCACCCCGCCCGACCCGCAGAAGATATCGACCGCAGTTGGCATACTCACCTCGGGCGCGGGAGTATAGCACAACGGAACGACTGGCAAGCCGGCGCGACGATGGCAGGTCGACGCGAGCTCGCCGGACGAATGGCCTTGTGTCCGCAACCGTCCATCACGACGCGGCCTTGTCGAAATCACCGGCTCGCCATTGCCGTTCGAGCCCTTGTTCGGCGGTACGGATGGCTAGATGCAGTTTGTCCTGATCCGTGGCGTGCTGGCGGGCTACATAGATGAGGCGCTCGACGAGCCGCGCGGCACTGCCGATGTTTCTTCCGAATGCGTTCGGCTTCTGGGTCCGGCGACCGGCGCCCTGCATTTCTACAATGCCCAGAGCGCTCTCGATGCGCAACAAGGCATTCCTGATACGGGTTTTCGAGACTCCCGTCTCAGAGCCGTAGGCTCCTGCCGGCGCCGCCTTGCCATCGTCGTAGAGCAATTCCGCCAACCGCGCCAAGAGCAGCAGCTCCCCCAGCGTGACATCGGGTTCTAGCTTGGGTCTGGTCGCCATCGTGCCTCCTGGCTCCCAGGCTGGCACGGACGCTTGAAGAAACTGTTGACGATGACGGGATTTCGCCACCGGCTGATGGCATTTCGCCATCTTCGGATGGGATTTCGAAATCATCTGATGGCATTTCGACATCTTCAGAAGACATTTCACCATCAGCCGATCGCCATTCGCCATCAGCTGATGGCATTTCGACATCTCGCGATGGGATTTCGACGTCACCCGAGTGAGGCAGCCGCCTTTGGACGCACCCGAGCGACGCGGCATTCCAAAGTTGCAAATAATTCCTACTTGCAAAAACTATCGTTCGAGCGTCTTATTGCGAACCGTTCGCAACAAGGGCGACCCATGACAACCCAGCATGAAACAGAGAAGGTTTCGCGGCGCAGCCTCATCGCCGGCATCGCGGCTGCCGGCGGCACTGCGGCATTTGCCGGCGTCGCCGCGGCTCAATCCATGCCCGGGCATGACATGGCGGCGATGCAAGACGATGCCCCCAGCGCTGTGAACCCTTACTCGGCTCCGTCCATTCACGAAGGTGGTCATGGGCAGATGATCACCGTGGGGCGAGTGGATGCGGCGGCCAACGGCTTCGACCCCACGGCCATGCTCACCGATTGGGATTTCGGGACGGTGTCGCTCATGGAGGATGGCAGGGTCTTGCGCACCTTCGAGGTGGAGGCCATCGACAAGGACATCGAGATTGCCCCCGGCGTGACGTTTCCGGCCTGGACCTTCAACGGTCGCGTGCCCGGCCCCGCCCTGAGAGCCAAGGAGGGCGAGCGGTTGCGGATCGTCTTCCGCAACTACGGGTCCCATCCTCATTCCATGCATTTCCACGGCATTCATTCCTGGCGCATGGACGGCGTGCCGGGAGCCGGCCTCATCAATCCGGGCGAGGAATTCATCTATGAGTTCGACGCCAGGCCGTTCGGCTGCCATCTCTACCATTGCCATGCCCTGCCGCTGAAGCGGCACATGCACAAGGGCATGTACGGCGCCTTCGTCATCGATCCCGACCCGGAGCTGCATCCCGAATTCGCCGATGCCGCGCGATCGCGCCTTTACGGCACGCCGGAGAACGCACGCTGGCAGGAACTGGTGATGGTGATGAACGCCTTCGACACCAATTTCGACAACGCGAACGAGTTCTACGCTGTCAACACCGTCGCCCATGCCTTCGCGCAGCAGCCGATCCGCATCGAGAAGTCGCGACCGGTACGCATCTATCTCGTCAACGTCACCGAGTTTGACCCGATCAACTCGTTTCACCTGCACGCCAATTTCTTCGACTATTTCGATACCGGTACGACCCTGACGCCGACGCTGCGCACGGTGGACCTCATCATGCAGTGCCAGGCGCAACGGGGCATCCTCGAGTTCAGCTATGCCGAGCACGAAGCCGGTCCATACATGTTCCACGCCCATCAGGCCGAGTTCACGGAACTGGGCTGGATGGGCATGTTCGATGTGGTGGAGGCCTGAGATGACCGACACGTCCCCTGGTGCGCCGACCGCCGGATGGCGCCGCTTCGCCTGGCTGCTCGCGCCGCTGCTGGTACTCGCGGTTGCGGTGGCTTGGATCGCTTCGGTCGATCCCCTGCGCAGCTTCAACAACGGTGCTCCGCCGGTCGAGGCGATCGCCTTCGAGCGCGTCGTCCTCGACAGCGGCGGCATCAAGACCTTCATCCGCGCGGGCGGCTCCGAACCGATGACGATCGCCCAAGTCCAGATAGACAACGCCTATTGGACCTTTACCATGGACCCGCCCGGGCCGCTGGCGCGCGGCAGCACGGCCTGGTTGCAGGTTCCGTATCCGTGGGTGCTCGGAGAGGCACATCGGATCAATCTCGTCACCAATACCGGTGCCACCTTCGAGCACGAGATCCCAGTGGCCGTGCCGACGCCGGTGGCCACGCAAGGCCAGCTCACCCAGCAGGCGATCGTGGGGGCAATCGTGGGCATCCTGCCGGTGGCCATCGGGCTCATGTTCTATCCGGCGCTGCGCGGGATGGGTAGTTTGGGCATGGGATTCCTGCTCGCGCTGACGGTGGGCCTGCTCGCTTTCCTCCTGGTCGACATGACGTTCGAGGCGCTGGAACTCTCACTGCAATCAGCCGCCCTGTTCCAGGGACAGGCCATGGTTATCCTCGCGGCCCTGTCCACCTTCCTGATCCTGATGGGGATCGGGCGTCGATCCGGGCAGCCGGAAGGCCTGGCCCTCGCCTTCTACATCGCCTTCGGCATCGGTCTGCACAATTTCGGCGAGGGGCTGGCGATCGGCGCCGCCTTCACCGCCGGCTCCGCGGGCCTCGGCACCTTCCTCGTTCTCGGCTTCGCCATCCACAATGTCACCGAAGGCATCGGCATCGCCGCCCCCATGGTCGACAGGCGCCCGCCGCTCTGGACCTTCGGCGCCCTGACCCTGGTCGCGGGCCTGCCAGCGGTCTTCGGCATGTGGTTGGGCAGCCTTGCCTACGGCCCGCAATGGTCGGCGCTCGCCCTGGGTATCGGGGCCGGCGCCATCCTGCAGGTCATCGTCGAGGTAACGAGCTATTTCCTGCGCCGGGCCGAACGGGAGGGACAATCCTGGCTCTCGGCCCCGGTGCTGTCGGGCTTCTTGATCGGCCTGGCATTCATGTATGTGACCGCGGCGGTGATCAAGATCTAGCTACTCAAATCGTGTCCGCCTCCCAGACAGTGCCGCGCGGGTCGACCTGGACGGTGACGTGATCGATGTCGTACCGGGACTTTAGCCATCCCGACACCAGGGTGGGCAGGGTCAGAGGATCTATCCCGTCCGCGGGCACGACGTGAACGGTCGCGACCACCGTCTCGTCGGTGAGGGTCCAGGCGTGGAAATGCCCGGCTTTGTCGATCTCGGGCAGTTCCGCCATTTCCGCTTCCGCCCTGCGCGCATCCAGCCCGCGGGGCACGGCCTGCAGCAGGACGCGTATGGATTCCTTGACCAGCGTCCAGGCCGAGCGGACGACCAGGATGGCCACCAGGACGGACAGGATCGGATCGAGCAGCGTCCAGCCGGTCAGCATGATGCCGATGGCCGCGGCGATGGCGCCCACCGAGCCTAGGAGATCGCCGATGACGTGAAGGAAGGCGCCCTTGAGGTTGCTATCACCTTTCGTTCCGTGTGAGAGAATCCAGGCGCCCGCGAGGTTGACGATCAAGCCGATGACGGCGACGACCAGCATCGGCCCCGCCAGCACTTCGTGCGGATCGTTGATGCGGTTGATCGCCTCCCAGGTTATCCAGGCGACGAGGAGGAGGAGTGAGGCGCCGTTGGCCAGGGCCGCCAGCACCCGCACGCGATGGAAGCCGTAGGTGCGCGTGCTGTCCACGGGACGGCGCGCCACGCGATAGGCGATGAGCGCCAGGAGCAGAGCGGCGGCGTCCGAGACCATGTGGCCGGAATCCGCGATCAGGGCTAGCGATCCCGAGAACCACCCGCCGACGGCCTGCACCGCCGCGTAGCCTGCCGTGAAGATGAAGACGAAACGGATGCGCCTCTCGTTGTCAGCCGTCACCGTCTGGCCGTGATCGTGCCCGTCGTCGTTCCCGTGGCCAGTGGCCGCTTCGTTTCCCGCCATTTTCGACCTGTTCCTTTCGGATCGTTGCTGCCTGCTCGTCTCTATCTCAAGGTGACCGGTACAAGATCCCTGTCCAGTGCCTCCGAGAAATCCGGTGCCACGCCGAGCATCGGCGCCACGCGCTGGATTATCCTCCCGCTGACCGCGCCGGCGTTCCACCCGGCGGTGGTTCCCGATTGCGGGTTCTCGGCCTTGGGTTCGTCCACCATGATCACCATGGCGTAGCGCGGCGCGTCCATGGGGAAGACCGAGGCGAAGAAGTTCGTGACCTTGCTCGAGGAATAGGCGCCGTCCACCACCTTTTCCGCCGTTCCCGTCTTCCCGCCGGTCCGGTAACCGAGGGTCTCCCGGTTCATCTGCGTCCCCGACCCCTCCAAGGCGTTGAGGCGCAGGAGGTAGCGCATGGCGGCGCTCGTCTCGGGCGCCAGGACGCGCTGATACACGGCTTCCGCATCGGCCATCTCGCGCTTGTACAGGGTCGGCGCGATGTAGTTGCCGCCATTGGCTATGGCCGAATAGGCAGCGGCCATGTGCAGCATAGAGACCGAGAGGCCGTGGCCGAACGAGGCCGTCGCCGCCTCGACCTCCGCGAAGGAGGACTTGACCGACGGCAGCCGCATCTCCGGCAATTCGAAGGGCACGCGCCGGTCGAGGCCGATGGTGGTCAGGAACGCGCGGAAATTGTCCGCGCCCATGGCCTGCATGACGCGGATCGTGCCGATGTTGGATGAGTATTTGAACACTTCAGGCAGGCTGAGGATCCTGTTCTTGCCGCGGAAGTCGCTGATGGTGTAGCGACCGAAGCGGACCCCGAAGCGGGCGTCGAACGTGTCGGTCATTGACACGGCACCCGCGTCGAGAGAACCGGCCAGGGTGATTGTCTTGAAAATCGAGCCGACCTCGAAAATGCCCGAGGTGACGCGGTTGAAGGTATCCTTGACCAGAGCGGTCGACGGCTCGTTCGGGTCGAAATCCGGCAGCGAGGCCAATGCCACGACCTCGCCGGTACGGATGTCCATCATGACGCCTGCTGTGGCAATGGCCTGATAGCGGGTCATGGCATCGGTCAACTGGGCATACATGACGTGCTGGACGCGCATGTCCACGCTCAGCTCCACTGGCGTCAGCGCATTGCCGCGCGCCAACCCGAGCTCCTGCAGCAGCGCCACGGATTCGGTATCCATATAGCGCTCGATGCCGGAGATTCCCTGGTTGTCCACATTGGTGGAGCCAAGGATGTGCGAGGCCTCCCGCATTCCGGGGTAGAACCGCTTGGATTCGGTGATGAAGTCGATGCCGGGAATGCCCAGCCGCATGACCTGCTGCTCGATGGCCGGCGTTAACTCCCGCTTTACCCAGACGAAACCCTGCTCGCCGGTCAGCCGGTTGCGCAGCCAGGACTCGTCGAGATCGGGCAGGACGGTCCGCAATTTCTCAACCGCCTCCTCCACGTCGACGATGCGGCGCGGCTCGGCGTAGAGCGAGGGCACGCGGATATCGACCGCCATCTCCAGGCCGTTGCGGTCGAGGATCGGCGGTCTGGTGGCGGTGATGGCGTCACGCGTCTGGCCCTCGATGGTCTGGTCGGTCTCGACCATACCGAGCTGCACCAGCCGCCCGCCGACCAGGACGAAGCCGAGCACGACGCCCAGGATCATCCAGCGGATGCGCGACCGCGTGAGGTCGCCGCGCTGCTTGCGGGCGCCGTCGAGCGCGATGGTCTCGGCCATTGCCATGGTCGTGGCTCCATCAACTCTCGAACGTGACCTTGCCCGCCATGTCGAATTCGTAGACGTCGTCCCGAAAGCTGACGATGCCCTGCCTGTTGGCCCAGGCCGAGATATAGGTCGTATGGATCTCGACCGGATTGCGGACATCCACGTCGGTCCGAGCACCGTTGGTGAAGACATCCGCTATTTCCGTGGGCCCCCAGTCGCCGTTGTCGCGCAGGACCCAGGCCACGAAATCTTGCACCTGGTCGACGCGGACGCAGCCGGAGGACAGGAAGCGGGCATTGTCGCCGAACAGGCCTTTGGTCGGCGTGTCGTGCAGGAACACGGAATGCGGGTTGTGGAAATTGATCCTGACATTGCCCATGGCGTTGAGCGGTCCTGGGTCCTGCCGGAAGCGGTAGTTGACCGCCTGCTCGGTCTGCCAGTCGATGTCGGTCGGCTGCAGTTCCCGCCCGTCGCCGTCGTAGATGCGGATGCCCTGCTCGGTGAGGTAGTTCGGGTTCTCGTTCATGTATTTTATGAGATCGTTCCGGATGATCGAGACCGGGACGTTCCAGAACGGATTGAAGTTGATCTGGTGGATGCGGCTCTTGAGGATCGGCGTTTGCCGGTCGATGCGCCCCACCACGGCGGTGTGGCGGCGGGAGACCATGCCGCCCTCGACGATCTCGATGAAGGCGGCGGGGATGTTGACCACGACATAGCGGTCGGCGAGACGGGCCGCCATGTTCTGCACCCGTAGCAGATTGAGGCGCAACTGGTGCAGACGCGTTTCCGCGGGGACGTTGAGAGCATACCAGGTTGCCTCGTCGACCTCCCCGCTCACGCGCAAGCCGTGACGAGCCTGAAACCGCCGCAGGGCGGCATCGGTTGGCGCGTCGAAGACCTCATCGACATTGTCCACCATCGCCATGTCGGCGGATGAGAGCAAGCGACGCTTGAGCTGGATCACCCCGTCGCGGGAGACGCCCATGGTGACGCCGTAGGTCTCCTGCGGCACCTGTTCCCAGCCGCCGGCCAGCACGAATGGTTCGTATTGGGCGATCGCCATCTGCAGGTTGTTGGCGGTGTCGTAGGAGAGGATAGGCTCCACCGTGTCGATGGCCTGTAGCGCCGCGGCGCTGTTGGCTTCGCGGTCCGCGTCCGTGAGGGAGCGGTCGCGGTTCATCATGCTCCAGAGCGATTGGGCGTAGGTCGGGGAGGCGAACGGCAAGGTCGCCGCCATTCCCAGGGGAAAGAGTCGAATGAAGTCTCTGCGTTTCATGGTGCGGTCCAATGGATTCCGGTCCGAATGGGCGACGAATGGGCGCTCGATGGCCGCAATCGTCGATTGCTCGCTCGTTCATCCGCGAGGCCGCGGAGCCGCTCGGCTCCTTCGGTTCACGGCTGGCGCTCAGGCGATGCGCGGAGGCCGGAAAGGCTTGGACGGAGGCTTCGGCAGGTCGGCGGCATCCCGGGTATTGCCATGGGCGACCTGGGCGGAACCGTCCCAGAGGATCTGTTCGAAGGCAGTTGTGGGCAGGAACGCCACCACGGAGCAGCACGGGGTGGAATGGAGGGGCTCCGTGCCGGAGCCGATTTCGGGCGCTGACGTGTGCGCGACCGCGACCGCGTTCGCGACGCCGGTTCCGGACTCGAGCGCAACCGGCTGGTGCAATGCGATCACCAGCGCCAAGATCGCGATGAGAGCGGGCAGCACCCTGCGGCCTAAATCCAACACATCTTCACCCAGCGGACGCACGAGGTCATATCAGCGGATCATCCTTATCGTACGGTTAAATCCGGCGATATTGGGGAATGGACGTCGGTGCATGACGATATCGCCCGAGCCGGAGCACGGTGTTCCCGAGAGCGAGCCGGGCGCGCCGATGGCATGGCTAACAGTCCGTTAGGCGGCCGACTAAAACTCGATTCAAAATTGCTTCGTAGTTTTTCGATCAGGGCAATTCGCGACGCCCATCGTGGTCTCCATCAGGGAGATCGTGATGATGAAAGCTGCTGGCACCATTCTATTGGCACTTGTCGCGATAGTTTTGTCGTTGAGCGTTGCCGCACCGGCAGCCGCGAACGAAGGCCACTCCGCCTTCGCCTCGATAGGCGACCGGACGTCGATTCCCTTCGGCCATGCCGAATTCTGCCAGCGTCGGCCTTCCGAATGCCAATCCACCGACATGGTCCGGAGCGTTGCGCTCGATGAAGCGCTCTGGCGCGACCTGGTGGAGGTCAACTACCACTACAATGTCGCGATCAAGCCCATCAGCGACCAGGATTTCTACGGCGTCGAGGAATTCTGGACCTATCCCACCGACGGGTACGGCGATTGCGAGGACTATGCGCTGGCCAAGCGAGCCGCGCTAATCGAACGCAACTGGGCCCCGTCCACCTTGCTGTTGACAGTGGTGACCCAGCCCAACGGGGCTGGTCATGCGGTATTGATGGTTCGGACCGACCGGGGCGATTTCGTCCTCGACAACCAAGCGGCCGAGATCAAGCTGTGGACCGATACGCCCTATACCTATCTGAAGCGTCAGAGCCAGGCCCATGCCGCCCAATGGGTCGACATCCTCGGCGGACGGAATGGCGCGACGACGGTGACGGCGGGCTACTAGGCTAGGGCGAGCGAAGCCTGTTTCGCTGCCGGCGATGCTGCCTGCGCTTCTCGCATCGACCCCTGTCGGCTTGCGCGGTGACAACGGTGTCCTATGGCAGCCTCGAACCGGCGGCGACGATACTTGTCCGCGGCTTCACGGGGCTTTGAAGTCGCCGTCGTTGCGGAACGACGAGGCGGAGGTCAGCATGGGGCGTTCAATTCCGGCGGTGCGTCTTGCGTATTTTCGATGTGGTCCTGCTCGTGCTGGGGGTGATGACGGTCTTCATGCTCGCCTCGTGGATGCCCATGCATCCGCCGCACCATTCGCTCAGCGGTGTCGAGCCAGGTGTCTTCGCAGCAGGTGATCGACGATGACGGCGGCGTCCGCGCTGACCCCCATCACCAGCCCCGAGGCCCGGTTCCTCTGCCAGGGCAGCCCGACGAAATAGAGACCCTCTACGGGAGATATGCCGTCGTCGTGCCGCACGACGCCGTTCCCGTCCAGCACGTTCTCGACGTCGATGAGGGACCAGTCCGCTTTATAGCCGATCGCCCACACGACGGCGGCTGGCCGTACCGCGGACCCGTCCGCGAAGCCAACCATGCCAGCGGCAACGCCCGTTGCGCGCGGCTTGATCCGGATGCCCTCGGCAGCGAGATCGCTCAGCGCCCGCCGCCCCCTGTTGGGGAACGGATCGCTCCGCCGCATCGCCCTTCCGCGCAGGGATCGCGTCGGCGCTCGCACCAGGCCGGTGACGTCCAGCCACCACCAGAGGCTCTTCCCCAACAGGCGTTCGGGCAGGAGCCGTCTCGGTCGCCCGGTGGCGAGAACGACTTCGCGCTTCGGTCTCGCCAGCACGGCGATATCGCGCCCGCTGGCGCCGTCGCCGACGACCAGGAGCGGCCCCGGCGGCAGATGGCTGCCGTCGCCGAATTCCTCGGCAGGCATTGCCGCTACCTCGGACGGGAGCGCCGCGGCCCAGGAGGGGACGATCGGGTCACGGAACGCGCCGGTCGCCATGACGACCGCATCGGCGGCGATGGTGTCGAAACCGGAACCCGAGACGATAAATCGGCCCCCGCTATCCCGGGTGATCGAGGCGACCACGGCTCGGTGCTCTACGGGCAGGCGGAAGCGTGCGGCATAGGCTTCGAGATAGTCGGCGAACTCGTCCTTGTCGGGATATCCGGTCGGCTCGCCGGCCATTGCCATCCCGCCCAGGCCGCTATAAACGCGCGGGGTGAACAGCGTCAGCCCCTCATATCGCCGTCTCCAGGAATCGCCTGTGCGATCCCCGGCATCGAAGATAGCGAAATCCAGGCCGGCATCGGCGAGCAACCGTCCTGTCGCAAGGCCCGCCTGGCCGGCACCGATGACGACGACGTCGAGCCGCTTCATTGGATGAGGCGCCGCAGCTTTTGGAGGCGCGTCTCGAACGGTTCCTCGCCATCCAGCGTGCCGAAGAAGGCACCGTCGGCATCGGCGAGATGGACGCTGGCGCTGTGCTCCATCGTGTAGTCACCGCCTTCGAGCGGAACCCTCTCGAAGAAGATGTAGCGGGCCTTGGCCATGCTCGATACGTCCGCGACGGTCCCGGTCAGGCCGACGATGCGGTCGTCGAAATAGTCGACGTAGTCCTTCATGGTCGCCACGTCGTCGCGTTCGGGATCGACGCTCACGAAGACGACCTGCAGTCGGTCGGCGTCCGGTCCGAGCGCTTCCAGCAGCGCCGACATTTCCGACAATGTGGTCGGGCAGACGTCGGGACACTGGGTGAAGCCGTAGAACCAGGCCGATGGCTTGCCGAGGAAGTCGGCTTCGGTGACCTCCTCGCCGTCCTGGTCCACCAGCGTGAACGCCGTCGCATAGACGGTCTGGCCGGCGTCCGTCGATGCAGTGCGCGGGACGAAATAGACATAGGCCAACCCAGCTCCCGCCACCACGACGAGAGACCACAGGACAATACGGAGGAGACGCAGGGAGCTCACTGGGCGTGTTCCCCGTGGCCGGGCGCTCGGGTGGTCGAGCGCTCTTCTATCCTGAAGGTGACCTCGACCCGCCCCGCCTTCTCGAAGACGAGAATGGCCGGCAGCTCATCGCCGACAACATAGCGCTTGTCGGGGCCGATGAACATGGCATGCGTGCCGTCCGAGCCGAGCCAGACCATCTCGCCGGCGGGCAGTTCGATGCCATCGGTCAGAGGCTGCATACGGGCGATACCGTCGGTCACCACCGACCGATGCAGTTCGACCTTCTCGGCGGCGGTGCTCTCGATCCCGATCAGTCGATCGTCCTCGTCGCCTTGATTGTACAGCGACACGTAGCCGCCGAGCACGCGGGCGCTCGGTGGCGCCTCCTCGATCATTGGGTGATCGATGTAGATCGCCCCGGCATCGAAATCATGGGCAATGGCCCCGGGAGTGATGGCGAACGCCGCGATGGCGATCAGGAGAAGTCTTTTCATTGCGATACCTGTTCGGTGGCCGGCGGCGTGACGACTGGCGCGTCGTGGCCGCCCGTAAGTCGAAAGAGGATGCCCGGCAGGAACGCATAGGCGAACAGCGCGAGCATCAGGAGCCATAGCGTCCATTGGAAGATGCGGAGGACCAGTGGCGGCTTAGTCTGCATGGTGCCCGCCGGATTTGAATGCGTCGCGAAGTCTCATGAGGCTTCCGTTTCCCCGGGCCTGAGGTTGGCGCCCGCGCGACCGAACGCATCGCCCAGGGCGAGCAGCACCGCTCCGGCGATCCAGACATGAGCGAGATTGAGGCGAAGAAGGGGCGCGGAGACGGGCCCGATCGACACCAACGTCGTCATCGTTCCGCTGAAGACGATCTCGAGCAGATTGGCGGCCCCACCCGCCAGCAGCGCCGCGCAGGCCAGATGCTCGACGCTGCGGTGGCTGCCGCGGAGCCGGATCAGAACCACGAGGGCAATGATCGTCACCGCGAGTGTCGGCCAGACTGGCAGCGCGGCGTTCGGGCGAACCAGATAGTCGATCGAGATCCCGGGCAGAAGACCGTGGAAGCCGTCCATCGCCCCCACCAGCTCCGCGGCCAGGGTTCTCGAGGCCAAGTCGAGGGCCATGAGCCAGACGAACACGAAATACGGCACTATTCCCTTCATGCACGTGGTCCGATCCCCTTCCAGGCCAGCAATCGCATGGCGTTGGCTGTGACGAGGACGGTGGCGCCGGTATCGGCGAGGATGGCGGGCCAGAGCCCGGTGATGCCGATGACCGTCGTCACCAGGAACACCGCCTTGAGGCCGAGAGCTATGGTGATGTTCTGGCCGATATTGGCCATGGTGGACCGCGACAGGACCATCATGTTGGCGATGTCGGTCACCCTGCCGTGCAGCACGGCGGCGTCGGCGGTTTCGAGCGCCACGTCGGTACCGCCGCCCATGGCGATGCCGATATCCGCCGCGGCCAATGCGGGCGCGTCGTTGATGCCGTCCCCGACCTTGGCGACGATCCGGCCCTGTGCCTTGAGTTCTCCGACGATGCGCTGCTTGTCCTGCGGCAGCAGCTCGGCGCGCGGCTCGATGCCGAGGCTCGCGCCGATGGCGGCGGCCGTTCGCTTGTTGTCGCCGGTCAGCATTACGATATCGGCGCCGAGGCGCTTGATTTCCGCGAGACCGGTACGGGCGTCGTCGCGTGGTTCGTCGCGCATGGCGATGATGCCGGCGAAAGTGTTGTCGACGAGCAGCACCGAGGCGGTCTTGCCCTCGTCGTTGAGCTTTTCGATCCGGGTCATCAGATCGCCGGCGACGCCGGCCATTTGGGCCGCGGCCTTGGGCGAGCCGAGGAACAACTCCTTGCCATCCACGGTGCCGACCACGCCCTTGCCGCCGACCGCACCGGCCTTGTCGGCCCGGGCCGGTTCGATCCCGTCCGCCTTGGCGCGGGCCAGGATCGCCGTGGCGAGCGGATGGCTCGATCCGACCTCGAGCGCCGCCGACAGCGCGAGAACCTCTCGCTCCGGCCTGCCGACGCCGATGATATCGGTGACCTTCGGCCTGCCTTCGGTCAGAGTGCCGGTCTTGTCGAGCGCCACCATGTCGATCTTGCCCAATTGCTCAAGCACCGCGCCGCCCTTCATGAGAAGGCCGCGACGGGCACCCGCCGAAAGCGCAGCGGCGATGGCGGCGGGCGTCGAGATGACCAGGGCGCACGGGCAGCCGATCAGAAGCACTGCAAGACCCTTGTAGACCCATTCGCTCCAGGGCTCGCCCAGGAACAGGGGTGGCAGCACGGCGATGAGCGCGGCCACGACCATGACGCCGGGCGTGTAGTATTTCGAGAAGCGGTCGATGAAGCGTTCGGTGGGCGCCTTGGATTCCTGCGCCTCCTCCACCAGGGCGATGATGCGCGAGATCGTGTTGTCCGCCGCTGCGGCGGTGACCCGAACACGCAATGCGCCTTCCTGGGTGATGGTGCCGGCGAAGACCTGATCCTCGACCTGCTTGCGCTTGGGCACGGATTCGCCGGTGACCGGCGCTTCGTCCACGGCACTGTCGCCGGAGACGACGACGCCATCGGCAGGGACGCGGTCGCCCGGTCGAACCAGGACCACATCGCCCACTGCCAATTGATCTGCGAGCACTTCCACGACCTTGTCGCCCGCTTCCCGCAACGCGATGCGCGGAACCAGATTGGCCAGTGCCTTGATGCTGGCCCGCGCCCGCCCGGTTGCGACGCCTTCCAGCAGTTCGCCGACGAGGAAGAGCAGTACCACGATGGCCGCTTCTTCCGCCGCGTTGATGAAGACGGCGCCGATCGCGGCGACCGTCATCAGCGTTTCGATGGAGAACGGGCTGCCGTTGATCGCCCCCATCCAGGCGCGCCGGGCGATGGGGATCAGCCCGACGAACATGGCGACGATGAAGACCCACTGCGCGATAGCGGGGATGAGCTGGCCGGCGACGAAGGCCAGAGCCACGGCGATGCCGCACAGGATCGTCAGCTTGGCCTTGGAGGACTGCCACCAGGGTCCGTCCTCGAAGCCATGGTCGTGGCCGTGCATACCCGACAGGGTCTCGGCCCGCTTCGGCTTTTCCGACGGGCCGTGGTCGTGGTCGGCATGGTCGTGTCCCGAGTGATCATGCTCCGCATGGTCATGGCCGGATTGGTCGTGACCGGCATGATCATGAGCCTCCTCGCTCTTGTCGGCTCCTGCACCGCGCGCCGGCAATGGCGCCGTCTTGTACCCGAGGCTCGACACCTTCCGGGCGATGGCGCCCAGGTCGGCATCCGTGTGCTTGACGGTCATGGAGGCGCCCACGACGGAGACCGAGACGTCTTCCACGCCGGGCAGGCGTCGCACAGCGGTATCCACCTTGGAGGCACAGCTCGCGCAATCCATGCCCTCGACACGGAAGCGTGACGTTTCAATCCTTGCCGACATCGCAATCGCTCCTTGCAAACCTTCGTGCCGGCCTACATGCTCTAGCCGCTATAGGAGCAAGCGAAAAATGAATCACGGGATTGCGATCGGCAAGGTGTCGGAGGCCAGCGGGGTGAAGGTGCCGACCATCCGCTACTACGAGCAGATCGGCCTGCTGCCCGCCCCGCCGCGCACGGATGGCGGACGGCGCACCTACGACGGCAAGGATACCGAACGCCTGACCTTCATCCGCCATTCCCGCGAGCTCGGTTTCGATATTGACGAGATCAAGACCTTGCTGGAGCTGCAGGATTCGCCCGACCAGTCCTGCGAGCAGGCGGACGGGATCGCCAAGGCGCACCTGGTGGAGGTCAGGAAGAAGATCGCCAGCCTCACCGCCTTGCAGCACGAATTGGAGCGCATGGTCGAGGGCTGCAGCCACGGTCGCGTCGAGACCTGCCGGGTCATCGAGATCCTGGCCGATCACGGCAAATGCCGGTATCACGGTGAGACCTGACACCCGGCCTGCGACAGTTCAGCGCAATACGGTCGGAACCGCACCGAAACCCACCGCGTCAGCACGACATCACGTGGTCGTGAACGTGGTCGCCGATTGTCCGCCTTTTTCCATGCCTTCAAATTCCACCCACGAATCGCGGGGACATGACGGGGCAGATGCTGGGCGGGCACAAGAAATCGGGGAGACGGCGCGTCGGGACTTTCGACGGGCTCGGCGCACGGGCCCTGGACTACAGGGACGAGGCGGCTCTCACCACGCGTTCGGCGGACGGAAAGGAGCCCGGGTCGCGGGAACTGAGCGGCGCCTGGCTCGCCGGAACCGTCCTCACGGGCCTAACGTCGGTCCTTCTCATGGGGGCCGCGCTCTACGTCTCGTTCTCGGATATCGAGGGCTACTCGACCGCCTACAAATCGCTCGAGGTCGAACGCGATGTGCCGCCGGCTGCCGCTGACGGCAAGACGAGCAGGGCGCGACCGGTGCTGGAGACGCGGTCCGACCGGGAGGTCGTCTCCGCAAGCGTCATGGCCAGCGACGGGGCTTCGGAGGTCATCCGCAACGCATCCTTCGTGCGGGTCTCGGCCACCCTGGCCACCTCGCAGACCGCCTTGACGGACGATGTCGTCGCCTATTCGCCGGAGAACTATATCGAGGCGTTGCCGGACGATGCCTTTTCCGAGGTGGCTATACAGATCAGCACCGACGTTCTGGGAGCGCCCGCGGCGGAGGTGAGCATCAGCTATGCCGCCCTCCCGTCCGGCTACGTGCCGCGGCGGGCGATCAGCGATGCCATCGCCGCCGCCTATGTGGGCGCGACTTCATGGGGCGACTATTCCGAGCCGGGGGTCGCGATGGCCTATTTCGGATCGGACGCGACCGCGCGAGCCAGCGCGCCGCTGGCCGGAATGGCCGAGAACGTCACCGTCGTGCCCAAGACCACAATGGCCGGAGACAGCCGGGCGACGTCCGAACGTATCGTAAAACTCGACGTCGCCGGGCCGCTCCTCGACACGCTGGTCACCCATGGTTTCACACCTGGCTCCGCAGCGGAAGTGCAGGAGATGATCCGCAACCTCTATCGGCTCTCGACCCTGGAGGCCGGATCGCGCCTGCGCATCCTGCTCGGCCCGTCCGGCAATGGCGGTGGACTCGTTCCTTACCGGCTCAGCATCTATCTGCACGACGACGCCTCCAACAGCGATCGGCACGCGGTCACCGTCGCCCTGACCGATACCGGTCGCTACGTCGTGGCCCTCGCGCCGCCGGACATCCCCTTCTCGGAGGAAAGCACCGAGCAGATCGATGTGGCCAATCTGCCCAGCATCTACCAGTCGATCTGGGAGACGGGCCGCCGCAACGATGTCGCTGACGAGGTCATCTCCCAGATCGTGGCCCTCGTCGCCTATGATACGGACCTGACCCGCCGCGTGCAGCCCGGCGACGGGATCGAGCTGCTCACCGCCGCGCCCGGGGACGGCGCGAGCGAGCAATTGCTCTATGCCGCGATTTCCCTCGGCAATGCGAAGCGACGGTTCTATCGCTATGCCGGACCGGACGGCACGGTCGCGTTCTTCGACGAGCAGGGCGAGAGCGGCAAGCGCTTCCTGCTGCGTCGTCCGCTGGAGGGCGGCGGTCGCCTGACCTCTGCGATGGGAACACGCATCGACCCGTTCAACGGCGGCAATGCGAACCACGAGGGGACGGATTTCGCCGCCCCGCGCGGCACGCCGATCTATGCCGCCGCCGATGGCGTCGTCGACATGGCGCAGTGGTATTCCGGGTACGGCAGATACGTGCAGATCAAGCACCTGAACGGTTATCAGACCGCCTATGCGCATATGAACGCCATCGCCGACGGCATCACGCCCGGTGTCCGCGTCCGCCAGGGCCAGGTCATCGGCTATGTCGGCTCGACGGGCCGGTCCACCGGCAATCACCTGCATTTCGAACTCGAGATCAACGGGCGCATCGCCGATCCCCTGGAGATCAAGCTGCCCCGGGCGAAGACCCTGCCGCCCCAATACATGGAAGACCTGCGCCGGACCATGGAACAGGTTCGGTCCATCATGGACATGCCGGCGGGCGGCTCCACCCACGCCTGATGGCATCTCGGGATTTCATCCGAGAAGACCGCCCCACCTGACGACATTGCTGTCGGATTCCAGCTGCCTATGCTGTCAAAGGCAAGACGCTGCCAGTCTATATTGTGCTGGGTCCACCTATGAGAACGATTGACACAATCGCAATCCTTCGCCGGTAATCAGGTAAAATACTCGCGTGGGGACGGCGAAAATGGATTGGAAGACGCTCACAACCAAAGATCGGTTCTATCAGGATCGAATGGACGGAGCGGATAATCCTGACGCCGAAGGTTTCACGCTGTTTCAACAGGATGCGCAAAGGATACTGTACAGCAGTGCTTTTCGTCGGCTACAGGGCAAGACGCAAGTCCATCCCTTTCCGAGCTATGACTATCTGCGGACGCGACTGACCCACAGCATCGAGGTCGCCAATGTCGCCCGGTCGATAGCAACGAGAATAGCGGACATCCTTCAGAAGGATGACGATACGGTGAACCCAGTCGATTGGGGCGACATCGTATACTGCGCGAGCCTCATCCACGACATCGGGAATCCGCCTTTCGGCCATGTCGGCGAGTACGCGATCCAGTCATGGTTCGAAGACAACAAGGAAAAGGGAGCGATCGGCGACGTTATGGGCGACGGGCGATATGCCGGGGATTTTTTGGGCTTCGAGGGTAATGCCCAGGGTTTCCGTGTCGTCACCCGCCTCGCCGGCTGGCGGGAGCAGGGGGGCCTGCGGTTGACCAATTCCGTGCTGGCATCATTCATCAAGTATCCCTATGGATCGACCAAACGCTTCTCGTCCCGCTACAAGTCGCCGGGAAAATCGAAGTTCGGCTTTACATGGGACGACAGGGATGCTGCCGCGGAGGTGTTCAAGTCTGTCGGGATACCCCATAAGGAGCAGGAAGGATATGCAAGGCATCCCTTCGTGCATATCCTCGAGGCAGCCGATGACATCTGCTACCGCACGACCGATATCGAGGACGCTTTTCGGATAGGCCACCTGCAATTCAAGGCTGCGGAAACATTGCTTCGTCCGTTGGCGGAGAAAGGCGGCGATCCCAAACGGTATAACGAAATCCCGGAAGCCGAGGAGCAGGATAGGATCGCCTACCTGAGGTCCGGAGCGATCGTGGGTCTCTCGAAGATCGCGGTTCGCCGTTTCATCGATATGAAGGATACGATCGAGGCGGACAGCCTGGGGCAGGACCTGATCAAGGATCCCAACGTGGCCGGTGATCTGGAGGCGATCGCCGAGGCCTGCAGGGACAAGGTCTACAAGGAACGGCGAAAGCTCGAGACCGAGAGCGCCGGCATAACCATTCTATCCTATCTGCTCGAGCATCTGACCGGCATGGCCATGTCGAAGGCATCGGGCAAGGATCTCAAGACCAAGGAGCGCCATCTCTACGATCTGCTCCCGAGCCACTCCCGGGCCGCTTTGGATGCAGCCGGCCTGAACAAGTACAAGGCGCTTCTGGTCATCACGGACTACATCTCGGGGATGACCGATCGTTACGCCCACGAACTGTTCCTGAAGCTCAACGGCACCAGCCCGCTGATAGGGCGGATGACCTGATTCAGGAGTTGACGAGTTCTTCGCGGTGCTTTTCGACCAACGTGCTCGCCAACTCGATCAAGGCGTTGTTCACGTTGGTGCCGGCGAAGTCGTTTCCTATCGTCGCGTAGAGCCGCCCCACGACGGTGTCCATCGCCGCGGTCGTGTCGATCGGCTGATTGTGGGACTGCGCTTCTTCGATTCGCTTCAGAGTTCCATCGACGATCTGACGTGCAATGGGTGAGAGCTCGGACCTGGACATCGCTAAACCTGTCTTGCTCGGACTGATTTGGAACGTTACCGGAACATGAATACCATGGAACGGCGACCGAATCTTCTACCGAGATGCGTCTGCATTATTCTATCCCCACATTTCGGTTAGCAAATGCATAAATCAACGGGCCGCCGATAACAGTTTCTTGGACGACCAATGGTCGTGACCACGAACGCGTTCCACGGAGCGCTGCAGTTGCCGGCGTCGAGGCGGCTGTTCCTGCGGTCGGCACAGGGCTGCTTTGGGCAAGGTGTGCCCGCCCCGGTTGTGGTTTTCCGTCACCGTTGGTCGAGTCGGGTCTTCTGGACCCCGATAGCTCTTTGACCCGCCATGACGAAATCCACGATGGATGTCTTGAAGGCGTCGTAGTCCTCCTCGTCGCCCATCCCCATCGATACCCCCAGAGCTCTCGCGATAGGCACGAAAAGGGCTATTGCGATCCAGATGACGTTGGATTGATCCGTCTCTCCGGGCTGTGGCGCCGCCAGATCGAAATAGGAGTGATGGCTCTTGCCGGGGTGGATCTCCGCTTCGTCGCGCAGGTTGAGCGCCAGTCCGTGCTGCTCGTACTCGTCCAGCACATGGGTAGCGTCGAAGAAGGGGATGGTCCTCCACACGCCTGCTATCCTGATCTTGACGGACATCTTCTCGGTCCAGCCGAATTCCTTAGCCAAGGCCAGGTGCTTCCGGGCCAGCGCCATGAGAACGATCATCAGCAGGTTCAGGTCGATGACTGTCGGATCCTTGTAGCGCTGCTGGCGGCAAAGCCCGATGAATCGATCGGCGTGATCGTATCCCCGGAACAACGCGTGCAGGCTCGCGAGATTGCCGCCGCGGAATTTCGGCAGGGGGACGACGATCTCGCTGCAGAAGTCCGTCCGCAGGGTCCATGTGAGCGTCAGGGACTGGGGGTCGGTGATTTGGGCCTGTCGGCAGACATAGGCGCCCGTGGCGCGATAGACGTTGTCGAAGGAGAGCGTGAAGTCGCCGCTCGTATCCCGCATTATCTCCCGGATCTTTCCGATGGGGACGTCCTTCACGGGTTCATGGTCGCCCCAGAAATCGGCGATGAGGAAGATGCGGACATGCGCGACGTCTTCCTCGGCCTCGGAAGTCTCGAGATCGCGGTTCGTCCATTCCGCGAAATGGTCGGTGACCTTGGTGGAGCGTGCCGACAGAAGATCGAGAATGTGGCGATCCGTTTCGTGACGCGGTTCCGAGCCGTCCGCCACGCGCCTATAGATCCGACCGTCCTTGTGGATGAATGGGGCATCCGCGCCCCATGGCACGCGGACGGCGACCACGCAGCGATCTTCCGGCAGACCGATGCCGGGCTCGGGACCGAACAGCGCCTTCGCCTCGAAATACGGCGTCGGCTGGATATGGTTCGCAGCGCTCTGGCGAATGCGCTGCAGCAGGGCGTCGGCCTCCTGTCGCGGGATGCCCGGGAATTCGCCCGCGACGGCATCATCCTTGGACTTCTCCGCAATTCCGTAGAAGATCCATCCCCCATAGGTATTGGCGAACGCGGAGATGGACTTTGCAACGGCGCCCGCATTCGACACCTCCCGCTTGTACTCGACGTACCACCCCTCTGCCACGCCCCTGAGAACGGCGAGGTCGGCGGGTACGATGTCGACAATACTCTTCGAGAACGGGTTGAAATCGTGACGCATGGGTGCACCTGTGCGAACGGCAGCCTCTGCCGGGCCGGCTCGAAGCTGCCTATGTCGGGCGAGTCGAGCAAGTACGGTGGGAAACGGCGGCTAGACCCGATCGTCCGATGCTGCAGGACAGGCGCCGAGGGGATCGAGCGGGTTGGTACGCGGATCATTGCGGTTGAACACGTAGCGCTTTTCGCAGACGTCCCAGTCGGGCGGCTTGCGGTTCCGATCGAAGAGATCGGTGCCTTCCTTGAGGTTGGCCCAGAAGGCCGCGTGCGGACTTGAGGCATTGGCCGCCATGTTGGCGTCCGTCATGCGGAAGGGCAGCAATTGCACCTGGAAGGAACGATTGCCTCCCGTGAAGGATTCGCGCGCCAGGGCGTAGATTTCCTTGATCTGGTCGTCGGTCACGGCATAGCAGCCTACCGACTTGCAGTCGCCGTGGATCATGAGGTTGGTGCCGGTGCGGCCCCAGGCACGGTCGAACTTGTTCGGGAAGCCGACGTTGAACGACAGCCAGTAGGACGATTTCGGGTTCATCAGCCCAGGCGTGACGTCGTAGAAGCCCTCGGGGGACTGGTAGTCGCCTTCGCGGAACTTGGGTCCGAGCTCGCCCGACCAGTTGCAGATCTCGTAGGTCTTGAACAAGGCATAATCGCCGGTATTGGTCCGCTTCCAGACCTCCAGTTCCGAGCTCTGCTTGTAGACGCGGATCACCATGGGCTCGGTCGGCGACGATCCCATCGCCGCCAGGCGTTGCACCGTGTCGCGGCTGAGCGGGACCATATGGCGGTTGTCCCCGACGAACTGGCTGCTGCACGCCGAGAGGACGATCACGGAGATCAGCAGGACGAGGGCCCGGAAGGCGAAGCTTGGCATGGCGGTCCCGTTCATTTTTCGGCAACCATATGGCGGCGGGGTTACCGGAAGGTTTTCCGTGCCGCAGATGTGATCGACGACAGCCGAAACCCTCCTTACCATCCGGTCGTACGAGCCGAGAGGAAAAGCCGTTGCGAACCGCGCCGATCGCCAACCGTGTATTGTGCGATATGTCGGAGATATTCCGTCTGCTGGGTGACCCCACAAGGCTCGGGATATTGCTGTGCTGCCTCGAGGAAGCGAAGGCCGTTGGCCGGATCGCGGACGAGCTCTCGCTCCAGCAGACCTCGGTGAGCCGCCACCTGCGCCTGTTGCGCGGTGCCGGGCTCGTCGCTCGCGAGCGGGACGGCAAGTGGGTATTCTACAGGGTCGGGGACGACCATGTCAGAAGCATTCTGGCAAATGTCGTCGCCCATCTCGACGAAGAAGCCGACGTTTGATTGCGGGCGGGAGGGACCCGCGCGAGGCTTCCTCACTCCTTACGAACGAGGTCCGTGTCGTGTTCGATGCCGTCAGCGGCCTCGATCTCGATGGTCGCGTGGTCGATGTCGAAATCGTCGTGCAATTCCCGCTTCAGCCGTTCCTTCAGCGCGGTCGCCGCGGATAGTTCGGGCTCATCGACGATCAGGTGGACTTGCAGAGCGGTCCGATCCTCGCTGATGCGCCAGACGTGGAGGTGATGCACGTCCGATACGCCGGCAGTGCCTTGCAGCCTTGCGACCAGTTCGTCGTGGTGGAAACCTTTCGGCGCGCTGTCCATCAGCACCGCGATCGCCTCGCGGATTTCCCGCGACGCATGGATGAGGACGTAGACCGCGATCATGGCGGTGACGACGGGGTCGATCCATGAGACAGCCGGGCCCCAGACCATGATCGCGACGCCGCTGGCTATCACCGCCACCGTGGCTAGGGCATCGGCGATCATGTGCAGGAAGGTGCTGCGCACGTTGAGGCTGCCGAGATCCTTGCGCAACACCCAGGCGGCGGCGACGTCCTCGACGAAGGCGATGGCTCCCACGATCAATACCGTCGTGGCCACGACTTCTGTCGGCTCGAACAGGCGGGAACCCGCTTCGTAGAGCAGGTAGAGGCCGATCATGATGAGCGCAGTGAGGTTGATGAGCGCTCCGACCGTCTCGGCCCGGGCATAGCCGAAGGTCCGCTTTTCGTTGGCGGCGCGCCTGGAGATGCGCCAGGCGATATAGGAGACCAGCACCGCTCCGGCATCGGAGAGATTGTGCGCCGCATCGGCTATGAGCGCCAGCGATCCCGAAAGAACGCCGCCGACGACTTCGGCAACGGTAATGCCGAGGTTCAGCGCCAGGGCGATCAGCAAACGGTGGCCGCGATCGGGCGATCGATCCGCCGTTCCTTCGTGCGCGTGAGCCATTCGAGCCTCCTCGGAGCCTCAACGCATCCGGACGCTAGTTGGTTTTCTCCACCTCGGCGGCGACGAGGTCGGCCAATTGCTGCGGACCGAAATCGACGAGTTCCTGCCCGTTCACGTAGAAGGTCGGCGTCTGCGCGATGCCCAGCGCCTCCAGATCCGTCATCTCCTGCCGCAGGGTCGCGGTGACGTCCTCGCCCTGTGCATCGGCGCGCGCCCGGGAAAGGTCGAGGCCGGCTCCCGCCGCGGCCTGCCAGGCGATATCGAGATTGGGCGCCCCATGGGCGGCCCAGCTCGGCTGCGCGGCCAGCAATGCCTCCAGCACCGGCAGGAAAAGGTTCTGCTTGCGCGCTGCTTCGAGGATGCGGACCGCCCGGTCCGACCCTTCGTGCAACGGAGCGTAGCGCAGCACCAGTCGCACGCGGTCGGGATGGCGATCCATGATCTGCTTGACGATCGGATAGAAGGCCCGGCAGGCCTCGCACGAGGGGTCGAACCATTCGACGATCGTCACCGGGGCGTTCTGCGGACCGATCACGGGCGAGTTGAACCGCACCAGGTTGGACGGTGCGACGGGCTCGGCGGTGGCGGCACGCTGGTTGCCGGCGAATTGCGGATAGAGGATCGCCCCGATGACGAGAACGAGGACGGCGACTGCCGCGGTGGTAAGGACCACGAGGCGACGATTCATGAGGGGCGACTCCGGTTGACGAGGAAAAGGCAGAGGAGGATGGCGGCGAAGGCCGACAAAGACAGGAGAGGCAGCGGGACGATGCCGAACAGGGTCATGGCTTCGTCCGAACAGGACGGACCCGTCGCGGTGCAGGGCTGGATGGCCTCAGGGACGATGCCGTAGAACAGGAGGGAATGGAACGCGGCGAAGCCGAATCCGGCGACGGCCAGCGGGGCTGAATGCAGGATCGCGTTCCGGTCCGAGAGGAATGCACCCACCCCCAGGGTGATCACCAGGGGGAACATGGCGATCCGTTGGTACCAGCAGAGCACGCACGGTGCCTGTCCCATCACCTCGCCGATGAACAGGGCGCCTAGCGTCGCTACCAGGGCGACGGCCCATGCCGAGAAGAGCCAGGTCCAGGATCGATCATCTGTTGCGGACATGCGGGACTCCGAATTGCGAGCGCAACCTACGACCTCAAGCCACTAGAGGAGCAAGGCAAAAAAATGTCGCACACCTATTGCTCCTCCAGTCGGTAGAGGAAGTACGATACTTCTCGTCCGGGGGGGATAAATGACGCTTTCGACGATGTCGGCG
Source organism: Devosia sp. (assembly GCF_025809055.1). Lineage (NCBI taxonomy): Bacteria > Pseudomonadati > Pseudomonadota > Alphaproteobacteria > Hyphomicrobiales > Devosiaceae > Devosia > Devosia sp. Next base: position 1,350,242 of record NZ_CP075529.1, on the reverse strand, counting down.
ACGCTGTTCACCGCCGTCCTTCTGGCGGTCGGTTATTGGTCGCTGGGGCTGGCGACCATGCTCCTCTTCACGACGGGTTTCGTCACCGGCCTCCTGCTCTTCCTGTTGAGGCCGGGCGTGGTCCGTTCCGCTCGGTCCGGTGGCCGTTCTTCACCGCGTTGGTCCTGTCCGCCCTCCATCGGGCCGAGGAATATTTCAAGGATTTCTTCGATGCGCTGGCCGGCATCACCGGAGTGCCCAATGCCGACGTCGCCTCGCCGCCCGTGATCCTGTTGGTGGTGCTGTCCGTCGGCGCGTGGCTGCTGATACCGTTTCTGACTGGTCGGACTCGCTTCGGAACCTACCTGGCCTGGACCTTCTTCGCGGCCATGGGGATTACGGAATTGGCCCATATCGTCGTGTTCCCCCTCGTGACCGGGCGCCCGTTCGAGTACTTCCCGGCAATGGCCAGCGTCTTCCTGCTGGCGCCAGCGGGGTGGTGGGGTCTGGTCACCATGTGGCGGCAAGGCGACACCATGAAGCGATGGCGCCCTGTTTGAGGCGACGGGTTTGCTTGCCGTCCGTGGGTGCGTACGATCCGTGCCGACGATGCGCCCTTCTCAAGCACTCGGATGCGGCGTCGCCCGCCAGGTTTCCGTGTCGAGCCTCAAGACGCTTTCGAGCGGCGGCCTGACCGTGAAGATGCGCGGCTTCTGCGCGAACTGGTGAAGCCGGTAGAGATGCCAGTGCTCGGATCTTTCCGAGGACACCTCCATCTCGTTGCGGGTCACGAAGAACGGGGTCGAGGCAGCACCATTGGTCGTCTTGACCTCGATGAGACGCTCCCGCCCATCCGGGTCGAAGGAGAGGATGTCGAAACCCGCGCCGTCTCCGTCCTCCTCTGCCACCCACCTGATCTTGCGGGCGAGATCGCCCCGATCGCCGGCCAACAATCTCCTGCGCTCCAGATCGACTACGAACGCCTCGCCGGCGCGACCCAACTGCCGATTTCTGAAGTCCCGTTCGACGGGGTCGAATTTGCGGACCAGCCGCTCGAGGCCGACGGTGCGAGGGCCTGGGATGGTCATCACCGGCATCGGTGCGAAGATGCTGACGGGATCTAGTATAGGCGTCGGCGAGGCGGTGGGTTGCTGATCGAGGATGTTGCGATTGCCGGTGAGATACCGATCTATGGCGTCGAACAGGGCGTCTTGATAATTGAGCGCGGGCTTGTAGCCCCAGATCCAGGGGAAGCCCAGGTGCTGGAGCACCGCGGAGATGTTGCGGTACTTGAACTCTATCGAAGCGGCGGAGCGGCCTACCTGCTGCATCAGGACTGCGCGATGGTGCGCCTTCACGTAGGGTCGCTGCACCAGTTCGTCCGAGAGCATCGTGAAGTAGTCGGCGACGATGGCATCGAGTTCGCTCCCGCGCCATTCTTCTCGCTGCCTGTTGTAGTCGACCATCGGCACCCCCGTTGGCCAAGATGCCCGACGCAGCGCGGATCGAAAAGGTTGGAAATCGACCGAGCGCATCCGAGTGATGCGTCGCGTCGACCGGTGGCGACGGAATAGGTTGCGAAATACCTCGGTGCGAGGGAGATAGCCGCAGCCCCAGCCTCGATCGGCGGCACATCTCGATATAGTGCACCAGGTCATTGCCGGCATCTGGTTCCTGGACACGGATCTAGGTAGCACTTCGTCTGCAGGAACGACAGCCTCGTTCGAATGCTCAAGCCGGAGCGCTAGCGCTCGTCGGGATCGCACTCTCGAGAGTGCTTCACTCCGGGCGCGCCTCCTTCCAGACCCAAGAAGACGATACCCTCCGCTTCGAGCGCGCCCTGTACGGCCCGGATGCTCTCGGCTGTGACGCGGTCGTCGCCGGTTTCGATCGCCGCTACTGTGCGTCGAGCGATGCCGCTTCGTTCGGCCAGTATCTGCTGGGACCAGTCCAGCAAAGCCCGGGCGGCTCTTATCTGCGCGGCATTGGGTTGGCTAAGGGCCAAGCTCGAGGTCCGTCGAATCGATTTCAACGGCATTCTACCGTCACCAAACGATTCTTGTTGCACAAAATGTGCAAAGAGGCTTGACAAAGCCGGCCATCTCCTATAGTGACTAGAGCTATGGAAGCCGCGTGCGTTCACAGGAGGTGAACGCCGATCAATACCTTCCCTCTCTCGTGCCTCGTGCACGACCTCCCAATTACTGCGTCAGGGGACTTGTCGTGAAAGACAAGGAGAAGGTTAATGCATCATCCTGTTGCCGGCATCTCTCGCGACGACACCGATGGGGCCGGATCGCGGTCACGGCAATTGCGCCGGCGCATTTCCGCTCAGCTGTTCGGTATCCTCCGGGAATCGAAAGAGATCGTGGTGATCGGCCCCGACCCGCTCCTCATCCACTACAGCCGGGCCGAGGGCCTCGATCCCGAATCTTTGGCGACCTGCCAGATCCTGATCGACGGATCTCCGCTCACGGTCGTGGGTGTTCCCAATCGCATCTGGTACGGCGCCGTCATGCGGGACGTCCATCGCGTCAAGCGGAACATGTTGGCCTCCGGCAGGTCTTGCATTCTCGTGCCCCAGCGCGCGCTCGAAGGAATTGCGAGGCTGCACTCCCGCCCGATCGCCGATCGTGATCCGCAAATCCTCCTGCAGGCGATACGTACAGCTCCGCTCCTGCGCGATATCGATGCCTGCCGGTACGGGCGAGGCCATGACCCGGTCGGCTGCCTCGCCGTCGAACTCGCGACCGGCACGCCCTGCCTGGGCTGAAACCAAGCCTCATCACCCCATACGCCACGATGTCCTTTCGCTGACCCATAGGCAGCGAGGTGGCGGAGCTTTGGCCTGACCTCGGCCACAAGCACCTGACGCCTAACGAATTCCGCCACCTTCGATCGGCGGATCGCCGGTCCGATCACGTTTTCAATTCCGACGAACCAAGGAGATGCCCCATGCTGGAGGCCAATTCCGCTCGCATGCAATCGGAACCCTGCAAATGTCGTTCGCAACAGGAAAGGGAGGGGAAATCCCTGCGCCGTGCCGCCGAGGCACTCGTCATGGCGTATCCCGGCATCCGTCGCTTGCCGGATGATCACGGCATCGAGGAAACCGCAGCCGAACTGGGACTCGAACCGCACGAACTCGTGGTGGTGCCTGTGGCTATCGGCCATCGCGCGGTGGACCTCGTGGTGGTGCCCACCAGGACGAGGCGTCGGGGTGGAATGCCCCTCTTCTTCGAGTTGAAAGCCTCGGCGGCGACGATCGGTCGTACCGTGGTCCTGGTACCGGAGAGCTTCGTCCGTCGCGAGCCCCGCTTGACCAACGCCTTCGTCATTGCAGAGGCGGCGGAGACTGCCGTTGGCGCGACCGATCGTATGAGGATGCTTGTTCATCTCATCGAGAACGGCGGCAGCGCGCCCCTGCTCGACCTGGCGGGGTTGGTCAACAGCGGCGATCCGGTGGCGGGAGTGCTGGGACTGGTCGTGGAGGGCGGTCTGCACATGGACCTCGACGCCAGGCTCATGCCTTCCAGTCAGGTCCACCTGGTGGAGCCGGGCCTATGATCGGTGACAACAGCGACCCCGTCGACTTCCTGGGGGCCGACCCTTTGGCGATCGCCGAGCTGCTGGAGGACCTGGCCGCCGACCTTCGCGGCCTTGCCGCCGGTTCTCCTCCCTCGCCTGGGCGCCTGCTGGAAGCACCGCATCTCCGGCGCTGGGGCTTCGCGCCGAGGAGCGCGCTTTGCCTGGCCGGCACGGCATACGGCCATCCGCGGATCGTCGACGGCAGGGAATGCGTGACGTCCGAGCTCTTCGCGATCGCCCGGGACCGCAGTTGGGCAAGGACCCTATCGCGCTACTACCAATTGGGTCCTCCGAAGGTCTTCGGCCTGGACGAGTGAGCAGAGGTGCCAGGCATGTTCGACCACGACGAAGACGATTTCCCTTTTCAGCACGGAGACGACGAGATGACGATCGGCAGGAAGGATGAGGGACTGACGGTCCGGCAGGCGCTGGCCGAACTGGCGGTGAAAGGTGCGATCTCGACGGATCTGCGCAAGTCCTTGATCAAGGGGGAACTGCGCTCGATCGTGCTGGTCGTGCCGTCCGCCGAATGGACCAACATGGCCGGAGGAGCGGTGGAGGATATTCACGACCGCATCTACGCGTTCTGCAAGGCTTCGGGGAAGAAAGAAGCGGAGGACGCCGGTGCCATCAACAAGGCCCTTGCTGCCGGCAGGACGGTCGTGGCCGTGACGCCGTCCGTGCGGACGTTGCCGGCGATCTTCAAGACGGTCGCATCGGAGACCATCGAGGTCCCGCCGCCAAGCGCAGCTCTGGTGGCCCAATTGGTCCGCAGGTTCTCGGTGGGTCGCTTGCCATCCTCTTTTTCGAGGCTCGACACCTCGGTCCTCGACTTCGACGAGCTGTGCGGGCTCGTGGAGAAGGGCGCCGACGCCGCGGTGACGGCGGAACGCATCGCCAATGCCATCTCGGCGAAAACGCGCACGGCTCGTGTCGGCGAAACCCTGCCGGATCTGGAGGTGGCGGTCGAATTCGGCGATGCGCGGCTGTGGGCGATCGATCTCAAGCAGGATCTGTCCGATATCAAAGCCGGGATCATCGGCTGGTCGGAGGTGGACAAGGGCTGCGTCCTCCATGGACCGCCCGGGACGGGCAAGACCACATATGCCCGTGCGCTGGGCCAGTATCTCGGCATTCCCGTGGTTATCGGGAGCGTGTCGGAGCTGTTCGCGTGCAGCGCGGGATATCTGGATTCGGTGATCAAGGCCCAGCGAGCCCTTTTCGAGCGTGCGATGCAGCAGGCGCCGGCCGTCCTGTTCCTCGATGAGATCGACCAGATGCCGGATCTCGACCAGATCTCCCAGCGCGGCAAGGACTGGTGGAGCCCGGTGGTCGCCGACTTCCTGCAGTTGCTCGACAGTGCCGTGTCCGACAGGGATGGTCTGATCGTCATCGGCGCAACGAACCGCGTCGAGGCCCTGGCACCGGCTTGCCTGCGTCCCGGGCGGCTGGAGCGCTCGATCTATCTGGGACCGCCCGACGAAACAGGAGCAGCGAGGGTCCTGCGTCATCACCTCGGGCCTTCTCTCGCCGATGCCGATCTCTCTCCCATGGCGAGCATCTGCTCGGCTCGCAGGATGACAGGGGCCGACATCATGGACCTCGTGAGATCGGCCAAGCGGCTGGCAAGGCGCGAGAAGCGCGAGATGTCGTTGTCCGATCTGACTGCGCGGCTCGTGCCGCCGTACGAATTGACCGAGGCCCAACGAAGTCGCGTGGCTCTGCACGAGGCAGGACATGCGGCCATCGCGGCCCTGCATTTTCCCGATCGGCTGGTGTCCGTCAGCATCGACCCCTTTGGCGGCGGCATCGCCTCGGGTGGTCACGTGCGCGTCGAAATCCCCGATGACCTTCTCGAGACGAAGTCCGACCTCGATCGGCGGGTGGAGATGCTGCTCGCGGGCCGAGCGGCCGAGATCGCCTTTCTAGGCGAGGCATCATCGGGATCGGGTGGTTCGGAGACCAGTGATCTCGGGCTCGCCATGCGAATGCTCGCGGCGGCGCATCTGTCGTTCGGCACTGCGGATGCCCCGCGTTGGCGATGCGAGCCCGAAAGGGCGATGGACATGCTGCGACTGGACCCTAGGACAATGTCCCAGGTCGAAACGGAGCTTGCGAAGCTGGCGGCGTCTGCCATCGACCTGGTGCGCTCCCGCCGAAGCGAGATCGAGACCTTGGCCGGCGAGCTCCTGTCCCGCTCTACGTTGTCGGCTGCGGAAGTGCTGACGATAGTGCGCAAGGGCGAATCGGCGTCCACGAACCTCGTATCGCGAAGGTTCGAATCGAACGAATCGACGCTGCCTTGGACCGAATCGGCGTGACGTCTCAGCCCTTTGGGCGTGTGCCATCTCGCCGCTTTTCATTCCCGATCGGGAAAGTTTCTCGTGGCGACGAGCACGCAGAGGCCTTCCGAAGGAGGTGCAGTGCTGATTCTTTTTTCCCTGGAAGAACGAGGGGGAAAATGACATCTGCGACCGTCGTGAACGGCGTCACGACATGCGATCGCGGGCAGTAATTTCCGGACCGGGATCGCCTATTGACACAGCCGTGACGCAAACCCGAGGCTCTTAAACCATTACATTAAGAAACACCCACAAGTCGAGTCATGACTCCGAAATCCGCCTCCGAATCAAACGGAGGGGGCTTGCGCACCGGTCGATTTGAGTCATGATCGTGAGGCTTCAACGTTGCCGGCGTCTTCCAAGATACCGGTCGTTGGCGAAGGAAAGGTGAACGCAAAAACGGAAACGCCCCGGATTGCTCCAGGGCGTTAGAATACCGAGACCCGGCACGTGTTTGGAAAACACCAGGTCAATCCTCACCGCCGAAAGGCGACAAATCGCTTGGAAAGGCCTGGCAGCCGATCCTAGCAAACGGAACGACCAAGGCCGTTCCCGCACACATAGGCCCGTCCCACAAAGACAGGAACCACACACATGCACGGCGAGTATCCGCTGGGCGCCTTTTCGCGTCAAGCACTTTCCGGGCATGGAAGGAGAAACCATGCCTAAGAGTATCAAGCCGCCGCGGCGCGGCGAACTGCTGTCTGATCAGCTTCTGCTCGAAGACCATCAGATCTTCGCCCGCATCTTCGTCGCCGAGGACGGCGGTCCTATCCGCACCCTGATCACCGGGCGCGAGCACCATGCCACGGGACGCTTCGTCTCGGTCAAGGCCGGGCACCGTGCGTTGCCTTGGGAATCGTTGCGCGGCGAACTGCCCGCGCTCGAACTGATGGAGGCGGCGCCTCCGGTCCATAGGATGATGGCGCAACCGCACCGCCTTGAAATGATCATCGAGGGTGTTCCCGCGCCATTGGTGTTCTTCCCCGATCTGCGCCTGACCGTTGACGCACGCTTTGCGTCCGCACTGGCCGGTGGCGTACCGTTTCTGCTCGCCTGCGCCGAATGGCGTCCCGACGCGTCCACGGCGGGCGACACCCGCGAGTTGATCGTGGAGGTGAAGACCGCGAACGACCCGCGCAACGCCGATCCGGTCTACCAGTCAAAGCTCGCCTTGGCCGAGGAGGTCTACGGCAGGATTGGTTGGCAGTTCTTCCAATTCGTCGATCCCACCGGGCTCGGCTACTCCCGCATCGCCCATGCGGTGCGCGAGATCGTGCTCGACCACGACGTCATCGTCTCGCCCCATGAGGTGCATCTCGCCCAGAAGGCGCTGAGCGACGGCCCGGTGACGCTGGATGCGGTCTTGGATGCTCTCGGCGGCAACGCGGCGGCCATCCAGAAGGCCTGCGCGCTTCATGTCCGCCGCCTGCTCTGCATCGACATCGCCGGACGGCTGGCGCCGGAGTCCATGGTGTTCCCTATGGGTTCGATCGGAGGCGCGGCATGAGTCAGGTCTTCCAATCCCCCCGCGCCTTTCCGGTGCAGCGCTTCGTGCTGGTCGACGATGATGGGTTGCCTTGGCTGGGCACGCTGGTGGCCGTGACGGCGGAAGGTTACGCGTTCCATATCGACGAGATCGATTCCGAGATCGTGCTGTCCGAGGAAACCCTCGAGGACATGTTCGACCGGGATGCCGCCGTCGAGATCCAGGGGGCGCCGTCATGAGGCCGTCCTGGATCACCATCGACGTCGAGGCCGGCGAGACCTATTGGCTCACGCTGCCCGACCGCACGTTCCTCGCCACGTTCGAGAAGGTCACGCTCCAGCACCAACTGCGCTTTTCGGACGAGCAGCTGGACATGCCCGTCGATATCGCTCCGCACCTCTTCGAGAAGATGCGGAGCGACGGGCGCGCCGTTCGCATTCCCAAGGGCAGCATCCCGAGCCGGAAAAAATCCGCCTTCGAGCTCGGCGACGTCCATCCCGCGACCCTTCTCGATCCCGAGGAACGCGGCATCGGCGACAAGGAGCGCAAGGAACGGCTGGCCCAGTGGCAGAAGTTCGAGCGCGCGCGGACGCTGGCGTGGTGCGCATCGGAATACGACGCCACTCCTCACCTGGGCCGCGGGCACAACTGCATCGACGACCACTTCAAATCCAAGGACGTCAAGAAACGCGCCCGGGAGCTAGGCTTCGTGTGGCGTCCCGACGCGGCCACGATCCTCCGCGCCATCGATGCCTGCGGCGTGCCTGGGTCGCGCCCCGTCTCGGCGTTCTTCGACAAGCGGGGCAAGCACGACCGGAGCAAGCGCTATCCGGACGTTTTGCTGACGTGGGCCAAGGAAAGCATCGACGCTTACTGGGCATCGATCACCGAGCGCTACTGCGACGTGCGCGAGAGCTTCTACAAGAAGATCGACGAGGAGAACGAGGAGCGCGTCAAGCAGGGCCTCGAGAAATTGCCCCGAATTTCACCCGAGACCTTCCGCAAGTGGGTTGACGAAGAGGAGTCATGGTGGACCTGGTCGACCCGCTACGGCGAGAAGGCGGCCAACGCCCGCTACAAGGGTCGGGGCGTCCCGATGGAGGCGTCCCGCCCCCTCGAGCTGGTGCTCATTGACCATACCCGTCTCGACGTGTGGGCCGTGGTCGAGGACCAATACGGTCGCCTCGTCATGACCGAACGTCCATGGCTCACCCTGGCCATTGATGTCTATAGCCGAATGATTCTCGGCGCGGTCCTGAGCTTCGAGCCGCCGAGCGTCTACAGCGCCATGCTCTGCTTGCGGCAGATCGTTCGAGCCAAGGACTTCCTCATCGAGAAGTACGGCCACCATAAGGGAGCGACGGACGGCTGGGGCAAACCTACGACCATCGTCATGGACAATGCCTGGGAGTTCTCCGGCATCTCCATGCAGTCGGTATGCGAGGCGGCGGGCATCCACGTCGTCTGGGCGCCGGTCGGCACGCCGACGTTCAAGGCGATCGTCGAGCGCTTCTTCCGCACCCTCAACGAAATGGTGTGGCACCGCCTCGGCAGCGGCATCCCGTTCAAGCCGCAGGTCATGCAGGAACTGGGCCTCGATCCCAGGGCGAAGGCGCTGTTCCGGATCGACTACCTCACCGCCAGGATGTGGGACGGCATCGTCAACATCTATCACGTCGAGCCTCATTCCGACCTAAACATGGCGCCCGCTGAACGCTGGTCAATGGGCGTCCAGGCCAAGACCCGTCCTACGATCGACGATGTGGGTGCCTTGGACAAGATGCTCGGCAATGTCTCGCGTTGCATCCTGAGCGCCGAGGGCATCTCCGTGAATGGCCAGCGCTTCCACGAGCCGGCGACCACGACGGCCTTGCTGGAGAACCTGCTGAAGTACGGCGCCAAGCGTTCGCGTCGCAAGGGCTTCGGCTCCAGCGGCACGGTGGCTGTGATCGCCAACTGGGATCGCGTGGATGCCAGCCATGTCCATGTCTGGGATTTCTCCAACAATACGTCGGTGCGCCTGCCCAACGTCGACAAGCACGTGCACGGGATCCCCGGTGTCGACGGAGCACCGGCCCAGGGATTGAGCTGGGCTGTGGTGGACGCGATCAAGGCGTTCGCCGCCGAACGCAACATGGCTTTCCACAGCCCCCAGGAAAAGGCCGCAGCCCGGCACGCCTATTACCACGAAATGCCGGAGAAGGTTGCGGCCATGCCGTTCAACGCCGCCCGGCACTACGCCGCCGAGATCGATCGTAGCCCCAGTCTGGTCGATGGCGACACCGTGATCCAGCATGCCGTGCCGGCGACGCCGAAGGGTGCCGCCGCCGAGACGCCGCGTGAATTCTCGGCGGCACACCGAACCGGCGAATGGGCACCGCCCAAGGCGCCGTCGCGGGGGCGGAAGAGCCGGTCTTCGGGATCGAAGGGCCGACCCGCTCCGCCGTCCGCGTCGCCGCCGAAGCCGCCCGAAACGCATCCCGCCCCTGCCGACCTATCCAACCACATCCTGAATTCCGCTGCTGCTCTAGATGCGCTCGCGGACGACCTTTGAGGTAACCATGACCAAGACGCTCACCAACTCCGAGATCCTCGCCGTGTTCCGCAAGCTCAGGGTCAAGCACCCCCGTCTCGACATCGTCACGGAGGTTTGCGACGACCTTCGCGCCACGATCACCGACGATGAACCCAAGCAGTTCGGCACCCTGTTCGCACCCAGCCACGTCGGTAAGTCCACCGCGGTCAAGAACTACCAGGAAAAAGTCGCAGTGCCGGAAGCGATTTCCCGAGGGCTGGTTCCAGCCGATCTGCCCCTCGATGAACAGGTCCGCCTCCAAAAGCTCGTCGTGCATGTCACGCTGGAAGGCGGCGCGACGCCTCGTTCCCTGTGCGCCGACATCCTGGCTGCCCTCGGCGATCCCCGCTCCGCCCGGGGATCGAAAAACCTGATGCTCCGCCGTGTGTACGACCTCCTGTCCACTCTCGGCGTGGAACTGCTTGTTATCGACGAGATCCAGCACTTGGCGGTCTCCAAGCACCGCATGTCTGAGGATGCGGCCCTGCGCTCGATCGAGCGCTCCAGGACCAGCGAAGTGACTGACACTTTGAAGGCCATGCTCATCCGCGGGGTGGTGCCTATGCTGTTCGTCGGCATCGAGGAGGCACGGCCCTACCTTCTCGACGACATCCAGCTTGCGCTGCGCTGCCATGAGGAGATCGACTTCGGTGAATTGTCCTGGGAGGATACGCAGGAGCGTCAGGTCTTCCAGGATTTCGTCGGACGCCTCGGCATTCATCTGGCCAAGGAGGGGTTGTTCCCGCAAAGGGCAGATTTCCTGAACGCGGATATCCCGGCGGCCTTGCACGAGGCTTCGCTCGGTCGTCTGGGCATCGCCTGCCGCATCGTCGCCAAGGCCTGCATGCATGCTGCCAAGGCCAAGGCGGATACTGTGACGCGCGAGCACCTGTCCAAGGCGGTCGATACCTTCGCGATCCCGCGCGGCATCGTGAAGACCAACCCCTTCAAGCGCGGCGGCGACGCCCGACTGGTGGCCGCATGACGCTTCCTGTCTCCGTCCTGCCGCATGGCGACGAGCATCTCCCGGGCCTGGTCGTCCGCGCGGGCAATCTCATGGGCTACGATCTCACCAGCGATGTCCTCATCCCTCTGGGATACAAGTCCCGCGCTGAATCCATCGCGTCCGCGCCCGGTTTGAAGTTTCCCCTTGCGGATCATCTGGGATGCCGCGTCGAGGATATTTCGCCGCTCTTCCTCGATCAGGCCGGGCGTTCCGGCTGGTTGCGGTTCTTCGGTGCCGAGATTCGCGCGATCCACCGCGAGGTGACCGTGCGCCGCATCGCGCCCGGGACGCTCGCGACATGCGGATACCACAAGGCCGCCTGGCAGATCCGTGCCTTCGGCTTCGATCCGGCAACGGGCGAGCGCCTGATCTCGGAGTGTCCAGTCTGCGGGACGACGTTGGGCTGGGTGCGGGTCCGCGATCTGGCGTTCTGCGACCGCTGCGATCGGGTGGACGACCATGGGTTCGTTCGCTCCGAGGTCGATCTGCGGGATTGGCCACAGGAGAAGGTGGAGGTGGAGGACATGGAGGCCTTGCGCTTCGTGACCTCGCTCGTCGATCCCGATCCTGCCGTCAGGGCAGCTTACGCGCCGGCGCTGCATCCCGATATCGAAACGGATCGCGGATCCCTGTTCGAGTTCGCGATCTCGATCGCGAGCGCCATGACGCAGGACCCGAAACGCTCGGTCACGTCGGTGGCCAAGCCCGGGAGCCGCGAGATGTTCGATCGCATCGAACCCGATGTCCTCGCCAAGGCGGGCCGCGTGGTCCTGTCTTGGCCCGATGGGTTTCACGACCTCTGCTCGCAAGCCCGTGATTCCGCGAGCGAACGCAGCGGCCATTACGGCGTGAAGAAGGAGATCGGATCGCTCTATGCCCTGACCACGGACCGCGCGCTCCCTCCCGAACTGCGTGCCGCTGTGCGGAAGTCCGTCGAAGACGACATGGCCATGACCGCGGTCAGTCTGCCCACCGTGCGCAAGGGCAGCTATCGCAATCGCTCCGATCTCCTGACGGCCTACGAGGCCGCCAAGGAATTCGGCATCCGCCCGAAGCTGTTCAAGATCCTGGCCGGGCATCCGGAGGTGCGCGTCATCCGCAATGCGGGATCGAAGAACTCCCCTATGCTGTTCGAACGCGCACAGATCGCGATGATCGCCGCACAACGCGCGGACATGGAGGCCGCCAGTTCGGCTGCCGTCCGCCTCGGCCTACCGACCGGGGCGATGGCCGAGCTGGCGGAGGCCGGACTAGTGGATACCGTTGGAGGTCCGGTCCTGATGCTCGCGGTGGGCAAGGAATACTACACGCGTTCTAGCGTCAACCGGCTGGTGGACCGCCTGGAATCGAAAGTGTTGCCCGCGGTACCGCCATGCACCTATATCCGCTTGACCAAGGCGGTCTACAGGTTGCCGCCCGGGCCGAAACCATGGGCGGGCATCATCTCCAGGGTGATCGACGGGACCATCCCAGTGCACCGTATCGACGGCAGGCTGACCGGCACCATGACATCGTTGGCGGCGCCGGATTTCGAAACCGTCGTAGCAGCAGTCGGGCGGCATGCCGGTTCTGATGAAGCCCGTGACGGTCTGCTCACCCACATAGAGGCGTCGGTCCTACTTGGCGTCACCGAGCCAATGGTTGGTCGCTTGGTCCTTCGACGGCTGCTTCCCGTCAAGGCCAAAGGCCAGGTTTCGATTGCCCGGGCCGACGTGTTCGCCGTGGCGCGAAAGTGGATGTTCACGAATGAAGCCTCGCGGCGCCTCGGCGTTCCGAACCGCCTGGTTCGCACCACCCTCGCCAAGTTCGGAGTCCACCCGAAGCACGAACTTCGTGAGCGGCAGCAGCTCGTCTTCGCGCGTGAAGAAGTCGAGCGCGTGCTCGAGACCGTGGTAAGCACCGCCGCCTAGCAGGGCGCCGTCCGCCACCTAAACGATTGATCGAAATCGCCGGTTTCTGTTCTATGGTCGGGCCTTCGCCCGGCCATTTTTCTTGGCCTGCGCGGCACCGCAGGCCATCGACTCGTATTTGCCTGTCGAAACGTCGATTATCGACTCATGATTGCTGGTCGCGTACTTGGGATCGACTCAGAATTCCCTGTGGCGTTGACTCAGAATTTTCCTGCCGTCATTGAATCCAAAGGGTTTTTTCGACTCAGGATTTATAGGTCCTGACATCTCATTCAATCGCCAAAAAGCGCGCTCGCTGGCTCAGTGCTCGGCGTGCCCGATTGTTATCAATTCGCTGATTGTATCAGTGGTTGATTCAATGATTGTATTTTCATACCCTCCGGTTTGTGTCGGCTGAGGAGATGGGGGCCGGCATCGCATCTGCCACAGAGGAGGACAGTTCATTGTTCAGGCACACTGTTTCGCTGGCTCTTGCCGGGGCTCTGCTTGTCAGCGCTGCGACGGCGCAGGAGCTTTCGCAGACGATTCCATTTGAGATGGCCGGAGAGGTTCTCGACTTTTCCGACACCGATACCCTGGGCCTGGCTGCTGCCGAAGGCACCGAGACCATCACCATCTTTTCACCCGAGGAGGGCGGACAGCAATTCGCGCATGGCGTGGTGCTGATCCCCTTCAAGGACAAGCTCTACGCACAATGGCAGAGTTCCGCGCGCGATGAGGACGGGCCGGACACCACTGTTGTCTATGCTGTCAGCGACAATGGCACGGACTGGTCCGAGCCCCGCCAACTGACTGAAGAATGGGCCGACGGCTACAAGTCTTCTGGCGGCTGGTGGACCGATGGCGAGACCCTCGTTGCCTATTTCAACGTGTGGCCGGCGGACGCCTCGCCGCGCGGTGGTCACGTCGAGTACTCGACCAGCAGCGACGGGGAGACCTGGTCGGAACCGCAGCCGGTGACCATGGCCGATGGCAGCCCGCTCGAGGGGATTTTCGAGCAGGACCCGCATGCCCTGGCTTCGGGCCGCATCGTCAATTTCGCGCATTTCCAGCCGGGCCTGATCGCCAAGCCGATCTATACAGACGACCCACTCGGCGTGAGCGGCTGGAACCAGGCAGAGATGACCAACCTGCCGACGAGCAATGCCGAGATCAGCCGCGAACTGGAGCCGAGCTCATTCGTGCGGGCCGATGGCACCTTGGTGGCCATTTTCCGGGACCAGGGCAATTCCTTCTACAAGATCGCCGCCATGAGCACGGACGAGGGCGAAACCTGGACCGATCCGATCCTGACCAACATGCCGGATTCCCGGACCAAGCAAAGCGCGGGCAATTTGCCGGATGGCACGGTCTTTTCTGTCGGCAATCCGCACCCCAACAAGGCACGGATGCCCCTGGCAGTAGTGCTCAGTGCCGACGGATACCGGTTCGACACCGCCTATCTGCTGCGCGCAGCCAGTGACATGCAGCCGCTGCGGTTTGAGGGTCAATACAAGCGGCCGAGTTATTCCTATCCCAAGTCCGTGGTGTGGAATGACCATCTCTATGTGAGCTACGCCACCAACAAGGAAGATGCCGAACTCACGCGTGTGCCGCTTTCCTCGCTGGTCATCGCCGCCGACTGACGTCAGCCCTGCGGTACAAGAAGACCCCGCCGCATCGCGACGGGGTCATTTCTTTTTCCAGTCATGCTCGGCGCATTACCCCGCCACGCGCACACGCCGGCCGTCGGGCTGGTCCGTGAGCGTGCCGGGATTGGTCACCATGTCGGCAGCGCGTTGGATCATTTCGGGATCGGTGCTGAGCTTGCCGTCGCCGGCGTCGTCAGTGGACAGGACCGAGGCCTTGAGCAGGCGCGAATAGGGATGCTGGGGACTGTCGAGCACCGTACGCGCGTCGCCCATTTCCACGATATGTCCACGCTGCATGATGATCAGCCGGTTGGAAATGTAATAGGCCGTCGCCAGGTCGTGGGTGATGTAGATCACCGAGACCTTGAGATCATCGCGCAGGCTCTTGAGCAGGTTGACGATGCTCATGCGCAGGCTCGCGTCGACCATCGACACGGGTTCGTCGGCGATCAGGAGCGGCGGATTGGGGATCAGGGCCCGGGCAATGGCGCAGCGCTGCAGCTGCCCGCCGCTCATCTCATGGGGGAAGCGCCCACGCACCTCCTGCAGGCTGAGGCCCACCTTGTGCAGCGCCTCGTCCATGGCTTTGTCGATGACGGCCCGGTCAGTGGTGTCGAGGAACCGCCGCGCGGTGCTTTCGAGATAGCGCTCGATCTTCTTGAGCGGGTTGAAGGCCTCGAACGGGTTCTGGAAGACCGGCTGCACATTGCCCATGAATTCCAGCCGCTTGGCGCGGCCGGCATGGCGGTCGACCTTCTGGCCGCGAAACAGGATCTCGCCGTCCGTGGGGTCCTCGAGCCCCAGGATCATGCGGGCCAGCGTCGTCTTGCCGGAGCCGCTCTCCCCGATAATGGTGAAGATTTCCGGGTTCTCGGCGGCAATCGAGAAGCTGGCATCGACCACGGCGTTGACCGTCTTGCGGCCGAACAAGCCGCCCATGGTGAAGCGCTTGGAGACATTTCTGACATCGAGCAGGGTGGTCATGCCATGGCTCCTGCGGGCTGGGTCACCTTGACCAGCGGCTCGACATCCTTCCACCGCCAGCAGGCGGTGCGATGGCCGGGACCGACGGTTTCCATGGGCGGCACGTCCTTCTTGCACTTGTCGACCGCCAGCGGGCAGCGGGGGTGGAAACGGCAGCCCTGCGGTGGGTCCGCGAGATTGGGAGGACGCCCCTCGAGCGCCGGACGCTGCGCGGTGTCACCGATGCGTGGCAGGCTCGCGACGAGATGGGCGGTATAGGGGTGTTTGGGGGCGAAAAACATTTCGCGCGTCGGCCCCTCTTCGACCAGCCGGCCGGCATAGATGATGCCCACCCGATCGGCGACATTGGCGTGTACGCTCATGTCGTGGGTGACGAAGACCACCGAGGAGTTCATCTCCTTCTGGATATCGCGGATGAGGCTCAGCACCTCCTTCTGCACCACCACGTCAAGGGCCGTGGTCGGCTCGTCGGCGATGACGAATTCTGGGTGGCAGACGGTGGCCAGCCCGATGGTAACGCGCTGCCGCATGCCGCCGGACAGTTCGTGCGGATAGGCCCGCAGCACATCGGGCGGCAGCTTGAGCTTTTCGAGGTGGCCGATGACGCGCTGCTCGAAGGCGGCGCCGCTGAGACCCAGGGGCCGGGCGGCAAAGTCGCGGAAGGTCCGGCCGATACGGCGCACCGGATTGAGCACGCTCATCGAGCCCTGCATGATGTAGGAGAGGTGCTTCCAGCGCACCGCCTCGATCTCGGCAGGGCTCGCCGTGGTCACATCGATGGGCGCATTCTTGAACTGGTATTTGACCGAACCCTCCACCACCCGTAGCGGCGGACGGATGGCGGCGGCAAGCACCTTGATGAAGCTGGTCTTGCCCGAGGAACTTTCCCCGGCAATGCCATAGACCTCACCCTTGTTGATCGACATGGTGATGCCATCGACGGCCCGCACTTCGCGCTGCACGCCGAAATAGTTCATCTGGTAGTAGGCCTTGAGGTCCTCGACCTTCAGCAGGTTCTCACTCATGCGCCCATCCTCCGCAACCGGCTGCGCGGGTCGATATATTCGTTCATGCTGATGGCCAGCAGGAACAGGCCAATGAAGGTGGTCACCATCAGGATCACCGGGATGACGATCCACCACCAGGTGCCCACCACCATGGCCGAATGCGAATTGGCCCAGTAGAGCACGGTGCCGATGGTCGGGTTGTTGATATTGGTGAAGCCCAGGACCGCCAGGGTCACCTCCATGCCGATCGACCAGAGCATGTTGTTCATGAAGGTCGAGAAGATGATCGGCATGACATAGGGCAGGTGCTCCTCCAGCAGCACTTTGCGGGTGCTCATGCCGGCAAACACGGCATGGCGGGTAAATTCGCGGTGCTTGAGCCCCAGGGCGACCGAGCGGATCAGCCGGGCATCGAACGGCCAGCCGAAACAGGCCAGGATCAGCGCCATGGTGAAGCTGTCCATGTTGTTGCGCAGCACGAAATAGAACAGCACCAGCACCGGGAAGATCGGCACGGAGACGAAGATGTCGTTGACGAACATCAGGACCCTGTCGACCCACCCGCCGAGGTAGCCGGCGGCCAGACCCACGGCGATGGAGATGATGCGCGAGAGTACGGCCACCGTCACGCCGAAGAGCAGGCTGTTGCGGAACGCCGCGGACAATTGCCAGAACAGATCCTGGCCGCGCGAATTGGTGCCGAACCAGTATTGGGCCGATGGCGGCTGGTCCGGGATGGCGATGTAGATCAGGGAGGGATCAACCGGCGAGAACAGGCTCAGCAGGGCGAAGATAACCACCACGCCGACCAGCACCATGCCGATTGCAAACTCGATATTGTAGCGGATGAGATCGCGTAGGACTGCAAACATGGCGATCACTCCGGCCGAACGCGTGGATCAAGCAGCGGGTGCAGCAGGTCCACGATGAAAATTGCCAGCGCCACTGCCGTGATGGACACTGTGGAAACCGCAAGCACGAGGGAGTAGTCGCCGGCATTGACGGCGTCGATCAGCAGCGAACCCATGCCGGGATAGTTGAACACCTGCTCGGTGATCACCGTGCCCGAGAAAATCCCGCCGATGACCATGGCCAGGGCCGTGAACTGGGGCACCAGCGCGTTGCGCATGACATAGCCGCTCACGATGGTCTTGCGATCGACGCCTGCCAGTTCGGCATAGGTCACATAGTCTTCGGTGACGATGTTGGAGACGAGAGCGCGCATCCCCAGGAACCAGCCGCCGAACCCGGTGAGAACCAGGGTGAGCGCCGGCAGGGTGGCGTGCTGGATGACCGAGGTGATGTAGTACCAGTTCCAGCCCGGCGTGACATTCATGGCGAACCCGCCCGAGATCGGCAGGATCGGCCAGACGAAGCCGAACAGGATCAGCATGATGAAGGCGACGATGTAATAGGGGATGGGCTGGATCGAGATGGCCGCAATGCCGAAAAACTTGAGAAAGCGGTTGTTCTGGTAGTAGCCGGCCAGGCCGCCCATGAGGTTGCCGATGACAAAGGTGATGATCGTCGAAAAGGCCAGCAGGCAAACCGTCCAGGGCATTGCCCGCATCACCAGCACCATGGCCGGCGTGGGAAAGGTCAGAAGCGAGGGGCCGAGGTCGCCGCGCATCAGCCGAAGCCAGAAATTGACGAACTGGCTCCAGAGGGGCTCGTCCACACCATAGAGATCGGTCAAGGCGTTCCGCAGGGCGGTGATGGCCTCGGGAGCGAAATTGGATCGGGAGGTCATGCGGCTCAACGCCGTTTCGACCGGGTCAACCGGGGACAGGTGCGTCACGAAGAATGTGGCCGACACGCCGCAGAAAACCACTGCCAACAATTGCAGGGCGCGTTTCCCCACAAACAATAAGTACCCTTGCATTTGGACTCCTCAGCCGTCCGCTTCGTCCCGCCAGGCCGGTTAGCGGCCGCTGGCAGTCAGTCTCCGGTTGCTTGTGGCAACCGAAGACAATTGGCGAGGAGCGCAGTTGCCCGCGCCCCTCGTTGCGATCTGGCCCAAACCAGATCGCCTGGGAGAACTTTTAAGACGCGCCTTCGACGGGCGAGATCTGCGTAAAGATGTACTTTGCGTTCGACCAGTTGGTGACCGGATTGGCGTAGTTGTTGTCCGCATTCGGCCAGCCGGTCCAGAAGCGGTTCGACTGAACAGAGAACACGTTGTACGACATGATCGGAATGTTCGGCATCTCTTCGAGGTGCAGCTTCACGAATTCATGGCCATATTCGATACCGGCCGGGTCGTTGAAGTCGCTGCCGCGGATTTTCTCGATGATTTCGTCGAGCCGGGGGTCGGTCCACCGCATCCAGTTGCGAGCGGGCTGGATAGCGCCCGGTTCGGCCAGGTACTCGGAGTGGTAGCTGTCGAGGAAGAAGCTGAGGTCGGGGTGTCCGCCCCAGGTTTCCACGGCCCAGCCGATATTGACTTCGTAGTCGCCCTGCTCGTTCCGCGTGCCACGGTCCGTGCCCATGTTCACATTGGTTTCGATGCCGTTTTGCGACCAGGACTGGGCAATCATCACGGCCAGCCGGTTGATGACGCCTTCCTGAGGGGCAAGCACCTCGATGGTCAGGGGCTGACCATCGGCCTGGATCCAGGAATTGCCGTTCTTGGTCAGCCCGGCAGAGGTGAGAAGCTCCTCGGCAGCCTGCAGGTCCTGTTTCCACCAGCCATAGCCGAAGGAATTGCGGATGGCTTCCGGATCGGTTGGCACGGCATCGCCGAACTGCGGACGCACCATTTCGGCGATCTGCAGGCCGATATCGGGATCGTAAGGCTTGATCTTGCGGGTGCCTGTGTCGATCTCGAAATTGATCAGGTAATCCTGCAGGGGTGCGTGATAGTCGCGCGGATGCGTGCCGGTCGGCGGCACGGAGATCGCCGAAAGCGTTGCCGCGCCGCGATAGGACGCCATGGACATGGCGCGTGCATCGAGCATGAGGGCAAGCGCCCAGCGAAGCCGTTTGTCCTGGAACTTGGGGTTCTGGACGTTGAACATGACCATCGGCAGGGTCGGGTCAGGGTGGGCATAGGGAAAGCCCGGGAACCAGCCCTGAGTCTGCGGGTCCTGCTGGACGATCGAGAACGTGCCTTCCGGCGACAGATCGTGGATCATGTCCAGATTGCCGTTGCGCATCTCGATCAGGCGATTGTCGGTCGAAATATTGCTCCGGTAGATGACGAAGCGCGGCTTGGGTTCGCCGACAAGCGCCATCGTGGTCTTGTCCCAGTCCGCGCGCTTTTCCCAGATGTACCAGGTGCCGTTCGGGTCGAACGAATGCAGCGTATAGGGGCCCAGGCCGACCGGCGGGTTGTTCTCGTAGGTCAGGATGTCCTCGACGCCTTCCATGATATGCTTGGGCATGATCCAGGCGGCGTTCCAGCGCACCGAGAAGACCGCATGGAAACGCGAATTGGGTGCCTTGAGCTTGAAGTGGACGGTGTATTTGTCGACGGCCGTCACGGTGTCGACCTGTGTGGAGAAGGCGCCGTTCCAGTTCGTTCCGGGGGTCGCTGCCTGCTTCTCGACGGTGAAGACCACGTCGTCTGCGGTAAACTCGACGCCGTCGCTCCACAGGATGCCCTGACGCAGCTTGACGGTCATCTCGGTGAAATCGTCGTTGTATTCCCAGGGGCCTTCAGCCAGCGAGTAGTAGATGGCGTTTTCGCTGGCGCCCTCGATGCCGGCATCGGGGTCGATGTACCACAGCGTGTCCATCACCAGCTGCTGCAGGCCGGTTGACCAGCCACCGCTGGCATTGACCCAGAGATTGAACCAGCTCGGATTGCGGATCACGCCTTCGGGGTTGTGAACGATAACGGTTTCATTGCGCGGGAACTGTGCCAGATCCGGAGCAGTCCCTTCGGCGGCATCCTGGGCGAAGGCCAGGTTGTTGCCAGCTGCCATCAACGTGCCGACAGCTGTCGAGCCGATCAGAAAATTACGTCTATCCATCGATGTCCTCCCATTGTGGGGCCGTTCGGCTCCCTGTGACGCTCCCCGCGCCACTAAAATCATACTTAACCAGCCCAATAGTGCTGTCAATGCAGATTATGATGTAAATCGGAAAGCATGATATACAATGCAAAGGGACGCATCGTCGCCGATGCGTCCCTTCTTGCGGGATTTGTGATCCCAGACGCTAGCAGTCTGCTAGCGAATTGCGCCCATGGCGTGACGTCATGTCAGAGCTTTACGCGCACCATCTGGTAGGAGTAGGGCGGCAGGTTCACCGACAGTTTTCCATCGGCGATGCGGGCACCATCACCCTTGCGCGGAGCCACTTCGTCCTGCTTGCCGGCCGTGTTGACCGCCTTAAGGTTGGTGTGGGTCATCACCTGGTGATCGATGATCGAGCCGCCGGCAAAACCCTGCAGGCTGACTTCGGTTTCGATGCTCTCGGTGGGGTGCCGGTTGACGAGGAAGAAGCTCAGCGTCCCGGCTTCTTCGTCGTGGGTGCCCGCCACGTCCACGAAGGGCGTCTCTGCCTTGTGGGTGGTCTCGTAGCCCGGAGAGCTCGTGACCAGTTGCAGCGCGGTGCCGCGGCCGAAGATCGAGGCGAAGTAGTAGGGGTAGTAAATGGTCTGGGCCCAGGCCGGGCCGCCCTTTTCGGTCATGATCGGGGCGATCACGTTCACCAGCTGGGCGATACAGGCGATCTTCACCACATCCGAGCGACGGATGAAGGTGTTGAGGATCAGGCCCACCATCAGTACGTCTTCGAAGTTGTAGATGTCTTCGAGCAGGCCCGGGGCATGTGGCCAGCCGCCGTTTCCGCCAAGTACTTCGCGGTCGCGCTTGTTCGAGTGGTACCAGACATTCCATTCGTCGAAGGAAATATAGACGTCCTTCTTGCTCTTTTTCTTTGCCTTCACCTGCTTGATCGTTGCAGCAACTGTCTCGATATAGGTATCGAGCTTGTGGCTCAGGCCGAGATAGTTCGGCGTATTGTCTTCGCGATTGGCGAAGTACATGTGCAGCGAGATGTGGTCCACCGAGTCATAGGTGTGCTCGAGCACGATGCGCTCCCAATCAGGGTAGCTCACCATGTCCGAATTGGACGAACCGCAGACGACCAGCTCGAGCGAGCTGTCGAAC
Organism: Devosia sp.; assembly: GCF_025809055.1. Taxonomy (NCBI): domain Bacteria; kingdom Pseudomonadati; phylum Pseudomonadota; class Alphaproteobacteria; order Hyphomicrobiales; family Devosiaceae; genus Devosia; species Devosia sp. The sequence goes on along the minus strand of NZ_CP075529.1, from coordinate 1,328,614 downwards.
AGGCGCATCGCCCGGGCAGTGTTGGCAGCGAGCTTGCCGTATTCGTGGGCGTCCTTGTGGCCGACCTGCCATGGGCCGTCCATCTCGTTGCCGAGGCACCAGAGCTTGACGTTGAACGGTTCCTTGCGGCCGTTCTTGATGCGCAGGTCGCTCCAGTACGAGCCGCCGGGATGGTTGCAGTATTCGAGGAAGTTGCGGGCTTCGTCGATGCCGCGGGATCCAAGGTTGACCGCCAGCATCATCTCGGTGCCCACAGTGGCGCACCAGTCGGCGAATTCGTGCACGCCGACGGCGTTGCTTTCGGAGGTGTGCCAGGCCAGGTCGAGGCGGGTGGGGCGCTGGTCGCGCGGGCCGACGCCGTCTTCCCAGTTATAGGCCGAAACGAAATTGCCGCCGGGATAGCGGACGACCGGCACGTTGAGCTTCTTGACCAGATCGATCACGTCACCGCGCATGCCGTCCTTGTCGGCGGTCGGGTGATCCGGCTCGTAGATGCCCTCATAGACGGCCCGGCCCAGGTGCTCCAGAAAAGCCCCGTAGACACGGTCGTCAATTTTGGAAATGGTGTAGTCCTTGTTCGCGATAACGGACGCTTTCACCGTGTCCTCCCAATAATCCTGTTTTTCTGATTTATATCAGTAAAGCGGTTTTATACGGGCGGATACGGGCTGGCAAGGGTCTGCGAGACGAAAATTATCACACTTTTCGATCGAGTGAATAAGTGCGTACGCCAGCGAGCCAGGAGTTGGCCGCTATCGAACCCGAAAACGCGATATCGCAGGGGTTTAGGGAGGCGCAGTTTGCACTGCTACGGGGCCGTCTGCAGGCGCAGGATGATGTCCTGGTCATAGTTGCCGAAGCCGCGCCCGAAGATATTGATGCCGCCTGGATGTTTGGCGTCGGGCTTGACCGCGATGCGCAGGCGGATCGAATGGTGATTGGACAGGTCCAGATCGCTCAGCGACACCGGCGAGATCTTCATCCCGTCGACATAGGTGCCGTCCTGGGTGATGCGCCAGCCTTTGAGCTTGCCATATTGGCTGCCCTTGAGCTTCCACCAATCCGGGGTATAGACGCCGCGCTTGTCGCCATAGTCGCCGGTCGACATCCAGGTGCCGATTTCGGTGCCGTTGACGGAAAGGGTGATGTCGCTGGGCCAGTCCGCCGACGTGCCGGGCACTTCCGAACTCAGCTCCATTGAAAATTCCATGGCTTCGATGGTGTGCTGGGCCAGCTTGGCATTGTTGGGGAACTGATATTCGAGATACCCGCGGGTGAACCAGATCAGCCCGGCCTTCATGCGGTCGGGGTCCAAAAAGGTATTGGGCACGTCCAGCAATCCGATAATGCCGTCCGTCGAGCAGAGCCCGCAGGGCGCGGACACTTCGCAACTGGTGTAAAGGCCCAACGGCATGGCCACTTCGATCGTATTGGCCCGCGACGGCTCTATGTCGTCCTTGAACATCACCATGATCTCGTCGAAGGTCGAATGGCAAATCTTCTGATTGCCCTTGCGCGCCTTCTGGGTTTCCGTGCGGATCAGGCCTGCTTTCTCGAGAATTTGAATATTGGTCGACACTGTCGACTGCGGCAGGTCCAGACGCGCGGCGATGTCGTTGCCGTTCAGCGGTCCCTCTACATGCAGGAGCTTGAGGATGCTCACGCGAATAGTGGAGGCGAGGCCCTTGAGAACGTCGATGTTCTCTTCGGGGTCGACGACAAGAAAGTTGCGGCTCATGGGATTTCCAAATTCGAGATGCAGCTCCGGTTCTGCATCAAAAGATATGATGTAATCAAGTGCAGCCGGGAAAAGTATTGTGCGACAGTCAATAGACCTGTGCGCGATCGAGCTGCCGCGTTGCTTGGTACAGCCGCGCTGCATTGGCAGCATCCCCGGCTTCCAGCGCCGCGGTGAGTGACACGAACAGGGTAGCCGCCTTTTCGCGATAGTCTGCTGCTGCCAGCGTGACGGAGCGCGTCAAGGCCAGGGCGAGGGTCAGTTCAACGACGCCGAGAACGGAGCGAAGAAGCATGTCGTGACCGCTATCGGCGATGATGGTGTGAACCTCCAGGCACGCCAGACCGAACTGTTCGATGCTGTCATCTGCCGTCTCCATCTGGTGGCACCAGTATTTGAGGAGGCGCACCTGCTCGGCATTGCGATGCCGCGCGGCAAGTTCCACGATCGGGGGTTCGAGCAGGTCACGGATGCGGAACAGGCTGTCATAGAAAGCCGGGTCCGGTGCGGCGTCGAAGTGCCAGGCCAGCACCTGCGGGTCGAAGAAATTCCAGCGCAACCTTGGAGAAACCCGGGTGCCCACTTTCGGGCGGGCCTCGACCAGACCCTTGGCCTCCAGCGTCTTGAGGGCCTCGCGCAGCACGGTGCGCGATACGCCATATTGCTCCATCATCACGGCGTCGCTGGCCAATACCGAGCCGACGGGGAAGGTACCGGTGACGATGGCCTGGCCGATCTCGTTGATGACGAAGGTATGGAAATTGCGCGCCGCGCGCCTGCCCGTCAACGAGCGGATGAGGCTGCCGGTCTCTATCATGGCCGCCCCCTTGCACCCCCCTGGCGCCAGGGAGGCGTCACCGTCGCACTCCTGTCCCGCTCGGCATGGTCTAGGCCTTTTCGCCCGGTGAAGAGGCCGCGAAAATCAGCCGTTGCAGGACAATGAACAGGAACAACAGGACACCAATCACGATCTTAGTCCACCAACTCGACAGTGTTCCGTCGAAGATGATGTAGGTCTGAACCAACCCCAGCAGCATGACCCCGATAAAGGTGCCGAGCACGAAGCCGTAGCCGCCGGTGAGCAGCGTGCCCCCGATTACGACGGCGCTGATCGCGTCCAGTTCCACCCCCACGGCTGCCAGCGGATAGCCGGCTGAAGTGTAGAGGGAAAATACGATTCCCGACAAGGCGGCGAGGGTGCTCGATACCATGTACACCGCCACGGTGGTGCGCGCCACGGGCACACCCATCAGCGAGGCGGAAGTTTCATTGCCGCCAAGCGCATAGACGTAGGACCCAAAGCGGGTGCGGTGGGCGACAAGGGCACCGATCAGGAAGACCGCGACCATCAGCAGCCCGATGAAGCTGAGCCGCCCGCCGCCCGGAAGCCGGATCAAGAGATCGGAAATCCAGTCGTAGAACTCGTGTTTGATCGGGACGGAATCCCGGGTGATGACAGACGCGCCGCCGCGGGCCAGGAACATTCCGGCCAGCGTGACAATGAAGGCGGGCACCTGCAGGTAGTGAATGGCTAGGCCCATGCTGGCGCCAAAGGCGGCGCCCGCGGACAGGGCAATGACAAAGGCGAGCAAGGGGTGCAGCCCGGCCCAGCCGATCAAGACGGCCACGAGGACCCCGGTGAACCCGATCACTGCACCAACAGACAGGTCGATGCCGCCGGAGAGGATCACAAAGGTCATGCCGACCGCCGCAATGCCAAGAAAAGCGTTGTCGGTCAGGAAGTTGCCCAGCACCCGGGTGGAGAACATGTTGGGAAACTGCATGACGGCCAGGGCATAGGCGATGGCGAAGATAATCGCTGTCGCCAGAAGGGGTCTGATGCTGCGGTTCATTTGCTTGCCCCCCGGACCAGCGCCGGGCCTCTCTTGGGCACCATCCTGGTGGCCAGTGGTGACTGGATGACAAGCACAAGGACAATCAGCCCGGCCTTGACGATCAGGTTGAACTCAGGCGGGAAGCCGGACACCAGGATGCCGGTGTTCATGGCCTGGATGATGATGGCGCCCAGAACGGCCATGGGAATCGAGAAGCGGCCGCCGAGCAGGGACGTTCCGCCGATGACCACGGCGAGGATGGCATCCAGTTCGAGCCATAGCCCCGCATTGTTCGCGTCGGCTCCACGAATGTCGCCGGCAACGATCAGTCCGGCAATGGCGGCGCAGAGGCCGGAGAGCGCATAAACCAGCATGATCAGCATGCGGCTGTGGATCCCGGCCAGGCTGGCCGCGGCCCGATTAACGCCGACGGCCTCGATGAACAGTCCGAGTGCCGTTTTTCGCACGATGAGCGTCACGACGATCAACAGGACTATGGTGATGACCGCCGCCATGGGCAGCCCAAGGAACGAGCCGGTCCCGATATAGATCAGGAGCGGATCGGTGAAGGTCACGATAAAACCTTCGGTGGTCAGCTGCGCAATGCCGCGGCCGGCGACCATCAGAACCAGGGTTGCCACGATGGGCTGGATATCGAGCACGGCAACGAGAAATCCGTTCCAGAGCCCGCAGGCGAGGCCGACTGCCAGGGCGGTAGCGACGGCAATGGGGGCAGGGTAACCGGCCACGACCATGGTGGCGGCGACGGCACCGGCCATGGCCATCACCGCACCGACGGACAGATCGACCCCCTTGGTGGCAATGACGCCGGCCATGCCGATGGCCAGGATAGCAACGGGCGCCCCGCGGTTGAGCACGTCGATGAGGCTGCCGAACAGGCGCCCGTCCTGCCAGGTGATGCGGAAGAACGGCGGGAAGATCAGCCAGTTGATCAAGAGGATGCCAACCAGCGCCAGCAATTGCGGGTTGGCGAGCTTGCTCAGGAAGCGGCGGGTCATGGCGTGGGGCCCTCGCGGTGATTGGCTATCGCCTGCACGATGACGCCGGGATTGATGTTCTCGCCACTGAGTTCGGCCACCATTTCGCGATCGCGCATAACGACGATACGGGACGAGTAGGCGACGACTTCATCCAGTTCCGAAGAAATGACGACCAGCGCCAGGCCCTCGTCGCGCAGCCGATTGATGGTCCGCACGATTTCGGCATGGGCGCCGACATCGATGCCGCGCGTGGGTTCGTCGAGAATGAGGAATGCGGGGTCGGTAGCCAGCCAGCGGGACAGGATGACCTTTTGCTGGTTGCCGCCAGACAGAAGCTTGATCGGCATGTCGAGTGAGGCGGCGCGTATGTCCATGGATTCGCCGAAGCGGCCGGCGATTTCCATCTGTTCATCGCGATTGAGGGCGCTGAACCAGCCCAGCTTGCCCTGTAGCGCAATCACGATGTTTTCGCGGACCGAGAGGTCTCCAAATATGCCTTCGGCCTTGCGGTCCTCGGGGCAGAATCCAAAGCCAAGCGCAATGGCGTCGCTCGGCCGGGAGACCGAGGCCGGTTTGCCCTGAACGCGCAGTTCGCCTTGATCGGCGGCATCGGCGCCGAACATGATCCGCGCCATTTCCGTGCGCCCAGATCCGAGCAGGCCGGCCACGCCGACAACCTCGCCCTTGTGAATGGTGAGGCTGAACGGGTGCACGCTGCGCTTGCGGCCGAATTCGGCGAAGTCGAGCAGGACTTCGCCCTGGGGGCGCGCATCCTCAAGGGCCGTGGCGCCGGAAAAGGCGACATCCTTGCCCAGCATCAGGCGCACCACGTCGGTTCGCGTGACGTCGTCGAGGGCGCGCGTTTCGACCAGTTTGCCGTTGCGCAAGACGGTGACGCGGTCTGAGATGGCAAAAACCTGGTCGAGAAAATGGGTGATGAAGACGATGGCCAGGCCCTGGCTCTTGAGATCACGCATGATTTCGAACAGGCGTTCTACCTCATTGCGATCGAGACTGGCGGTGGGTTCATCGAGGATGAGCACTTTGCCGGAAAGTTCGACGGCCCGGGCAATGGCGATGATCTGTTGCACGGCGACCGAATGTCCGCCCAGTTCGCTGGCCGGATCGATGTCCAGCCCATAGCGCTTGAGGATGTCGCGTGACTGCCGCTCCATGCGCCTGCGGTCGACAAGACCGAAGCGGGTCGGCTGATGTCCGAGAAAGAGATTTTCGGCGACAGACCGGTTCGGCAGCAGGTTTACTTCCTGATAGACCGTGCCGATGCCATGGGTCTGGGCCTGCTGCGGATTGTCGAGATGAACAGCAGTACCGTCCACCAGCACCGCGCCGTCCTCGGGCTGATAGGCGCCGGTCAGGATCTTGATGAGCGTCGACTTTCCGGCGCCGTTTTCGCCGAGCAGCGCATGGACTTCACCGGCCCGCAGACCAAAGTCGACAGCATCGAGCGCGACATGGTTGCCGAATATCTTGACGATACCGCGCGCTTCGAGCGCGAAAGCTGCCTCTGTCATTGGAAATTCCCCCGCCGCCGACCGTAAAGCGGAACTATCTCTGCGTCATCCCCGCGAGAGCAGAGACCTCCGTCCGAGAACAGGGGTTCCCGCATGGGCGGGAATGACACCGCGGGTGAGTGTTGGACACTCACCCGCGAGGTTCATTGCATGCTTAGTAGCCGAGGTCCTTGCGGCGATCATATTCGCCCTGCGGATCGTCGGCTGCCGTGTAGAGCTTGGACTCGGTGATGATGAACTTTTCCGGCTCGGTGCCGTCGGCCCAGTAGGCAGCGAGAGCATCGAAGGCCGGACCGGCCATGTTCGGGGTCAACTCGACAGTGGCATTGGCTTCGCCTGCGGCAATGGCGGTGAAGATGTCGGGCACAGCGTCGATGGAGACAACCAGGATATCTTCGCCGGGCTTGAGGCCGGCATCCTTGATCGCCTGGATGGCGCCAACGGCCATGTCGTCATTGTGGGCATAGACGGCGCAGATATCGGCACCGCCATTGGACGACTTGAGGAAGGCTTCCATCACTTCCTTGCCCTTGGAGCGGGTGAAGTCACCGGTCTGGCTCTGGGAAATGGTGATATTGGCCGCCGAGGCAATGCCTTCCTCGAAGCCCTGCTTGCGGTTGATGGCGGGGCTTGAACCAACGGTGCCCTGCAATTCGACGACATTGCAGTCTTCGCCGCCGACTTCGTTCACCAGCCACTCACCGGCCACACGGCCTTCCAGAACCTGATCGGACGCGACCGAAGTCAGGTACAGGTCTTCCGGCGCGTCGATGCCGCGGTCCAGCAGGATAACCGGAATTTCGGCTTCCTTGGCTTCGTTGAGAACGTCTTCCCAGCCAGTGGCAACCACCGGGGCGACCAGGATCGCGTCAACGCCCTGGGCGATAAAGCCACGGATGGCCTTGATCTGATTTTCCTGCTTTTGCTGGGCGTCTGCGAACTTGAGGTCGACGCCACGTTCCTCGGCCTGCTGCCGGGTGACGGACGTTTCCGCAGCGCGCCAGCCGGACTCCGAGCCGATCTGGCTGAAGCCGATAACCTTGCCGGAAATGTCCTGGGCCAGGGCGCCAGAAGACAAGGCGGTAGCGAGGCCTGCCGCGAGGGCAAGCTTGGTAATGATGCTCACGATGGATCCTCCCAAATGCCAGTCGGGCTTTGCGCCTCGACGGTGAGCACACGCTATATAAAGTACTATTATATGTAAAGTGTGCTTGTGCGCAGCGTGGTCGCCCCGAAGCAGCCTGCCTGCGAAATTGAGGTTTCAGAAGACGTTAGTCGGCCGATCGCGCGAGCCCATGCATGAAAAAGCCGAGGGGACGGGGCCGTTTCGGAGTGTTCATTCTGTGATGAGGCGGCGGAATCGTTGCCCTTGTCGGCAGGACCGCAAAGGCGTATTCCAGCACAACGGTCTGCAGTTCACCGAGGCGTCGCCGTCCCGACAGGGAAGCTAAACCTGCTCAGAAAGACCTTCGACACGCACCAATCCCTTGTGCTCAGTCGCAAGCCGGCGACCGTGACACCGCCTTCTCCGGCGGGCGAGCGCTCAAGGAAGAGCCATGTCGAAACGTGTTCAATCCCTGGTCATCGCTGACCTTTCCGCCTTCGCCAAGCAGTTGCGTGAGCAGATCGCCGCGCGCGATGGTGCGCCCGGTCATGTTGAAATGCTCAACATGCTGACCCGCGCCGCCGGGTTTCGAAACTACCAACATTTCAAGGCCGTACACGATGACCGGCCTGCCGCCGAGCCCGTGGACCTGCAACTGGTGGAAAAGGTCAGCAGGCATTTCGATGCCGATGGCGTGCTGTTGCGCTGGCCGGCGCGGAACATCCAGCAGCCACTATGCCTCTGGGCCCTGTGGAGCCGGATGGAGCCGGGGCGTGACTATTCCGATCGTGAGAATACGGAATTGCTCAATGCCTGGGCCGGATTCGGGGATCATGCGCTGCTGCGCCGGGCCATGGTGGATATGGGTTATGTCACCCGGACGCCGGATGGACGAACCTATCGCCGCATCGAGCAGAAGCCACCGGCAGAGCTGAGCGCGCTTCTGAAAAGGATAGTGCCAGCAAGGGCTTAGGGTCAGACCTTCTTGAGCAGCCGCTGCATGGCCACCTTGGAAACCAGATCGCCATAGGACACGGTTTTGCTGGTCTGAATCGAGGCGAAATTGCCGGCGAGGATCGCGCTTTTCTGGGCGACCTCGGCGGCAGCCAATCGACGGGCGCGCAGGTGCTGCATCCGCTCGTATGGCGGCAGCTGGTGCATGTTGAAGCGCGTGATTTTTCCCGTGTATACCATGGGTTTAGTTGGCGGTCACAGGTATTAACGAAACCTGAATATCACGCGCAGTTGAAGCCGGTCATGCCGCTCAGCGCTGGTCTATACGCCATGCGTGATTTGGTTAGCACACTGCTAGCATTTGCTGTGCAAGCCAAAAAAGTTATGCCGCTCCTAATACCCGCCCTTAATGCTGGGTCAGGACGAGACCGGCGGCACCGGCCATCATGGCGCCGGCCGTCTTGTTGAGACGACCAAGTGCTTTTTCGCTACGGAACATTTCGCGGGCGGCCGATGCGAGCCAGGCATAGCCGCACCCGATCAGCAGGAGCACGACGATCACGATGGCTGTGAGTTCCACAAAGGCCAGCGGGGTCATCTGGCCGAGGGGGACGACGGTGGGCAGGATGGCCAGATAGAAGACGATGGTCTTGGGATTGCCCATGGTGAGGGAAAAGCCGGCGAGGAAGGTCTTCAGCGCATCTTCATTGCGCGGCTTCATCTGCTCGGAGCCGGGGCGGGCCGTCCAGAATTTCCAGGCGATATAGAGGAGGTAAGCGGCGCCGGCCCAGCGGACCACGGTAAAGACCGGACCGAACCAGGTGGCGATGGCGGCAAGCCCAAACACGGCAAATACGAAATAGACGAGGTCACCCAGAAGGATGCCGAGCACCATGGGAAAAGCCCCCTTGAAGCCGCCACCAAGGGCGCGGGCCACGACGGCCGCGACGCCTGGACCGGGGACCAGGACGGCGATGGCATAGGCGATGGTGAAGGCAAGGAGGGTGAACAGGTCCATGATGGCCATCCGAAAATAACGGGCGGACATTATGCCCGCGCCATGATTTCCGCCAGAGGGCGGTTGACGCGCGCGCCTGATTTCCTATTTTCAGGGCATCGCAACACGACCGGACGGTGCCACATGGACACGATCCCAAACGCAAAGCCGAACTGCCTTGCCAATGGGGATATCCATGCCTGCCTCCGTGACGATTTCGCGCCTAAGCTATTCCGGCCCTGACGGCCGCCCGCTTTTTTCTAATCTCGACCTCAGTTTCGGCACCGGCCGGACAGGACTTGTCGGCCGCAACGGCGTCGGCAAGACCACGTTGCTGCGCCTCGTTGCCGGGGAACTGGCACCCGCCGCCGGTACGATCAGTATCGCCGGTCGGCTCGGCATCCTGCGCCAGCAGGTTCGGCCGCAGGATGGGGAGACCATAGCCGATCTCTTCGGGGCGCGGCCAGGCCTTGACCTCCTGGCCAAGTGCATGCGGGGAGATGCCGGTGCCGATGAAATCGCGGAGGCCGACTGGACGCTCGAGGCCAGGCTCGAAACGGCCCTTGCAGCTTTGGCCCTCGAGGTCGGCCCCGATACAGAGTTGGCGACGCTGTCCGGTGGGCAGCGGACGCGGGCGGCACTGGCGGCGCTGATTTTCGATGCGCCGGACCTGATCCTTCTCGATGAACCCACGAATAATCTGGATGGCGACGGCCGGGCTGCCGTGGCGGAACTGCTTGCGCAATGGAAGGGCGCGGCCGTGGTCATCAGCCATGACAGGGTGCTTCTCGAAAACATGGACGCCATCTGTGAGCTGACCGGTCTCGGTGCCACGAGCTATGGCGGCAACTGGAGCTTTTACCGGGAGCGCAAGGCCCAGGAACTCGCAGCGGTCCAGCATGACCTGGATGTGGCGGAGCGGCAGGTTCGCGACGCGGCACGGGCCGCGCAGGATGCCCGCGAGCGTCAGGACAAGCGCAATGCGGCCGGGGCAAGGAAAGGGGCCAAGGGCGGGGCGCCCAAGATATTGCTGGGCGGGATGAAGCGGCGGGCCGAAGCCACGACAGGCGGGCTAAACCGATTGTCCCAGAAACAGGCGGCGGCGGCAGAGGGCCAGGCCATTGAGGCGCGGGCGCGTGTCGAGGTGCTGACCCCGTTTTCGATTACACTGCCCCCAAGTGGCCTGCACGCGGGCAAGCTCGTACTGCGGGCGCAGGGACTGACCGGCGGCCACGATGCGGAACGCCCGGTCATACGCAATTTTTCGCTCGATATCGTGGGGCCCGAACGGGTGGCGATCACCGGCCCAAATGGGGTCGGCAAGACGACGCTGCTCAATTTGCTCACCGGCGTCCTGAAACCAGGCGCCGGTCATGTTCAATTGGGCGGGCCCATCGCATTTCTGGACCAACAGGTGGCCCTGCTCGATCGGGAGCAGACCATTGTCGAGAATTTCCGCCGGCTCAATCCGCAGGGTAGCATCAACGATTGCCGCGCCATGCTGGCGGCCTTCAAGTTTCGCAACGAGGCGGCCTTGCAGGTAGTGGGAACCCTGAGCGGCGGGGAAATGCTGCGAGCCGGGCTGGCCTGCGTGCTCGGCGGCGCAGCGCCACCGATTTTGATCGTTCTCGACGAACCTACAAACCACCTCGACATCGAGGCGATCGAAGTGGTCGAGGCGGGCCTGCGGGCCTATGACGGCGCGCTGCTGATCGTCAGCCACGACCGGGCGTTTCTCGAGAATGTGGGGGTTGAGCGGGAGGTGGTGCTACGGGCGGATGGGCCTGCAATTGTGACTTGAGGTCCCCACTTTCGCGGGAATGACATTGTGGGTAGGCGGGAATGATTTTGGGGGTGGATGCCGATTTCGCGGGAATGACGCTGTGGAGGTAGGCGGGCGAACCCCGGGAGACCTCATGGTGAGCTTGTCGAACCACGAGGTCGAGCTCGCGGAGGCTTTGGTGCCACGACCTCGTCCTTCGACGGGCTCAGAGCCTGCCCCCGCGAAGGCGGGGGATGAGGTCTACTCTTGGCTCGGTGGGGTGTGGTTTTGAAACGGAGGTTCCTGCTTTCGCGGGAATGACATTGTGGGGGTAGGGCGGGAATGACTTTGTGGGTGGATGCCTGATTTCGCGGCAATGATGCGGTGGAGGTGGGCGAGATCGACGTTGTGCGAGGAAGCGGGCGAACCCCGGGAGACCTCATGGTGAGCTTGTCGAACCGCGAGGTCGATTGCGCGGAGGCTTTGGTGCCACGACCTCGTCCTTCGACTGGCTCAGGATGAGGTCTGCTCTGGCTCGGCGGGTGGTCAGAGCATGCCCCCGCGAAGGCGGGGGATGAGGTCTACTCATTTCCCGCAGAGGGGGATGGGTTTGAAACGGAGGTCCCCGCTTTCGCGGGGATGACATTGTGGTGGGGCAGGAATGACTTTGTGGGTGGAGCCTGATTTCGCAGGAATGGCGCGGTGGGGATCAGGGCAGGCGTGCCAGGCGTTCGGTGAGGAGGGTGTAGAAGCCGTCGGCGTCGCCGGAGCGGACGTAGTTGGCATTGTAGGCCCGGCCGGTGACGTGCCAGTAATCGACCACGGTCATGCCGACGGTCAGCTCGCTGGCGGTTTCGACGGTGACATTGCAGTGGCGCCATTCGAACAAATCGGGCTTCAGCAGATAGGCGATGACAGTGGGGTCATGGAGCGGCGCACCGTCCCAGCCATATTTGTTGAGATCGAAGGTTTCGGAGAAGGTCAGCATGGCATGGACGGCATCGCCGGTCTTGCTGGCCAGGGCCTTGATGGCATCCAGGCGCGGCGGTGTCGACTGGATCATGTGCGTCACATCCAGCGGCAGGATGGTGATGGGGGCGCCGCACCGCATGACGACATCGGCGGCTTCGGGGTCGACATAGATGTTGAACTCGGCGCAGGGCGTAATGTTGCCGCCTTCGAAACAGGCCCCGCCCATCATGACAATTTCTTCGATGCGCTCGGCGATGGCCGGTTCCTTGACGAGGGCCATTGCGATGTTGGTGAGCGGGCCGAGGGTACAGAGGGTAATGGTCCCGGGCTCCGCCTGCATGATGGTGTCGATGATGTAGTCGACGCCATGCTGGCTCTGGAGCTTGATCGTTGGCTCGGGAAGATCGGGGCCATTGAGGCCGGTATCGCCATGGACGTGCTCGGCCGTAACGAGGTGGCGGCGCATGGGCCGCGAATAACCCGCATAGACCGGCACATCGGTGCGACCGGACAATTCGACGATCTTGAGCGCATTGTTGGCATTGTGGTGAAGACCGACATTGCCGGCCACGGCCACGATCCCCAGGACATCCAGCTCCTCCGGCGAGGCGAGGGCCAGAAGAATGGCAACGGCATCGTCCTGGCCTGGGTCTGTGTCGATGATGATCTTGCGGGACATGGCGGCCTTCGGATGTTGGAACAGATTCGCGGCGAGCTTATCCAAGCCGGGCGGGCGGGTCGATATTGGCGTGAACCGGAACGAATGCTGTGGCCTGGCGTTTTTCGCATCACACACCAAGGTCAGGATCCGAATGCTCCGCCCCGTTTCAAAGGCGCCATCGCCAGACATGAATGAAAGCCAGTTCGAGCGGGTTCTGACCAATGCGGCTCGCCTGGCCATTGTCGGCATCGGCTTGGCGGTGCTGCTCATGGTGCTGCAGGCCGGAAAGGTGTTTCTGGCGCCCGTGACACTTGCGGTGGTGGTCGGGCTGATGTTCGGGCCGGTTGCCGACAAGGTCGAGAGCTGGGGCGTGCCTTCGGCGCTGTCGGCGGGCGTCGTCGTGCTGCTGCTGCTGACGGTGATCTCGTCCTTCAGCGTGCTCTTTGCCGTGCCGCTCAGTGAGTGGGTGGCGCGGGCGCCGCTGATCTGGGAGAAGCTGCAATCGCAACTGGCATCGCTCAAGGGACCGCTCGAGTCGCTTGGCGAATTCCAGCAACAGCTCTCTGCCATCCTCGGCACCGACGATGCCATGGCGGTGACGGTGGAAGACGGCAGCACGGTGACGGGGGTGGCGCTGATGGCGCCCGCTGCACTGGCGCAAATCGCCATATTCCTTGCCAGCCTCTATTTCTTCGTCGCCACGCGCGATCATATCCGCATGTCGGTCCTGTCGATGTGCGTCACCCGCCGGATGCGCTGGCGCACGGCGCATGTGTTTCGGGATGTCGAGGCCAAAGTCAGCCGGTTCCTGCTGTCGGTGACCATGATCAACCTGTGCGTCGGCACGGCCGTGGCCACGGCGATGTGGATCATCGGCATGCCCTCGCCGCTGCTGTGGGGCGCCATGGCCGCGGTGCTCAACTACATTCCCTATGTGGGGCAGGCGATCATGATCACGGTGCTGTTGGCCGTCGGGCTGGGGACGCAGACGACACTGCCGGAAATCCTTTTGCCGGTGGCGTGCTATGCCGGCATCAATTTCGTCGAGGGGCAGATTTTCACCCCACATTTCATCGGGCGCAGCCTGACGCTCAATCCGTTCATCATCTTCCTCTCGATCACTTTCTGGATCTGGGCATGGGGACCGGTGGGCGGACTGGTGGCCGTGCCGGCGCTGCTGATCGCCCAATCGGTGATTGCCCATGCCTTGCCGAGCAGGCCGGTGCGGCCGCGCCGCCCGGTCCGCCGAACCAGAAGCATGAGCGATCGCGAGGAACTGCTGGCCAATGCGGCCCAGGCGATCCGCGAACAACGACAGGATCGGGCGGCGGAAAAGCGCAGCCAATCCAGGGATGAGCCACCACCGGGCACCGGACCGACCGGGGTCGAGCCTGCCGCAAACTGAAGATGGGACATGCGGAGCCGGCGCTTGACGCCGGAGCCATGCCGCATCAGTGTCGATCCCCAATAGTTTCGGGGAATAGACATGGCAGGCGAGGTGGTTTCTCATGCGGCGGAGGCGGCGCACCATGGGGTGGACCTGGTGCCGGTCGTTGCCCTGCTGGCTGCAGGCGTCATCGCCGTGCCGCTGTTCAAGCGGCTGGGCCTCGGCTCGGTGCTCGGGTACCTCGCGGCAGGGCTGGTGCTCGGCCCGTCCGGCATCGGGCTGATTGCCGATCCGGCTTCGGTGCTGGCTGCGGCCGAACTGGGCGTGGTGCTTTTTCTGTTCATCATCGGGCTCGAAATGGAGCCCATGCGCCTCTGGGCCCTGCGCAAGCAGATATTCGGCCTGGGCGTGATCCAGGTCGGCACCTGCGGGGCTCTGCTGACGGGCGTCGGCGTGCTGATCGGCTTTGCGCCGGTGGTAGCCTTTGTTTTCGGCATGGGGTTCGTGCTGACCTCGACGGCCATCGTCATGCAAATCCTTGGCGAGCGCGGCGAACTGGCGACCGATGGCGGGCAGAAAATGGTGTCGATCCTGCTGCTCGAAGACCTCGCCATTGTGCCGCTCCTGGCGGTGGTGGCCTTCCTGTCGCCGACAACGGATGATGCCGATGCCTGGACACGGCTGGCTGCATTCGGGCTGGCGGTCGGCGCCATCCTGCTGCTGATTTTCCTCGGGCGGCGGATCATGAATCCGTTCTTCGCCTTTCTGGCGCAGGCGCGGGTGCGCGAGGTGATGACTGCGGCAGCCCTGCTGGTGGTTCTGGGTGCGGCGCTGCTGTTCCAGGTCAGCGGGCTGTCCATGGCCATGGGGGCGTTCCTGGCCGGGGTGCTGCTGTCGACCTCGACCTTCAAGCACCAGCTGGAGGCCGATGTCGAACCGTTCCGCGGATTGCTATTGGGCCTGTTCTTCCTCGCTGTCGGCATGTCGCTCGACCTTGGCGTCGTGGCCGAGAACTGGCAGCTCATCGCCATCAGCGTCGTCGCCTACATGCTGGTCAAGGCGGTGGCGATCTATGTCATTGCCCGGCTGCTGCGCTCTGATCACGCCGAGGCGCTGGAGCGCGCGGTGCTCATGGGGCAGGGCGGTGAATTCGCCTTCGTGCTCTATACCACCGCCGCATCGACCGGGCTGATCGATGCGCCGACCAATGCGATCTTCACGGCAACGGTGATCATTTCCATGGTGCTGACGCCCTTCGGGATCATCGGCATGCGCTACCTGATGCCCAAGAAGGTGCAATCGATGGACGGGGTGGAGACGGCGGACGGATTGAGCGCCAAGGTGCTGATCATCGGCTTCGGCCGGTTCGGGCAGATCGTCAGCCAGCCGCTGCTGGCCCTGCGCTACAGCGTCTCGATCATCGACAACGACACCGACATGATCCGGGCCGCCGCGCAGATCGGGTTCAAGGTTTACTACGGAGACGGCACCAGGCTCGATATCTTGCGGGCGGCGGGGGCCGGCACGGCTGACCTGATTCTGGTGTGTACCGATGGGCGGGAGCGGACCAACCGCATCGTCGAACTGGTGCGGCACGAATTTCCACTGGCCAAGGTCATGGCTCGCGCCTTCGACCGCGTCCACGCCATCGAGCTGATGAGAGCCGGGGTCGATTACCAGCGGCGCGAGGTGTTCGACAGCGCCGCAACCTTTGGCGGGGAAGCGATCCGCCAGCTGGGCGCCGACGAGCAACAGATCGCCGATATCATCGAGGGCCTGCGCGAGCGCGACCGGCAGCGCTTCGAGTTGCAGCTGAACGGAGACGATTGGCGCACCGGCGGACAGCTGCTTTTGAACAATGCCCGCGAGCAGGCGCGCGAGGGCGGTGTCACGGTTTCGGACGCCGATGCCGAGGCGGTGGCCCAGCGCAGCGAACGCGAAACGCAGGGTGGTTGAGCCCCGCTTTCGGGAGGGGGCTTTTCCCTGCACAAATTAAGTGCAAGAGTGGCGCATCTAGAGGGGAACATCGTCATGAATACTGGATTGCGAGATGCCGCAAAAACCGATCGTTTACGATGCTCCTACGCCGGAGCCCCGCGCCACAACTGTTGAGGCGCTACAGGCAGAGATCCTTGAGAACCTGATTTACTCGGTTGGCAAGGATCCTATCGTCGCCCGGCCGCATGATTGGTTGCGGGCAACAATATTGGCCGTTCGCGATCGGATCATGGATCGCTGGATGGAGAGCTCGCGCGAAACCTGGCGGACGTCGAACAAGCGAGTCTATTACCTAAGCCTCGAATTCCTCATCGGCCGGCTGATGCGCGATGCCATGAGCAATGTCGGGCTGATGGAGCCGGTTGCCGAAGCGCTCAAGAACCTCAAGGTCGATCTGGGCGACCTGATCAATCTCGAGCCCGATGCCGCGCTCGGCAATGGCGGCCTTGGCCGGCTGGCGGCGTGTTTCCTTGAATCCATGTCGTCGGTGAATATCCCGGCCTATGGCTATGGCATCCGCTATGTGCACGGACTTTTCCGCCAGGAAATGAGCGAAGGCTGGCAGGTCGAGCTGCCGGAAGACTGGCTTGCCCATGGCAATCCGTGGGAGTTCGAGCGCCGCGAAAGCGCCTATGAGGTCGGTTTCGGCGGCCATGTCGAGCCGATGACGGACCCGGATGGCGAGGTGCGTCAGGAGTGGCGGCCGAACGAGCATCTGCTGGCCGTGGCCTACGATACCCCGATCGTCGGCTGGCGCGGCAAGCGCGTGAATACCCTGCGCCTGTGGAGCGCGCAGCCGATCGACCCGATCCTGCTCGACAAGTTCAATTCCGGCGACCATATCGGCGCCCTGGAAGAGAGCGCCAAGGCTGAAGCGATTACCCGCGTGCTCTACCCGGCCGATTCTACCGCTGCCGGGCAGGAATTGCGGCTGCGGCAGGAGTTCTTCTTCTCCTCGGCCTCGCTGCAGGACATCGTCCGGCGGCACCTGCAGCAATATGGCGATCTCGGTTCGCTGCCCGACAAGGTCGCAATCCAGCTCAACGATACGCACCCGGCCATTTCCGTAGCCGAATTGATGCGCGTGCTGATCGACAATAACGGGATGAAGTGGGCCGACGCCTGGAGGATCACCAAGGGCACGTTTGGCTATACCAACCATACGCTGCTGCCAGAGGCGCTCGAAAGCTGGCCTGTGGCCCTGCTCGAGCGGCTGCTGCCGCGCCACATGCAGATCATCTACCAGATCAATGCCGACATCCTGGCCGAGGCCCGCAACAAGGCGAAATTCTCCGACCAGCAGGTCGCTGCGGTGTCGCTGATCGACGAGCACGGTGGACGGCGGGTGCGCATGGGGCAACTGGCCTTTGTGGGTTCGCATTCGATCAACGGCGTTTCCGCGCTGCATACGGAACTGATGAAGCAGACGGTGTTTGCCGACCTGCACAAGCTTTATCCGGAGCGCATCAACAACAAGACCAATGGCATCACCCCGCGCCGCTGGCTGATGCAGTGCAATCCGGCCCTCACCAAGCTGGTCAGCGAACGGATCGGACCGGAATTCCTCGACGATATCGACAAGCTCAAGGGGCTTCTGGCCCATGCCGACGATCCGAACTTCCAGAAGCAGTTCGCGGCGGTCAAGCACGCCAACAAGGAGCGGCTGGCAAAACTCATCAAGGACCGCGTCAATATCAAGGTCGACCCCAATGCGCTGTTCGATGTGCAGATCAAGCGCATTCACGAATACAAGCGGCAATTGCTGAACATCATTCATGCCGTGGCGCTGTATGACGATATCCGTGCTCATCCCGAAAGGGACTGGGTGCCGCGCGTGAAGATTTTCGCCGGCAAGGCGGCGCCGAGCTACTGGAACGCCAAGCTGATCATCAAGCTGATCAACGACGTGGCCCGGGTCATCAACAATGACCCGGCGGTGCGCGGCCTGCTCAAGGTGGTTTTCCTGCCCAACTACAATGTCAGCCTAGCGGAAGTGATCGTGCCCGGCGCGGACCTGTCGGAGCAGATTTCGACGGCCGGCATGGAAGCCTCGGGCACCGGCAACATGAAGTTCATGGCCAATGGGGCGCTGACAATCGGCACCATGGATGGCGCCAATGTCGAGATGCACAATGAAGTGGGTGACGACAACATCGTCATCTTCGGTCTTACCACAGAGGAAGTGGAGGACAAGCGCGCTCGCGGAGAAGTGCCGCGCGGGGCCATCGACTCCTCGCCACGCCTGCGCGAGGCGCTCGACTCCATCGCTTCGGGCGTGTTCTCGCCGGACGACCCGAACCGGTATCGGGACCTGATCGGCGGGCTCTATGACCATGACTGGTTCATGGTGGCGCGCGATTTTGATGCCTATGCCGCAGCCCAAACGCGGGTCGACGCGTTGTGGAAGGACAAGGCGCGCTGGGGCGCCATGGCCATTCGCAACACGGCCAGCGTCGGGTTCTTCTCGTCGGACAGAACCATCCGCCAATACGCGGCCGACATCTGGGGGGTGCCAACCAGCTGACGGAATGGGTGTATTGCCGGGTGAGGGCCTGGCGAGACCGGATTGAAATGCCTGGATAATTCGTCCGCAGCGACGAACGGGGAGAGTGGGCGTGAGTTTGACGAAGGAAATCTGGCAAGCCGACGGCAGGGAAGTGGACGCCATCGTGGGTGGCCATCACGGCAATCCCTTCGCGTTCCTGGGTCTGCACGAAGTTTCGGGCCATTGGGTGTTGCGGGCCTTTGTGCCCCACGCGGAAAGCCTGGATGCCTTTACTCTCGACGGGCGCGCCCTTGGCCACCTGATCCCCCGGCACAAGGCTGGATTTTTCGAAGGCAAGGTGGACCTCGACCACGCCCAGCCCATTCGCTACCGCGCCCGCAATGCGGGCGGTGAATGGGACGTCCACGACGCTTATTCCTTCGGTCCTGTCCTGGGGCCGATGGACGATTACTTTATCGGTGAAGGCAGCCATTTGCGGCTGTTCGACAAGCTGGGCGCCCACGAAATGGAATTCGAGGGCATTCACGGCACCCATTTCGCCGTCTGGGCCCCTAATGCGCAGCGTGTGTCCGTGGTGGGGCCATGGAACGAGTGGGACGGCCGGCGCAATCCGATGCGCAACCGCTCGGGCATCTGGGAAGTGTTCATTCCCGTTCTCGGCACCGGCACCATCTACAAGTATGAAATCGTCGGCAAGGACGGAAAAGTCTTGCCGCTCAAGGCCGATCCATTTGCCCGGCAGGCCGAAATGCGGCCCCGCACGGCTTCGATCGTTCCGGACCCGACCCCGTTCACCTGGTCCGACCAGAAATACATGGAGGAGCGGGCGAGCAAGGACTGGCGGCGCACGCCCATGTCCATCTACGAGGTGCATCTGGGCTCCTGGCGCCGCCGCCCCGATGGCAGCTTCATGTCCTATGACCAACTGGCCGAGCAACTCGTGCCCTATGCGGCGGACATGGGCTATACCCATCTCGAATTCCTGCCGGTCTCCGAGCACCCCTTCGACCCCAGCTGGGGCTATCAGCCTACTGGGCTATTTGCGCCGACGGCCCGGTTTGGCGACCCGGCCGGGTTTGCGCGGCTGGTCAACGCGGCCCATGAGGCTGGCCTCGGCGTTATCCTTGATTGGGTGCCGGCGCATTTTCCCACCGATGAGCATGGTCTCGCACGGTTCGATGGAACGGCGCTCTACGAGCATGAGGACCCCCGGCAGGGCTATCACCCCGACTGGAACACGGCGATCTACAATTTCGGGCGCAAGGAAGTATCGGCCTTCCTGACCAATAATGCGCTGTTCTGGTTCGACCAGTTCCATATCGATGGCCTGCGCGTGGATGCCGTGGCCTCGATGCTCTATCTCGATTATTCGCGCCAGGCCGGTGAATGGGTGCCCAACCAGCATGGCGGCAACCAGAACCTGGAAGCGGTGGCGTTCCTGCAGCGGGTCAATGCCGAAGTGTACCGGCAGTTTCCCGGTGCCTTCATGATCGCCGAAGAGTCGACGTCCTGGCCGGGTGTCAGCGCCCCGACCTATGATGGCGGGCTGGGCTTCGGCTTCAAGTGGAACATGGGCTTCATGAACGACACGCTGCGGTTCATGAGCCGGTCGCCGATCCACCGGCGCTATCACCACAACGACATGACCTTCGGGTTCATGTACGCGTTCAGCGAGAATTTCGTTCTGCCCCTCAGCCACGACGAGGTGGTGCATGGCAAGGGATCGCTGCTGACCAAGATGCCGGGCGATGACTGGCAGCAATTCGCCAACCTGCGGGCCTATCTCGCCTATATGTGGGGGCACCCGGGCAAGAAGCTGTTGTTCATGGGACAGGAATTCGCACAGCGCGAGGAATGGTCGGAAAGCCGGGCGCTGGACTGGTTCCTGCTCGATGCGCCGAACCATGAGGGCATCAGGCGGCTGGTTGCCGATCTCAACACGGCATATCGCACCCTGCCGGCGCTCTATGAGCGCGATTGCGAGCCAGATGGCTTCGAATGGGTGATCGGCAATGACCAATCCAATTCGGTCCTGGCCTGGATCAGACAGGCGCCGGGGGCCGATCCGGTGCTGGTGATCTCCAATTTCACGCCGGTGCCGCGCAGTGGGTACAAGGTGCCCCTGCCGCTGGCCGGGCGCTGGGTGGAGCGCGTGAATACCGATGCCGGCTGGTATGCCGGCGGCAATACCGGGAACCAGGGGGGCGTCACGGCCCTGGCCGTTGAGGGACGACACATGCCGGCGGAGGCAGAACTCTATCTGCCGCCACTGGCCACCTTGTTCCTGAAATACGAGCCGGAGTGATCCCGGCTTCAGTGCAATACGTCCCGGCCTCAGCCGGGCAGTAGTGGAGGGTAGTGAGAATGGCAGATTATCGGGCACCTTCGCCCCTGGCCCGCGAGGCCATGGCCTATGTTCTGGCCGGTGGGCGCGGCACGCGCCTCATGGAACTGACCGACCGGCGCGCCAAGCCCGCGGTCTATTTCGGCGGCAAGTCGCGCATCATCGACTTCGCGCTCAGCAATGCGATCAATTCGGGTATTCGCCGCATTTCGGTGGCCACCCAGTATCAGGCGCATTCGCTGATCCGGCACCTGTCGCGCGGTTGGAACTTCCTGCGGCCGGAGCGGAACGAGAGCTTTGACGTCCTGCCGGCCAGCCAGCGGGTGCGCGAGGACATGTGGTATGCCGGCACCGCCGACGCCGTGTACCAGAACATGGACATCATCGAGGATTCGGGCGCGCGCTACATTGTCATCCTGGCGGGCGACCACATCTACAAGATGGACTACGAAATCATGCTGCGCCAGCATGTGGACACCGGTGCCGATGTGACCATCGGGTGTCTCGAAGTGCCGCGCATGGAGGCCACGGGCTTTGGCGTCATGCATGTGGACGGGCGCGACCGGGTTGTCGATTTCGTCGAGAAGCCGAAGGACCCGCCGGGTATTCCCGACAAGCCGGACATGGCGCTGGCCTCCATGGGCATCTATGTGTTCGAGACGCGGTTCCTGATGGAGCAGTTGCGGCGCGATGCGGCGACGGAAGGGTCCAGCCGCGATTTCGGCAAGGATATCATTCCCTATATCGTCAAGAACGGCACCGCCTGGGCGCATCGCTTCCCGCGCTCCTGCGTGCGCTCGAGCAATGAGGAGGTCAGCTATTGGCGCGACGTGGGGACCATCGATGCCTATTGGAAGGCCTCGATCGATCTCACCGACATCAAGCCGCAGCTCGATCTCTACGACCGGGACTGGCCGATCTGGACCTATGCCGAGATCACTCCGCCGGCGAAATTCGTGCATGACTTTGACGGCCGGCGCGGCTCGGCGGTCAATTCCCTCGTCTCGGGCGATTGCATCGTCTCGGGCGGGCACCTGCAGAAGACGCTGCTGTCCACGGGCTCGCGCGTCCATTCCTATTCGGTGCTCGAAGAGGCGGTGGTGCTGCCCTATTGCGATATCGGCCGCAATGCGCGGCTGAAGAAAGTGGTCATCGACCGCGGGGTGAATATCCCCGAGGGCCTGGTGGTGGGCGAAGACCCCGAATTCGACAGCAAGTGGTTCCGCCGTTCCGACGATGGTGTCACGCTGATCACGCAGAGCATGGTCAACAAGTATCTGGCGGACCGATGATCGAAGTCCTTTCCGTTACCTCGGAAATCTATCCGCTGATCAAGACCGGCGGCCTGGCCGATGTCGCGGGTGCGCTGCCCGCGGCATTGGCCGAATCCGGGGTGAGCATGCGCACGCTGGTGCCCGGCTATCCTGCGGTTACCGGCAAAATGGCGGGCGGACGCGAGGTTGCGGTGTTCGACGACCTGTTCGGCGTCAAGGGCCGGCTGGTGGCCGGGCGCGTCGCGGGCCTTGATCTCATCGTCCTCGATGCGCCGGCGCTCTACGACCGGCCGGGCAATCCCTATGTCAGTCCCGACGGCTGGGACTGGCCGGACAACTGGAAGCGTTTTGCGGCGCTGTCCTGGGTGGCCTCGCAACTGGGGCTTGGCCTGGTTGATGGCTATCGGCCGCAGGTGATCCACGCCCATGACTGGCAGGCCGGGCTGGTGCCGGCCTATGTCAAATATGGGCCGTCGGCGAGCCTGCGGACCGTCATCACAGTCCACAACATGGCCTTCCAGGGCACGTTCGGCGCGGACATTTTCGGGCAGTTGCGGCTGCCGGCCCATGCCTTTTCTGTGGAGGGTGTCGAATATTACGGCGGTGTCGGCTATCTCAAGGCCGGGGTTGAATGTGCCGATGTGGTGACGACGGTGTCGCCCACCTATGCCAGCGAAATCCGCACTCCGGCTTTCGGCATGGGGTTGGAGGGCCTGCTCAACAATCGTTCGGCAACGGTGTTCGGCGTCCTCAACGGCATCGACATGGAGGCATGGAACCCGGCAACGGACCCGTCCCTGGCGCAGAACTATGCGGCCAGCACCGTGCACCACCGCGCGATCAACAAGCGGGCCCTGCAGGACGCCTTCGGACTGGATGCTGCCGAGGGGCCGCTGTTTGCAGTGGTCAGCCGCCTGACCTGGCAGAAGGGCATCGACCTTCTGGCGGCCAATATCGACATGATGGTTGCCGCAGGCGCGCAACTGGCCGTGTTGGGTTCGGGGGATGCGGAGCTCGAAAACGCCATTCGCGCCGCAGCCATGCGCTATCCCGGCAAGGTTGGCCTGATCACCGGCTACAATGAGCCACTGAGCCATCTGGTGCAGGGTGGGGCGGACGTCATGATGGTGCCGTCGCGCTTCGAGCCGTGCGGCCTGACCCAACTCTATGCCCTGCGTTACGGATGTATTCCGCTGGTGAGCCGCGTGGGCGGGCTCAACGACACGGTGATCGACGCCAATGTGGCGGCGTTGCAGGCCGAAGTGGCAACGGGCGTGCAGTTCGCGCCACCGGACGAGGGCGCTCTCGGCGATGCCATAAGGCGGACGCTCGCGCTCCATGCGGACGACAAGGCGTGGAAGAAAATGCAGCGGCGCGGCATGAAATCGGAAGTGAGCTGGCAGTCCAGCGCCGCGCGCTATGCCCAGATTTATTCATCCCTGACCGGATTGACGACACATGACAGTGCAGACGATTAAGACGACGCCATACCAGGACCAGAAGCCGGGAACATCGGGCCTGCGCAAGCGCGTGCCGGTGTTCAGCCAGCCGAACTATGTCGAGAACTTCATCCAGTCGATTTTCGACAGCCTGGATGGGTTCGCGGGCAAGACGCTGGTCATCGGCGGCGATGGGCGCTTCTACAATGACGTGGCGATCCAGAAGGCGATCCGGATCGCGGCCGCCAATGGCTTCGGCAAGGTCATGGTGGGTCAGGGCGGGTTGCTGTCGACCCCTGCGGCCAGCAATATCATCCGGCACTATCAGGCCTTTGGCGGACTTGTGCTGTCGGCAAGCCACAATCCGGGCGGCCCGGATGGCGACTTCGGCATCAAGTACAATGTGGGCAATGGCGGGCCGGCGCCGGAGAAGATCACCGACGCGGTCTTTGCCCGCACCAAGGTTATCGACACCTACAAGACGCTCGACGCACCCGATATCGACCTCAAGACGATCGGTACGCAGCGCGTGGGTGAGATGACCGTGGAAGTCATCGACCCGGTCAAGGACTATGCGGCCCTGATGCAGTCGCTGTTCGACTTCGACGCCATTCGTGGCCTGTTCGCCGGCGGCTTCCGCATGACCTTCGATGCCATGCACGCGGTGACCGGCCCCTATGCTCACGCCATTCTCGAAGGCCTGCTGGGCGCGCCGAAGGGCACCGTCATCAATGGCACGCCATCTCCGTCCTTCAATGACGGGCACCCCGATCCGAACCTGGTCTATTGCAAGGACATGTTCGACCTGCTGATGACCGATGCCGGGCCCGATTTCGCGGCGGCCTCGGATGGCGACGGCGACCGGAACCTGATCATCGGCAAGAACCGCTTCGTCACCCCATCGGATTCCCTCGCGCTCCTGGCGGCCAATGCGCATCTGGCGCCCGGCTACAAGGCCGGCATAGCGGGGATCGCCCGCTCGATGCCGACCAGCGCGGCAGCGGACCGGGTGGCGGAAAAACTCGGCATCGAAATGCACGAAACGCCGACCGGCTGGAAGTTTTTCGGCAATCTGCTCGATGCGGGACGTGTCACCATCTGCGGCGAGGAGAGCGCCGGCACCGGGTCCAACCATGTCCGGGAGAAGGACGGGCTATGGGCGGTGCTGCTCTGGCTCAACATTCTCGCCGCGCGCAAGCAGAGCGTGGATGCCATCGTGCGCGAGCATTGGCAGACCTATGGCCGCAACTACTATACGCGCCACGACTATGAGGAAGTGGATGCAGGGATCGCCAACAAACTGGTGGACGAGCTGAGGGCGCAATTGCCGTCGCTTCCGGGAAAGACGTTCGGCGAGGACCTGCAGGTCGCCTATGCCGATGACTTCACCTATCACGACCCGGTCGATGGCTCGACCAGTGCCAAGCAGGGCATTCGCATCGGTTTTACCGACGGATCACGCATCGTCCTGCGCCTGTCCGGAACCGGAACGGTCGGCGCCACGTTGCGGGTCTATCTTGAACGCTATGAGGCCGCCGATGGGCGCCACGACCTCGACACCCAGCTTGCACTCGAACCCCTCATTGGCGTCGCCGAGCAGCTTGCAGGGATCAAGTCGCGCACCGGACGGACCGAGCCCAGCGTCATTACCTAGAACGGCTTATCGATGAAACCAGAACTGGTGCCCAATGCCGGGCGCACCGATGCGCTTGGCGCGACGGTGACCCCGGAAGGGGTGAATTTTGCAGTCTATTCGGAAAGTGCCACCCACATCTGGGTGTGCCTGTTCGACGAATCCGATCAGGAGATCGACCGCTTCGAACTCGATGTGCACCAGGACAATATCCGGGCCGGCCTGATCGCGAATATCGGCGCAGGGGCGCGCTATGGCCTGCGCGCCGATGGGCCCTATGACCCCGATCAAGCACTGTTCTTTGACCCCAACAAGCTGCTTGTTGACCCCTATGCGCGCCACCTGGACCGCGTATTTGTGCGTTCGCCGCGGCTGCGGCTGGCCCGCGAGGACGGGGTGGACACCGCGCCGCTCGTGCCCAAGGCGATCGTGCGCAGCGGCGCCGATGACCTCTCCAAGCCGCGCAAGAAGAAGGTTCCAAATCTCTTCTATGAGCTCAATGTCCGTGGGTTCACCATGCAGCATCCAAGCGTGCAGGGGCCGCTGCGTGGGACGGTCGCGGGGCTGACCACCAAACGTGTCATCGACCACTTCAAGTTCCTGGGCGTCGATACGGTCCAGTTGATGCCGACGGCGGCCTGGATTGACGAGGGGCACCTGCCGGCCCTGGGCCTGACCAATGCCTGGGGCTACAATCCGGTCGCCTATTTCGCGGTGGACCCACGGCTGGCGCCGCGCGGCCCGCAGGAATTGCGGGTGATGACCGATGCCTATCGCAAGGCGGGCATCTCGGTGATCCTCGACGTCGTCTATAACCATACCGGGGAAGGCGACAGCCAGGGGCCGATCCTGTCGATGATGGGGCTGGACCCGCAGACTTATTATCGCTGGGTCGAGGTGGACGGCAAGAAGCGGCTCGTCAACGACACCGGTACCGGCAATACGCTGCGCTGTGATCATCCGGCGGTGCAAAGGCTGGT
Source organism: Devosia sp. (assembly GCF_025809055.1). NCBI lineage: Bacteria > Pseudomonadati > Pseudomonadota > Alphaproteobacteria > Hyphomicrobiales > Devosiaceae > Devosia > Devosia sp. Next base: position 1,302,496 of record NZ_CP075529.1, on the reverse strand, counting down.
GATCGAAAGCCTGCGCTACTATGTCGAGGAACTCGGCGTCTCCGGCTTCCGCTTTGACCTCGCGACAGTGCTGGGGCGTGACCCGGCCTTCAATCCGGAAGCGGAGATGCTCCAGAAGATCAAGTCCGATCCGGTGCTGAGCCAGGTGATCCTGGTGGCCGAGCCCTGGGACCCCGGTCCCGGCGGCTATGCCGTCGGACAGTTCGGCCCGGAATTTCAGGAGCATAACGACACCTATCGCGACGAAGTGCGCGCCTTCTGGAAAGGCGAGCCGGCCAAGATCGGGGCGCTTGCGGGGAAGGTTTCGGGCTCGGCGGAAATTTTCGACATTGCCGGGCGCAAGCCCAGCGCCGGGGTCAACATGCTGGCCGTGCATGACGGGTTCACCCTCAGGGACCTCGTCAGTTACAATGACAAGCACAACGAGGCCAATGGCGAGAACAATCGCGATGGCCACAATCACAATTCCTCGTGGAACTGCGGTGCCGAGGGCGAAACCGAGGATGCCGGTATCATCGCCGCCCGCAAGCGCGACCTGCGCGCGCTTTTGGCGACACTGTTCCTGTCGCGCGGGGCGCCGCTGATTCAGCAGGGCGACGAGATGTACCGGACCCAGGGCGGCAACAACAATGCCTATGCCCAGGACAATGAGATCACCTGGCTGGACTGGGAAGACGGCGATGGTTCGATCGTCAATCTTGTCGCCGCGCTCAACACGTTCCGCAAGGCTCATCCCGCAGTCAGCCACGACCACTGGCTGACCGGACAGGACCGCCATGGGGTGCGCGACGTTGTGTGGCTGCATCCGGAAGGGCGGGAAATGACCGAGGCCGACTGGAACGACAGCCAAGCCTCGGTGCTGGGCATGCATTTGCGCCACAAGGACGATGACGTCCTCGTCTGGTTCAACCGGCGGGTCGAACCCGTGGTGGCGCGCCTGCCGGAGGGGGACTGGAGCGTCGGCATCCAATCCGACGACGGCAGCGAAGCGCCGATCACCGAAGGCACGGCTACCTTGCCGCCACGATCGGTCGTGGCGCTGGTGTGACCGGCGGGGGCCGAAGTGGCTTAGGCTTCGCCCTTTGCCGAGGTCTTGTCCCGGTAGATGTCGGGTGGACGCTGGTGTGCGAGGGACCGGAACAGCCGTGTCGCCGGCTTTTCGATCAGTTGATAGACCAGGATCGCCATCAGCGTCGACGCGATCGTCGCGGCGATGGTGTAGCCGATGGAGCCAGCGAGCACCGGCAGGTCCAGCTTCTCCAGGATGATGGTCAGCACGCGCAATACGAAGCGGTGACCCAGATAGAGCGAATAGGACGCGGTGCCGACCAGCACGATGATCGCCGGGATGCGGCTGTCCATGCGGGCGGGTAGAAAGAGGCACCCCGCAATGATCAGCGCCGCCGGGACGCCGCGCATCAGAAAGCGCCAAGGGCCTTCGTCAAAGAATGCCGGCAGAGCGAAAAGTAGCGCCAGGCCGAGGACGACGAGGCCGGCGGAGGTGGGCAGGTTGCGGCGTGCCATGATCCATCCATAGGCCATGGCCAGGACAATGCCGAAGCCGAATTCCAGGATGAGATTGCGCGTCCAGAACCGCAATTCCGGGGAAGCGGGTTGCGCCAATGCGCCATAGATCGAGAGGACTGCCAGGGCGCCCAGAACGCCGGGGCCGACCAGCCGCCTTGGCAGAAGCAGGGCCAGCGCGGAGAGCGCGTAGAAGAAAATCTCGTAATTGAGTGTCCAGCCTACCGACAGGATCGGCGCGATCCGGCCGCTTGAACGTTCAAACGGCCAGAAGAAGTAGGACGCCAGGACATTTCCTGGTTCGAGCTCCGTGGCGTTGATCCGGTCGCCGGCCACGAGCAGCGCCAGCACCATGAGCGTGGTGAAGAACCAATAGACCGGCACGAGCCGCGTCAGGCGTTTAGCCACGAAGTCCCGTAGCGCAAACGGCTTGCCGAAGCTCTCCCGCGTGGTGTGGTAGATGATGAAGCCGCTGATGACGAAGAAGATGTCCACGCCACCGAGAAGCGGCGCGGTATCAAAAGGCGGATGGTAGCCGTAGGTGCTGGCGACCTCTTCCACGGCGTGACCGACCAGAACGCTCAGGGCCGCATAGGCGCGGGCGCCTTGCAGGGCGTTTATTGTGCCTGAGCCCTGGTTCATTGCCGAGCCTTACTCGGCGGCGGTGGCGAGGAAGCCGCCGTGTTTTTCGATGAAGGCGATGATCTGGTCGAGGCTTTCGCGACGCAGGAGATCGGTGAAGACGTAGGGGCGGCCCTCGCGCACCTTCTGGGTGTCGCTTTCCATCACCGTGAGGCTGGCGCCGACATGGGGGGCTAGATCGGTGTGGGTGATGACGAGGAGGTCGGAACGGGAAATGGCCGGGCCGCCCTTGCGGGGGATTTTTTCGCCCTGGGCCACCGAGATCACATAGATGGTCAGATCGGCCAGGTCGGGCGAGAAGGTCGCGGCAAGGTTGTCGCCGCCGCTCTCGATCAGGATGATGTCGAGATCGGGAAATTTCTGGTTGAGATCGTCGATGGCGGCGAGGTTGAGCGAAGCGTCCTCGCGAATGGCGGTGTGCGGGCAGCCACCAGTTTCGACGCCGACGATGCGATCCTCGGAAATGGCCTGCACGCGTGCCAGGATGAGGGCGTCTTCGCGGGTGTAGATGTCGTTGGTGACGACCGCCATGGAATAGCGGTCCCGCATGGCCTTGAGCAGCATTTCGCAGAGGGTTGTCTTGCCCGAGCCCACCGGCCCGCCGATGCCGATGCGAAGGGGGCCGTTGACGCTCTTGGACATGGAAAACCTCGCGGGATCAGATGAGACGCAGAATGGCCAGGGCGATGAAGCCGAGGCCCAGGAACAGGCAGAGCGGGGAATAGACCCGCCGGTCGTTGAGGCGGAAATTCGGCTCGGGGGTCAATTGTGCCCACCAGCCGGTGTAGCCAAGGATGCCGCGGGCCAGGAAGACCAGGCCAAGGGCGAAACCGCCCAGGGTCAGCAGGCCCCCCCAGCCGTCATGATCGGCCAGGGCGAGGGCGAGCACGCCCGCTGCGAAGGTGAACAGGGCCACGGCGAGGGATGCCAGGCGCGGCGGCATGCGTTCGATGCCAGCAGTTCCGACGACGGTCTGGGCCAGCAGCTTTTCGTTGCGAATGGGCCAGGTGCGCCCGGCGGACCAGAGCAGATGCGCCAGAGATACCGCGAACAGGGCGATGAACATGAAGGAGGAGATGAACATGCTCATGAGCGGAATATCCTTGTCCGCAGCGTCTCGTGCTGCATTTGTGCGATATCGGCGCCATAGGCCACAGAGCCGATCTCGTCCAGTGTGGCATGCTGGCACAGATCGGCCATGTGCGCGACCGCCGGTTCGAGCGCGGCCATGATCGCCAGGCCATCCGTCTGGCCGATGGGCACAAGGCGCACTGCCACCGAGACCTGGGCGTGAACAACCGCGGTGAGGAAGGCCAGGAGCGTATCGCCGAGGCCAATGGCGTGGGCCCCGGACAGCGCGCCGACGGCAATGGGATAGGGACAGGGCCGGGGGAGCGACAATTGGCGGTCAAGCGGCCAGGCGGCGGCGGCAAGGAGAAAGGCATTGCCGGTCTGGATTGTCTCCACCTGCCGTTCGCGGGATGGGGTCAGGGCGAGGCAGAGGTCCGACAGCTCCTGAAGGGCCGCGGGGTCCTCGAAGGCGCGGTGCGCATGGGCGAGGAGGATGGCGTCGGTCTTGAGCGTGCCATGGGCAAGGGTGCCGGCAATCCAGTCCTCGGCGCTGGCGCGATCGGCCACGGAGCGGTTGACGATGGCGGTTTCCAGGCCGGCAGACCAGGCAAAGGCGCCCACCGGAAAGGCCGGTGACAGCCAGGTCAGCAGTTTCTGGAGGTCCGCGCTCACCGCTTGCTCAGGAGAGCATGGCTGGCCTCGCCATGGTTGTGGCTGTGATAGGCCCCATGTTCGGCAAAGAAGGGTTCGGAGACATTGCCGACCCTGGCGCCGAGCCCTTCGAGCATGGTCTTGAGCACGTGATCGCGCTTGATCAGGATGCGGCCATCTTCGAGTTGAGCCGGGGTATGGCGGTTGCCGATATGCCAGGCCAGGCGGAGCAGGTGGCCCGCGTCGCGCGCGCGTATCTCGTAGAGCAGTTCTTCGGCTGCAATGATGGCGACGGCTTCGCCGCTATCGAGCTCCAGGGCACCCTCGTGGTCGAGGGTCACGGTATTGGGAAAGTCCACCATGACCTCGGTGCCGTTGCGGCCGGTCAGGAGCTTGCGGCGCAGCCGCCTTTCGTCGTGGGCCAGCACGATTGTGTCGACAAAAGGCCGATTGTGACCAGCGGGAAGGTGAGTGGTGGCACGAAGCATGGGCACTAACTGACGGTGTTGAAGAAACGGATGATGAGAAAGAGCTGATAGGCGATGTGCAGGGCCACGATCCACAGGTGCAGGCGCGGATTGGCGGATTTTAGGGCAATGACGCAGAGCGCCAGACCCAGTGGCACCTGCATGAAATAGCTCCAGTCGAACCGCGACCAATGGGCCTGTCCCTTGATCAGGGTATCGATGGTGTCAAAGACAAAGGTCGCGGCCAGAAGGCCGAAGAACCAATGCCGGCGCTTGAGGAAGAAGTCGCGGTAGCCCTGGTATTCGGAGACATTGTCGGGCGAGAGCAGGGCGGCCATCAGGAACAGGATGATGGCATAGCTGAGAATGAACAGCACGATGCCGAAGCTCCACACCTCGATCCGGTGCAGCGCGAACTCCCACCACCAGAACAGGACAAGCTCCAGCAGCATCGAGCCAACCCACAGCATGTGCAGGCTCGAAACCTTGCCCCGGCTCGGATGCTGAATGATGCCGGCCGTGGTCATCAGCAGGCGAGTGACGCCAAGGCCGATGATGGTGCCCATGACGATACGCACATGGGGAAACAGCTCGGGGGCGGTGGATGGGTCCATGGGCAGCGTCAGGGCGTGTTGTTGGCGCCGACACAGGAGGCCAGCGGCGCGGCATCCTCATCCTGCATCAGGTCGCGCAAGGTGCCTTCTCCCTGGTGGCTCCACCATTCATAGGGACCGGAAACATAGCGTGCGCCAGAGGCGGAAATCGTCGTGGCGAAGATGTGGTTTTCGCCGTCGACGGGCAGGATCGCGAGGAAATTGGGCGCGGCATTGATGTATTGCACGGCCAGCACCTGCCCGTCTTCGCATTGATAGGTCACGATATTGCGCTCGACATCGCCGGCGCTGTCCAGCGTGATGGTGAGGCTGGCCGTCGCGGTTGCCGGGGCGGGGGACGCAGGCGGCGTCGCGACCTCCTCCTGGCCGAGGGCGGGAGAGGCGGCGGCAAGCATCAAGGCGGCAAAGAATTTCTGGGTCACTGGCACGGCGATTTCTCCTGCGTCACGGGGTTGCCTCGAACAGTCTTGATGACAATCGTGACGTTTGCGCGGCCCTGCAAGCCTTCCTTCGGCCGTGACGGTATTCATGCGGTCTCCAGTGTCAGCGGGCGAGGCTGATAGCCGTCTTCGTCGGTGTATCCATATTCAAGCGCCAGTTCGGCGGACGTGAATGTTCGCCCGGATTTTTCCCGCCGCGCCGGATCGCTGAACAGATGAGCGATGGCAAGCCCCTGAAAGGCGGGGCTCTCGGAATTGGACATGTCGAAGAATTCTGCGGCGGCCATGACGGCCTCGGTGCGTACGAGGCCCGGATAGAGGGAGACGGCATCTATGCCATGCTCGCGCAACTGCGTGGCCAGATCGGCCGTCAGTTTGTCGGTTGCAGCCTTCGATATGCCATAGGCCGCGTTCTGCATGAATTTGCGGGCCGCCCAGAAGGAGATGTTGACGATGAGGCCGCCGGACTGGTCGGCCATCTGGCGGGCTGCCGGGCGCGAGCCGCAATAGGCTGCCCGCAGCGCCACACCGATCATGGCGTCCCATCGCCACATGGGCTGATCCCACAGCGGCTGCTCCCAAGTGTAGATGCCGTCCTCGACCATGTTCTCGTAACCAGGCCAGGCATTGTTGACGAGAATGTCCAGGCGCCCCTCGCGGGCAATGACCCGGTCCACGGCCGCTTCGGTCTGGGCATCATCGGCGTGGTCGATGCGGTGATGCACGAGGCCGTCATGGTCGCCATCGCTCAGGCTGCGGCCGGTGACATGCACCCTGGCGCCCTGGGCGGCCAGTGCAGTGGCGATGCCCTTGCCAATCCCGCGGCTGCCCCCGGTGACCAGGGCGACGACAGTATCCAGTTTGGCCATTGCTGCTCTCCTCCAGAATCAAAGAGAACGTAGCACGAACACGAAGGGCGCCGCGAACCGGATCAGAACAGGAAATACCGCTGCGCCATGGGCAGGACGGTGGCCGGTTCGCAGGTCAGCAATTCGCCGTCGGCGCGGACCTCGTAGGTTTCGGGATGCACGTCGATCTGCGGCGTGGCGGTGTTGAACTTCATTGCGGCCTTGCCGATGCCGGACCGCGTGTTGGACACGGGCAGCAACTGCTTGTCGACGCCGAGGCGGTTGCGAAGCCCCGCATCGTGGGCGGCCTGGGAAATGAAGGTGACCGAGGACCGGCTGACCAGCTTGCCATAGGCGCCGAACATGGGGCGGTAATGCATGGGCTGCGGAGTCGGGATCGAGGCATTGGGGTCGCCCATGGGCGCCGCGGCGATGGAGCCGCCCAGCAGGACCATATCGGGTTTTACGCCAAAGAAGGCTGGGTTCCAGAGCACGAGATCGGCGCGTTTGCCGACTTCGACCGAGCCGATGTGCTGGCTCATGCCGTGGGCAATTGCCGGGTTGATCGTGTATTTTGCAATGTAGCGGCGGACGCGGAAATTGTCGTTGTCGCCGGTTTCCTCGGCGAGGCGGCCGCGCTGGCGCTTCATCTTGTCGGCGGTCTGCCAGGTGCGGATCTGCACTTCACCGACGCGGCCCATGGCCTGACTATCGGAGGAGATGACCGACAGCGCACCCATATCGTGCAGAATATCCTCGGCGGCGATGGTTTCCTTGCGAATGCGGCTTTCGGCAAAGGCCACGTCTTCGGGGATCGACTGGTCGAGGTGGTGGCAGACCATGAGCATGTCGAGATGCTCGGCGATGGTATTGACCGTGTAGGGCCGGGTCGGATTGGTCGATGAGGGGATGACATTGGGCAGGCCCGCGACCTTGAGGATGTCGGGGGCGTGCCCACCGCCGGCGCCTTCGGTGTGAAAGGCATGGATGGTCCGGCCCTTGAAGGCGCCGACCGTGTCTTCGACGAAACCGCTCTCGTTGAGGGTGTCGGTATGGATCATGACCTGCACGTCATAGGCGTCGGCAACGGACAGGCAGTTGTCGATGGCGGCCGGGGTGGTGCCCCAGTCTTCGTGCAGCTTGAGGGCGGACGCGCCGGCCAGGATCATTTCTTCGATGGGCGCGGGCAGGGCCGCATTGCCCTTGCCGGCCAGCGCCAGGTTCATCGGGAAGGCATCAAAACTCTCGATCATGCGCTCGATGTGCCAGGCACCGGTGCAGGTGGTGGCAAGCGTGCCATGGGCCGGGCCGGACCCGCCGCCCAGCATGGTGGTGACGCCGCTCATCAGCGCCTCCTCGATCTGCTGGGGACAGATGAAATGGATATGGGCGTCCATGGCGCCGGCGGTGATGATCTTGCCTTCGCCGGCAATGGCCTCGGTCGAGGGGCCGATGATGATATCAACGCCGGGCTGGGTGTCGGGATTGCCCGCCTTGCCGATGCCTGCAATGACGCCGTTCTTCAGCCCGATATCGGCCTTGTAGATGCCGGTGTGGTCGACGATGAGGGCATTGGTGATGACGGTGTCCACCGCGCCCTGGCTCCGCGTGCGCTGGGACTGGCCCATGCCGTCGCGAATGACCTTGCCGCCGCCGAACTTCACCTCCTCGCCATAGATGGTGAAGTCCTTTTCCACCTCGATGATCAATTCGGTATCGGCCAGGCGAACCCGATCACCAGTGGTGGGGCCGTACATATCGGCATAGGTGGCGCGAGAGATGCGTGCAGGCATGAAATGGTCCCATTGGTGGCCGGGACGAAGGCTTCCCGTTGGCGAATTTGACCATATGACGGAGTGCTGGCAAGTGCCCGATTGACGTAGGTCAGGACTGTTTCCGCCGCCGGGCCGGCGTCAGCGGCGCGCGCACCGAGCCGGTAAAATTTGTGATCGGCAGGGTCAAGTTATTGAACGCAAAAGATAAAATGCGATTCAAAGCAGTTTTTTGGGTCGCGCTGCAATTCCGTGATGGAACGGAGCGCTGCGCAGGGACTTCTCCTCCCCGACCCGGTTGGGTTGCACTAAAACTTGAAAAAACAGGAGGAACACCATGCGTGGGTTCCATAAACTGCTTCTCGGCTCCGTTGCCGCTTTGTCCATCTCTGCTGCCTCTGCCTATGCGCAGGACGACAACACCAACATTCTCGGCGATACGCTCAACGACGTGACCGATACGCTCGATGCCACGGTCGATACTACCGTTGAAAGTGTCGAAGACGTGGTCGACAGCACGGTGGATGGTTCGGTCAGCGACACGGTTGACAATGCCGTTGATGGCACGGTCGGCGATGTCGTGGACGGTAGCGTCGGCGACGTGACCGGTGGCGACGTGACCGGCGGCGATGTCAGCGACGTGGCCGACTTCTCCGAAATCCTGTCCATGATCGAAGCCGGCAATGCCGATGTCAGCGATATCTCTGACGTGGGCGACGTGAGCGTGGTTGATGTGGCAGATGTTGCCAATTTCGATGCCGATGCACTCAACAATGCCCTCAATGGCAATGCCAGCAACATTTCGGCACTGCAGGATGCGTTGAGCGGCAATTCGGCGCTGAACGATTTCCTCAGCGGCAATTCCATCGATCTGTCGGATGTTGTCGCCATCGACAACAACCAGGATGGTTCGCTGATCATCTACACCAATAGCTAAAGCCAACCGGCTTTAGATCGAAAGGCGCTGAGACCCTCGGGTCCGGCGCTTTTTCGTTTTCTGGAGCATTTTGTCTGTGAACTACAGCATCGCCGCCATCGCCGCCATCGCCCCCTCGCCCCTCAGGGGAGAGGACTGGGGTGAGGGGTGAACGCGCCGTGGCTGCTGCAGCGCTGAACCCCTCATCCGGCGCTTCGCGCCACCTTCTCCCCTGAGGGGAGAAGGGAAGGGTCCGGCGCTTTTTCGTTTTTAGTGGGTAGGGCGGGAGTGCCGGTAGACCTCGACGGCCCGGTCCAGCAGGGCGTCAAGCAGATGCTCGCCCTCGCGGACACCGGGGGTCTCGGTCTGGGTGCGGGCGACGAGCGACACGGCAAGGGCCTGGACCGCATAGGCCTGCTTGCGATTGCCGGCCTTGTGGAGTGCGTTGCCCTGATCTTGAAAGCTCTTGAGCAGCTGATCGTGCAACTGCCGGTCGATCCTGGCCTTGGCGGCAGACCAGCTCGATACCTTGAGGCGGTCGGCGATATCGGCGGCAAGGCTGCCGATCAGGGTCATGGCTTCGCCATCGGCAATGCCGTTGGTGCGAAGGTCCTGCAGGGTGGAAGCCAGGATTTGCGAGAAGTCGGAGCGTTCGGTCATGGTGCAGGCACAAAAGTGAGCGGGAGCGCCCCTTAGAACAGGTTCGGCCGCCGAGCGCCATGGCCGGCGACCGAAATCGCAATTATCGCGTCACAGTGCGCCCATGACCTGCTGGCGGAAGCCGTAGATGCGCCGTTCCCCGGAGATGGGAACCAGGCGCACTTCACGCGTCTGGCCCGGCTCGAAGCGGACGGCCGTGCCGGCGGCGATATCGAGCCGCATGCCGCGGGCCTTCTCGCGGTCAAACCGCAGGCCGGCATTGGTCTCGTAGAAGTGGTAGTGCGAGCCGACCTGGATCGGGCGGTCGCCGGTATTGGCGACCTCGAGAACGATCTGCTCGGCGCCCTGGTTGATTTCGATCGTACCTTGCGCGGGAATGATTTCGCCCGGGATCATGTGGTCCTCCTCAGCCGCCGATGGCCAGCCAGACGCCGCCCAACGCAGTCGCGGCGCCCGCCAGGCGGGTCAGCACCTTGCCACCGAATTTGCTCAGAACCAGGCCGCCGACGATGCCTGCACCATGTAACACGGCCGTCGCCAGAATGAAGCCGATGGCGAATTGCCAGGCTCCGGCCTCGCCCAGTTCGCCGCCATGCGCGTGGCCGTGGAAGAAGGCGAAGAAGCCGACCATGGCCGCCACCGCGGTGGTGGGGATCGGCAGAGCCAGGGCGATGCCGATGCCGATAAAGATCACCGAGGCGAGGATGACCGGCTCGACGAATGGCAGCGGAACACCGGCAATGGCAGCCGCGAATCCGATCGCCATGGTGCCCACAAAGGCCGAAGGGACGATCCAGATCGCACGCCCGCCCTGCAGGGCGGCCCAGAGGCCGACCGCGACCATGGCCAGGATATGATCGAGACCGAACAGGGGGTGGCTGAAGCCGGCCGCGAAGGAGCCGTGCTCGGCCGGGTCGAGATGGGCGAAGGCGGGCATGGTGGCCAGCAGGGTGGCCGTGAGAACAATGAGGGCGCGCTTGAGCATCGGCTGGTCCTTAGCGGATGGGTTGGTGAACGGTGACGAGTTTTGTGCCGTCCGGGAAGGTGGCTTCGACCTGGACGTCGTGGATCATTTCGGCAATGCCGGGCATGACCTGATCGCGCGAGATGACATGGGCGCCTGCTTCCATCAGTTCGGCGACCGGGCGGCCGTCGCGGGCGCCTTCGACCACGTAATCTGTGATCAGCGCCACCGCTTCGGGGTGGTTCAGCTTTACGCCGCGTTCCAGGCGCTTGCGGGCGACGATGGCTGCCATGGCGATCAGCAGCTTGTCCTTCTCTCGCGGGGTCAGGTTCATGGGTGCACTTCCTTAGAGATGCCAAAGACGGGGCAGGGCGCCCGCGCCAGTCAGCGTAACGAGAATTGGAACGATCAGGCGGCGGAGGGCAAGGCCGGTTGGGGCCATGGCGCGTATGACCACGCGCTCGGCCACGCTACTGGCGGCGATCGCCTGATCGATGGGCATTGCCGCGCGCAGGGTCTTGACGATCCCCTCGGCGCGATCCGCGTTCCGCGCGATATGAACAATGGTCGCAAAGGCGCGGCAACCGTCCAGGAGGGCGATGCTGTCGCGCTCTGGGCCAGCGCCAGAGAGGCGGGTGGCCTCGGCGTGAAGCAGGCGCCCGTTGCGGTGGATGCGCCAGTTGTCGCGAAGAACCGCGTCGCGGGCGTCTTCGCCCATGGCATCACGGCCGAGAAGCACGGCCTCGATGGCCGTGAGCGTCGCGCCCTCAGCCAGGTCCACATCCAGCCGGCGGGTGAGCTTGCTGCCGGCATAGAGAATGGTTTCCTGCGGCAGCCAATCGAGATGTGCGCCCGGACCGACCGATAGCGTGTTCTCGACCCGGCCAATGTCGCCGGTGGACCGATAGCTGCGCTCGCAAGCCTGGGTGGTGACGACGAGGTGGCCGTCCTCGGCGACCTCAGCCGACCATTGCAAATGGTCGCCACCGGTGATGCCGCCGGCGGTGTTGATGAACACGGCTTCAAGGCTGTTGCCGTGGGTATTGGGCAGCCGGATCTTGCCGCAGCCGTCCTGATAGAGTCGGTCGAGCCGGGTTTGGCCGGTCTGGCTGAGCTTGGTGCATATGCGGCCGACGCCCCGCGCGCGCTGCAGCGCAGGGGTAGTGTCGATCACATTTCTTTCAGCAGCAAAATTCATTGCAACGATCTGCCGATAGCCCCGTTGGTTGGATGAGCAAGCGCTCTTTCAATCTTGTATTTCAAGAGGATTTTTCAAATGCGCAATACTTCCGTACTGACTGCCGCCGCCCTTGTTCTTGGTCTTTCCTTCTCGGGTGCCAGCTTTGCCCAGGGCATGACAATTGCCGGTGTCGAAGTCTCCGAAAATGACCGCGTCGCCGTTCAGGCCCGCTGCGATGACCTGAAGCTCGCGGCCGACACCACCACCATTGGTGCTGAGTCCGACTCTGCCTCGGGTGACGACGCTGTCGTGTCCGGTGCCCCGGCCGTCAATGAAGGCGATGATGCCCTGACCACCATCGACCTTGACATCATTACCTATCAGGATTGTGTGGACGGCGGTTGGGTCGAATAAGCCTGACGTCATCTGACTATCCCAGACACCCGGCTTCGGCCGGGTGTTTGCGTTTTTAGACCATAAGGTGCCGGCGGACATCGGGCAGGTCCAGATCGCTGGCCGGTCCCGAATGCATGATTTCGCCGCGGTCCATGACGTAGATGTCGTCCGAAATCTCCCGGCAGAAATCGAGGAACTGTTCAACAAGCAGGATGGTCATGCCCTTTTCGTCGCGCAGGAACTGCAGGGCGCGGCCGATGTCCTTGATGATCGAGGGCTGGATGCCCTCCGTCGGTTCATCCAGAACCAGCACTTTGGGGCGCGTGACCAGCGCGCGGCCGATGGCCAATTGCTGTTGCTGGCCGCCGGAGAGGTCGCCCCCGCGCCGCGCCAGCATGGATTTGAGGACCGGGAACAGCTCGAAGATATAGTCGGGGATGTTCCGGTCGCTGCGCGCCAGTCCGGCATAGCCGGTTTCGAGATTTTCCCTGACCGTCAGCAGCGGGAAAATCTCCCGCCCCTGGGGCACATAGCCGATGCCCATGCGGGCCCGCTTATAGGGGGGCAGGCGCTTCAGATCCTCGGCGCCAAACCGGATGCCGCCGGAAGAGACATGGTTGATCCCGGTCACGGCGCGCAGGGTGGACGACTTGCCGACGCCATTGCGCCCCAGAACCGCGGTGATCCGGCCGGGCTGGCACTCAATCGAAATGCCCTTGAGCGCCTGTGCGGCGCCATAGTGCAGGTCGATGGTATTGATGGAGAGGGTGGTGGTCATGATCGGAGACCTCGGTCGGGGTTACCCCTCTCCCCTTGTGGGAGAGGGTGGATCGGCCGAAGGCCGAGACGGGTGAGGGGTGAATGTAGGACCCCTCATCCGCCCTTCGGGCACCTTCTCCCACAAGGGGAGAAGGAAACACGGCGTGCTGATGGATTTCGGGAGGTTTCATCATCTCCCCAGATACCTTTCGATGACCACTGGATTGGCGCTGACCTGGTCCAGGGTTCCTTCGGCCAGGACGGCGCCTTCGGCGAGGCAGACGACGCGCGAGCCGAGATCGCGCACGAAACTCATGTCATGCTCGACCACGACCACGGAGCGCGTGGTTGCAATTTCCCGCAATAGCTTGGCGGTTTCCTCGGTTTCGCTATCGGTCATGCCGGCGACCGGTTCGTCAACGAGCAGGAGCTTTGGATCCTGGGCCAGCAACATGCCGATCTCGAGCCATTGCTTCTGGCCGTGGCTGAGATTGGCGGCAAGTTCATCCTTGCGCGCCAGCAGGCGGACCGTTTCGAGGATTTCCGTGATGCGGACGATGTCGTCCTGACTGGCCGTGTAGAACAGCGTCGGGAAGATGCCGCGCGGTTTCTTCAGGGCCATTTCGAGATTGTCCCAGACCGTGTGGCTTTCGAACACGGTGGGTTTCTGGAATTTCCGGCCGATGCCCAGATTGGCGATCGCCGCCTCGTCCAGTTTTGTCAGGTCGGTGCGGCCGTCGAACAGAACCTCGCCGGCATCGGGCCGGGTCTTGCCGGTGATGATGTCCATCATGGTGGTCTTGCCGGCGCCGTTGGGCCCGATAATGGCCAGCATTTCGGCGGGGCCGACAATGATGGAGAGGTTGTTGATGGCCTTGAAGCCGTCGAAGGCGACGGACACGCCATCGAGGTAAAGCATGGTGTCCTTGGAGGCGGTCATGTGTCTACTCCGCGGGCTTGGGCTGGGGCGGCTCGGCAAAGCTGGCCGGGTCTTCGCCGCGTTCGATATCGGCGGATTGCGCCGGCGTGGGCTGTGCCGGCTGTTGCGGCGCCTTGCGGCGCCCCCTGATCTGAGCCCAGAGCCCGACAATGCCCTTGGGCAGGAACAGGGTGGAGAAGATGAACAGGGCCCCCAGCGCGAACAGCCAGAGCTCGGGCAGGGTGGTGGTGAACCACGACTTGCCCAGGTTGACGGCGATGGCGCCGATGATCGGGCCGATCAGGGTGCCGCGCCCGCCGACGGCAGTCCAGATGACCACCTCGATGGAATTGCCGGGCTCGAATTCGGACGGATTGATGATGCCCACCTGCGGAACATAGAGCGCGCCCGCAATGCCGGCCATGATCGCCGAAACGGTGAAGGCGAAGAGTTTTACATATTCCACCCGATAGCCGATGAACCGCGTGCGGCTTTCGGCGTCTCGCACCGCGACCATGACCTTGCCGAGCTTACTGTTGACGATCATCGAGCAGATGAAGACGGAAACGGCCAGGGTGATCGCCGTGGCCGCGAACAGGGCAGCGCGGGTCGTCTGAGCCTGAACAGGGGCGCCGAGGATGTCCTTGAAATCGGTGAGGCCGTTATTGCCGCCAAAACCCATGTCGTTGCGGAAGAAGGCCAGCAGCAGGGCGAATGTCATCGCCTGGGTGATGATGGAGAGATAGACACCGGTGACGCGGCTGCGGAAGGCGAAGAAGCCAAAGATGAAGGCGAGCAGGCCTGGCACGAAGACGACCATGGCCATGGCGAACCAGAAATTGTCGAAGCCGAGCCAGTACCAGGGCAATTCCTTCCAGTTGAGGAAGACCATGAAATCCGGCAGGTGCGGATTACCATAGACGCCGCGCGTGCCGATCTGGCGCATGAGATACATGCCCATGGCATAGCCGCCGAGCGCGAAGAAGGCGCCGTGGCCCAGCGAAAGAATGCCGCAATAACCCCAGACCAGATCGAGCGCCAGCGCCAGGATGGCGTAGCTGAGATATTTGCCCATGAGCGAGACCAGGTAGGTCGGCACATGGCCGAACTGGCCGGGCGGAATCAGCAGGTTTGCCATGGGCACGAGGATGGCGACGGCCAGGAAGATGGCGATGACCCAGATGGCCTTCTTGTCGAGGGCGCGGAACAGGGCTTGGGTCAGCATGGGAAGGCCCTCCGGAGGCACAGTGTCCCTTCTCCCCTGAGGGGAGAAGGTGGCGCGGAGCGCCGGATGAGGGGTTCAGATCGGTGGCAAACTGATAGGTTCTCACCCCTCACCCTGACCCTCTCCCCTGAGGGGCGAGGGGACGATGGGGCCGGGACCATCGGAGCACGGCACAGCATCATCATTGCTCCACCGCCCGGCCCTTGAGGGCGAAGAGGCCGCGCGGGCGGCGCTGGATGAAGAGGATGATGAGGACGAGGATCAGGATCTTGCCCAGGACGGCGCCGGCATAGGGCTCGAGGAACTTGTTGGCGATGCCCAGGCTCATGGCGCCGATCAGCGTGCCCCAGAGATTGCCGACACCGCCGAAGACCACGACCATGAAGCTGTCGATGATGTAGTTCTGGCCCAGGTTCGGCGAGATATTGTCGATCTGGGTCAGCGCCACCCCGGCGAGCCCGGCAATGCCCGAGCCGAGGCCAAAGGTCATGGCGTCGACGAATGGAGTGCGGATGCCCATGGCGGACGCCATGCGGCGGTTCTGCGTGACGGCCCGCATCTGCAGGCCCAGGGGTGTACGGTTGAGGATCACCAGCAGCAGGGCAAAGACCACAGCCGCGAAGATAACGATCCAGAACCGGCCATAAGTGATTGAAAGGCCATAGAATTCGAAGGATCCGCTCATCCAGGTCGGCGCAATCACCATCTGGTTGGTCGGCCCGAAAAGCGAGCGCACGGCCTGTTGCAGGATGAGCGACAGGCCCCATGTAGCGAGCAGGGTTTCGAGCGGCCGGCCATAGAGCCAGCGGATGATGCCGCGCTCGATGCCGACCCCGATGGCGCCGGTGACCAGGAAGGCGCAGGGCAGGGCGATCAGCAGGGAATAGTCGAGCAGGAAGGGGAAGTTCTGCCGGATGATCAGCTGGACGATGAAGGTCGTGTAGGCGCCGAGCATCACCATCTCGCCATGGGCCATGTTGATGACGCCCATGACCCCGAAGGTGATGGCCAGGCCAATGGCGGCCAGCAGCAGGACCGAACCGAGCGACAGGCCGAACCAGACATTTTGGAGAGCCCCCCAGACGGCGCGTTCCTGCTCGAGGCCGGCAATGGCCGAGCGGATGGCGGGCTGGACGTCTTCGGGCGCGGAATTGAGCGCCGAATTGAGAATGGTGATGGCATTGCGGCCGGCGCCGCTTGCAACCAGGGGCACGGCGGCGGTCCGGTCCTCGATGCTCGAGTCATCGTCGCGGAGAACCGTAACGGCGCGCGCCGTCTGCATGGCGCGCAGCACTTCGGGATTGGTTTCTTCGGCAATGGCTTCGTCGAGAAGCGGAATATTGGCGGGGTCGGGATTGGCGAGGAAACCCTGCGCGGCGGTCAGGCGCGTACGGGGATTGTCGCTCATCAGGGTCATGCCGGCGAGGGCGGAGGCGATGTCGCGCCGCAGCCCGTTGTTGACGCGGATGCGCGAGAGGTCGGCATCGGCCCCCAGTTCGAGCGTTTCGCCGGATACCGGATCGAGGTGGCTCGAACCGCGCTGGATGACGACCGTGCCGGTGGTTTCGTCGAGGTAGAGGTCGCCGGCGCCGAGCGCGGTCAGGGCGGGCACCACGGCGGGGTCACCTGTTGCGGCAAGGGTCGAGACGATCTCGGTCAATTCGCGCAGATTGGCTTCGCCCATGGCCGTGATCTGGGCGGGAATGTCCACGGTGGCATCCTGGGCGATGGCAGCGGGGGTCATGAACAACGGCAGGAGCACAAGCGCCAGGCGCAGAAGATGAGTCAGCATCGCGGGGCAAGTCCTTGTCGTTGTTCGAAATGGTGGGCACCCCCACCCAGCCTCCCCCTGAAGGAGGGGGAGGAGAAATTGCGTGCGGGCAAAATCTCGCCCCAGTCACCAGCCCGTTCCTCCCCCTTCTTCAGGGGGAGGTCAGGTGGGGTAACCCTTCTTTACTGCGCAGCCGAACCGCAGGTTTCGGTTTCGGTATTGTAGTTTCCGCAGTTGATCGGGGCGGTCCAATCGGCTTCGAGCATCTTGGACTCGGGCAGGAAGTCGGACCATGCGTCGCCGGGGACGAGGTCTTCGGTTTCCCAGACCACGAAGAACTGGCCGTCGTCCTGGATTTCACCGATCAGCACCGGCTTGGTGATGTGGTGGTTCGGGAGCATGGTGGCGATGCCGCCAGTCAGGTTCGGGGTTTCGAGGCCAACGATGGAGTCGATGACGGCGTCGGCATCGGTGGTGCCGGCGGCTTCGACTGCCGCAACCCAGAGGTTGAAGCCGATCATGTGGGCTTCCATCGGGTCATTGGTGACGCGATCGGTCGAGCCGATAAAGTCCTGCCAGGCGGCGATGAACTCTTCGTTCTCGGGGGTATCGACCGACATGAAGTAGTTCCAGGCGGCGAGATGGCCGACCAGCGGGGTGGTGTCGAAGCCGGAGAGCTCTTCCTCGCCGACCGAGAAGGCCACGACCGGGATGTCCTCGGCGGCAATGCCCTGGTTGCCCAGTTCACGGTAGAAGGGAACGTTGGCGTCGCCGTTGATGGTGGAGACCACGGCGGTCTTCTTGCCTTCCGAGCCGAAGGCCTTGATGTCGGAGACGATGGTCTGCCAATCAGAGTGACCGAAAGGCGTGTAGTTGATCATGATGTCTTCGGCGGCCACACCCTTGTCGAGCAGGTATTGCTCGAGAATCTTGTTGGTGGTCTGCGGATAGACATAGTCGGTGCCGGCCAGGACCCAGCGCTCGACGCCTTCTTCGTTCATCAGGTAGTCGACGGCCGGAATGGCCTGCTGGTTCGGGGAAGCGCCGGTATAGAACACGTTGCGCTGGGATTCTTCGCCCTCGTACTGCACGGGGTAGAAGAGCAGCGAATTGAGTTCTTCAAACACCGGCAGTACCGACTTGCGGCAGACCGAGGTCCAGCAGCCGAAGACGGCATCGACGCCATCGACTTCGATCAGCTGGCGGGCGAGTTCGGCGGCCAGCGGCCAATCCGAAGCAATGTCGACCACGACGGGTTCGAGCTGCTTGCCGAGCACGCCGCCCTTGGCGTTCTGCTGCTCAATCAGGAACAGCATGGTGTCCTTGAGCGTGGTTTCGGAAATGGCCATCGTGCCCGAAAGCGAGTGCAGGATGCCGACCTTGATGGTGTCGTCCTGCGCCATGGCCGGCACGGCGGTGAGCGAAACGCTGCCGGCCAGGACGGCGGCGAGCAGAGCGCATTTCGCGCTGAAGTTGTTCATGTGAAGTCCCTCTGGAAACTGTTGAGCCCCGAAGACACCAAGGGAGGCGCCTATGACGGAGGGGACTGTGTGCCGGTTTGTTAACGGGGCCCTATACGTCGATTGACGTAACAGGCTCTGGCCCAGATTCCGCCAACGGCCCGAATGCCCTGAAAAACCGCGTGATTTTGCCACCGGCCGTGCTAAGACGGGTGTGGCGGTTTTTTGGGCATTGCAGAATTCTGGTTAAGGCTTGGGCGCTTTATGGCACGACAGCGGATCATTCCGGTCAGAAGAGACTATAATCGCTGGGTCGCCAATCAGACTCTGGAAGACTATGCGCTGCGCTTCACCGCCAAGTCGGCGCGCCGCTTTTCCAATGACCGGATTTCGCAGACGGCCATCGGCGCAATCTCGTTTCTGGCGCTGGAGGCCATTGGCGGGGCGATCACGCTCAGTTACGGCACGACCAATGCGCTGATCGCCATTCTCGTGGCCTCGATCGCCATTCTGTTGGTCGGTGTGCCCATATCGCGCTACGCGACGCGGCACGGGGTGGATGTGGACCTGCTCACCCGCGGCGCGAGCTTTGGCTATATCGGCTCCACGATCACGTCGCTGATCTATGCCAGCTTCACCTTCATCCTTTTCGCCATCGAAGCCTCGATCATGTCGAGTGCGCTCGAACTGGCCTTTGGCATTCCGCTGTGGATCGGCCATATCATATCAGCGGTGATCGTCATCCCGCTGGTGACCCACGGCATTCGCATGATCAGCCGCTTCCAGTTGCTGACCCAGCCATTCTGGATCGTGCTCAACATCCTGCCGTTCTTCTTCATTGCCTTCATGGACTGGGAGAAGTTCGACCTGTGGCGCGCCTTTAACGGGCTGGGACAGCCGGAGGGCGCGGCCGGCACGATTGCGGCTTTCGAGGTCGCAAAATTCGGGGCGGCGTCCGCCGTCATCCTGGCGCTGATGACGCAGATCGGCGAGCAGGTGGACTTCCTGCGCTTCCTGCCGGCCGAGGGCGCGCCAAAGTGGCGGCACAAGCTGGGCATATTCCTGGCCGGGGCCGGGTGGGTGGTGGTCGGCGCACCAAAACTGATCGCCGGATCGTTCCTGGCCTTCCTCGCGCTGTCGGCCGGCGTCTCGCCGGAACATGCTTCCGAGCCCGGCTATATGTATGCAGTGGCTTTCGGCTACATGATCCCCAACGAATTCGTGGCGCTGATGCTGATGGCCGGCTTTGTGGTGATCAGCCAGCTCAAGATCAACGTCATGAACGCCTATGCCGGCTCGCTCGCCTGGTCGAATTTCTTCTCGCGGCTCACCCATAGCCATCCCGGCCGGGTCGTCTGGCTGCTGTTCAACGTCGCGATTGCCCTGTTGCTGATGGAACTGGGCATCTACCGGCTGCTCGAGGAAACGCTGGGCATCTTCTCGATCATTGCCATGGCCTGGCTTTGCACCATCTCGGCAGATCTGTTCGTCAACAAGCCGCTGGGGCTGGCGCCGCCGGGTATCGAGTTCAAGCGGGCCCACCTTTATGACATCAACCCGGTGGGCGTGGGGTCGATGCTGATCTCGGCCACCATTGCCCTGATGGCCCATTTTGGCGCCTTTGGCGACATGGCCTCGGCACTGGCTCCCTATATTGCGCTGGTGATCTGTTTTGTGGCTTCCCCGGCAATCGCCTGGGCGACCAAGGGGCGGTACTATCTGGCCCGCAAGCCGCGCAAGGCATGGGCCAGCAAGACATCCCTGACCTGCTCGATCTGCGAACATCCGTTCGAGCCCGAGGACATGGCCTGGTGCCCGGCCTATGCCGCGCCGATCTGTTCGCTATGCTGCTCGCTGGACGCGCGCTGCCACGACATGTGCAAGCCGCACGCCCATTTCCGCGCCCAGACCCATGCGGTGGCAGCAACGGTGTTGCCGCAATGGGCAATCGACAAATTGCAGACGCGGCTCGGGCGATATGGGATTTCGATGGGACTGGCGCTGGCCATTCTCGGCGCCATGCTGGGGCTGATCTACTATTTCGCCGCGCAATCGGCACCGCATACCAGCGACGTCGTGGGCGGCACATTGCTGGTGGTGTTCTTCGTGCTGGCGGTGGCGGCAGGCATCATGACCTGGTTCCTGGTACTGGCCCATGACAGCCGGCTGGTGGCGGAGGAGGAGAGTTCGCGCCAGAACACGCTGCTGCTCAAGGAAATCGACGCCCACTCGCGCACCGATGCCGAATTGCAGCGCGCCAAGGAAAAGGCGGAGGCCGCTAACCAGGCCAAGAGCCGTTATGTGGTTGGTCTCAGCCACGAACTGCGCACACCGCTCAATGCTGTGATGGGCTATGCCCAGATTCTCGAGCGGGACGCCAATGTGCCGGACAACCGCAAGGGCTCGGTGCAGGTGATCCGGCGCAGCGCCGAGCACCTGTCGGGGTTGATCGATGGGCTGCTCGACATTTCCCGCATCGAAGCGGGGCGGCTGCAGGTCTATTCCAACGAGATCAATATCCAGGATTTCTTGGACCAGATCGTCGACATGTTCCGCCTGCAGGCCGAGGCCAAGGGCCTCGAGTTTCGCCATGTGCGCGCCAAGAGCCTGCCTGTCCATGTCCGTACGGATGAAAAGCGCCTGCGGCAGATTTTGGTGAACCTGTTGTCCAACGCCATCAAGTTTACGGGCGCGGGCCATGTGCGGTTTGAAGTGGGATACCGGATGCAGGTGGCCACCTTCACGGTGGAGGATACGGGCAGCGGCATCGGCGCGGAGGACCTGCCGCACATTTTCGAGCCATTCGTTCGTGGCGAGGCCGAGAAGAACCGGTTCACGCCGGGCCTGGGCCTGGGCCTGACCATCACCAAGCTATTGACCGAAACGCTGGGCGGCGAAATCTCGGTGACCAGCGAACCGGGGCAGGGCACGCGGTTCACGGCCCGCCTGATGCTGGCCAAGGTGGAGCGCCCCGCCAAGCCGGCGCCCGATACGCGCCGCGTGACCGGCTATGCGGGCGAGCGCCGGACGATCATGGTTGTCGACGACAATCAGGATCATCGCGAGCTGATGCGCGAAATGCTGGTGCCGCTCGGCTTTACGGTGCTGACGGCGACCGGCGGGGCCGATTGCCTGGCCCAGCGCGCGGCCCAATCACCGGACCTCAGCTTCATCGATATCCGTATGCCGGAAATGAATGGATGGGAGCTGGTTTCGGCCCTGCGCGCGCATGGAGCGGTCGAACCGATCATCATGCTGTCGGCCAATATCGGGGATGGCGCGGCAACGCCGGGCCGCGACGCGGGGCATAACGACGCCTTGGCGAAACCGTTCGACCTGGCGCAGGTGCTGGACCGGCTGGGGACACACCTCGGGCTCGAATGGGTGTTCGAAGCCCCCATGCCCGCCGCGCCGCGCGAGAAAAAGCTGCTGTCGCCCGGAGCAGAGCACTTGCGGGAACTGGCCAGTCTGGGGCAAATCGGGCATGTCCGCGGCATAGACGCCAAGTTGAGCGAACTGGCTGTCGAGCCGCGCAACCTGCCGCTGGTGGAGGCGCTGCGCCGCCACATGGAGGCCTTCGATTTCGACGGCTATGCCGAAACGCTGGAACGGGTGAGCCATGAGCCGGATTGAGAAGGAGCAGGATATTGTCCTTCTGGTCGACGATTCCCCGGAATCGCTTGGGTTCCTGACCAGTGCTCTAGAACTGGCCGGGGTCACCGTCCTGGTGGCGCGCAGTGGCGATGCGGCCCTCGCCATTGCCCAGCGGGTAACGCCGGACGTGATGCTGATGGATGCGATCATGCCCGGGCTCGACGGTTTTGAGACAGCGCGGCGGCTCAAGGCCATGGCGCCGCTGGTGCATGTGCCGATCATCTTCATGACTGGCCTGACCGAGACCGAGCACATCGTCCATGCGCTGGAAAGCGGCGGCGTGGACTATCTCAGCAAGCCGATCAATGTGGACGAACTGCGCGCCCGCATCCGCGTTCACCTTGCCAATGCCCGGCGCGCGCAGAGTGCCCGCATCGCCCTGGACGCCGCCGGACGCCACCTGACGGCCTTTGCCGCCGATGGGGGCGTGTTGTGGTCGACACCGCAGGCGACGCGGTTGCTGGAGAAGGCGGGGATCGATGGCGACGGGCAGGCGGAAATGTCCCGGGCCTTTGCGGCCTGGAAGCTGGACGCCGGTACAGTGGCTTCACCCGGAACCGCGTTCGAGCTGGCGATTGCCGGCGCGGCGCCGCTGACCTTCGCATTCTTGGGCATTGTGGGGGGCGACGAATATCTCTTCCGCCTTGCTGCGGCACAGGCGGAAGGCGAAGAGGACAGCCTGCGCCAGCATTTCGGGCTGACGCAGCGCGAGAGCGAGGTGCTGTTGTGGATCGCCCGGGGCAAGTCGAACCGCGATATCGGCGATATTCTCGGGCTCAGCCCGCGCACGGTGAACAAGCATCTCGAACAGGTCTATACCAAGCTCGGTGTCGAGAACCGGGCCTCGGCGGCCATCAAGGCCATCCAGGCGCTGCAGGTGACATTCGAACTCTGACCGGCCAACGAACCTAGTAGAATTCCATAGTTTTCGGGCTCCCGGCGCATGGAACGCATGAAATAGGGGCGTTCGATTGCCCGTGCGGCCGGCCCGGTGCTTCCTCCATCACGTGCCAACCAGGCATGTGTTCAAAGGGAGTACCGAAATGAAAAAGCTGATCGCACTTTCCGTTGTTGCCGCGCTGGCAATGGCCCCTGCCGCCCAGGCCGGCGGGTTCTTCAACACCTCCAAGGGTGGCCTGCTCGGCAACGTCACCTCCGTGCTCGGCATCAAGGACATCAACGTGCTCAACGGCACCACGGTGGCCGTGGGCAACAATAGCTCGATCCTGAGCAATATCGGCAGCGGCAATGGCATTCTCGGCCTCGGCGGCCAGAACACCAATATCAACAGCAACAATTCCGAGACCAACTACTGGAACAGCTTCAACAAGCGCACCAAGGGCCGCTGGTAAGCCCAAGCGCGAAAGGCTGGCCTCCACCTTTCGTGCCGACCCGCGCCGCTGCCCCGGCGCGGGTCTCTCTATTTTGGGCGGAGCTCTTGCTTTTTCGACTGTATAAGAGGCGGGGCGGGGCTTGACGGCATCAGTCAGAGCGGGGGCGCCAGCACCCCCACCTACCTTTGCTACGGCCCTGCGGGCCTAGCGGCGGTACTTGCCATTCGAGCTCAGCTCTCATGGCCTTTTCCGCTAAGTTCGCTCCACTGGAGCGATCTTGCCTTCGGCCGCTTCAAAGCCCCATCAAGGGGGAGGTGAAGGAGACGGAGCCGATGGATCAGTTCACAGGTGAAGGACTTCAGGAGGCCAGTTCACGTTGCCAGATCGTGGTGCGCTGGCGGGGCGTGTCGGTTTCGGCGATGCGGGTTTCCTCTAGGCGCATGTCGGCGAGGCCGTCCGAGCGTGTGAAGCGCGGTTCGGCGAGGCACAGCCGCATGCCTGCAAGCGAATAGATGGTCATCGCAAGACTGGCACACCATTGCCGCCCGTCCTGCTCGAACGGCAGCACGATGTTGAGGCCAATAGCGCCGCCCGGCTCGGCAAGCAAGGTCGCCAGCCGCCGCCAGAGCGGGGCGCAGGCGGGATTGGCATCGGGATCGATCACCCAGCCAAAGCTGTCCAGAACATTGGGCTCGGCCCGCAGCGGACGGCTGCGGGCAATTGTGCTCAGGTCGGCATCGATCAGCATCAGGTGCTGATCGGATTGTTCGACGAAGTGCCGCAGGGCGCGGGCCGGTTCGGCTTCGGGCCCCCAGATGAGGCGGCGAATGGCGTCGATATTGTGCGGCCTTGGCGTATCGCGGCCGCTTTCCCAGCGGCTGACCTGGCTTTGGGTCACGCCAAGGCACTCGGCAATCGTGGCCTGCTGGATGCGGGCATGGATGCGCCAGTTGCGCAGCGCCTGGCCTATGGATCGGGAAATTTCGTTCATCGCCTGTCCTTGGAATGGGCGCAGGATTGGCGATCGGGCGGCGGGAATGTAGTTAACGGACTACTTACGTAGCCCGGTTTGGCGCTTCACCATTAATGTGAACCATAGCGCCCCTCGGAAACTGCGTATCGGGACCGTAGAGCCGCGGTTACCATGCTTGATCAGACTGGCCGGGTCTTCAACCAGCCGGGAACGCGGCATGCGCGGCTTGCTCACCATCGTTGTGTCCGTCGCGCTCGGAGCGCCCGCCGTAGCGCAGGCGCCGGTCACGCTCGCCAGCACATTCGAAGCGGGCTGGACGTCCAATGTCAGTGAAAATGAGGACGGTGCGGGAGACGTTTTTCTACGCCAGGCCCACGATCTTTCCATCCAGGGCATGATCGGTCAGATGGCTCTTCGGGGTGGTCTGCAGGTGGAGCAGACGCGCTTCGGGGCCACGCCGATTGCCGATGAACTGTCGGTCACTGCCGGCCTTGAGGCGGGGCTGGCGCTGGGGGAGGGCGCGGCGCTGCGCGCCGGATATGCGCTGAGCCGCGACTGGTCGGGCGGTAGCCTCGACCTCGCCGACATACCGGTGACGATCAGCAATTCGGACCTGACACATGAGGCGCTGGCCGAGTTGACCCTTGCCGCACCCGGCCGTGCTCTGGTGCTGGGTATCGACCATATCCAACTCCGCCCAGGCCTATCCCGGCTCGATCCCTTGCCGCTGCCGCCGCAAAAACTGGCGCCCGATGCCGGCCTCACCACCTTTCGGCTCGACGGTGAGTGGGCGCTTGGCGCGGCCGCTACCAGTCTGGCGCGCGCGCGGGCTTTTGTTACACAGGTGGATGAGGACGAGCGGCTAAGCTTCCTGCGCGAGCCGGCCGATGGCGTGCAATTGGCGGCCGGGCTGCGGCTTGGCTCCGGGAGTATCGGCGTCGAGGCCTTTGGCGGGGTCGACCTGGTCTGGCCGCGCACGGCGCCGGAGCGGTTGCAGGTGCTGCCTCATGTCGATGTTTCCGCAGAGGTGGCGCTGAGCGACAGGCGCTCGGTCTATCTGCGCGGGGCCACCGGCGTCGAGCGGCTGAAGCCCATAGACAATGTGGCCGGCGCGACGTGGGAGTCCGAACTGGGTCTTCGTGCCGATCTTCCCGAAGACCGGCAGGCGGTGCTGGCCCTATCGCACAATCGGGAGACGGGGCTTTATGGGGCAGGGTGGTCGTCCCGGACCGAGGTCAGTGCCAGGTTCACGACCCCCCTTTTCCACCAGCTGCGGCTGACGCTCGGCGCGTCTCAGGCCTGGTTGGATTCCGGCGCAGGAGTGGTGCCCGTTTCACGCCTCGGTGCCACCCTGACCGCCAGCATCTGATCGATCACATTTTTGGTTCAAGGCAATCTTCAGGGAACCCCATGCCGCCCCCGCCGTTGCACTGGAAACCGGTACCGACACCGGTCCTCTACACGACGGACCGCCAATAGAGCTTCCGTCCTGAAACGGTGGTCGGCCCCAAAGGTTGACGCTCCTTTGTTGGCTGCCCCGTGGGCGCGAAACTTCGGTTTCGCGCCCTTCTCTTGTTCACTTCCGTGCATTTGAGATTAAAAAATAGGCAGTATGAGTTTCTGGCGCCGATATGTGCAGAAACTGCTTGCGCCGCGAACTGGCCTGCGCTTGATTTCCCCCAATACACATTGGGGACATCAAATATGCTTTCACGCCGCATGCTCCTGGCCACAATTGCCTTGGCCGCCTCCGGGGTAAGCCTGCCCGCTTTCGCACAGACCGATATCAAGCTGACGCTCGACTGGCGTTTCGAGGGCCCGGCTGCCGGGTTCCTGCTGGCACAGGACAATGGCTATTTCGCCGAAGAAGGTCTCAACGTGACCATCGACGTGGGCAATGGCTCGGTCGAGGCCATTCCACGCGTGGCAACGGGCGCCTACCAGTTCGGATTTGGCGACATCAATTCGGTCATCAAGTTCCTCGACGAAGACCCCGCCCAGCCGGTCGAGGCGGTGATGATGGTCTATGACAAGCCCGTCTTCTCGGTCGTCGGCCGCAAGTCGCTGGGCGTGACCGAGGATCCCAAGTCTCTCGAAGGCAAGAAGCTGGGTGCGCCACCGCCGGATGGCGCTTTCGCGCAGTGGCCCGCCTTCGTGGAGGTTGCCGGCATCGACGACAGCGCCATCACGCTTGAATCCATCGGCTTTCCGGTGCGCGAGCCGATGCTGGCCTCGGGCGATGTGGACGGCGTCTTCGGCTTCGCCTTCTCGGTGATCCTTAACCTCAAGGCCAATGGCGTGCCCGATGACGACATTGCCACCATCCTGTTCGCCGACCATGGCCTCAACCTCTATGGGAACGCGGTCCTCGTGAACGAGACGTTCGCCGAGGAAAATCCTGAGGCGGTTACCGGTTTCCTGCGGGCGCTGGCCAAGGGTTTTGCCGATGCCGTTGCCGACCCGGCAGCGGGAGCGGCAGCCGTTATTGCCCGCAACGAGACGCTCAATGTCGAGACTGAGACCGAGCGGCTGCAGATGGCCATCGATATGAACATCAAGACCCCCTACGTGGTCGAGAACGGCTTTGGCGGCATCGATGAGGCGCGGCTGGATGCGTCCATTGAAACGCTCAAGCTCTCCATGGGTCTCAAGGGCAATGTGACTGCGGCCGACGTGTTTGACGGCCAATACCTGCCGCCAGCCGAAGAGCGCATGCTGCCATAAGTCATCGTGTTCCCCGGCCCAGGCATCGGGGGACGCTACCAGACCCGGCTCGGGCGATAAGGGCGCCCGGGTTCATCGGCCCCGGTTCGTTCATTCGAGGGAACGAGAACGGACCGGGGCGGGTCCAATTTGCATCGGGAGCCCGCATGGCCTCGCCTCTTGTCAGTATCGAAAATGTCGACATGCGCTATGGCGGGCCGTCCGGCACGCTGGCGGTCAGCGGACTTGACCTCACCATCGGGCGTGGCGAATTCGTCGCGGTGGTCGGGCCGTCTGGCTGCGGCAAATCCACCTTGATGAAGCTGACCACCGGTCTGCATATCCCTCAATCGGGTCATGTCATCGTCGCGGGGGAACAGGTCTCCAAGCCGGTCTCCATCGTCGGCATGGCCTTTCAGAACCCGACAATGCTGCCCTGGCGCACCACGCTCGAAAACATCCTGTTGCCCCTCGAAATCGTCGAGCGGCACCGCCATAGGTTGCGCCGGCACAGGGCCGAATATGTCGAAAAGGCCGAAAAGCTTCTCGAAACCGTGGGCCTCAAGGGCTTTGGCAGCAAGTTTCCCTGGCAATTGTCGGGCGGCATGCAGCAGCGGGCCAATCTGTGCCGGGCGCTGATCCACGAGCCGGAACTGCTGATGCTCGACGAGCCTTTCGGGGCGCTGGATGCCTTTACGCGCGAAGAGCTTTGGTGCGTGATCCGCGATCTGCATGCCGAGCAGGACGTCACCATTGTCCTTGTCACGCACGACCTGCGCGAAAGCGTGTTCCTGGCGGACAAGGTGGTGGTGATGAGCGCCCGGCCGGGTCGGGTGATTTCCGAACACGATGTGCCCTTCGCGCGTCCGCGTCAGCTCGATCTGCTCTACGAACCCGAATTCAACGCCATGGTGCAGACCCTGCACGGCGAAATCGCCACGGCGAGGGTGGCTGCATGAGCGCCGACCAGACGGTTTCCCCGATTGCCGCGCCGCCGCGCCCGGCCCTGCGGATCAACTGGGTGCGGCTGGCCCCCGTGCTCTACACGATCGGGCTGTTCGTGCTGTGGGAAATCGGCGTGCGCCTGTCCGGCCTGCCGCACACCATATTGCCGACTCCGAGCCGCATCTTCGAGGCAATCGTCCAGTATTGGTCGCCGATCTGGAAGAACTCGGTGCAGACGCTCTACACCACCGTTCTCGGATTCCTGATCGCTGTGGTTGCGGGGCTGGGGATCGGGCTGTTCATCGGCTGGTCGAAGACCATCTATGCCGGTCTTTATCCGATCATGGTCGGTTTCAACGCCATTCCCAAGGTGGCGCTGGTGCCGATCCTGGTCATCTGGTTCGGCATCGGCACCGTGCCGGCGGTGCTGACTGCGTTCCTGATTTCGTTCTTTCCCATCGTGGTCAATGTGGCCACGGGGCTCGCCACCATAGAGCCGGAGACCGAGGACGTGCTGCGTGCCCTGGGGGCCAAGAAGCTCGACATCATGCTCAAGGTCGGGATTCCGCGGTCCATGCCGTATTTCTTCGGGTCGCTGAAGGTTGCGATCACGCTGGCCTTTGTGGGTTCGGTGGTCAGCGAAACGGTGGCGTCGAACAATGGACTGGGGCAGATGATGGCGTCGGCGCAGTCCAACTTCAACGTGCCACTGGTGTTTGCGGGCCTGCTCATGCTCGCCGTCGAGGGCATTGCCATGTATGCGCTGATGGCCTGGATCGAAAAGCGCATGACCGGCTGGGCGCACCGGAGCACCATGGCCAATTAGCCGGTGATGGCCTCTGCGCCGTGGACGACGAGCGCAGCATCAGGACGCGCCAGGGCCACCAGGGTCAATCCCGACGCGCGCGCGCGCTCAGCTGCCAGACTGGTTGGCGCCGATATGGTCACCAGCATGGGGCAACCGGCACGCACGGTTTTTTCGACCAACTCGTAGCTGCAACGCGCTGTCAGCAGGATGAAGCCATTCGATGGCGAGGTGTTTGATCGGGCCAGGGCGCCCAGCAATTTGTCGAGTGCATTGTGCCGGCCCACATCCTCCCGCACCATCAGGATTTCGCCTGCCGGCGTGCAGAATGCAGCGGCATGAGCACCGCCTGTTTCGCTACCCAGTAGTTGATGAGTGGGCAGATTGGACAGAGCCCGAGCTATCGCAGACCGGGTCGTCGCGATTGTCGCACTCAGTCGTGGCAGGGGCCTGAGGACTTCGGCGATACTCTCAATCCCGCACAGTCCGCACGAGCTTTCACCGACGCGTTTGCGCGCGCGCGCCACAGCCTTTCGCACACCTTCCGGCGGCAGTCCAAGGCGCGCGAGAAAGCCGCCTTCAATCGGGCTTATGACCATGTTTGAAATTTCATCCTGATGGGCAATGAGTCCTTCGGACAAGGCAAATCCGACAACATAGTCTTCGAGGTCAACCGGGGTTGCCATCATCACGGCATAGCCGATGCCGCCGACTTCTATGGCTATCGGCGCCTCGATCGCTAGGGGGCGGACCGTCTCGCTGGTGCCCGGTTCCCCGAGCCCCAATCGCAGAACATCCATGGTCCGAGTTGCCGATGTGCTGGACATTACTGCCGAACGACGCGCACGGGAATCGACTTGGCGGCCGGGGTGCCGCTGATACGATCGTAATAATCCAGCGGCAAGAGGGGATTGAGTTCGGGGTAGTAACCCGCGACTGCGCCACGCGGCATGGGGTAGTCAAGCACGGTAAGGGCATCGACACGCCTTGAGACGCCGTCGTGGAAGATCGTCTCGACACTGATCTTCTGGCCTGCTTCCAGTCCGCGATCCTGCCGGTCATCCGCATTCATAAACAGGACCATGCGGTCGTTATAGACGCCGCGATAGCGGTCGGAGTTGGAGTAGATGGTGGTGTTGAACTGGTCGTGGCTGCGGACGGTCGCGAGCCGCAGCATGTCCTTGTCATCCACCGGCGCATTGGCATCCAGCCCCTCGAAGACCAGAAAATTGGCCTTGCCATTGGGTGTTTTCCAAACCCGACGGCGCGAGGGGACATCGAGATGGAAACCCTTGGGGTTTTTGATCTTGTCGTTAAAGCCAGAATAGATGGCCGGATAAACCTCGGCAATCTTGTCGCGTATGGCCGCGTAGTCGTTGATGTAGCGGGCCCAATCTACTTTGCTGTCGGGCAGCGTGGCCATGGCCATGCGGCAGACGATTTCCGTTTCCGGCAGGAGGTGCTCGCTGGCCGGCTCAAGCACCCCCCGCGACGGGGTGACATTGCTCATCGCATCCTCGATGGTGACGACCTGTTCGCCCAGGGCCGTCCGGACATGCTCGGATCGCGCCACTACCGGCAAGATCAACGCGTCCCGGCCATGCACCAGGTGGCCACGATTGAGCTTGGTGGCTATGCCCACCGTCAGCGAGAGCCTGCGCATTGCTGCGTAGGCTTCGTTGGTGTCGGGCACTGCCCGTACAAAATTGCCGCCAAGGCCGATAAAAACCTTGGCTTTGCCGGCCTTCATGGCTTCGACCGATTCCACGGCGTGATGACCATGGTCGCGCGGCGGCTCGAAGCCGAAGACGTCTCTGACGCGGTCGAGATATTCTGGCGTCGGCTTTTCGTCGATACCGACCGTGCGGTCGCCCTGGACGTTGGAATGCCCCCTGATGGGCGCAATCCCGGCACCCGGCTTGCCGATATTGCCGCGCAGCAGCAACAGGGCGGCCACTTGTTGCAGCAGGCGCGATCCTTGTTGATGCTGGGTCAGGCCCATGCCGTAGCAGATGATCGTTGCCCTGGATCGGATATAGATCTCCGCAACGCGACGGATCTGTTCCTCGCTGATGCCCGAGGCCTCTACCAATTCCGGCCAGGAATGGCTCAACACATCATCGCGCAGGCCGTCGAGACCGGCGGTATGTTCGTCGATGAAGGCGTGGTCAAGGACTTGTTCGCCTGCGGCCTCGCGTTCGAACATGACCTTCATCATGCCCTTGAGGAGGGCGAGGTCGCCGCCGATCCGGATGTGGACGAACTCGCTGGCGATGGGGGTCGAGCCGAACGTCGCCATTTGGACGACGTCCTGGGGTTCGGTAAACTTGATCAGCGCCCGCTCGGGCATCGGATTGACCGCGACAATAGGAATGCCGCGTTTCCGCGCTTCCACAAGGTTGGTCATCATGCGGGGAGAATTGGTACCGGTGTTCTGGCCGATGATGAAGATTGCTTCGGCTTCGTCGAAATCCTTGAGAATGACGGAACCCTTGCCGATACCCAACACCGGAGGCAGGCCACGGCTGGTTGGCTCATGGCACATGTTCGAACAATCGGGGAAATTGTTGGTGCCGAATTCGCGCACAAAGATTGAGTACAAAAAGGCCGCTTCGTTCGGGGTGCGGCCGGAGGTGTAGAATTCGGCTTCATGCGGGCTCTGGAGTGCGCGCAGGTGCTTGCCAATCAGCGCAAAGGCGTCATCCCAGCTGCAAGGCACATAGTGGTCCGACGATGCGTCGTAGCGCATGGGTTCGGTCAGGCGACCCTGCATTTCGAGCCAGTAGTCGGATTGCTCCATCAGGTCGGCAACACTGTGCTGCGCAAAGAAGTCTCGCGTAACGCGGTTTCTCGTAGCCTCGTGGGCGAGCGCCTTGGCTCCGTTCTCGCAGAATTCCAGGCGCTTGCGTTCGTCCGCATCGGGGAAGGCGCAGGATGGACATTTAAATCCGCCGGGCTGGTTCATTTCCAGCAATGCGCGCGAGCCCTTTGTCAGCACGCTTTGTTCCATGAGGACTTTCGCCGTTGCCGCCGCAGCACCCCAGCCACCAGCCGGGTGTTGATAGGTCTTATACCTTGGCGTGTCGGTCATCGGGGCCTCCAAAAAACGTGGCGCATCACAGCCTAGCACCGGGTCGAAGTTCGTGGCCAGAGCCGGTCCGATGTGTGACGCCCCCTTTTCGGGGTTCTGCTGGGCTACGCCTGCGATTAAGCTGTGGCCGGTATCAGGGGGCTAAACTCATGAACGAGGGCGAAGGCCCCAAACTGGCTGGTCCGCGGACAAACGGCCGGCAGTCCGACGCCGCCAACATTCTGGCTGCCGTGCTCGTCTTTGTCCTGGGCGTGGTCACGGGATTTCCGCTCGCGACGACGGGCGTGCAGTTTCTCACCGAGAATCTGGGGCAGGTGCTTACGGTTCTGCTGGTGC
This sequence comes from Devosia sp., assembly GCF_025809055.1. Classification (NCBI taxonomy): domain Bacteria; kingdom Pseudomonadati; phylum Pseudomonadota; class Alphaproteobacteria; order Hyphomicrobiales; family Devosiaceae; genus Devosia; species Devosia sp. Next base: position 1,270,376 of record NZ_CP075529.1, on the reverse strand, counting down.
TGTTGCTGGTGGCCCTGGTCATCGCCACGCTTTTGTTCATCTTCCGCAAGCAGATCTGGGGCAGTCTGTTCCGGCGCGGCGAAATCGAGATGGAGCGTTTCGCCCAGCCGCTGGCCGATGTCGCCCGCTATGCGGCAACCCAGAAGGTCGACGAAGCGACCGATGCGGCCCGGTCGCTCGCAGAGCTGGTGCTGGCGCGCTATGCCTGGATCGCGACACGGCGCTGGCTGGTTGCGACGATGACCGCCTTTATCGCGGCGATTGCGGCACTCGCCGGGTCGGCCCTTCTGTTCCAGCAAAACCAGTTGCTGCGCGAGCAGACGGAGCGGTTGAGCGAACAGAACCGCATGATCGAGTACCAGATCGAGCTGGGTGATGCAGATCGCAGCGCCGCCATCCTGCCTGAAATCCTGGATATCGGGGCGGAACTGGGCAATGAGGCCAATTCGATTGACCCGATGGCCGATGGCTCGCTGTCGACCAATGCGCTCAGCGCCTCGCTCCAGGCCCGGATCGTCGCGGCCAGCAACGCAGCGCGACCCTATCGGTACCTGCAATCGCCGATCCTGCAGCTCGATGACGAGCAGATTTCCGTCTCCGCCCTGCTGCGCCGCCGCGACCTGCCCGTGGCCGAGCGTGTGGCCAGCCAGTTGCGTGCCGCCGGGATCGAACCCGAAGCCATCACCGAACTGGGGGCCGGGGAACTGATCGATCGCCCGGTCTCGCCAGAGCGGGGGCAATTGCTGACCCTATTGTTCCAGAGCCGGTTTTTCGACACGGAGTGGCTGACCAGCGTGGGCGCGGATTTCAGCTATGCAGAGGTGCGCGCGCCCATTCTCGTGCTGATGTCGCTGCGGCACGCCAATCTGCGCTTTGCCGATTTTTCTCGGATTTCTCTCAACCAGGTCCAGTTCGGTGGCGCCGTATTGGAGCAGGCAAGGTTCGTGCGGACGGAGCTCAAGTCGGTCTCCTTTGCGGCGCTGACCAATAGTCAGGCGCACCAGACTTACCAGGCCCCAGACAGCGAAACGCTGTGGGTCACCCGCATGAGCGGCGCCGATTTTCGCCGGGCGCGCATCGAAGCGAGCAGCTTTGCAGGGGCTGCGGGCTTTGCGATCAATTTCGACGGTGCCCTTTTGCATGAGGTCGATTTTTCCGGCGCCTCGATCGCCGGTTCGACATTCCGCGGCGCCACCTTCGGTGCGGTCGATTTCTCGGGCGCCAATATGGCCAGCGTCGATTTTCAGGATGCCGTGGTCTTTGACCCCGGATTTCTCGAAACACTTGGATCGCAGGCGGAGGCGGGGAGTTTTGATCCGGGCGCCTATCGGCTGGAACCGGTGCCGGATAGCCAGCGCGCGGAATTGCCGCTCCAGACCGAGCATTTCCGGATGGGTGAACTGGCCGACGCGCCAGCCTTTCGCATCGTAAGCTTCGATCAGCCCTGATCCTGTCGCGGACCTGGCTGCCGCCCGGGGCGAGACCCCTTCACGATAGGAATGAAACGACGGAGCCCTTCCCTTCTCCCCTGAGGGGAGAAGGTGGCGCGAAGCGCCGGATGTGGGGTTCACATTCGCGTTCATGCCGAGGGGCTTTCACCCCTCACCCCATCCCTCTCCCCTGAGGGGAGAGGGGGCTATGAAGGCGATGGTTCGGTTTAAGGGTGAAACTCTCTAGCCAAATCGCTCGACGAGGTCGCCCGATATGCTGTGGAGGCGCGCGAGGTCCTCCCCGGAGAAATCGTGCGGCTCGTAGTCGACCAGAACCAGCGCGCCGACGCGGTTGCCATCGGGCAGGACGATCGGCACACCGGCATAAAAGTCGATGCCGTTGGTGACGAGATAGTCGTTGTCGCCAACGGTTTCGTCGGGCGTGTTCGAGTGCACGACCAGAGGTTCGTTCCGTTCGGCCACCAGCCGGGTCAGCCGCACGGAGTCGGTATCTTCGAGGTGGCGTTCGTCATCGAGCAGGTTGATCATGGCGGCCGGCACGCCAAAGGACTCGGCGATCGTGTCGAGTTCCCGGCCAAGGGCATCGTCGCCGCGCCCGAGCCCGGCAAAGGGGCGCCGCACGGCTTTTGCCTTGACGGGCGCTGTGGGCATTGCAGCCGACGCCAGCGCCTCAAGGGCGGCATCGAGGTCGCGGACGACGCTGTCGACATGCAGCGTTTCGGCGGTTTCACCCGCGGCCAACTCGTTCAGCACGGCCACCGTTATCCGGACATCGGGCGCCATGCGGCGGACGCGGCGGGCGACATAGCGGCACTGGGCCCGCAGGTCAGCGCCCAGGAAGACGAGCAGAATATCGTGCACGTTTTCCAGATCGAGCCGTCCGATGGCCTCTTGCCGGATTGCTCCGGGCGGCAGGACCAAATTGGCGACGGACTCGTCAAGCAGTTCCGAGCCGATCAGGCGCGCAGCGGCCTCATCGATCTCTGTTCGCCCGCCGATAACGAGTATCGGCGCTGTTTCCGGCCAAGCTGGTTCAAGAACCGCATCGACCACGGTATCGAAGGCAGTGATCAACTGCCGTCTCTGGGGCACGGATTCGGGGCGGTCGGCCAGTTCGGCCGCGCCCATGCGCAGGGCGGGCAGCATGATGTCGCGGATCAATGCGCCCTTGTCGTGGGTTTCGAGATAAGCCTCGCTGATCTCGATCGAGTCTTCGGCATCACCCTTGAGCATGCGCTGATAGAGGCGCTCGGGTGGAGACAGGACCGGCTCGCTGCCGAGCAAGGTTTCGAGAAACTGGAACTGCGGCAGGTGCCGGCCGATCACCACCAGGCAAACCGTCATCGGGGTGGAGAGGATCAGGCCGACCGGGCCCCAGAGGGTTGCCCAGAACATGGCTGAAAGCAGGATGGCAATCGGGGAAACGCCAGTGCTGGAGCCATAGAGACGCGGCTCGATGACATTGGCCGTCGTCAGGTCGATGACGAGAAACAGGCCGACCGAAAGAAGCAGCATGTTCCAGGTCGGATCGACGGCGAAGGCCAGGGCAAAGGGAACCGTGGCGATGATCAGCGCCCCGACAAAGGGGATATAGCGAAACAGCACGATGAGCAGGCCCCAGAGCGGGGCGCTGGGCACGCCGATCAGCCAGAGTCCGAACCCGAACAGCGTGCCATAAGTCACGTTGACCATCAGCTGGATGATGAGATAGCGCCCGACGCGGCGGCTGGCATCGCTGATGGCGAGATTGGTCAGGGAATAGCGTCCCGCGCTCACCAGCCGGATGAAGCGGTCCTGCAGGTCGGCCCGGCCGAGCAGCAGGAAAATCAGGAACACGGTGACGATGGCGATGGTGGCCACGGGCCCCACGACCGAACCCATGATCGAGGTGATCAGGCTCAACGGGCCCAGTTCATTGGAGATGGTCACAGGGACCGGCGCCATCTGCCCCGGTCCGGGTTCGGCACCGATATTTTCGCCGACATTGGCGAGCATGGCATAGATCTGATCGATCCAGACCAGCCCGCCGAACTGCTCCTGCAGACCGGTCATCTTGTCCTGGATGACCTGGCGGTAGAGCGGCAATTCCTGAACGAGATTGGCGATCTGCGTCCCGGCGAGAATGGCGAAACTGGACAGGACCGCGACGGCGAGCAGCACCGCGACGATGACGGCAACAGGGTCGGGCAGCCCGACCCGCCGGTTCATCCACGAGACGAGCGGATTGAGCGCGAAGGCCAGGAGGACCGCAAGGACCAATGGCACGAATATGCCGGCGCCGAGATAGAGCAGGGCGGCGATGATCGCAAAGGTCGCTATGCTTTCAAAGGCGCTCGGGCGGCGGTGCGAGAATACGGGCGGTGCCGGAAATTCAGTCAAATCTGGTCCCTCATGCCCGTTTCAATGCCCCTTGGGTGGTTTCGTTCCTTTGCCGAAGTTTTTTGGCTGCGCAGCTCGGCTGCCGGGCAGTTGCCCCCGGCACGGCCATGGCCTACATAGGCGCCGACAACCGAATAGTTTCTGAGAGGTCGCGGCACATGGCTCGCCAGTTCATCTACCACATGCACGGAATGAGTAAGGCCTATTCCGGTGGCAAGAAGGTGCTGGATAACATCAACCTCTCCTTCTACCCCGATGCCAAGATCGGCGTCCTAGGCCCCAATGGCTCGGGCAAGTCGACCCTGCTCAAGATCATGGCCGGCATCGACAGCGAATTTTCCGGAGAGGCCTGGGTGGCCGATGGAGCCAAGGTCGGCTACCTGCCGCAGGAACCGCAGCTCGACCCGGCGCTCAACGTGCTGGGCAATGTCATGACCGGCGTCAAGGAAAAGAAGGAAATCGTCGACCGCTACAACGAGTTGATGATGAACTATTCCGACGAGACCGCCGACGAGGCGACCAAGCTGCAGGACATCATCGACAGCCAGAACCTGTGGGATCTCGAATCTCAGGTGGAAGTGGCCATGGAAGCGCTCGGCTGCCCGCCGGGCGATGCCGATGTCACCAATCTTTCGGGTGGCGAGAAGCGCCGCGTGGCGCTCTGCGCGCTGCTGCTCTCAAAGCCCGACCTGCTGCTGCTGGACGAGCCGACCAACCATCTCGATGCGGAAACCACCGCCTGGCTCGAGCGTCACCTGCGCGAATTCGACGGTGCGGTGCTGATCATCACCCACGACCGCTACTTCCTCGACAATGTCACCGGCTGGATTCTCGAGCTCGATCGCGGCCGCGGCGTGCCCTATGAGGGCAATTACTCGGCCTATCTCGATGCCAAGGCCAAGCGCTTTGCCCAGGAAAAGAGCGAAGACGCGGCCCGCGCCAAGGTGCTGGAACGCGAAAAGGAATGGATGGGGCAGTCGCCGCAGGCGCGGCAGGCCAAGTCCAAGGCCCGCATCAAGGCCTATGACGAACTGGTCAAGCTCAACGAAGCCCGCACCCAGTCCCATACCGCCCAGATCATCATTCCGCCCGGCGAACGGCTGGGCCAGAATGTCATCACGGTCGAAAACCTGAGCAAGTCCTTCGGCGACCGCCTCCTCATCGACGACCTCTCCTTCAAGCTGCCGCCGGGCGGCATTGTCGGCATCATCGGGCCGAATGGCGCCGGCAAAACCACGCTGTTCAAGATGCTGACCGGGCAGGAACAGCCCGACAGCGGTTCCGTCAGCGTCGCCGACAATGTCCATCTCGGCTATGTCGACCAGAGCCGCGACGCCCTGGCCTCCAACAAAACCGTGTGGGAGGAAATCTCCGGGGGCGACGAAATCCTGCTGCTCGGCAAGCGCGAGATGAATTCACGCGCCTATACCTCGGCTTTCAACTTCAAGGGTGGCGATCAGCAGCAGAAGGTCGGCAATCTCTCGGGCGGGCAGCGCAACCGCGTGCACCTGGCCAAGATGCTCAAGAGCGGCGCCAATGTCCTGCTGCTGGACGAGCCGACCAACGATCTGGACACCGAAACCCTTGCGGCGCTCGAAGAGGCGCTGGAGGAATTCGCCGGTTGCGCCGTGATCATCAGCCACGACCGCATGTTCCTCGACCGCCTCGCCACCCACATGCTGGCCTTCGAGGGCGACAGCCATGTCGAATGGTTCGAGGGCAATTTCCAGGACTATGAAGCGGATAAGGTTCGCCGACTGGGCGCCGATGCGGTGAACCCGAAACGCGCGACGTATAAACCGCTGACGCGGTAGGGACTTGGGGCGGGGCGCGACCCGATCTCCTGGCGTGCGGCGAAGCAGAACGTGGATCCGGGATGCGGGGGATTTATTTTCCCCGCGGCGCTCAACCCGCAGGGACGGTTTCATTGCGCGCCGCGGCCCGCTGCCAACATAGTTTTCCCGTGCAGGCGCCACATTTGGACCGGTATCCGTCGATTTGCCGACCATTTCGCTCTAGATTGGTGGCAATCTGGAACTGGAGCTATCGCCATGCGTCTTGCTACGCTCGTCACCGCCGCTGCCTTTGTGGTTGCGGCTCCCGTTGTTGCTCAGGCTCAGGACGTGACCCCGCTGGTCACCGCCGAATGGCTCAAGACCCATGCGGCGGACGAGAATGTCGTTGTCATCGACATTCGCGACAAGGTTGCGGAGACCGACCTGGGTGAATTGCCCTATATCGCCAATGCCGTCGTGGCGCCCTATGCCTCGGCCGGCTGGCGCATCGAGGTCGAGGGCGTGCCCGGGCAGATTCCGCCGGTGGAAGAGGTTGCCGCGCTGATCGGCGGGCTGGGCGTCGACGCCGATGATCACGTGGTGATCGTGCCTTGGGGCACCGATTCCTCGGAATTCGGCGGCGCTACCCGCGTCTATTGGACTTTCAAGTATCTCGGCCACGATGCCGTTTCGATCCTCGATGGCGGCTGGCGTCAATATGATGCGCAGGGTGGCGAGCGCGTCGCCGAGCCCGCGACCCCCGAGGCTGTGGAATTTGTCGCCAATGTACGGCCGGAACTGCGCGCCACCACGGCGGATGTCGAAGCCGCATTGGCCGATGGCACGCCCCTGATCGACGGCCGCCCGGAAGAGCAGTTCCTGGGCCAGTCCAAGAGCCCGGTCGTGCGCATCGAGGGGACCATTCCCGGCGCGGTCAATATTCCGAACGCCAAGTTCTACAGCGCCGAATATGCCAGCTTCGCGCAGCCGGAAACCGTGTCGGCGCTGGCCGAGGCGGTGGGCGTCGCCAATGGCGACAAGAACATCGTGTTCTGCAATACCGGCCATTGGGCTTCGGTGGTGTGGTTTGCGCTCCATGAAGTGCAGGGCAACCAGAACACGGCCATGTATGACGGCTCGATGGCCGAATGGGCTGCCGATCCGGCGCGTCCGATCCAGTAAGGTCGATTTCACCGCGCGTCACCCTCGGGCTTGACCCAAGGGCGTTTCACTTGACCAACGCGCCGCAAGTAGAGTCCCCTCGGGTCAGGCCCGAGGGTGACTCGCGGCGGTGGTCAAGGCATCGGAGAGAGATTGGATGTTGCGCTGAACGAGCGCAGCATCCTAATTCATTTAGATCACTGCATTTTCGAGAATCATGACCGACCTATCCGCCACAGCCCCGAAATTCCTGCCGCCTGCCGTTGCGGATAAAGGGCCCTTGCTCGTTGCAGCCCTGATGCTGCTGGCCGGCTTTGCCCTGATCACCTGGCAGGTCGACCTGCGCCAGGGGGCGCTGTTTGTCATTGGCGGCGGGCTGGGCGTGGCGCTTTATCACGGCTCGTTCGGTTTTACCGGCGGCTGGAAGCGCATGGTGGTGGAAAAGCGCGGACGCGGCATGCGCGCGCAGATGCTGGCCATCGGCGTCGCCGCACTGGCCATGCTGCCGCTGGTTGCGGCCGGCAATATCGGCGGGCAGGCCATGGTCGGCGCCATGGCGCCAGTCGGCGTTTCGGTCCTGATCGGGGCGGCGATTTTCGGGCTCGGGATGCAATTGGGCGGCGGCTGTGGTTCCGGCACGCTGTTCACCGTGGGCGGCGGCTCGGCGCGTATGCTGGTGACGCTGACCTTCTTCATCATCGGCGCCGTGATCGGCACCGCGCATCTGCCGTTCTGGCTCGAACAGCCGGCGCTGCCGGCCATCAGCCTGGGCGCTGAACTGGGCGTGGGCTTTGCGGTGGCCGTGACCATTGCGGGCCTGGCGCTGGTGGCGCTGATCACCGCGCTCATCGAAAAGCGCGTGCATGGCAATATCGAGCCGGAACCGGCTCCCGCCCGGCAGGGATGGTCCTGGCTGCTTTATGGCCCCTGGCCGTTGGTGGGCGCGGGCCTGGCCCTGGCGCTGCTGAACATCGCGACGCTGCTGGTTGCCGGACACCCGTGGTCGATCACCTATGGTTTCGGCCTGTGGGGCGCCAAGTTCGCGCAGGCGATCGGCGTCGATGTCGCATCCTGGGAGTTCTGGACCTGGCCCGCGCAGGCGCAGGCGCTTAATTCCAGCGTGCTCAACGATACGGTGTCGGTCATGGATTTCGGACTGGTGCTCGGGGCCGCGCTGGCGGCGGCCATTGCCGGCAAGTTTGCGCCCAAAGCCGCGCTGCCGCTCGGCTCGCTGGTGGCGGCCATGATTGGTGGCCTGCTCATGGGCTACGGGGCCCGGCTGTCCTTCGGCTGCAATATCGGGGCGCTGTTCTCGGGCATTGCCACGGGGAGCCTGCATGGCTGGCTGTGGTTTGCTGCGGCCTTTGTGGGTTCGTTCTTCGGCGTCTGGCTGCGGCCGGTCTTCGGTCTCGATGGGTTCAGGAAATGAGCGGGCGCAATACCATTCTGTTCGGCACAGCGCTGGTCGCGGCAACGGCGGCGATTGCCGCCGATCACCTGACCAAGCCGGTGCCGCCGCGTCCTGTCTATGGCGCCGATACGGCGGTTTCCGGAGCTGCACCCTGCGCGGCTGCACCATGCGCCGCAGGCGCGGTGAGTTCGGCGCCATGCGCCGCCGGGGCGCCTGCAACGCCGGCCAAGGCCGCACCACCGCCGCCTCCGGCAACGGCGCCCTGTGCGGCTGGCGCTCCGGCCACGCCGGAAAAGCTGGCGCCACCACCGCCCCCTGCGACCCCGTCCGCTGCCGCCGAGCCGGAAAAGCTGGCGCCGCCACTGCCGCCAGCGCAGCCTCCAGCTGCAACGCCGGCGCTCCAGCCGCCTCCGCCCGCACCGAAGCCAAAGCCTGCGGATGAAGAAGCGCCCGATCTCGTGGTCGAGACTGGCGCATGAGCGAAGCGCGTGAGCAGGCCCTGGCCGAAATGGCCTTCTGCGAGGCCGTGCTGGCCAAGGCGGGGCTCAACGTGCTGACCGAAACATTTCAGGGCGTCGACGCCATCGCAGCCTGGGACCACTATCCCGCCGGAGATGTTTTCGACCCGGCCAGCGGCGCGCAGTGGTTCTATCACTGTCATCCGGCAGAAGAGGGCGCGGCGGAACACGGGCACTTTCATTGTTTCCTGCGCCCCGAGGGCAGGGACGGTCCGATCCATCATCTGGTGGCCGCCGGTGTCGGAGAGGACGGCAGGCTGTTGCGGCTGTTCACGGTCAACCAATGGGTCGTGGGTGACGACTGGGCCGATGCGGAAACGACCATCCCGCTGCTGTCGCGCTTCGACATGCAGATGCCCCGGCCGTCCTATCTGGTCAATCGCTGGCTCACGGCAATCCTGGTCGCCTATGAGGATGACATTGCCGGCCTTATCCGCCAGCGCGATGGCGTGCTTGGCGCCCATGTCGCCCCCGCCGGGGGCATCGCCCGGGAGGACCGCGCGCTCGAGGTCACCAGCGAACTGGTGTTGCGGGCCTGACCTGCATCACTTGTAAACGACGATGCCGATAGGGTTGGCGGCGGACGCAAATGCCCATTGGGTCCGCCGGGATTTTCTGCAATAAGCTATATGGAACGGGGAGATATCCCCATGATTTCGCGTTCTTGGGGGAATGCATGAACAAGGTTTTGACGGGGGCAGTGCTGTTCGGCCTTGCCCTCGCCGTTCCGGCGATGGCCGCGCCGGGAGAGTGTTCATTCACCGGCTATGAGAGCTTTGACTGTGACGTGGCCGCCGATGGTGGTGGCGTGACCTTCACCCTGCCGGATGGCGACCTCTTCGTGTTCGCACAGACAGAGGATGGTGAGGGGCTGGGTTACCGGATCGCCGCCGATGTCAAACCGGGCCAGCGTCCCGAAGAACTTGGCGCGTTCAGCCCCGTCGAGGGAGAGCCCGGCTGCTGGCTGGGCAGCAAGGACGAGCTGAAATTCTGCGCCGCTATCGCGCAGTGACCGACTTGTCCCAAGAGGCCCCCGAGCCCTTTTCCATCGAAGTCGGCGGCGCAAGCCTGGCCTGCTGGGAGTTGGGCGAGGGCCTTCCGGTGGTGTTTCTGCATGCTGGTGTCTGCGACTCGCGCATGTGGCGCAACCAGATGCAGGCCGTCGCCGATTCCGGCTGGCGCGCCATCGCCTATGACCGGCGCGGACATGGCGAGACCAGGACGCCAGACGAGCCCTTCAATCACCTCGATGATCTCGCGACCGTGCTCGACGCCCTTGATCTTCATGCCGCATTGCTCGTCGGCTGTTCGATGGGTGGCGGGCTGGCTGTCGATTTTGCGCTGGCCAATCCGGGGCGCGTCCTGGGCCTCGTGCTTATCGGCACCTCGGTGACCGGGGCGCCGTGGAGCACGTCGGCGGAAGAGCAGGGGGTCGAGATGGCCGAGGAGGACGCCTGGGAGCGCGGCGATCTCGATCTGGTCAATCGCGTGGAGGCCCATGCCTGGCTCGACGGCCCTCGCGGTCCGGGCGGCCGCGTCGGGGACCCCGCGCGGTCTTTGTTTCTCGACATGAACCGGATCATTCTCAATGCGCCGCAGCTGACGATGGAAGAGGCGCGACCCGACGCCTGGAACCAGGTTGGGGCGATCAATGCGCCCACCATGCTGCTTGTCGGCAGCGAGGATTTTGCCTGCATCATCGACCGGCACGAGACCCTGTCGGAAACCATGCCGAATGCCTTTGCTATGGTCATCGAAGGCGCTGCACACCTGCCCAGCATCGAGCGGCCTGAATTTGTCAGCCGCCTGATTGATGAATTCCTCGATGCGCTTGACGGTGATGATGAGCACGAAGAGTCAATCGACTAGCGCAAGGCCGGTGCGGCTTCTGCGAGATTGATTCAAACCGTTAAGACATCGATTCAACGCCCTGATGCATCGATTCAATGTGTCCACAAATCGAATCAGCCGGGCGGCGCAAGTCATTGCAGCTGAATCGCAATTTGGGCCGGAGCGCCCGCTATGGGGTGCTCCGGCCTCATCCTTGCAGGTCAGACGGCGATGATGCCATCGAAGTGCTTGTTGAGTTGCGGCGTCGGCAGGTTGGTCAGGTCCTTGTCGAGTTCGGCAACCACGGTTTTCTTCACATGGTCGGACAGCGCCTTGCGCAAATTGCCCAGGGCAATGGGTGCCGCGGCGATCACCAGCCGGTCATAGGCACCGGACTTTGCCTTGGCCTCGAGCACCTGCGCGACGGAGCGGACGAATTCGGCCTCGCGATGTTCGGCGGGGTCGGTCTTGGGTTCCATGGCACTGCGTCCGGGGCCGACGGACGAGAAGCTGCGGCCGGGTCGGTCGGCATTGATGTCCTGGGTTTGCAGGGGATCGATGGACCAGTCGAGATTCTCTACCTGGGCCAGTCCCTTGCCCGGCCCATTGTGTTGGAGAATACGGGCCTGCGTGCCGTCGGCGATCAGGATCCAGGTCTTGGTGGATTTCATCATCTGCTCCTCAGGTTGGGACGGGCGTGAGGCGCGGCCGGCAATGGTCGCGCCAAGGGCAAACGTCCGACACCCTAAAAGGTTGGGTGCCAGCCATCACCATTGCAAGGGTTTGCGATCACAAGTTCTGATTTGTCGCGGCCGGATGCGGCTGATAGACCGGCAAGGCGCCCGTCGCGGCGCGGAGTATGCCGATGACCCTCCCCGAACAGAGCCCTGAGGTTGCCGCACCGGCGACGCGTGTCCGATCTCCCGATGGTATTGAGACCCAAAAGGGCGTGGTTGCGGCGCTTTCGGCCTACCTGCTCTGGGGCTTCTTGCCCATTCTCTTTCACCTGCTCGAGCAGGCTGGGGCCGTGCTCATCGTCGCCGAGCGGACCCTGTTTTCGTTGCTGCTGCTCGCGGCCATCCTGGTCTTTACCGGTGGCATGGGGGAGGCCATCCGCCTGCTGAAAGACTGGCGGCGGATGCGGATCATCGCTCTTTCGGCCGTGTTGCTGGTGGGCAATTGGCTGCTTTATGTCTGGGCGGTGGAGACCGGGCAGGTGCTCGAAGCCAGCTTTGGCTACTTCATCAACCCGCTGGTCAATGTCGCCATCGGCATGGTGCTGCTCGGCGAGCGGCAGAACCGCCTGCAGACCGTGGCCATCGCCATCGCCTGCATTGCCATCCTCATCCAGGCCTTTGGCCTCGGCAAAGTGCCCTATGTCGCGCTGGGCCTTGCCTTTTCCTTCGGGTTTTACGGCTTCATCCGCAAGACGGCGCAGGCCGGACCGGCCACGGGCCTCTTTGCCGAAGCGGCCGTGGTGGCGCCCTTTGCCCTGGCCTATGTCGCCTTCGATCTCATGACCCGCGGCCCCGGTGTCCATGCCGATCCCATGCAGATGACCCTGCTGGTGCTCACCGGTCCGGCGACCGCGGTGCCGCTGCTGCTTTTTGCCTATGGCGTGCGCCGCCTGCGCCTCACCACCATCGGCATGTTCCAGTATCTGGCACCCTCGATCCAGTTCCTGATCGCCATCCTGATGTTCGGTGAGCCACTCAACGAATTGCGGCTCCTGAGCTTTGCCCTGATCTGGGTGTCACTGGCGGTCTTCAGCTTTGACAGTTTCAGACAGCGCCGCCTGCGCACCGCCGCGCCCTGATCGGATCGCTTCGGCAATCCGCTCGAAGAGATCCGCATAGGGCGATCCTCGCCGCCAGACCAGGCGCAATTGCCGCCCGGCTTCGGGATCGTCGAGCGGGTGAATGGCTATGCGCGGATCGGCCGCCTCCTTGCGCAGGGCAATGCTGGGGAGCAGGGTGACGCCCTGGCCGTTGGCGACAAATTCCACAATGGTCGACAGCGAAGTCGCGGCAAAGGTGCGGGTCGTGCGCGCTGCGTCCAGGCGGCAGGCCGAGATTGTCTGGTCGCGAAAGCAGTGCCCCTCGTCGAGCAAGAGGACCCGATCCGGATTGAGGGCGGACAAGGCAACCGGCTCAAGGGTGGGCTCGCTCCGGGCCGTGGCCAGCACGAAACGGTCATCGAAGAGCGGCGAATCCTGCCAGCGGGTTTCTGCTTCCGGCAGTTCGGTTGCGATCAACGCGATGTCCAGCGTGCCATCATGCAGACCCATGAGCAGGGCCTCGGTGCGGTTTTCGCTGATGGTGAAGCCGGGGGCGGGGAACTGTGCCAGAAGCGCCGGAAAAATCTCCGGCAGCAGGTAGGGCGCGACAGTGGGGATGAGGCCAAATCGCACGGCACGGCCCGGTTGACCCGCCAGGCCCTCCACCAGGCTGTCCACCGCCTCGGCTCCCTTGACCGCCACGCGGGCGAGCTCGACAAAATCCCGCCCGAAGGGCGTCAGCGAGATGCCCGCTTTCAGGCGATCGAAAAGCGGCGTGCCGCATCGTGCTTCCAGCGCCAGAATTTGCTGGGACAGCGCTGGCTGGGAGATGGCGCAGGTCTCGGCCGCGCGACCGAAATGCCCATGTTCGGCTACGGCGAGGGCGTAGCGCATTTGCTTGAGCGATACCGACATCATAATTTCTTCCTATCGTGGCAGGAAGTTTAATCGATTGGCCTAATGGAGACCAGCTGACTATAACGCCGGCATATCTATTCAGGAGGCCCCCCGCCATGACCGATCCCAATCCCAAGACCGAAGCCGGCAAATGCCCATTCCCGCATGGCGCCGGGCGCGGCCCGAAGAATCGCGACTGGTGGCCCGAGGCCCTGGATGTGCAGGTCCTGCACAACAATTCGGCCCTTTCCGACCCGATGGATGCCGGCTTTGACTATGCCGAGGCGTTCAATGCGCTCGATCTTGCTGCGGTCAAGGCCGACCTCACCGCGTTGATGACGGATTCGCAGGATTGGTGGCCCGCCGACTTTGGTCACTATGGCGGACTCTTCATCCGCATGGCCTGGCACAGTGCCGGCACCTATCGCATCACCGATGGCCGGGGTGGCGCCGGCATGGGTCAGCAGCGGTTCGCCCCGCTCAATTCCTGGCCGGACAATGCCAATCTCGACAAGGCCCGGCGGCTGCTGTGGCCGATCAAGCAGAAATACGGCAATGCGATCTCGTGGGCCGATCTGATGATCCTTACCGGCAATGTCGCGCTCGAATCCATGGGCTTCAAGACCTTTGGTTTTGCCGGTGGCCGCGCCGATGTGTGGGAGCCTGAGGAGCTCTACTGGGGTCCTGAAGGCACCTGGCTGGGCGACAGCCGCTATAGCGGTGAACGCCAGCTCGAAGAGCCCCTGGCTGCCGTGCAGATGGGTCTCATCTACGTCAATCCGGAAGGGCCGAACGGCAATCCCGACCCGCTTCTGGCGGCGCGGGACATCCGTGAGACCTTTTCGCGCATGGCCATGAATGACGAGGAAACCGTGGCGCTGATCGCCGGTGGCCACACCTTCGGCAAGACCCATGGCGCTGGCGATCCCTCATTTGTCGGTGTCGATCCGGAAGGATCGAACCTGGAAGATCAGGGCCTTGGCTGGAAGAGTGGCCATGAAAGCGGTGTCGGAACTCATTCGATCACGTCGGGGCTTGAAGTGACCTGGACGCAGACCCCGGTGCGCTGGAGCAATTTCTTCTTCGAGAACCTGTTCGGCTATGAGTGGGAGCTTTCGGCCAGCCCGGGCGGCGCCAGGCAGTGGGTGGCGAAGACGGATGATGCGGTCATTCCAGATGCGTTCGATCCCTCAAAGAAGCATCGCCCGACCATGCTGACCACGGACCTGTCGCTGCGGTTCGATCCGATCTACGAGAAAATTTCGCGCCGGTTCCTCGAGCATCCCGAGCAGTTCGCAGATGCCTTTGCCCGTGCCTGGTTCAAGCTGACCCACCGCGACATGGGGCCCAAGGTGCGCTATCTCGGCATGGAAGTTCCGGCCGAAGACCTGATCTGGCAGGACGTTATTCCGGCCGTCGACCACGCCCTGATCGACGAGGCCGACATTACGGCACTCAAGGCCAAGGTGCTGGCAACGGGCCTGCCGGTTTCCGCGCTGGTTTCGGCCGCCTGGGCTTCGGCCTCGACCTTCCGCAAGTCGGACAAGCGCGGCGGCGCCAATGGTGCCCGCATCCGCCTGGCCCCGCAGAAGGATTGGGCGGTCAACCAGCCGGCGCAGCTTGCTGGCGTCCTCGCAAAGCTCGAAGCCATCCAGACCGATTTCAATGCATCGGCGACCGGCGGTAAGAAAGTCTCCCTGGCCGATCTCATCGTGCTGGCCGGGTCGGCGGCGGTCGAAAAGGCCGCAGCCGATGCGGGTCAGGCCATCAGCGTGCCGTTCACGCCCGGCCGCATGGATGCCTCGGCCGAGCAAACCGATGCGGCCTCCTTTGCCGCTCTGGAGCCGCGTACCGACGCTTTCCGCAATTATCTGAGCGGCCGCCAGTTCATGCAGCCGGAGGAGGCAATGGTCGATCGGGCCAATCTGCTCGGCCTGTCCGGCCCCGAGATGACGGTGCTGCTGGGTGGGCTGCGCGTTCTCAAGACCGGCCTCAATGACCATGGCGTGCTGACAAGCCGCCCGGGCACACTGAGCAATGACTTCTTCGTCAATCTTTTGACCATGGAGACCGTCTGGTCGCCCAAGGCCGGGGACGAGGGTGTCTATGAGGGGCGCGACCGCAAGAGCGGTGAACTCAAGTGGACCGGCACCCGCGTAGACTTGATCTTCGGTTCGCACTCGCATCTGCGGGCCTATGCCGAGGTCTATGGCCAGTCGGATTCGGCAGCAAAGTTCACCAAGGACTTTGTGGCCGCATGGGTGAAGGTGATGAACGCGGATCGCTTCGATCTGCGCTAGGCGCTCCCTGTCCGCGATTTCACAGGCCCCGGGGGATTTCCCCCGGGGCTTTTTTTGTTGCGGCGCGCGACCGATAAAATTTGAATCAAAATCGATCTCGGGCCTTCAGGCGGCACAAGCATGTGGCGAGCCAGTGTGGCCGTAGTGAGCGGCAGAAGCCGGGAGATCGATCTATGACCGAATTCGACGAAGGCCACCGGGCATTTGCGAATTTCCGCGTTCTCAATGGTGAGGAAAACCAGTCCGAACGCGACCAGTTGTTCCGCAACATGGCGCAGCTGTTCAGCTATGTTTCCGACCGCTGCGATGACGATCAGGTGGCCCAATACGATGAGGTCCTGTGTCAGCTTGCCGAGCTGGTCGAGGCCGAAGCGCGGGCGCATGTGGCCAAGCTGCTGGCGCCGCTGGATCGTGCCCCGGGCACGGTGGTGCTCAAGCTGGCCAATGACGATATCGAGATCGCCCGGCCGCTTCTCGAATTTTCCACGGTCCTCAGCGACGACGATCTCATCGACATCGTCTCCAAGCAGTCCGAGGATCATCGTGTGGCCATTGCCGGTCGCGGCAGCGTCAACGAGCGTGTGGGCGAAGCCATTGTCGAGCATGGCGAGCCCAGTTCGGTAACGCGCCTGGTCCGTAACCAGGCTGCAGAACTTCACGGCGCGACGCTGGAAAAGCTGGTCGAACGCGCCATGAACGATGCCGAGCTTGCGGCAGACCTGCGTGGCCGCACCGATATCGACTGGGACAGCCTGCGTGGAAAGATCGAATCCGCTGCCGGCAAGGTGCTGCAGACGCTGGGCGAATCCGAAAAGCGCTTCGATCCTGTTGCCGCCGGCAAGATCAACACCGTGGTCTATAACCGCATCCGCAACCGCGCCGGCTTCAATGCGCAGGAGTGGAAGGTTGCCTACAACCAGGTCAAGGGCCTTGCCGATCGCAAGCAGCTCGACGACCGGGCGCTGGCCCGGTTTGCCCGGTTCGGCTATGGCCATCATGCCGCCGCCGCCATGACCGTCATGCTGCGGGTCGGGCCGGAAGTCGTCGTCAAGTGGCTGGCCAGCCAGGACTATGTCGCCGTGACCGTGGCCCTGCGTGCCGCACGCCTGTCGCCGGACCTGTTCGAGGCCATTGCCGCAACCTTGCCCTGGCGGGACCTGCCCAGCGAGACGGAAAAGTCCATGATCCTGTCGCGCTTCAAGGCGCTGGAGGTCGAGGATGCGACCAGCATCTTCGAATTGTGGCGCGCCCATTCCTTCCGCAAGCGGGCCGCCAGCGAAGAACGCCAGTCGGCCTGATCCAACGGGGCAGGCGGCCTGACGGGCCGCCGCCCCATCTCCAGCACATTCTCGAGATGGCCGGAGCCGGTGTGATAGTGCGCGTGTCGCGGTCTACCGGACTGGTCCGCCTATGCAGCGAAAAAGCCGCCACATGGGTGCTGGACCCCATCGCACATTGAATATAAAGATATCTTTATATCTGAGGTGCGAATGGGCAATCTGTCGAATTTGGTGGGGGTTTTGAAGGCTGCGGGCGAAAGCACGCGGCTGCGTCTGCTGGCGCTTCTCGCCGAAGGCGACCACTCGGTCAAGGACCTCACGGAAATCCTCGACCAGAGCCAGCCCAGGGTGTCCCGGCATCTCAAGCTTTTGGCCGATGCCGGACTGATCCAGCGTCACGCCGAGGGCGCCTGGGCCTATTATCGCCTGGCACCGTCGGGGGCAGGGGCCGATCTGGCGCATTGGCTGACGGCGCGCATCGATCTCGATGACCCCGACCACCGGCGTGACCGGGCCCGCCAGGTGGAAACCCGCGCCGCCCAGCAGGCTCAGGCGGCGGCCTACTTCGCCAAGGTCGCCGACAGCTGGGATCTGCAGGCCACGCTGCAAGTACCCGAGGCTGCGGTTGAAGCGGCAGTGCTCGAAGCGCTCGGCGATCGCGAGGCAGAGCTGCTGGTCGACCTGGGCACGGGCACCGGCCGCATGCTGGAGGTGCTCGCTCCTGCATACAGGCGCGGAATCGGTATCGATTCGAGCCGTGAAATGCTGGCCGTGGCGCGCTCGCGGCTGGCGACGGCCGGGATCAATCATGCGCAGGTCCGGCTTGGAAACATTGCCGATATCGATCCGGCCATCGGGCTGGCCGATGTCATCGTCATTCACCAGGTGCTGCACTATTTCGACGATCCAGGCCGGATGCTGGCCCTGGCGCGGCGGGCGCTCAAGCCGGGCGGCGAGGTGCTGATCGTCGATTTTGCGCCGCATGAACTGGAAGTCCTGCGCAGCGAGCATGAGCATCGGCGCCTGGGCCTGTCCCATGAGCAGATGCAGGACTGGGCCGATGCAGCGTCGTTGGACGTGGCTTCGGTTCGCGATTTTCCGAGCAAGGCCGGCACGCGCGGCCTCACCGTTTGCCTCTGGCGCCTCACCGATTCCGACAAGACGGATTGACCTAATGATCGACGATACAATGCGGGCCAGCCGCCAGACGGCAGACCAGCGCCCTGACCTGCAGATTTCCTTCGAATTCTTCCCGCCCAAGTCCGACGCCATGGAAGAGCGGTTCTGGGACAGCATCCACAAGCTCGCTCCCCTCAATCCGCGATTCGTGTCGGTCACCTATGGCGCCGGTGGGTCCACCCGCGAGCGCACATTGCGCATGGTGCGCAGCATCACCGCCGATACCGGCGTGCCGGCAGCGGCGCATCTGACCTGCGTCGGGGCGAGCCGCGATGAGGTCGATGCGGTGGTGCGCGGTTATCGCGAGGCTGGCGTGAACAGTATCGTCGCCCTGCGTGGCGATCCGCCCGAAGGCGTCGGGCAGCCGTTCACGCCCCATCCCGATGGCTACCGTAACGCCGCGGACCTGGTGGCCGGTATTCGCAGGATAGGCGATTTCGACATCTCGGTTGCCGCCTATCCCGAAAAGCATCCGCAGAGTCCGGACTGGAACGCCGATATCGACAACCTCAAGCGCAAGCTTGATGCGGGCGCCACGCGGGCCATCACGCAGATGTTCTTCCGCAATAGCGATTACCTTCGCTATCTCGAACGGGCGCGGCGTGCGGGCATTACCGCGCCGATCGTGCCCGGTATCCAGCCCATCCACAGTTTCCGCCAGATATCGGGCTTTGCCGCCCGCTGTGGCGCGTCCATCCCCGATTGGCTGGCGGACCGGTTCGAGGGCCTCGAGGACGATCCCGAAACCCACGCATTGGTGGCCGCGGCCGTTGCGGCAGAGCAGGTCACCGAATTGCTCGACGAGGGCGTGACCGACTTCCATTTCTATACGCTCAACCGCTCCAACCTGGTCCTGGCATTGGCGCGTCTCCTGGGCCGCCGGCCACTGGCGGGGTAGAGCGTTCATGTGCCGTTCAGGCGCGGAGCGGCACTCTGGGTGAGGGCGGTTCATATTATGGCCATGTTGTGCGCCATTGCTGCCCCGGATTTATCCATCGGACTATGAGCGCCCATGCAGATTGATCGTCGTTGGACCACAGGACTGGCCTGGGCCGGTGCCGCCTTGGTGGTCGGTATTCCTGCAATCGACTTCCTGTCGTCCCAGTTTTCGGGGGACAGGCCGCAGGCTGTCGTGGTTCAGGAAGCACCGCAGCCGGTCGCCGAAGTCGCGCCTGTCACCACAGCGCCGCAACCGTCGAACGCGCCCGCAACCGTAACGGCGCCCGAAACCACGGCCAGCATCACGCCTGCACCGGCAAATCCGGGCGGCGATGCGGTGGATAGCTATCTTGCCTCCGGCAAGCCGCTGCCGAGCTACATCTCGGGTGGCGACAGCGCACCTGCGACACCCCCGGCCCAAACGGCCGCAAAACCGGCCGCCCAGCCCGCCGTGACGCCACAGCCGGCCAGCAATACGCAGACTGCGGCCGTGCAGCAGCCGGCAAGGCCAGTGCCTGCCACCCAGCCTGCTGCCACCGCTGAGCCCGAGCGGCCAAAGCCCGTTGCCTTTGCCATGCCGACACCGCTGTCGCAGCGCCCGGCGGCGCGACCGGCCACGCCGGTTCCGGTGCAGCCCATAGAGCAGGCGCAGCAGCCGCCGCTTATCGTTGAAGACCCCCGGGTCGTTACCGCTGAAGACCTGGCCGATTGGGAATCCGGGCCGCTGTCCGAGTTCCTGAACAATCGCCAGCGTGGAAACGGAGATGTCGTGGTCGAACAGTATGAGCCGGAAGGCTTCTGGCTCGACCAGTCCCCACGGCCGCGCCGTCCGCAGCCGGTCTATGAAGAAGAGTATTTCTGGCCATTCGGACAGTAGCGCAGGGCGGCCATGACGGGGCGGCCATGGACCGCGCCGGACTGGACGTTTATGGTCGCGGGCCGAGCATCTGGTTCGTCAGGGAATTGCCATGCTGCGCTGCGTGCGTGAGGAAAGCGAAAACTGCGACCTGCGCGACAAGTTCGCGCAATTCCTCGGCTCGTTTTCGCGCCGGACCGGCCTTGCCGGGCATGTCGCCAATATCCTCGACCCCGACACCTGGCTTCCCGGTGGCCGCGAAGCGGCGTTTACGCTGGCGCTCATCGCCCTGTCGGCCAAGATGGCGGTTGCCGATGGCGCGGTGACCGCCTCGGAAGTGCGGGCCTTCAATGCGACCGTCGAGGTTGCCAAGGGCAGCGAGCCTCAGGTCGAACGGCTGTTCAATCTCGCCAAGGAAGATGTCGCCGGCTACGACGCCTATGCGCGCAAGGTGGCACGCTTTTTCGCCGAAACGCCGGAAACCCTCGAGCATGTGCTCGATGGCCTGTTCTTCATCGCCACGGCCGACGGGCTGGTGCATGAAGCCGAGCTTGAATATCTGCGCAATGTCAGCGGCATTTTCGGCTTTGACGATGCCCGCTTCGAGCAGATGGCGTCACAGCATGTTTTTCTCGAAGAGGGCGTTGATCCCTATACGGTCCTGGGGCTGTCCCACAATGCACCGCCCGAGGAAGTGCGCCGGGTTTACCGGCAGCTGGTGGCCGAACACCACCCGGACCGGCTGATTGCCCGCGGCGTGCCGGAAGACCTGGTCGACGTGGCAACGGCCCGCATGGCGGCGATCAACCTGGCCTATCAGGCCATTACCCGCCCCAAGCCACAGCCATTGCTCACTTGACGGCGGCAACAGCCTCCCGCACATAGGCCGCGCCAGTTGACCGGGTGACCGCTGGCGGGTGGGTAACTGCCCGCTGGAGGAAAGTCCGGGCTCCATCGAAACACGGTGACGGCTAACAGCCGCCGGGGGCGACCCCAGGGAAAGTGCCACAGAAAGCAAACCGCCGCCTTCGGGACGGCAAGGGTGAAAGGGTGCGGTAAGAGCGCACCGGGTGCCTGGCAACAGGGATCGCACGGCAAACCCCACCGGGAGCAAGACCAAATAGGGATGACGCGGGGGCAACCTCAGCCTGTTTCGAGGCCATGTCGTCCGGGTTGGTTGCACGAGCGCGCTGGTAACAGCCGCCACAGATGAATGGTCACCACGTCGTGGAAACACGGCCCTACAGAACCCGGCTTACAGGTCAACTGGCGTTGACTCTTCGGTTCCATCGTCGCTAAACGATGCGCTTTACTTCCGCCGGTCACCGGCGGGCACACGCTGGTTGGAGTTTGGCGCGATGCCCCTGGCTACCCCCCATTACCTCATCGATGAGAACGCGCTGGCGGCCAATCTGGAACGGGTCGATCTGCTGCGGTCGCTGTCCGGGGCAAAATGCCTTCTGGCGCTCAAGTGCTTTGCGACCTGGTCGACCTTTCCGCAGCTTGCGCCGCACATGGATGGCACGACCTCGTCCTCGCTCAATGAACTGAAGCTTGGGCGGGAAAAGTTCGGCGGCGAGACGCACGCATATTCCGTCGCATGGTCGGATGGCGAAATCGACGAAGCGCTCGCCAATGCCGACAAGATCATTTTCAATTCGCTCGGACAGCTCGACCGGTTCGCGGACAAGGCCGGGCACATGCCGATTGGCCTGCGCGTCAATCCCGGCGTCAGTCATTCGCATTTCGACCTGGCTGATCCGGCCCGCCAGTTCAGCCGGCTCGGCGAGGCGGACCGGGGCAGGGTGGAAGCTGCAATGGACCGGGTTTCCGGGTTCATGCTGCACTGCAATTGCGAGAATGATTCCGTTGAAGCGTTCTCGGCGCTGCTGGATCAGATTGAAACGCGGATCGGCGATCTGCTGGCCCGGCTCGACTGGGTGAGCCTGGGTGGGGGGATCCACTTCACCAAATCGGGTTATGACATAGAAGGCCTCGCCGCCCGGCTCAGGGCCTTCTCGGAAAAGTTCGGGGTACAGGTCTATCTCGAACCGGGCGATACCGTCGTCACCGATACAACCACGCTGGAAGTGACCGTGCTGGATATCGTCAGCAATGGCATGGATGTGGCCGTGGTCGACAGCGCTGTCGAGGCGCATATGCTCGACCTCCTGGTCTATCGGCAAAGCGCCTCGGTCGCGCCCGATGCCGGCCCGCACCGCTATCAGATCGCCGGAAAATCCTGCCTGGCCGGCGATGTCTTTGGCACCTTCGATTTTCCACAGCCCCTTGCGGTGGGCGACCGGATTTCCCTGCTCAATGCAGGGGGTTACACGATGGTGAAGAAAAACTGGTTCAATGGCGTGGCCATGCCCGCTATAGCCATCCGCAGGAAAAACGGCAGCGTCGATCTTGTACAATCGTTCGATTATGCCGACTATGTATCCAGTCTGTCGTAAAGCCGGACTGACCCGTTACCCCGCGAAAAAGGTGTTTCGTGCCAATTGAAAAAGAACCTGTTGATCATCGGCGCCGGAGGTGTCGCGCAAGTTTCTGCCTTTAAGGCAGCCATGCACAACGATGTGCTCGGAGACATCCATATTGCCTCCCGCACACTCTCGAAATGCGAAGCCATCATTGGCGGCATTCTCGAGAAAAAGGCGCTGAAGCGCCCGGGCGTCCTGGCCGCCCATCATCTCGATGCACTCGATATCGAGGCGACAAAGGCCCTGATCCGGCGGACCAAGAGCCAGATCGTCATCAATGCCGGTTCGTCCTTCCTCAATATGAGCGTGCTGCGTGCCTGTCTCGATACGGGCGCGGCCTATATCGACACGGCCATCCACGAGGATCCTGCCAAGGTGTGCGAAACCCCGCCCTGGTATGGTAATTACGAGTGGAAGCACCGTGAGGAATGCGAGCGCAAGGGCGTTACCGCCATTCTTGGCGCGGGCTTTGATCCCGGCGTGGTCAACGCCTATGCGGCCCTGGCCGCGAATGCCTATTTCGACCGGATCGATTCCATCGATATAATCGATGTGAATGCCGGCAGTCATGGCCGCTATTTTGCGACCAATTTCGATCCCGAGATCAACTTCCGCGAATTCACCGGCACCGTCTGGAGCTGGCAGGAGAGCCAGTGGACAGCGAACAAGATGTTCGAGGTGCAGCGCTCGGACGACCTGCCGGTCGTGGGCACGCACACCACCTATCTCACCGGCCACGATGAGATCCATTCGCTGTCGGCCAATCTCGACGTGCCCGATATCCGGTTCTGGATGGGCTTTGGCGAGCATTACATCAACGTCTTCACGGTGCTGAATAATCTCGGCCTGCTCTCCGAGCAGCCGGTCACCACTGCAGAGGGGCTCGATGTTGTTCCGCTCAAGGTGGTCAAGGCGGTGTTGCCCGATCCGATGTCTCTGGCGCCCGATTATTCCGGCAAGACCTTCATCGGTGACCTCGTCAAGGGCATCCGCGACGGCGCCGAGGCCGAGTTGCTGGTCTACAATATCAGCGACCACGAAGAGGCCTATGCCGAAACCGACAGCCAGGCGATTTCCTATACGGCAGGGGTTCCCGCAGTGGCCGCCGCCATGCTGATCGCCCGGGGCGAGTGGGATTGCCACCACATGGCCAATGTCGAAGAACTGCCCCCCGTGCCGTTCATCGACCTGCTGGGCCGCATGGGCCTGCCGACGCGGGTTCGGGATGCGCAGGGAGACCGGGCCTTCAACCCGGCGGAGTTCCGCACCTCACGGAGCCGAACCGCGCAGGTCGGCGGCGCCTGACCGTTACTGTGTATGGATGTTTGCTGAAACGGCCGGGGCTCTCCCGGCCGTTTTGCGTTTTTGGTTCTACGGCAACCTCCCGATCGACCTGCAGGTCGGCTTTCCCGACATCATGTATGAAATAGTTGACATTATATACTTGACGTACCAATTGCCCGCAGGGCATGATTCGTGGGACAGGCCGGCGCTTTTGGATTCCGATTGAGTGACTGATATGCTTCCCGCAAACAGGCGGGGAGCGAGTCCGTGAAGCGCGTCAATCTTCTGAATTATTTCCACCTTGCGGAAACGCTACAGTCAGCCAAGCAGACAATGACCCCAGACGTGGTAAAGGGCGGTCACATGTATTTTTCTGCCATGGACGTCAGGAGTAAGATCGAGTCATTTATTGCTGACGACAATGGATTTTACACCTGCAAGCACGCTGCCGGGGATCTGCTAGAAACCGCAAAGACATGGCTAGAGAAGGTCACTCCTGAGGGCAAGTTTATCTCTGAGAATTTCGACAAGGACCACCAATCCTGGGAGTTCTCAGACTTCGTCAGGCGCATCGACTCGTTCAAAAACGTGTTTGATGCTGAGTGTCGAGAGGTTGACGTATACTCAGTGGGTCAGATCGGCATCTACAAGACGAGCGCCCTCGTTTCAGACGGTGCAAGCGTCATCCCGATTGAAGTTCGCGCGCACATGTCGCAAGTGGCCGTTGATGAATTTCGGAACGCCGGAAAGTGTTTGGCGTTCGATTTGCCATCGGCCTGCGGCTTCCACGCCCTGAGGGGGATGGAACTGGTAATGGATGATTACCTTCGTTCGTTTCAGGTCGTCACGGACACTTTCAAGACGTGGAATGACTACATCCAAGCGGCTGAGAAACTGATCAGGGACGGAAATGAGAGCGGAAAAAAGCCATCGCCCCGTGTGACGGCAATGCTTGACCGCATGCGCACTCTTGATCGAAATCCTCTCATGCATCCGCGCGACACTCTTGATGAGGTAGCCGCTGACCAACTGTTTAAGCTTTCTGCTGTGACCGTTGTGGAAATGATCCGAGAAATGAGATCGGGCCAACTTGTGCCAGCAAACGAAGAAAGCGGTGCGCCAAGTCTGTTCACAGAACAGCCTGGTGCTGCATGACCGAACCTCAAAAAGACCAAGACGAAAAAGAGCGAGACGAGATATTGCGACGGATGCTGAAGACGCCGCCGAAGCCACGAAATGGAATGGACGAGATTAACCGCCCGTTAACCGAAGCGGGCCACAAAAAGAAACCGGGCGGCCCTCCCGTCAAGAAAGACCGCCCGGAAGCTCAGTAGCCTAGGCTACGTTACTTTTTGATCGTCTCCACGATGTGGGTTTTGGGACGGTTCACTGCGGTTTTCACCGTAGTGAAGCGACCAGTACCCGCATTGCGGCCGATCTTGACGACTTTCTTGCTCATAGCTTTCACCTCCTTTCCGGGGGCAGTAGCCCCCTCTGTGCAAGGCAATGCACCTCGGAAAGAAGAATCGAATCGTCACGTCAATATAGACGTCTTTCGTCTAGCCTTCACTTTTTTCGCCACTCGTTTCAGGCGCTTAATCTGCTGACTAAGCGAAACTGGCTTCACCAATCCGCCGATAGGTGAGGCGCTTGCCACGGATGGCAGCGAGCAACATGGCATGGCGCTCGTTATCCTCGATGCCTACAGCCGAGCGGCGGTTATAGCGGAAGTCAAATTCGGCCAGATAGCGGTGCAGGTGAGCCTCGCCGCCATGCTGGTAAGTGCCCTTCATGCCGCGCTTGAATACCGAGAACACGTTCTCAATGGTGTTGGTGTGCACAACCTTCTCGCCTTCCCAACGGACGTATTCATCCTTGGAATGGTTGACCGAACGGTGGGTGTCGAAGTCCTTGCCGGGCTGCTTATAGAACTGGGCCTGATCGGTGTAGAGCGTGGACTTGCGGTCAACGTTGCGGAACAGGACTTCCTTCACGGTCTGGATATTGGCCGCCTCGACATGGAAGGAACGGACTTCGCCGCCGCGTTCGACTAGGGCCATCACGGTGCGCTTGTAGAAGCCCTTCTTTGGCTTGGTCGTGCGCGGACCCTGAGCGGCAGGTCGAGCGGGCGGCGTCTGATCGTCCTTGGGGCCGAAATAGGTTTCGTCGGCTTCGACAGTCTTGCCAGAACCGCCCATGGGGCCGCGATCCTTCGGGGCGACGACCATCGCTTCACGAATGCGATGTTCCATGAACCAAGCGGTCTTGTAGGTCACGCCCAGCATACGGTGCAATTGATGGGCCGAAATGCCCTTCTTGCTGGCGGCCATCAGGTGCGTAGCGGCAACCCACTTGTGCAGCGGGATTTTGGAGCGCTCAAATACGGTGCCGACAGTGACCGAGAAGGGCTTGCGGCATTCGTTGCACTTATAGACGCCGGGGCGCGTGGACTTGCCTTCCAGCTTCTTGATACGCGCCCGATCAACGTTGCCACAGTGCGGGCATACGGGGCCAGCCGGCCACTGGATTGCTTCCAGGTGTTCGCGGGCTGCTTCGGGGTTCTGGTAGATCGGGTTCGACAGGTCAAACATGGCGTATCTCCTGCGCCCCTTGTGCCAAATTGAGCGTGGTACGTCAAGTATATAATGTCGGAAATAGTTGACACAGTGTCGTGAAAAGCCTACATCCGTGACCACACGATGGAGGTGACCATGACATTCAAAGAAATGATGGCGGGCGTACAACTCGCGGGTGTGGTCGTGGTGGTCGGCTGGCTCGCCTGGGATTTTGCTACGGGTGGTGCTGAAGGGCTCGGCATGGCCGGGGTGGCCATCAAGCTTCTGTGGGCGGTGGGTGGCCTGGTGACGTTCAATATCGTCGGGACCATACTCGCGACGATCATCATTTCGATCATTCGTCGCGAGGAACTCAAGGACGAGCCCGCCGACGAGCGCGACGTGCAGATCGAGGCGCGCAGTCTCAGAAACAGCGGCATTGTGACATCAGTGGCCGCGGCATTGTCGCTGATCCCATTGGCGATGGGGACGGCTCCCGAGTTCGCCGCCTACGCCCTGTTTCTGGCGCCGGTTTTCGGCGGCACGATCAATGCGCTTTCCCAGCTTTACTATTACCGGACCATGTGACCGGCATGGGTAAAGGACCTCCAGGCATCAGCAATACGATCCGCACCCTGCGCTTCCATGCCGGCGAAATGACCCAGGCGGCATTGGCCGAAAAGGTCGGCGTCACGCGGCAAACCATCGTGGCGATCGAGCAGGGGCGCTATTCGCCGTCGCTCGAAGTGGCATTTCGCATCGCCCATGTCTTTTCCGTTCCGCTTGAAGACGTTTTCCAATGGAGCCCGCAGGGTTCGGGTTCGGACTAGATCGATCCATCCAATCAGTGCCCTTGCCGTCGGCGCTTTCGCCGGCCGGTGGCGCTCGCCCGGGAGAAGAAAATGAAAGTCGCGACGCAAGACCGCTATGGCGGGCCGGATGTCATCACCGTCAAAGAGCGGGACCAGCCGGTTCCGGGACCGGGGGAGGTGCTGATCGCAGTCCATGCGAGCACGGTCACCCTGGCCGACTGCGCCTTCCGCAAGGCCGATCCGTTCATCGTCCGGTTTTTTGGCGGTCTGTGGCGGCCCAAGGCAGATGTTCTCGGGGACAACATAGCCGGCGTCGTGGCGGCTATCGGTGAAGGCGTCACCCGGTTTGCCGTCGGGCAGCGGGTGCACGGTTCGGTGGGTGTCGCGCTTGGCGGCATGGCGGAGTTTGTTTGCGTGAGCGAGGATGCCGCCATCGTGCCGGTGCCGGAAGGGCAGGATTTTCTGGGGCTGGGCGGGCTCAGCTATGGCTACCTCACGGCCATGCCGTTCATCCGCGACGAGGCCAGAGTAAAGGCCGGGGATCGCGTGCTGATCAACGGCGCCGGCGGCAGCATTGGGGCGGCAGCGGTTCAACTGGCGCGATATTTCGGTGCCGAGGTGACGGCCGTGGCCTCTGGGCGTCATCGCGAGCTTGCGCTGCAGCTGGGCGCGGACCATTTCATCGACCGGCAAGAGGCCGATTTCACCCTTGCGCGGGACGCCTATGACGTGATCTTCGACGCTGTCGGCAAGTCGAGCTTTGCGGCATCACGGCAGGCGCTGAAGCCCGGTGGCATTTATCTTACGACGGTGCCGTCATGGGCCATCATGGGATTGATGCTGCGGGGCGGGCAGAAGCATGGGCGGCGCGGCCGGCTGGCAACAACAGGCCTGCGCCCGGTCGCCGAAAAGCTTGCCGATCTACGCATCCTCAATGAGCTCCTGGCCAAGGGCGCGATTCGGCCGGTCACGGACCGGGTCTTTTCGCTGGCCGAGATTGCCGATGCGCACCGCTATGTCGAAGGCGAAACCAAGGCAGGGGACGTTCTGGTGCTCATGCCGGTGGCCGAGGCCGCTCAGGCCGGGAAGGTCACGATGACCTTGGTACCGGGCCCCTCGCCATAATTGACCCGGGCGTCGAGGCTCATGGCCATGGCCTTGACGATGCGGCTGCCGAGGCCGGTGCCCTTGGGCTTGCCTGTACCCGCCCAGCCGATGCCGTCGTCCTCGACCGCCAGGTGGACCTCACCGGATGCGCGCGACATGTGAACGCGGACTTCGCCGGGATCGCGCTCGGCATAGGCATATTTGATGGCATTGGTGACCAGTTCGGTCACGATCACGCCCAGGGAAGCCACCTTCTCGGTCGGCAGGTTGAAGGGTTCGACCTTGACCCTGATGCTCGCGGTGTGTCCCTGGGACTGGATGGAGTTCTCGATGTCGGCGATCAGGCCATTGAGATAATCCCCGACCTGCACCGAGCGGACGTCATCTGAGGTGTAGAGATGCCGGTGCACACCGGCGATGGCCTGGATACGGGCCTGCGTCTCGCTGAGCGCCCGCTTGGCCTCGGGATCCTCGACCGCATTGGCCTGCAGGCCGACAAGGGCAGCGACCATGGCCAGGGAATTGGCAACCCGGTGATTGACCTCGCCGAGCAGCATCTCGGCGCGCTCGCGGGCCTCCTGGGTGTCGCGCTCGGCCTTGGCCTTGGCGCGGTTGAGCTTCACCCGATCTATAGCATGATCGATGGCCGCCAGCAGCAGTTCCATGAAGTCGGCATCGAGCGTCTTCTGCACGAAATCCGTCGCGCCGGCCTTCAGCGCGGCAATGGCCACCGCCGTCTCGGCCGAACCGGTGCAGTAAACAACCGAGGGGCGATCCTCGATCCCTTCCATGCCATTGAGCACGTCCAGCCCGGTGCCGGTCGGCAGGTAGTGATCGAGGGCAACAACGTCGATGCCGCCCTTGCGCATGAGGTCGAGCCCCGCCTCAGCCGTCTCCGCATGGGAGAACAGATAGCCGCGCCGCTGCATGGCTTTCTCGATCAGGCGGGCCAGGCCTGGATCGTCGTCAATATAGAGGACATGCGGGGTGCGGTTGGGCATGCCGGGTCAGTCCGCCTCCGGAACCTGCATCACCGAGAAGAACAGCCCCAACTGCCGGATGGCGTTGGCAAAGCCTTCATAGTCGACGGGCTTGGTGATGTAGACATTGGCGCCGAGGTCATAGCAGCGCTGGATTTCCCGCTGATCGTCGGTGGTGGTCAGCACCACGACCGGCGAGCGGCGCGTATGCTCGTTGGCCTTGACCTTTTCCAGGATGTCGATGCCGGTCATGTCGGGCAGGTTGAGGTCGAGCAGCACGAGGAGCTGACGGCCCTTGTTGACTGCGCCAGAACCATCCGGTCCCAGCAGGTAGGCCAGCGCATCGGTGCCATTGGCAAAGGGCACGATTTCATTGCCGACTCCGGCGCGGCGGATGTTTTTCTCGATGAGACGGGCATGGCCCTCATCGTCTTCGACCATGATGATGGTCACCGGACGGCCGTCGTTCATGCGCCTGTACTCCCCATATAGCCGCGAAGGTCGCGCGGCAGGTTTATGACAAAGGTGGTGCCCTCGCCAAGCTTGGATCTGAGTGTCACATCTCCACCAAGGCTGCGCACCATGGTGCGGACATGGGCAAGCCCGATGCCCTCACCCGGTTGAGTTTGCGAGCCGGACCGGCGGAACAGCTCGAATACCCGCTCATGGTCGGTATCGGCGATGCCCCGGCCATTGTCCTCGATCTCGAGAACGACCCGGTTCCCTGTCGTGTGCCTGCCGCGAATGGCAATGCGCAATGGTCGCTCAGGGTCACGATATTTCACGGCATTGTCCAGCATATTGCCAAGGACCTGCTCGATGGAGAGCTTGTCCGTGATGATGTTGGGCACGCGGATGTCGGTCTCGACCGCGCCGTCGCTCTCGGCGACCTGGTGCTGGACGGCGGCAGCGCTGTTTTCGGCGACTTCGGCCAGGTTGACCTTTTCCGGCTTCAACTGGCGCCGGCCTTCGCGCGAAATTTTCAGGATGGCATTGATCAGGCCATCCATCTTGCGTGTGGCGGCACGGATGAAGGTCACAGCCTCGGGCAGGTCCTCGGTGGCGGCGAGGCGCGCCTGCTGGCCCTCGAGGTCTTCTGGATCGGCGCTGTCGGGCTGGCCTTCCATATAGGCCTTCACCGCCTCGACCCCGGTTTCGAGCTCGCTGGTAAAGCCCATGATGTTCACCAGCGGCGCACGCAGGTCGTGAGTCACGATATAGGCAAAGCGCTGGATTTCCTCATTGGCCTTGCCCAGGTCGGCCGTGCGTTCGAGAACACGCGCTTCGAGGCCAAGATTGGCCTCCTCGACCTCCCGCCGCGCATTGGCGATTTCCTGGGTGTATTTCAGGGCCACCACGATGGCCCCGCCCACCACTCCGAAAATCACCAGGGCGCCGACTACCGAGACAATGCGCAAGAGGTTGGCCGTCGAGCGCTGGTCGTCAGCACCTTGTTCGAGGCGCATATCGGCGGCGGAAATCAGGCCGGCAAAGAAGGTATTGGCCCGGTCCATCGCTTCCTTGCCGGTGTCGGTCCGGATGATCTCGGCGGCCTCAGCGCGCTGTCCGCCCTGAACCAGATCGACGATGCGGGCCATTTCGCTCAGCTTGAACGTGATGTCCTCACGCAATTGCTGCATGGGTTCGGCGGCTTGCGGGTAGGGCAGGAGCACGGATTCAAGGCGCGCCAGGGTTTCGTCGATCTGCGGAACGGCCGCCAGATAGGGCTCCAGATATTTGTTGTCCTGGGTGATGATATAGCCGCGCTCGCTGGCAATGGCGTCCTGCACCATGGCCCGCAGGTCCACCGCCGCAGAACGGGCCTCGCGGGCTTCGATCACTTCGTTGAAGTAAAGTTGGGTGCGTTCGACCAGCCAGATCGTCGTGCCGACAATGCCGACAAGGGCCAATAGGCCCACGAGCAACAGCAGTGCGGTCGAACGCACCAAGGTCTTGCTGGATATCGGCATATTTCCCCCAGGTCAGACAACTTCATGGCCCGATCTGCTCCCCAGAGCAATATGCATAGATTAATTCACCGGCATTTTCGCGGAGGCCCCCGGACCGGTGCCGGCGGCGTCATGGGAAACAATATCTTAAAGGTCGTTATGCAATATCCGGTTCGGGTTTATGTAACCGGCGTCCAGCGCCGGGAGTGGAGTTGTGGCGGATATGGGCAAACCATCCCTGCCAGAAACAGCGGCGGCGGACGGGCCACATGTGCCGGTGCTGCTGGACGAAGTGCTGTCCGGCCTCATGCCGGTGGCCGAAAGCCGCATCGTTGATGGAACATTCGGGGCAGGCGGCTATTCGCGGGCACTGCTTGAGGCTGGCGCGCATGTCATAGGCATTGACCGCGACCCGTCGGTGGCGCCCCATGTCACAGCGCTCAAAGCCGATTTCCCCGACCGGTTCAATTTCGTTGCCGGCACTTTTTCCGAACTCGATACGCTGGCCGCCGATTTCGGCCCCATCCATGCCGTCGTGCTGGATATCGGGGTGTCCTCGATGCAGCTCGACGAGGCCGATCGCGGTTTCTCGTTCATGCGAGATGGTCCGCTCGACATGCGCATGAGCCGCGCCGGTGAAAGTGCTGCGGACCTGGTCAATACCTTGCCACAAGACGATCTCGCCAACCTGCTCTATGCCTTTGGCGAGGAGCGCAAATCGCGCCGCATCGCCCAGTTCATTGTGGCGGCGCGTGCCGACGGCCCAATTGCAACCACCTTGCAACTGGCCCGCATTATCGAAAAGGCCATCGGCCGCAAGCCGGGTGATGCCCATCCCGCGACCCGCTCCTTCCAGGCCCTGCGGATTGCCGTCAACGGCGAGTTCGACCAGTTGGTCGAGGGACTTTTTGCTGCCGAACGACTGCTGGGCGAGGGCGGCCGGCTGGCCGTCGTCAGCTTCCATTCGCTTGAGGACCGCATCGTCAAG
This sequence comes from Devosia sp., assembly GCF_025809055.1. Taxonomy (NCBI): domain Bacteria; kingdom Pseudomonadati; phylum Pseudomonadota; class Alphaproteobacteria; order Hyphomicrobiales; family Devosiaceae; genus Devosia; species Devosia sp. The sequence continues at coordinate 1,238,462 of NZ_CP075529.1, read as the reverse complement.
CGCTTCTTCGATCCCGACAAGGGTGCCGTCCAGGCGTCGCGACATCTGCCGCAGGCGGCCGCCGAACCACGCCGGTGGCACCCCGTGGCCAAGGCGGTGAAGGCCGGTTCGGCGGAGTTGGGACGCAATCCGCGCGCCCGTTCGGCAGTGCTGCGCAGTGCCGTGCGAACCGCATTGGATGCGCGCCCGGTCCGACCCGAGGGACTTGGCGTGCCGGTTGTTAGGGGTGCCGCATGATCCGCAGCATCAATATTTTCCTGATCTGTACGTCGGTGGCGATGCTCGCAGGCGTCTATACGCTCAAATTCTCGATCGAAGGCACCGCCTCCGAACGTACGGCGCTGTCGGCCAAGATTTCGGACCAGGAAGGGCAGTTGTCGCTGCTGAAGGCGGATTGGGCGGTGCTCAATCAGCCCGGTCATGTCGCTCCGATCATCAAGCGGCACCAGGCCGAACTGGCCGTGGCGCCAGTGGCGCAAGCCCAGTTTGGGGCCTTCGCCGATCTGCCCATGCGGCCGGCGCGGCCCGATACGGCCGCCATGGACGCCCTGTTCGAGGCGATTGCCGACGGCATCGATCCCATCGATGCCATTCTGGAACTCGAGGGCATCGAATAATGGCCGTTATCGGAGACGACTTCACCCCGACCATTGCCCTGGACGGCGCCCGCAAGCAGCGCGGAAACCTGACCCAGGCGCGCATCCGCTGGATGATGCTGGCCCTGGTCATCGGTTTTGGCCTCGTGGGCGGACGCCTTGTGCAATTGGGCATGGTGGAATCCGACCAGACCATCGAGGGGCAGGCGCGCGATGTCATCACCGCCACCCGGCCGCCCATTCTCGATCGCAATGGCCTTGAAATGGCCGTCGATATCCGCGTGCCATCCCTGTTTGCCGAGCCGCGCCGCATTGTCGATGTCGAGGAGGCCGTCAGCAAGTTGCGGACCGTGCTGCCCAATCTCGACGAGGCCTGGCTGCGCAACCGGCTGACCGGGGACCGGGGCTTTGTCTGGGTGCAGCGCGAACTGACCCCGGCAATCCAGGATGCGGTGATGCGTCTGGGCATTCCCGGCATCGACTTCATCACCGAGTCCAAGCGCTTCTATCCCGGCATGAACGAGGCCGCGCACATTCTCGGCTCCACCAATGTCGACAATCAGGGCATTTCCGGCATCGAGCGCCATATGGACAGCGAGTCCGTCGCGCTGCTGCAGGAACTGGGCCTGGCGCGCGGCAATGCGCTGACCCCGGTCGAGCTGAGTGTCGACATGCGCGTGCAGCATGTCATGCACGAACAGCTTGTCGATGCCATGACCCGGTATCAGGCGATCGCCGCGGCGGGCGTGATGCTCGATATTCACACCGGCGAAGTCATTGCCCTGGCCTCGCTGCCGGATTTCAATCCGAACGAACCCGCGACCGCCCTGGTCAAGGACACGTTCAACCGCATCACCTCGGGCATTTTCGAGCCGGGCTCCATCTTCAAGACGGTGACCATGGCCGGGGCGCTGGATGCAGGCGCGGTTCGCATCACAGATCAGTTCGACGCGCGCTACGGCATCCGCTTCGGGCGCTATACGATCGACGATTTCCACGGCAAGCACCGCATCCTGGCGCTGCCGGAAGTCTATAAGTACTCGTCCAATATCGGCACGATCCGGGTCATGCAGGCCATGGGCAAGGACAGTTACCGGGCCTTTCTCAGCCGCATGAAGTTTGACGAGCGTGTGCAGTTCGAGCTGCCGGAAATGCGCGTTCCCAGCGTGCCCAAGGACTTTTCCGAGGTCGGTGCGGCCACGGCGTCTTTCGGGCACGGCTTGTCCGTTTCGCCGCTGCACATGGTCACGGCCTACGCCGCCTTCGCCAATGGCGGCAATTACATCGCGCCGACCCTCTACAAGCGCAGCGCCGCCGAAGCGGAGCCGCTTTATGAGCGCGTCTTGCAGCCCAGGACCAGCGAATATCTGCGCTACCTGATGCGCCTCAATGCCATTTCGACCGGCGGCTCCGGCTCGCAGATGAACAAGGCCGCCCTGGGCTATCGCGTGGGTGGCAAGACCGGCACCGCCGAAAAGGTGGTGGATGGCCGCTATTCGTCCAGCAAGGTCACCAACTTCTTCGCTTCGGCCTTTCCGCTCGACAATCCGCGCTATGCCATGGTCATCATGGTCGATGAGCCCAAGGCCGAAAATCCGCAATCGGGCACCACGGCCGGCTGGAATGCCGGCACGATTACCGGGCGCATCGTTCAGCGCGTCGCGCCCATGCTCGGCATTGCCCCCGATTTCAGTGAAATGCTCGACCAGCAGATCGTGCCTGCCGAAGTGCGGCAACTCTATCCAGAAGGATTCTGACCGGTGTCACTCAGCGTAACCCAGCTTCTCGAAGGCTCCGGCGCCCGTCCCAAGAAGGGGCTTGGCGCGGTATTCGGGCTGAATTCGGATAGCCGCCGGATCGAGCCGGGCGATATCTTCTTTGCCCTGCCGGGGGCCAAGGTGCACGGCAATCAGTTCGTCACCGACGCCGTGGAGCGCGGTGCCCTTGCCGTGGTCACCGATCTTGCCCCGCCCGGCGATCCCGGTGTGCCGGTAATCGTCGTCAAGGATGTGCGGGCCGCCTATGCCCGCGCCGCATCCCGCGTGTTCGAGCCGCAGCCGGAAATCCAGGTCGCGGTGACCGGCACCAATGGCAAAACTTCGGTCGCGTCCTTCGTCCGGCAGATCTGGGATCACGCCGGCGTTCCGGGCGCCAGCATCGGCACCCTCGGCATCCAGACAGGCAAGCGCACCATCGATGGGGCCCTGACGACGCCAGATTCACGCACGCTGCATCAGGCCATGCGGGCGCTCAAGGCGCAGGGCATCGATCACGTGGCGCTGGAGGCTTCCAGTCATGGTCTGGATCAGCGGCGCCTCGACGGCATTCACTTCGAGGCCGTCGCCTTCACCAATCTCAGCCGCGACCATCTCGACTATCACGCCGACATGGACGAGTACCGCAATGCCAAGCTGCGTCTGTTCACCGACCTTCTGGTCGATGGCGGCGCCGCCATCGTCAATGTCGACGATCCCGAGCATGAACAGTTCATGTTCGCCGCCCTTTCGGCCAGCGCCACCTTGCTGACGGTGGGCCGGGAAGGCGCCTACATCGAAATTCTGTCCATCAAGCCGGAAGGCTATGGCCAGCGCGTCGAGGTGCGTCACATCGGCGAGAAGGTCAATTTCCACCTCAAGATTCCGGGCGAATTCCAGGTGTCCAACGCCCTTGTGGCCGCGGCCCTGGCTATGTCCTCTGGTGTTGACAAGGCCGATGCCTTTGCCGCGCTTCCCGAACTCGTAGGCGCGCGCGGCCGTCTGGAACTGGTGGCCGAGCACAATGGCGCGGCTATTTTTGTGGATTACTCGCACAAGCCCGAAGCCCTGCGCATGGCACTGGCGACGCTGCGGCCCTATGCCAAGGGCAAGCTGCGCGTTGTTTTCGGGTGCGGCGGCGATCGCGACAAGGGCAAGCGCCCTCAAATGGGCGAAATTGCCAGTGACCTTGCCGATGTCGTCATCGTGACCGACGACAATCCGCGCACGGAAGATGCTGCCGCAATCCGCGCAGAAGTGCTCGCGGGGGCCAAGGGGGCGCAGGAAGTTGCTGATCGCAAGCAGGCCATCATCGAGGCCGTCAAGTCGCTGCAGCCGGGCGATGTTCTGCTCGTCGCCGGCAAGGGCCACGAGACCTACCAGATCATCGGCACCACCAAGCACCACTTTTCCGACCATGAGGAAGTCGCGGCGGCCATCAAGGGTTAGGGGCGGCGTATGACCCTGCCGCTCTACACCATCGACGCCGTTCTCGACGCCACGGGCGGCCGGGCTTCCGAAGTGACGGCCACGACCATCAACTCGATTTCCATCGACAGTCGCGAACTGGGTCCGGATGCCCTGTTCGTCGCCATCAAGGGCGACCGTTTCGACGGGCATGACTTTGTCGATACAGCCCTCGCCAATGGCGCGGCCGCCGCCCTTGTGTCCGATGGGCGCGACGATGGGCCGGGCCGCATCGTGGTGGGTGACGCATTGACCGGCCTTGGCGCTCTGGCGCGGGCGGCCCGCCAGCGCAGCCGGGCCTTCATTGTCGGGGTCACCGGCAGCGTGGGCAAGACCACCACCAAGGAAGCGCTGCGCGTGGTGTTCGAGGCTGCCGGGGCTACCCATGCCTCGATCAAGAGTTTTAACAATCACTGGGGCGTGCCGCTGATGCTGGCCCGCATGCCCGAAACCGCGCAGTTCGGCGTGTTCGAGATGGGCATGAGCGCCCCAGACGAAATCCGGCCGCTGAGCCAATTGGTGCGCCCGCACGTGGCCGTCATCACCACCATCGCCCCCGCGCACCTCGAAAAACTCGGCAGCCTCGAAAATATCGCGCTGGCCAAGGCCGAGATTTTTGATGGTCTGGAGCCGGGCGGCACGGCGGTTCTCAACGGCGATCATCCGCAGATTGGCATCCTGCTCGATGCCGCCAAGGCGGCGGGCGTGGCCAATGTGATCACCTATGGCTTTGCGCGCGGTGTCGATTGGTTCATCAGCGAAGCTGAAGCCGGCCCCGATGGCAGCAGGGCCAATATTCAGTTCAATGGTCAATCCCAGGCTTTGACCCTGTCGGTGCCGGGGCGGCACATGCTGGCTAATGCCACCGCTGCCCTGGCCGTCGCCCATCTTGCCGGAATCGAGCCAGAAGTCGCGGTGCGTGCACTTGCGAGCTTCGGTGCGCAGGCCGGCCGCGGGCAGCGGACGGTTCTGGGGCCCAACGAGCGGCCCCTGCTGCTCATTGACGAGAGCTACAATGCCAATGCCGCTTCGATGACGGCGGCGCTTGACGTCGTGCAGGCGCTTCGTCCGGAGGGCCGCAAGGTTGTGGTCCTTGGGGACATGCTGGAGCTGGGCGAAGCCTCTGCCGCCATGCATGCGGGGCTGGCAGGCGCCGTTGGCGCTTCCGGCGCCGAGCGTGTGCATCTGGTTGGCCGGCATATGGCCGCACTGGCCGCCGCCCTGCCGCCCGATATCGTGGCCAGTCATTCACAGACGGCCGCAGAAGCTGAGAACTTGATTGTCGACGATCTTGCCTATGGCGATGCTGTTATGGTCAAAGGGTCGAATGGCGTGGGGCTCGCGCGTATCGTCACGGCCATTGCCGCGCGCTTCGGGCAAGGCTGACGAACCCAATTAGAATAGCGGAAACGAATGCTCTACTTCCTCGGCCAGATGGGCGATACACTCGCCGCCTTCAACGTCTTCCGCTACATCACGTTCCGCACCGCCGGGGCCGTGGTAACGGCACTGTTCTTCGTCTTCCTGTTTGGTCCGGGCATGATCGCGCTGCTGCGCGTCAAGCAGGGCAGGGGCCAGCCCATTCGTGAAGACGGCCCGGCCGGGCACCTTCTGACCAAGAAAGGCACGCCCACCATGGGCGGGCTGATGATCCTGTCGGGGGCCGTCATCTCGACGCTGCTGTGGTCGAACCTGACCAATGGCTATGTCTGGGTGGTGCTCTTCGTCACCATCGGCTTCGGCGCCATCGGCTTTTACGACGACTATCTCAAGGTCAAGCGCATGAGCCATACCGGTTTCGGCTCCAAGCAGCGCCTGCTGCTCGAGGCCATGATCGGGGGCATTGCGGCCTTTGCCATCTCGCAACTGGCGCAGGGCGCCTATGGCACCTCGCTGCTCTTTCCCTTCGTCAAGGATCTGGCGGTCAACCTGGGCTATTTCTACATCCTGTTCGGCGGCTTCGTGGTCGTGGCCGCGGGCAATTCGGTGAACCTCACCGACGGGCTGGATGGGTTGGCCATCGTGCCGGTCATGGTTGCTGCGGCCTGTTTCGGGCTCATCGCCTATCTCGTCGGCTCGCAGACCTATGCCGATTACCTGTTGCTCAATGGCGTGCCGGGCACGGCTGAGCTTGCGGTCGTCTGTGGAGCGCTGATCGGCGCAGGCCTTGGCTTTCTGTGGTTCAATGCCCCGCCGGCGCAGATTTTCATGGGCGATACCGGCTCGCTCGCCCTCGGCGGCGCTCTTGGCACCATTGCCGTGGCCACCAAGCACGAGATCGTCCTGGGCATTATCGGCGGCCTGTTCGTCCTCGAAACCGTATCGGTCATCGTGCAGGTCGCGTCATTCCGGCTCACGGGCAAACGCGTGTTCCGCATGGCGCCGATCCACCACCATTTCGAGCATCTGGGCTGGACCGAAAGCCAGGTGGTGATCCGGTTCTGGATTATTTCCTTCGTGCTGGCCCTTATTGGCCTCTCAAGCCTGAAACTCCGCTAAAACCGGTAACGCCCACGTGATCGCCCCGGCACCTGCCGGGGCGAAACTATTTGGCAATCTTTTCGTACCTGGTCCCGACGATAGCCATCGTCCCCGCCATTTTCTGAGCTTGCCTCGCGCAACTCAATACGAGGAGACTTAACGTGATTGCTACCGCCCGCCTTTCCCTCATTGCCCTGACCGTCGCCACCGCTTCGACCATGGCCGGCTCCGCCTTTGCCGCTTCCGCCGTTGGCCTCGTGGACGGCAACATGCTCGTCATGTTCGACACCGAAACCCGCGCAGTTTCCGGCACGGTTGAAGTCACCGGCGTCGACAGCCTTGCCGGTATCGACGTTCGCCCCGCCGACAACATGCTCTATGGCGTGACCCTGAATGGCGACGTGGTCACCATCGACACTGCCAGCGGCGCCGCCACCGTCAAGTCGACCCTGTCCGAAAAGCTCTCGAGCTATGAAGGCGCCATTGTCGACTTCAACCCTATGGCCGACCGCCTGCGCCTGATGGGCCTCGATGGCACCAATCATCGCGTCAATGTCGACGATGGCATGGTGACCGTCGACGGCTCTCTCGCCTATGAAGCCGGTGACATGCACGAGGGTGAAGCCCCCGCCATTGTCGCCGCGGCCTATATCAACTCCATCGGCAAGCCCGAAGCCACCGCGATGTACGACATCGACTCGACCATTGTGGCGCTGATCCAGCAGGTCTCGCCCAATGATGGTACGCTCAAGGCCATCGGCAAGCTCGGCGTCGACGGCGGCTCCAGCTATGCCTTCGACATTCAGGCTACCGAAGACCTGACCAACACTGCCTTCCTCGTGGTCGACAATGTGCTGCACACCGTCGATCTCGAAACCGGTGCCGCCGAGGCCTGGGGCGCGATCGAGGGCGTCGACGGCTCCATCACCGACATCGCCATCCTGCCGTAAGACCGCAGGACCGGTCTCCGGCGCGCCGGAGGCCACTCTCTCCATGTTGCGTGTGAACTTGCCCGGGCCTCGTGCCCGGGCATTTTTCTGTCCGCTTCCGAGTCGCAAAACGCAAAAGCCTTGGCAAATCGGTAACCATCGGGGCGCTACAATTTGGCTCGATTTGTATCGAGTACCGGTCCAGCCCCTATGTTCTCCCGCGATAAGAAGACGCCTGTGGCCGAGTGGTGGTGGTCGATCGACCGCGAACTGCTCAGCGCCCTGATCCTGCTCCTGGCCTGTGGCATGGTGCTCAGTTTCGGCGCCAGTCCACCCGTGGCGGAGCGCATCGGGCTCAATGAATGGTACTTCGTCATTCGCCATGCCATGTTCTGCCTGTTGGCCATACCCGTCATGCTGGTGACCTCGCTGCTGACCCACCGGCAGGCCCGTTTTGCGGCGCTGGGTACGCTGATCGTGATGCTGGTCCTGCTTTGGGCGACCCTGCGCTTCGGCACCGAGGTCAAGGGTGCGCGGCGCTGGATTTCGATTGTCGGCTGGTCGGTGCAGCCGACCGAATTCGTCAAGCCGGCCTTCGCTGTGATCGGCGCCTGGCTGTTCTCGGAATTCATGATCCACCGCAATGTGCCGGGCCGGATCATCGCCACGCTTTTGATGTTCTCGATTGTCGGCGCGCTGCTGCTGCAGCCGGACCTGGGCCAGACGGCGCTGGTCATGGCGACCTGGGCGGTCCTGTTGTTCTTTTCAGGCATTTCCTGGTGGATCATCATCGGCATGGGTGGCGCCGCCGGAGCGTTGCTGTTCGGCGCCTATACCTTCTTCCCACACTTCGCGCGCCGTATCGATTCCTTCGTCAATCCCGAGGATGGCAATACCTATCAGGTCGACCGCGCCCTGCAGTCGCTCATGGAAGGCGGGTGGTTCGGACGGGGCCCGGGTGAATCCATGGCCAATCGCCTGATCCCGGACGCCCATGCCGACTTTGTCTTCTCTGCGGCGGCCGGCGAGTTCGGCATCCTGTTCTGCATGGCCCTGGTTGCCCTGATCGGCTTCATCTGTATCCGCGCCATGCTGGCGGCGCAGCGCCAGACCAGCCTGTTTGCCCGTCTCGCGGCGTCCACCATCGCGGTGCAGTTCGCAATGCAGTCGGGCATCAACCTGGCGGTGAACCTCAACCTCATCCCGGCCAAGGGCATGACCCTGCCATTCGTGTCCTATGGCGGCACCTCCATGCTGGCGGTGGCCTTCGGCATGGGCCTGATGCTGGCGCTGACCCGCACCAAGCCGGAAGAACGCATGGCCACGGGCCTTCCCTCCTATCGCAGTGCCGTGGTAGCCCCCGCCGAATGAAAACATTTGTCCTTATGGCCGGCGGATCGGGCGGGCACCTCTTCCCGGCCATGGCGCTGGCGCAGGAACTTATCCGCCGCGGCCACGCCGTCGAGCTGATGACCGAACATCGCGCCGCAAATTACGGTGCCGATTTTCCGGCCCGCCAGGTGCATATCGTGCCGTCGGCCACGCCCTCGGGCGGCAATCCGCTCAAAATGGCCGGTGCGGGTCTCACCATCCTGCGGGGCGTCGGTGTGGCCTGGGGGAAATTGCGCAAGATCCGGCCCGATGCGGTGATCGGCTTTGGCGGTTATCCCATCGTGCCGCCGTTCATCGCGGCCAATCTGCTCGGTATCCCGGGCATCCTGCACGAGCAGAACGCGGTCATGGGCCGGGCCAACAGGGCCATGGCCCGCTTTGCCGACCTGTTGGCCATGAGTTTTCCCGCCGTCCGTTTCGCGGATGATTTTCCCCGGCTCGAAAAGGTGCTGACGGGCAATCCGGTGCGTGATCGCGTGCGGGATGTGGCCGGCAAGCCTTATCCATATCTCGATGCATCCGGGCCGATCCGGCTGGTGATCACCGGCGGCAGCCAGGGCGCCCGCGTCCTGTCCGATGTGGTGCCGCCCGCCATTGCCCTCCTGCCAGAGTCCGTGCGCCATCGGCTGCAGATCGTGCAGCAATCGCGCAATGAAGATATCGACCGGGTTGCCGAGAGTTATCGCCAGGGCCGGATCAATGTGGAGCTGGCGGCCTTCATCCCCGACCTGCCGGAGCGGATTGCCGATGCCCATCTGGTGATCGGCCGGGCAGGGGCCTCCACCATTGCCGAGCTGGCTGTCATCGGCCGCCCGTCCATCCTCATTCCACTGCCCGGCGCACTCGATTCCGACCAGAAGCACAATGCGCTGTTCATGCAGGAGGGCGGTGGCGGCTGGATGGAAGAGCAGGCCACGCTTTCACCGCAATCACTTGCCACTCGCCTCGAGGCCCTGCTCACCGATCCGGATGGGCTGGGGCGAGCCGCAGCGGCGGCTCGGAAACTGGGGCAACCCAATGCCGTTGCGAACCTGGCCGACGAGGCCGAACGGCTCGCCGGCGTGCCAGCACAGACTAAAGGGAGAACCTGACCCATGAAGATGCCACGCAATATCGGGCCGGTGCATTTCATCGGGATCGGCGGTATCGGCATGAGCGGCATCGCCGAAATCCTGCACAACCAGGGTTATGTCGTGCAGGGTTCGGATGCCGCCCTCAATCCGAATGTCCAGCGTCTGCTCGACATGGGCATCAAGGTCGCCATTGGCCAGAGCGGGGACAATCTGGGCCATGCCGAAGTCGTGGTCGTGTCCTCCGCGATCCGCAAGGACAATCCCGAACTCGTCGCCGCGCGCGCCAAGGCGCTGCCCATTGTCCGCCGTGCGGAAATGCTGGCCGAGATCATGCGCTTCAAGACCGCAATCGCCATTGGCGGTACCCATGGCAAGACCACGACCACGACCTTGGTCGCCACCCTTCTCGACGCCGGCAATCTCGATCCCACCGTCATCAATGGCGGCATCATCAATGCCTATGGCACCAATGCCCGCCTGGGCGGTGGCGAATGGATGGTGGTGGAAGCCGACGAAAGCGATGGCACCTTCGTCAAGCTGCCGGCCGACGTTGCCGTGGTGACCAATATCGATGCCGAGCACCTCGATCACTATGGTGATTTTGAGGGCGTGAAGCGGGCCTTCCACCAGTTCGTCGAAAACGTGCCCTTCTACGGCTTTGCCGTCATGTGCCTTGATCATCCCATCGTGCAGGCGCTGGTCGGGGAAATCCGCGATCGCCGCGTCATCACCTATGGGCGCAATCCGCAGGCCGATGTCCGGCTGGTGGATCTCGAAAACAAGGATGGCGTTCAGCATTTCGCCGTCGAGATCCGGGATCGCATCCGCCAGACGCAGTTGCGGATCGACGGGCTCGAACTGCCGATGCCCGGCGTCCACAACGCGCTCAATGCCACCGCCGCCATTGCCGTGGCCGACCAGCTTCATGTGCCCGCCGAGTCCATTCGCAAGGGCCTCAAGGGTTTCACCGGCGTCAAGCGGCGCTTCACCAAGACGGGCGAGGTTGCCGGCGTCACCGTGATCGACGATTACGGCCACCACCCGGTGGAGATTTCGGCCGTACTCCGCGCCGCGCGCCAGTCGGCCCGCCGCGACGTGGTCGCCGTGGTGCAGCCGCACCGCTATAGTCGCGTCCACGACCTCTTCGATGATTTCGCCGCCTGTTTCAACGATGCCGACACGGTCATCGTCGCGCCGATCTACGCTGCCGGTGAACAGCCGATTGCCGGCGTCACGCACGAGGAACTGGTCAACCGCATCCGGGCCCGGGGCCACCGCGACGCCCGCGTCATCGACCGTCCCGAAGCGCTCGCGCCGCTGCTCGCCAGCCGGGTCGAGGATGGGGACTATGTCGTGTGCCTCGGTGCCGGCAACATCACCCAATGGGCCGCTGCGCTTCCGGGCGAGCTGGAAGCTTTGATGGGCGAGGTCACCAAGTGAGCAAGCACGTCGCCGTCCTCATGGGCGGGCTTTCCAATGAGCGCCCGGTCTCTCTCAGCACCGGCAAGGGTTGCGCCGAGGCCCTGCGCCGGGCCGGTTATCGCGTCACAGAAGTCGATGTTGGCTACGACATCGCCGAACGCCTGCGCGAGGTGTCGCCCGATGTCGCCTTCAATGCGCTGCATGGCCGCTTCGGGGAGGATGGCACCATTCAGGGCGTCCTCGAATTCCTGCGCATTCCCTATACCCATTCCGGCGTCCTCGCCTCGGCGCTGGCCATGGACAAGCACCAGGCCAAGATCATGCTCAAGGCGGCCGGCATTCCGGTCACCGACCATGTGGTTGCCAGCCGGGCCGAGGTCGGACGCGCCCACGTCATGACGCCACCCTATGTGGTCAAGCCCATCGCCGATGGGTCGAGTTTCGGCGTCATCATCGTCAAGTCCGATCAGTCCCACCCGCCGCAGGAAATCCTCGGCGAGGACTGGACCGGCGGTGAGGACCTGATGGTGGAGCGCTATATCCCGGGCCGCGAACTGACCTGCGCGGTCATGGGCGACGTGGCTTTGCCGGTGACCGAGATCGTCACCGACCTCAACTTCTACAATTACGAAGCCAAGTACGCGACCGGCGGGTCCAGGCACATCATCCCCGCCGAGGTTAAACCTAAAATTTACGACAAAGTGCAAAAGCTTAGCCTGGCTGCCCATTTGGCGCTGGGCTGCCGTGGCATTACGCGGACGGACTTCCGCTACAATGACGCGGCGGGCGAGGATGGCGAACTTGTCTGCCTGGAGATCAACACCCAGCCGGGCATGACACCGACATCGCTGGCGCCGGAGCAGGCCGCCCATGTCGGGCACAGCTTTGAAGATCTGGTCTCCTGGATGGTGGAGGACGCGAGTTGCAACAGGTAAAGAGCGAGGCCTTTCTCGCCGGTGCGCGGATGGTCGATCCGCGTGCGCTGCCTGTTCCGGTCAGCGCGCCCAAGCGGCGGCTGGCCAATCGCTTCTCGCGGGCCTGGCTGCTTCATGCCCGCATCATTCGCCGCAGCCTGCTGGTCCTGGCGGTGCTCGCCGCCGGCGGCGTGGCCTATCAGGTGCGCGAGCCTGCCGGTGAACTCGCCAATACTGTCGGCGCCCTGATGCAGGGCGGTTTTGCCGAGGCGGGGCTCGCCATCGGTAAGATTTCGATTACCGGTCAGACCCTCACCGCCGAGCAGGATATTTTCGACGCATTGGGCATTTCGCCCGATACGCCGACCACGGCCTTCGACGTCGAGGCGGCCCGCCTGCGCATTGCCGAATTGCCGGCCGTCGACAGCGTCAGCGTGCGCAAGACCTATCCGGGCGATGTGGCCGTAGTGATCACCGAAAAAGTGCCAGTCGCGCGCTGGCGGGTCGATGGCATTACCTTCGTGATCGACGGGCAGGGGACACAGATCGGGGAAGATCGCGGCGCCTATGGCGACCTGCCGCTGGTGATCGGCGATGGGGCTGCCGACGATGCCCTGGTGATGATCCGGGCGCTCAACACCTATCCGCAATTGCAGGATGGTATGATCGCCCTGTCCCGCATCGCCGACCGGCGCTGGGACATGATCTATGATACCGGCCTGCGGGTGCAGCTGCCTGAGCAGGGTGTCGCGCAGGCCCTCCGGCATCTGCTTTCCTACCAGACCGAGTACCAGCTTCTCGACCGCGACATTTCCGTTATCGACCTGCGCGTCGATACGGTAGTGGCGGTTCGCCCCAACAAGCCCGAAGACGCCGAAGAATCATGATGACTGACGCGATGACCTCCCGGCTGCGGCCGGTCCAGCCCGGCAAAGCTACCCTCGTGGCGGTGCTCGATATCGGGTCGACCAAGATCTGCTGCGTTATCGCCCGGCTCAATCCGCGGGGCGAGGGCAAGGCGCTGCGCGGGCGCACCCACCAGGCCCAGGTCATCGGTTTCGGCTATGGGCCGGCCAATGGGGTCAAGAGCGGCGTTGTCACCGATATCGAAAAGGCCGAACACGCCATCCGCTCCGTCGTCGGCATGGCCGAGCGCGCTGCGGGCCTGACGCTGGAATCGGTTCTGGTCAACGTCACCGCCGGCCGGCTCGGGTCCGAGACCTTTTCGGCCGCCGTATCGCTCGACGGGCAGGAAGTTGAAAAGGCCGACATCGTCAAAGTGCTCAAGGCCGTCAATTCCCGATCGGTTCGTCCCGAACGGTCCATCATTCATGCGTTACCGATCGGTTACGCCTTGGACGGCCAGAAGGGCATCCGCGATCCCAAGGGCATGGTGGGCGACAAGCTTGGCGTTGATGTTGCCGTCATCAGTGCCGAAACTCTGGCCATGCGCAATTTGGAACTGGTGCTGCATCGCTGCCACCTGCAGATCGAAGCACTGGTTGCCACGCCCTATGCTTCAGGCCTGTCGACCCTGGTCGACGACGAGGCCCAGCTGGGCGTCGCCTGCATCGACTTTGGCGGCGCGACCACGACGGTTTCGGTCTTCAACGACGGCCACCTGGTCTATGCCGATGCCATAGCCATTGGCGGGCATCACCTGACCCTCGACATTGCCCGTCAGTTGTCGGTCAGCGTCGACGATGCCGAGCGCCTGAAAACCCTGCACGGTTCGGTGCTGCCCGGCCAATCCGATGAGCGCGAGATGATTGGCATCCAGCCGGTCGGGGCCAGCCACGACGAAGCGCCGGGGCAGGTGTCCCGCGCCGTGCTGACCCGCATCATGCGCCCGCGCATCGAGGAAATTCTCACCGCCATCCGGGATCGGATGCAGGCCACCGGCATGATGGACGTGTGTGGTCGCCGTTTCGTTTTGACCGGCGGCGCCAGCGAAATGACCGGCCTGCCGGAAGTCGCCCGCCGCACCCTGGCGCGGAACGTGCGCAATGGAAGGCCGATGGGCATTGCCGGCCTGCCGGAAATCGCCCGCGGCGCTGCCTTTGCCACCATGGCGGGCATGCTCGTCTATCCGCAGGTCTGCGCTCAGGAATATGTCGAGCCCCGCGGCAGCCGCAAGCTCACCGGGACCGACGGCTATATCGCCCGCGTCGGCACCTGGCTGCGCTCAAGCTTCTAAACACCGGCAATCTCGTCGACCTCATGGTGAGCCTGTCGAACCACGAGGTCGCGGCGCCAATGTTGCCGACCTCGTGCTTGGGCAGGCTCAGGATGGGCAGATGACCGATCTTGCCGGACTGAAATAGCCCTCGGGTCAAGCCCGAGGGCAGCGCGCGGATGATTTGCGTCTGGTGCCTTACGTCCCCGCATAAGCCTTCTCGATCGCTGCAATATCGATCTTGCGCATCTGCAGCATGGCTTGTATGGCGCGGTTGGCGCCGTCCCTGTCGGGCCCTGTCAGCGCGGCAGTCAGTTGTCTCGGGACGACCTGCCAGCTCAGGCCGAACTTGTCCTTGCACCAGGCGCACATGCTTTCCTCGCCGCCATCGCTGGTGAGCCGGCTCCAGAAATAGTCGACCTCTTCCTGGCCATCGCAGTCGATGACGAAGCTGACGGCTTCGGTGAAGGTAAATCGCGGCCCGCCGTTGAGCAGCATGAACCGGTGCCCTTCCAGTTCGATCACGGCGGTAAATGCCGGCTGGTCGGGGGCGTGGCGAACAAGTTCGATCACCTTCGCGCTGCGAAAGGTCGATGTGTAGAATTCAATGGCCGCATCGATGCGGTCGTCGAACCAGAGGCAGGTCATGATCTTTGACATTTGTGATCTCCGTTTTATCAATAACCAATACGCTATATAGCTATTTGGTTACTGTCAATAGGGTGTGGATTTCCGGGCGATCCGACGTGGTTAACGGGGGCTGAACAGGCAGATTGGCTGGTTCGCATTTTGCGCGAAAGTTAACCGGATCGGTGCACTTGTTAGGGTGGGGTTAACGTTTGGGCGGGTAAATCTTAACCAACCACGCCACTATGGGGCCACCTATGACAATCAACCTCACGATCCCGGATATTCAGGAACTCAAGCCACGCATCACCGTCTTCGGTACGGGCGGGGCAGGCGGCAACGCCGTCAACAATATGATCGAGTCCGGATTGGACGGCGTCGATTTCGTTGTTGCCAATACCGATGCCCAGGCGCTGGCGCTGAGCAAGGCGCAGCGTATCATCCAGCTTGGCGTGGGCGTCACCGAGGGCCTTGGCGCAGGTTCGCACCCCGAAGTTGGCCGTGCTGCGGCCGAAGAAAGCTGGGATGAGATCAACGATCACCTCTCCGGCTCTCACATGGTATTCATCACCGCCGGCATGGGCGGCGGCACCGGAACCGGCGCGGCGCCGGTCGTGGCGCGCGCTGCCCGCGAGCAGGGCATCCTGACGGTTGGCGTGGTCACCAAGCCGTTCAATTTCGAAGGCAATCGCCGTGCGCGTCTGGCCGAAGACGGCATCGACGAACTGCATCGCCATGTCGATACGCTGATCGTCATTCCCAACCAGAACCTGTTCCGCGTGGCCAATGAAAAGACCACCTTCGCCGACGCCTTTGCGATGGCTGACCAGGTGCTGTTCTCGGGCGTCGCCTGCATTACCGACCTCATGGTCAAGGAAGGCCTGATCAACCTCGACTTTGCCGACGTTCGCGCCGTCATGCGCGGCATGGGCAAGGCCATGATGGGCACCGGCGAGGCCTCGGGCGAAGATCGTGCCCGCCACGCTGCTGAAGCCGCCATTGCCAATCCGCTGCTCGACGATGTGTCCATGCAGGGCGCGCGGGGTCTGCTGATCTCCATCACCGGTGGTCCCGACCTGACCCTTTATGAAGTCGATGAAGCCGCCAGCCGCATCCGCGAGGAAGTGGACGTGGATTGCAACATCATCCTGGGCGCCACCTACGATCCGAACCTCAACGGCACCATTCGCGTGTCCGTCGTGGCCACCGGCACCGACGCGACCATGGTGCAGGCCATGGAGCCGGCCAAGCCGCACGCCTCGCGCACGCCGCTGTCGGTGAAGCGCCACGTTCCAGCCGAGACCATTCGTCAGCCGGTCCAGATCGAAGCTCCGACGGCCGAAGTTCAGGAGATCGAGCACCAGGTCGAAGAAGCCGTGGCGCAGGCCTTTGCCAGCCAGCGTCCCGCGCCGAGCTACGCCCAGGAAGACGACGGTATCCTGGTTGAGCCCTATGTTCCCGCGGCGGAAGCTGTTCAGGAGCCTGAAGAGGCCCCGCTCATGGAAGAGCAGCCCATCCCAAGTGTCTATGTGCCCTCGCACGCCGCGCGTCCCGATGGTCAGCGCCGCATGCCGCGCACCGAGGAGCTTCCGGTTGTTGCGCGCAGGTCACAGGACGCTCAGGAACGGCAGGACGCCGAACCCCGCAATGCCCGGGCCCTGTTCAAGCGTCTGGCCTCCAATGTCGGCCTGAACCTGGGTCAGGCACAGGCCGAGCAGCGCGCCGAGCCGGGTGTGCAGATGGCCGATGACTACGCCGCCCGCAATGCCATTGAGGCCGGTGGCGCAAGGACTTCGCGTGTCCCGCCCGCCAGTGAAGGCGCCCGCGGTTCGCTCGACAGCCAGGGCCGCAGCCAGGCGGCTCCGCAGCAAAAGGATCATCTCGAGATTCCGGCCTTCCTGCGCAAGCACGGTTAAGCCCCGGTCAATCTTTCCGATAAAACCTCGCTCGGTGCGGCTTCCGCACCGAGCTTTTTTTCGCTAACAGTTTCGTGAGCGTGCGGGGCTCGTCCGGAGTATTGTTGTCTGATGAACAAACTATCGACGCGCCAGCGCACCCTTGCCGGTGAGATCAGCTTTGCCGGCTATGGGGTGCACAGTGCCCAGCCTGTTACCCTGGTCATCGGGCCTGCGGCCCCGGACAAGGGCTTCCTAATCCGCCGCGATCTGGGCAATGGCACCTATACCGAGCCGGTTTCGGTGCACTTTTCCCGCGTCAGCCGCACCACGCTGTGCACCACGCTCGACCTTGGCGGCAGTGTCAGCGCCGCGACCATCGAGCACGTGACCTCGGCCCTCAGCGGCATGGGCGTCGACAATGCGCTGATCACCCTCGATGCCGCCGAATGTCCGATCATGGATGGCAGCGCCTATCCCTTCGCCGTCGCCATTCTGGAAGTCGGCCTCGAAACGCAGCCGGCGCCCAAGAAATTCCTCAAGATTCTGCGCTCGGTGACCGTGCGTAACAATGACGCCTTTGCGGCGCTCGAGCCCTATAACGGCCGCGCCCTGGACCTCGAGATCGATTTCGACTCAAAGGTCATCGGCCGGCAGCGCATGATGTTCGACTGGACGCCCCGTCGCTATTTCGAAGACGTCTCGCGCGCCCGGACCTTCGGTTTTGTCCGCGATGCCAAGATCCTGCGCCAGGCCGGCTATGCGCTCGGCTCCAGCCTCGACAATTCCATCACCCTGCATGAGGATCGCATCCTCAATCCGGGTGGTCTGCGCTACGAAGACGAGTTCGTCCGCCACAAGCTGCTCGATGCCATCGGCGATCTGTCCCTGGGCGGCTTGCCCATCTGGGGCAAGTTCCGGTCCTACAAGGGTGGCCATGCCCTTAACGCCCATGTGCTTTCGGGTCTCTTTTCCAGCGACGCCAACTATGAAATAGTCGGGGCAGAAGATCTGCCGCTGGAATTCGAGGCTTTCGATGACCAGCCTGCGGGTCTTGAGGTCAATCACTATCTGCGGTCCGTGCGCTGATCCTCTGGATCGGGGCACGCTTGGCCACAGTTTTGATCCAATTGAAAACTACCCCGCAACTTTGCGGTAGAACTAAGATCGGTGCTGTTCGTGAACCTTGACGTTGTGATCCAGTATTCCCGCCAGGCAGTCCGGATTGCCGTAATTGGCCTTTTCGCCACCGTGCTGACCGCCTGCGCAGGCAGCGGCTGGTTTGGCCCGCCAAAGCTCAAGGAAGAGCCCATCGTGCCGGCCGCCTCCCTTTACCAGGGTGCGCTGGACGACATGGACCGCCAGTATTACCAGACCGCCATCAAGAAGCTTGAGCAGCTCGAGCGCCAGCACCCGCGTGATCCGCTGGCCGAAAAGGGCAAGCTCATGCAGGTCTATGCCAATTATCGCGGCGGCAAGCTCGAAGAAGCAATTCTGTCGGCCGACCGGTTCCTGGCGCTCTATCCGCGCAGCTCGGAAACCGCCTATGTGCTGTGGCTCAAGGGCACGGCCTATTTCGCCCAGATCAAAGACATCACCCGCGATCAGCAATTGTCGCGCGATGCGATCGACACCTATACCCTGCTGATCAACAACTATCCGCAGTCCGAACACGCCAAGGACGCCAAGGACAAGCTCCTGGTGGCCTATGACCAGCTGGCCGGCAAGGAAATGTCCGTGGGCCGCTACTATCAGGGCAATGGCCAGTATGCCGCCGCCATCAACCGCTTCCGCGAAGTGGTGGAAAAGTGGCAGACCTCGACCCATATCGAGGAAGCGCTCTATCGTCTGACCGAGACCTATCTGATCCTCGGCCTGACCAGTGAAGCCACCTCGGCCGCCGCTGTCCTCGGTCACAACTATTCGTCCAGCGTATGGTATCAGCGCGCCTTCGAACTTCTGGGCAAGCAGGGCCTGGCCCCGAACCTCAATTCGGGAAGCTGGCTGGCCGCGCACCGGTCCTGACCGGATCGCATGGCAGTGAACCAAGGGGTCCCGCAAGGGGCCCCTTCTTTTTTGTTGCCATTTTGTTCTACTTTGCTATCATCGCTCCCATCCCGATCCGGCCAGTTAAGCTGTGGACGGGGCCCAGGCCGATCCGTCGGTCCGGGCGACAGGTGCTATAGACAAGCATCGATCCAAATCGGGAATTCCGCGCATGCTCAACGCGCTGTCCGTCCGTAACATCGTTCTAATCGATCAGCTCGACCTGGCGCTGGGGCCCGGCATGACCGTGCTGACCGGCGAAACCGGCGCCGGCAAGTCCATCCTGCTCGACGCCTTGACCCTGGCCCTGGGAGGCCGGGGCGATACGTCCCTGGTGCGGCAGGGGCAGGACAGTGGCCAGGTGGTGGCTGTGCTTGAATTGCCGGCCGATCATCCGGCGCGTGCCCTCTTGCGCGACAATGCCATTCCCGATGACGAGGACGTCATCCTGCGCCGCGTGCAGTTCGCCGATGGTCGCACCCGCGCCTTCATCAATGACCAGCCGGTCTCGGCGAGCCTTCTGCAAAAAGTGGGCAGCCAGGTGGTCGAAATCCACGGCCAGCACGATGACAGGGCCCTCGTCGATACCGCGACCCATCGCGCCTCGCTAGACGCCTTTGGAGAGCTGACCGGCGAAGCGGCCACGCTGCGCGAGTGCTGGGCCGTACTGGTCGAGGCGCAGCAGGCGGTTGCCGAACAGCGCGAACTGGTGGCCACGGCGCTCGCCGCCGAGGACTATGCCCGCCACACCGTCGAGGAATTGAGCAAGCTTGCGCCGGTGGCCGGCGAAGAGGAAGAGCTTGCCGAACGCCGGCAGCAATTGCAGCAAGCGGAAAAGGCGGCCTCCGATGTTGTCGAAATCGACGACATCCTCAACGGCCCCAATGCACCCAGTCCGGCGCTTGCCGGTCTCATGCGGCGGCTGATGCGCAAGATCGACGGCGGCGCGACGCTGTTCCAGCCGATCGTCGATGCGATCGACGCGTCTCTCGTCACCCTTGATCGCACCACCGAGGCGCTTGAGGACATCAAGCGGGAGATGGCCTTCGATCCGGGTGAACTCGATGCGGTCGAGGAGCGGCTCTTCGCCCTCCGGGCTGCAGCCCGAAAGCATCAGACCGATTGCGATGGGCTCCTTGTCGTGGTCGAAAAATACCAGGTGGATCTCGATACCCTGCAAAGCGGCGAATCGCGGCTCAAGGGCCTGGAGGCCGAAGAGGCAACGGCGCGCGCCCGCTACCGCGAGGCTGCCGAGGCGCTGTCGGCGGGACGCCGGAAGGCCGCGAAGGCCTTGAGCAAGGCCGTCGAAGCTGAATTGCCGGACCTCAAGCTCGGCGCAGCCCGCTTCATCGTCGATCACCAGGTCGATGGCGAGCGCGTCGCGGCCACCGGGTTCGACCAGATCGCCTTTCACGTCCAGACCAATCCGGGCACGGCGGCCGGGCCCTTGCTCAAGGTTGCCTCGGGCGGCGAGCTCAGCCGGTTCCTCCTGGCCCTCAAGGTCGTCCTGGCCGATCGTGGCTCGGCACCGGTCCTGGTCTTCGACGAGATCGACACCGGTGTTGGCGGCGCGGTCGCCGACGCCATCGGTCGCAGGCTCGGCCTGCTCGCCGAGCGGGTGCAGGTGCTGACCGTCACTCATGCCCCGCAGGTCGCCGCCGTGGCCGGCCGGCACCTGCTGATCGAAAAGCAGATGGTGGAGGAGGGGGCCTTCGTCAGAACCCATGTGCGCCCGCTCGACAAACAGGCCCGGCAGGAAGAAGTGGCCCGCATGCTGTCCGGCGCCGAAATCACCGCCGAGGCGCGCGCTGCTGCCAAGAAACTGCTGAGCGCGGTGGGATAACGCGCTGGCCCGAACGTCATTTCCGCGTCGCTAGGAATCCCCTAAGGTCAACTAAGCCGCAGTAGACCTCATCCTGAGCGCGTCGAAGGACGAGGTCGTGGCATCCAGGCCTCCACTCGCTCGACCTCGTGGTTCGACAAGCTCACCATGAGGTCTACGACGATTTGGTTTTCGTGAGTACTCAATGACCGACCTTTCCCAAAAGCCCGTCGAAGACCTTACCGCCGAGGAAGCCGAGATCGAGCTCGCCCGGCTTGCCGGGGCCATCGCAGCCGCCGACACCGCCTATCACCAGAAGGACGCGCCGGAGATTTCCGACGCTGACTACGATGTGCTGCGGCTGCGCAATGCCCAGATCGAAGAGGCCTTCCCCGAATTGGTTCGGGACGACAGCCCAACCGGCAAGGTCGGCGCGGCGCCCGCGGAAGGCTTTGCCAAGGTGCGCCATGGCGTGCCGATGTTGAGCCTGGCCAAGGCCTATACCGATGCGGATGTGCTCGATTTCATCGAGCGGGGCCGCCGGTTTTTCCAGCGCGATGAGGGACTTGAACTGGCCTTTACCGCCGAGCCCAAAATCGATGGCCTCTCGGCCTCGCTGCGCTACGAAAACGGCGTCTTCGTGCAGGGCGCCACGCGCGGCGACGGCACGGTGGGCGAGGACATCACCGCCAATCTGCGGACCATCGCGGACATTCCGCAGACCCTCAAGGGGTCCGGCTGGCCCGAGGTCATCGAAATTCGCGGCGAAGTCTATATGACCTATGCCGAGTTCCAGGCGCTCAAGGAGCGGTCGGCGGCAGCAGGCGGGCAGAACTACGTCAATCCGCGCAATACCGCCGCCGGTTCCCTGCGGCAGAAGGACCCGTCTGTTACGGCCAGCCGCAACCTGCGGTTCTTTGCCTATGCCTGGGGTCAAACCACGGCCGATCCGGCCCCAACCCAATATGAATCGGTTCAGAAATTTGCCGAATGGGGTTTTGCCATCAGCCCGTTGATGGAGCGGGCGACTTCAGCCGAGGAGCTGATTGCCCACTACCGGCGGATCGAGGAGCAGCGCTCTTCGCTCGGCTACGACATCGATGGCGTCGTGTACAAGGTCGATCAGCTCGAATTGCAGCGCCGCTGGGGCTTTGTCACTGGCGAGCCGCGCTGGGCCGTTGCGCACAAATTTCCGGCCGAACAGGCCACCACCAAGGTCCGCGACATCGAAATTCAGGTGGGCCGCACCGGCACGCTGGCCCCCGTCGCCCGGCTCGACCCGGTCAGCGTGGGCGGGGTCACCGTCGTCAATGTCACCCTCCACAACGAGGATTACATTGCCGGCAAAGACAGCACCGGTCTGCCCATTCGCGACGGCAAGGATATCCGCATTGGCGATACGGTGCGTATTCAGCGCGCCGGCGATGTCATTCCGCAGATCGTCGACGTGTTGGAGGACAAGCGTCCGGCCGATGCGCAACCCTATGAAATGCCGCATGTCTGCCCGGTCTGCGGTTCGCCCGCGACGCGGGAAATCAACGAGAAGACCGGCAAGGAGGATTCGCGCCGCCGCTGCACGGGCGAATTGATCTGCGCGGCCCAGGCGGTGGAGAGCCTCAAGCATTTCGTGTCGCGCGGCGCCCTCGATATCGAAGGCCTGGGCGCTGAAAACATCGAGCTGTTCTTCACAAGGGGGCTGGTCAAGACGGCGGCCGATATCTTTACCCTCAAGGATCGCCGGGCCGAGGTGCAGACGGCACTGGCCGAGCGGCGAGAGGAGCAGGCGCGGGCGCGCGAGACGGCCAGCGGCAAGGCCCGTAAGAATGTGCGGGCGGTCGAGGACCGCAATTATGAAGGGCTCGACAAGCTGTTTGCCGCTATCGATGCGCGGCGCACGCCCGAGCTCGACCGCTTCATCTTTGCCCTCGGCATCCGCCATATCGGTGAGACAACCGGGGCAGCACTGGCCCGCAACTTCGGCACCATTGAACACCTCATCGAGGTGGGTGCCGAAATGGCGGAGGCGGAAGACCCGATGACGGTGTTTCCGTCCATCGACGGCATCGGCGGCACCGTCGTTGATGCGCTGACCGGTTTCTTCTCCAATGCGCAGAATGTGGCGGCGCTGCGTGCGCTCCTCGTTCAGGTGCAGCCAAAGCCCTATGTGGTCACCATCTCCGCCGATAGCCAGGTCGCCGGCAAGACCGTGGTCTTCACCGGCTCCCTCGAAAAAATGACACGATCGGAAGCCAAGGCTATGGCCGAGCGGCTTGGTGCCAAGGTTGCCGGCTCGGTTTCGGCCAAGACCGACATCCTGGTGGCCGGTCCGGGCGCGGGGTCGAAGCTGAAAAGCGCGCAGGATCTCGGGGTCGAGGTCATCAGCGAAGACGAGTGGTTCGTGCGCGTCGGGAAATAGGCGCCGAGGGAGAGAGCAATGAAGGCATCTTATCTGGCGGCGCTTGCCGCGCTGCTTGTGGCGCCCGGCCTCGTGCAGGCCGATGAAGCGGGCGATCGCTTGCCCGATCTGCTCTATTCAGGCGGCGCCGTGGCCGAGCGTCAATATTATAGCGACAGGTGCGACCAGTTGCGGGCCGAGGCGTGCTTCGGTCTCGGGCTCATCGAAACCATCTCCAGCTACGAAAGCCTGGCGCAGGCGCTCTATCGCCACGGTGCCATCGCTCCGAGCACGCCGGCCGCCGCTTTCCTGCTTGGCATGGAGTCCGATACCTCCCCCAACAGACCTGCCAATCCCGATCCGGAGCCGCTGACCTATGAGGGGCTGCGCACTATTCTCGAAGAGTTTGTCGCCGGCCTCGATAGGGCCCGCTCCGCCTTCGATGTTGCGGCCGTTGGCGGCGAATATGTGCTGACCATTGATCCGCTGCGCGTGCGCATCGACCTCGATGGTGACGGCCTGCTCGGCGAATCCGAAACACTGGCCGCGCTGCTGCGGGACCTCGACGCCTTCGATGCGCCGGTGCCGTCCGGCAAGACCAAGACCAAAGGCGAAGCGGCCCTCCCGGATACCACGGTGGGTTTCGACCGGGCCGATGCAATCTGGTTTGCCGGCTATAGCCAGGTCACGGCCATTCCCTTCGATTTCCTGCTGGCGCACGATTTCAGCCAGTTCTTCGAGGCGGCCATGCATCGGATTTTCCCCGAGGCCGACCTGCCTATGCAGGATCATGCCCGTGGCTCTGGCACACTGATGATGGATCGCGACAGTGATGCCTTCATCGCCGACATGGTTGCGGCCATTCACACCGCCGACTTCCCGGTGACCGACAGCGAGCGGCTGGCCGGCGTGCTCGGGCGCATGAAGGCGGTGACGGAATTGTCCCGCCAGAACTGGGCGGCCATTCAACTGGAAACAGACGACAATCGCGAACTCGTCCCCTCGCCGGGCCAGACCTCGATCGTGCCAGACCATGCGGTCACCCAGGAGGTGGTCGACGCCTGGATGGAGACGCTGGATACGGTCGATCTGATCCTCGATGGCGAACTGCTGATCCCGCATTGGCGCTTCGAGCAGGGTTTCAGCCTCAAGGCCTATTTCGAAACGGCGACCGAGACCGATCTGGTCATGCTGTTCACCGGGCAGGGGGCCTTGCCCTTCCTGCGCGATGGGGCCGTCGCCGACGAAGACAGCTTTGCCGCCGGCAACGCGGTCTTTGGCGACAACTGGCCGAACTTTATCGTCTGGTTCAACTGATCAGCCCAAGCGATTCTGAAAACTGAACAATGGCCGCTCCCATTTTTGGGTGCGGCCATTGTTGCGGCTTGCCTCAGAGTGCGGCCGTGGCCTGCTGCAGCCAGGCTTTGACCTCTCCGGAAACCAGCGGACCGACTTCGGTCCACACCCGCGCGTGGAATTCGTTGAGCCAATCAATTTCCGCCTGGGTCATCAGGCTCCGCTCAATCAGCCGCGTGTCGATTGGCGCCAGGGTCAGCGTTTCGAAATCGAGATAGCCAGGGAAGCCCTCGGCCTCCCGCACCACGATCAGGTTTTCAATGCGGATGCCATATTCGCCGGTCTTGTAATAGCCAGGTTCATTGGACAGCACATTGCCCGCTTCGAGCGGCACGGTGTAGCGCGGCGCGATCCCCACCGGACCCTCGTGGACACCCAGGAACGCGCCGACGCCGTGACCGGTGCCGTGATTGTAGGTCACGCCCGCCTGCCAGAGAAACTGCCGGGCCAGCGCGTCGATCTGCGCGCCGGTTGTGCCCAGTGGAAAACGGGCCGTCGAAATGGCGATCATGCCCTTGAGCACGCGGGTATAGCGGTCCTTCTGCTCGGCGCTCGCGGCGCCGGTATAGAGGGTCCGGGTGATATCCGTCGTGCCCGACAGATATTGCGCGCCGCTATCGACCAGCATGAGTTCGCCCGCATGGAGCTTGCGGTCGGTCTTGCTGGTGACGCGGTAATGGACAATGGCCCCGTTCGGCCCCGCGCCGGAAATGGTGTCGAAACTGGCGTCGACACAGCTGTCCTCCTCGCGCCGGAACGATTCCAGTGCCGTCACGATGCCGATTTCGGTCAGTTCGCCCCCTGGCGCTGCGCCGTCGAACCAGTGGAGGAACTTGGCCAGTGCCACGCCGTCGAGCTTGTGGGCTTCGCGCATCCCGGCCAGTTCGACCGCGTTCTTGCGGGATTTGGGCCCCAGCACCGGGTCGCGTTTTTCGATGACGCGAGCGCCTTTGCCGCGCAGGGTTTCGGCAATTGCGGCCGGAGCTGATTGCGGATCGACGATAACCGCCTGGCCCTTGCCGCCAAGCGCCTCCAGTGCCGAAGCCAGCGTGCTGCCGGGGGCAATCTCCGCCAGGCCATCGAGCGCGCGCTTCAGGTCGGGGGTGATCTTGGCGTCGTCCAGGAACAGCGTCGGCAGGCCCGTTTTCGGCACGATGGCAAAGCCCAGCACGAAGGGGGTATTGGGCACGTCGCGCCCGCGCATGTTGAACAGCCAGCAGATGGATTCGGGCAGGGTGAACACCACCGCATCGGCGTCCTCGGCATCGAGAACGTCGCGCAGATAGCCGATCTTGTCCTCGGTGGTCCGGCCGGAACGGTTGTGTCCGAGAAACTCGATCGGGCTCACCGGGGCGGCGGGCCGGTCGGTCCAGATGGCGTCGACGAGATTGGCGTGCGGCACGACCTCGGCATGACCCGCCAGCTTGTCGGTCAGGTCGCGCACCTCGCCGGGCGTATGCAGCCAGGGGTCATAGGCCAGCCTGCCGCCCTTGGGCACATAAAGCTTCACATCCGGGCTGATGCCACCCTGATTGACCTCGTGCACGGTGATCAGCGTGGTGTCGGTCTGCGCCGGCGCCTGCAGGGTGTAGCGGCTGTCGATGAACAGGCCCGCCGAGCCGGTGCCGATCACGGCCAGGCCGGCCGAGCCGGTAAAGCCGGTGACATAGGCCAGGCGCGCTTCGCTGGCCGGTACCGACTCGCCGCGATGAGCGTCGGCACGCGGAATGAGAAAGGCATCGACTTGCGCTGAGCGCATGGCAGATCTCAGCGATTTGAGGCGTGGCGCGACCTGGCCGGGGTCGGACTTTTCGTCAAAGCTCTGGAATTTGGCGGGTTCAAAGGCTGTTTTGGTCATAAATCGTCCTGACGCGCTGCATTCTTAGCAATGCAGTTTTGGCATGGCTGGCGTGATCAATTGGCGCTGGTTCGCGCGCTGGATGATCCTATCTTATGGGTCAGGAACAGGAGACGCAAAATGGACAAGAACAGGAATATCTTTCAGCGGGCGGTCGATGCCATCGTTGATGGTCGCACCCGCCAGGCTGAGCGCTACATCGCCCAGTTCGAGCGCGATCATGGCTACCGGTCGCACAAGGTGAATGGCCGTTAATCATGGTCTGCAAAAGCGGCATAGCTGGCTTGCCGCCGAGGTCCTAACCGGGGCCGAGAAAATAGCCTAGAGACGAGCCTGACGAAGCGGACATTCCCCTTCGTCGCATGGAGTGAAAGATGACTGAGAGCAAGAACGGTTTCCGCAACGCACTGGGTGGCCTTATCGACGCCCGTGGTCGCGAAGCCTCCCGCCAGGTCAGCTATCGCATGCAGCATCAGTTGATCGGCGCGGTTACCAAGCGCCCCTGAGGCAGCACGCAACGCTGACGATCAAGCCGCAATCCCCGAAGCCCGCTTCGGGGATTTCTTTTTGGGCTGTGTCACGGGCGGGGTCGGCACCTGCGGCAGCACGTTCCACCCCACCGAGTCATTCCCGCTCCCCACGGTGTCATTCCCGCGAAAGCGGGAACCTCCGTTACCCCGTCCGCCGCCCCGGAACGCCCCGCCTAACCCTTCTTCAGCACCAGCGTCGTCCAGTCCTTGCGCTTGAGGTGATCCTCCAGCGTGAACCCGGCTTCGCGATAGGCGGCGATGACGCCATCGGCCTGGGTGTTCAAAATGCCGGACAGAATCGCGATGCCGCCCGTCTGGGTCATGCCGCCCATGCCGGGCGCCAGTTCGGTCAGCGGTCCCGCCAGAATATTGGCGACCACCAGGTCATAGGGCGCGCGAGCGACGATTTCCGCATGATCGAGGCCGGTGGCCTCCACCGCGTCGATCTGCTCGCCGACCCCATTGTCCCGCGCGTTCTCGATGGTCGTCGTCACCGCAATCGGGTCGATGTCGGTAGCCAGGATCTTGGCGTCGACCCGCTTGGCCAGCGCAATGGCGAGCACACCGGTGCCGGTGCCCACGTCGATCATGCGATAGGGGGTGCGCTTGCGGATTACCATTTCGATGGCTTCGAGGCACCCGGTGGTGGTCTCGTGGTGGCCGGTGCCAAAGGCCTGTGCGGCCTCGATGCGCATCGGCGTCAGCCCTTCGGGCACAGGCCCGGTCGAATGGCCACCATAGACATAAAAGCCACCGGCGATCACCGGGGCCAGGCCTTCGAGTGATTTGGCCACCCAATTGACTTCCGGGTCGATAGCCTCGACCGAAAAAGTCACGTCGCCACCAAGCACTTGCCGGGCAAGCTCAGAAAATGATTCAAGATCGGGCGGGCTGTCGCAGGTCGCCTCGAACACCCATTCGCCGGTGTCCTCGATCTCGTGCGCCGAGGCCGTCAGCGCGAGGTCGTCGCGTTCGGACACGGCATCGACCAGCGCATAGGCCTGCTCCTTGGTGAGCGACACGGAAAGCTGATCTACTGACATGGGTTGTCCTCGGTCTGGTCGAGTTTCCAATGACGCAGGACTGCAAGACAAGTCAATGGCGCCGGATGCGCCGCAAATAAGGAGACAACCATGTATGGATTGATCGGCAAGATATTGGCCGCACCGGGGCGGCGGGATGATCTGCTCGCCATCATGCTGGACGGGGCCGTGCCGATGGAAGGCTGCCGGTCCTACATCATCGCCCGTGACCCGGCGAGCGAGGATGGCATCTGGATCACTGAAGTCTGGGACAGCAAGGAGCTACACGCCGCATCATTGCAAATCCCGGCAGTGCGCGAAACCATCTCCAAGGCGAAGCCGATTATCGCCGGATTTGGCGAAAGGTTCGAAACCGAGCCCATGGGCGGGCAGGGACTGTAAGAGCCCCCGCTAACCCTCACCCCTTCTTCACAAAGCTCTCCAGCACCTTCTTGGTGCCCGCTTTCTCGAAGTCGATGGTCAGCTTGTTGCCCTCGATGCTCATCACTTCGCCATAGCCGAATTTGAGGTGAAAAACCCGGTCGCCGAGCGCGTAACCGCTCGATTGGCCGCCGAGATCGACGGAACGGGCGACCAGTTCCCCCTCGATGGTCAGCGGCCCGCCGCCCTTGCGGCTGGCCTGGTTGGCGCGGGCGCGCTGCCAGCCCGGCGTTTCATAGACGCTTTCGAACGGGTCGGCCTTGTTGAAGCGGCTGGACGCGCCGCCGCCATAGCCATAGCCGCCATAGGCCGAGCCGCGGTCGGTGACTTCCACGGCGTCTGGCGGCAATTCGTCGATGAAGCGGCTGGGAATGGCCGATTGCCACAGGCCATGGATGCGCCGGTTCTGCGCGGCGGAAATCCGCACGCGCTTGCGCCCGCGCGTGATCCCGACATAGGCCAGCCGCCGCTCCTCCTCGAGCCCGGCCCGCCCGCTCTCGTCCATGGATCGCTGGCTCGGGAACGTCCCGTCTTCCCAGCCGGGCAGGAAGACCGTGTTGAATTCCAGCCCCTTGGCCGAATGCAGCGTCATGATGGTGACAGCGTCGCTGGCATCGGCATTGTCCCGATCCATGACCAGCGAAATGTGTTCGAGGAAACCGCCCAGGGTTTCGAACTCTTCCATGGCGCGGCTCAGTTCCTTGAGGTTTTCCTTGCGCCCCTGGGACTCGACGGATTTGTCGGCCGCCAGCATGTCCATATAGCCGCTTTCCTCGAGGATCTGCTCGACCAGCTGATAGGGCGGCAGGCTCTCGGCGCGATAGGCCCAGTCGTCGAACTGGCCGATCAGGGCCCGCAGCGTGCTGCGCTGCTTGGGTTTGAGGTCCTCGGTTTCCACCATCATGCGGGTGGCGCTCAAAAGCGGCACCTGCTGGTGCCGGGCCGTCGCCGTCAGCATGTTGACCGTCGAGTCGCCCAGCCCCCGCTTGGGCACGTTGATGATGCGCTCGAAGGCCAGGTCGTCGGCCGGCTGGGCCACCAGCCGCAGATAGGCCAGCGCGTCACGGATTTCCTTGCGCTCATAAAAGCGCGGGCCGCCGACGACGCGATAATTGAGACCAAGGGTGATGAAGCGCTCTTCAAGCTCGCGCATCTGGAACGAGGCGCGCACCAGGATGGCCATGGAATTGAGCGCGTCGCCCTGGCGCTGAAACTGCTCGACTTCCTCGCCGATGGTGCGGGCTTCCTCTTCGCTGTCATAGACCTGCGTGAACGAGATCGGCTCGCCGGCCTCGGCAATGTCGGTGAACAGCGTCTTGCCCAGCCGCCCCTCGTTGAAGGCGATGATCGTCGAGGCGGCCTTCAATATATTGGCGGTCGAACGGTAGTTGCGTTCGAGCTTGATCACCTTGGCGCCGGGAAAATCGCTCTCGAACCGCAGGATGTTATCCACCTCGGCGCCGCGCCAGCCATAGATCGACTGGTCGTCGTCGCCGACGACGCAGATATTGGCCTCCGGCGCCGGCTTTCCCTGGGCGAGCAGGCGCAGCCACAGATACTGGGCGGTGTTGCTGTCCTGGTATTCGTCGACCAGCATGTATTTGAACTTGCGATGAAACTCGGCCAGCACTTCCGGGTTCTCGCGGAAGAGCCGGATACATTCGAGCAGCAGGTCGCCGAAATCGGCGGCGTTCAGCACTTTCAGGCGCGCCTGATAGTCGTGATAGAGCTTGCCGCCCTTGCCATTGGCGAAAAAGCCGCTATCGGCCGCCGGCACGTCCTTGGGCAGGAGGCCGCGGTTCTTCCAGGCATCCAGCATCCCGGCGAATTGCCGCGCCGGCCAGCGCTTTTCGTCGATATTCTCGGCTGCCAGAAGCTGCTTGATCAGGCGGATCTGGTCGTCGGTGTCGAGAATGGTGAAGCTTGGCTTCAAATCCACCAGTTCTGCGTGCTGGCGCAGGATGCGGGCGGAGATCGAGTGAAACGTGCCCATCCAGGGCAGGCCGTCGAGGCTGGGCACCAGTTCGTGGATGCGCTTCTTCATCTCGCTGGCGGCCTTGTTGGTAAAGGTCACGGCGAGAATCTGGCTGCCCCAGGCTTTGCGTTCGTTGAGGATATGGGCGATGCGCGTGGTCAACACGCGCGTCTTGCCGGTGCCCGCGCCCGCCAGCACCAGAAGCGGCCCCTCAATCGAGCGCACGGCTTCACGCTGCTCGGGATTGAGACCGGCAAGATAGTCCGGCTCGCGTTGCCGGAGCTGGCTGGTGATCGGCCCGGCTTGGGGGCGGGGCAGGGGAGCAGGGTCGGCCATGCGCGCTTTGCAGTTCCGCCAGCGCCTGAAGTCGGGGTCAGTCTCGGCGCCGGTCTTGACGAATCTCGGTTTGTTCTTCTTCGCAATATAGGCAGTGGGGGCGGGGCTGTATAGAACCCGGTCGCTGCAAGACCGTCCCGCCACCGGGGTGGGGATGCCTGTATGCGGCCCTTTTCCTGTGCTCAAATCGGGCTCATCGGCCTTGCGCGGGGCTGGCAAGTGCCTACACTCACGCCGTTTTCAGCCGGGGCAGTTCGCGCACAGTGCTCAATCGCATCTATATCGTTGTTGGCGTGCTCGCCATCCTGGTCCTGACGGCGGCCTTCCTCGTTCCGCGCTTCGTGCAGTGGAACGATTATCGCGACCGTATGGAGACGCTGGCGACCAGTGTCCTGGGCGCGGATGTGACCATCAACGGCGCCATCGAGTTTTCCCTGCTGCCGCAGCCGCAATTGCGGTTCAGCGATGTCATCGTCGGCAGCACCGAGGCGCCCGCGGCGACCGTTGCAGAAGTTGAGGCGCAGTTCTCGTTGCTCGAATTTCTGCGCGACATTTACAATGTCACCGCGCTCACCCTTCACCAGCCCGTGGTCAATCTCGTCATCGACGAGAACGGGCTTGTCGGCAGCGCCGTGGATTTCAATGGCGCCGGTTCCGGCCTGGCCCTGGGGCAGGCGCGCATCGAGAATGGCTCTGTGCGCCTCGAGGATTTGCGCGCCGAGCAGACCTGGTCGCTCGGCGATATCGATGGCGATTTGCGGCTCTCGAGTTTCACCGGCCCGTTCCAGTTCCAGGGCGGGCTCGTCTATGACGGGTCGCGCTATGATCTGCGCTACAATTCCGGCGCGCTGGACAGCGCCGACAGCACCCGCGTGTCCATCTATCTACGCGAAACCGCCGGGCGCCATGCCACCACCGCCGAGGGTCTTCTGACGCTTGGCGCTGCCCCGCGCTTCGAGGGCAATCTGGTCTATCGTCAGACCCCGCCGGTTGCCGAAACCGCTGACGGCATCAGCGGCGACATGGTGCTCGAATCGAGTGTCACTGTGTCCACTGACCGGGTTGTCTTCAACGGCTATACCCTGCATCCGGACGAGAACCGGGCCGGTATGCGGTTGACCGGCGCGGCCTCGATCCAGTTGGGCGAACGGCGCGATTTCGATGCGGTCGTGTCCGGCGGTGTCTTCTCGCTGCCGCCACGTGCGGCCACCGAGACACCGTCCGAATTGCCCTATGAAATCGTGCGGATGTTGTCCGAAATTCCCGCGCCGCCCATCCCGCCGCTGCCCGGGCGCCTGGGTATCGATCTGGCCGAGGTCGGACTGCGTGGCTTTGCCCTGCGCAATGTGCGGCTCGATGCCACCACCGATGGCTCGGCCTGGACCATCGAACAGGGCGTCGCCGATCTGCCCGGCGAAACCGAACTGCGCCTGTCGGGTACGGTCTCCAATGACGAAGGCGTGGTGGGTTATTCCGGGCAGGTGAGCGCCAGTTCGGCCCGCCTTGATGCCCTCGCCCAATTGTGGCGCCGCGCCAGCGAGGACAATCCGCTGTTCAACATGCCGGGTTCGGCCAGTGCCCGGGTTCTGCTGGCCAATGGCGCGCTCGGCTTTGGTGACGGCGTTTTCAACCTCGATGGCAAGCGTCATCGCTTCGATCTGCGCCTTGGCTATGGCGACGAAGCGCGGCTCGACGCGACCCTCAATCTGTCCGAGGCCGACGCGCCCCATATGGCGGCGCTCCGCGCTCTGCTCCCATCCGTTATCGGCGGGGGCAGTTTCGGCGCCAGCTTCCCCAATGGCAGCTTTTCGCTCACCGCCGACAGTGCCGATATTCTGGGTCTTGCTGCGGCTGATCTGGTGGCTGAAGGGCAATGGTCCCCGGACATGCTTCGCCTGTCGCGCCTCGCCACCAGCGGCTGGGGCGGTGTCACCCTCGACACCGGTCTGCGATTCGTCGGCGATCCGGCCGCGCCCCGCATTACCGCATCCGGGCAGGTCGCCGTGGATACTGCAGATTCAGAGGGCCTGGCGCTGCTCCAGGAAATGGCAGGAGTGCCGTTCGTGTGGCAGGAGGCCCTGGCCCGTGCCTTTCCAGCCGATTTGCAGTTCATCCTCACCGACCAGACCGGCGGGGAGGGGCAGGTGCTGACCCTGGCCGGCGAGACCGGCTCGGCTTCCCTGGATTTCCGAGCCGAAATGGCGAGCGGCCTGCTCGGGCTGGCCACCGGCGATCTCAAGCTGATTGCCTCGCTCGAAGATGAAGATGCGGCCGCGCTGTCGGCGCAGTTGGGACTGGGCCCGGTGCCCGTCATGGCTGGAGACGGCAACATGATTGCCAGCCTCTTCCTCGAGGGCGGTGCAGACGATGGTTTTGATGGCCGCGTGTCGGTCAGCCAGGGCGAGCAGTCGCTGAGTTTCTTCGGCCGGCTCGACGTGGCCGGCAATGGCCTTGTCAGCGGCGACGGCACGATCGATGTGCTGCTTGGTGCCGGCCATGGGCTGCTGCGCCTGGCCGGGGTAGGGGGCGCCGATCTTGGCGCGCTCGACGGCAGCGCCGCCATGGCCTTCGATGGCACGAGATCGCTCGAATTGACGACGATTTCCGGCGTGTCGGGAGAGGTGCCGTTCACCGGCGATCTCTCCATGCAGTTGCTCGGCGGCGTGCCTGCCTTCGAGGGCAATCTGAGCGCGGACAGTGTCGACGTCGTTGCGCTCGCTTCGGCCCTTTTGGGCAATGAAGCGTTGATCGGGACCGGCGCAAGCGTTTTCCCCGAAGGCCCGCTCGCCGACGATCTGGAGAGCAATGGCTCGCGCGGCACTGTCTCGTTTACTGCCGGGGCAATGACAATGGGGGGCTCGGCCGTCGGCGGGGCCACGGATTTCCGCTATGTCTGGGACCGGCAGAAACTGGGCGTCGAAGGCCTTTCCGTCGCCACAGGCGAGACGGGAAGCCTGGTGCTGGACATGGCCAGGTGCTGCGCCGGCCCTTTGCCGGAACGCACCGTGTCGGGCCGCCTCGCACTGTCCGGGGTCGATCTGTCGGCTCTCCCGGCGCCGCTGACCAGCAATGGGCTGGGCGGCCGCGTCGACATGGGCCTGCAATTTGAAGGCACCGGCGCCAGCCTCGCCGATGTCGTCCGGCGCCTCGCGGGCGAGGGGAACCTCGCTATCGCTGACATGACCGTGTCAGGCCTGACGCCGCAAGTCTATCCGGCCATTGCCGGTTTCGGCGACCTGCTCGACATGGATGACACGACGCTGGAAACCCTGATCGGGTTGGCCCTCTCCCAGGGCGCGTTCGAGGCCGAGCAGGCGCAGGGCACGTTCACCATTGCCCAGGGCATCATGCGCATGGCCAATTTCATCGTCGAGGGCGATGGCGGGCGCCTGTCCGGCAATCTCAACCTCAGCCTTCCCACGCTGGGGCTGGACGGCAGCTTTGTCCTGACGCCTTTCGGCTTTACCGACCCAACGGGCCTGGTCGAGCCCGATGGCGCGCGGATCATTGCCCGCCTGGCCGGTACGGTCCTGGCGCCCTTGGTCACGCTCGACCTGGCCGAAATCGTCGCATCCATCCAGGTGCGGGCCAATGAACTGGAAGTGGACAGGCTCGAAGCTCTGCGTCTTGCGGAAGAAGCGCGCCAGCGCGCCGCCGCTAAAGAGCGCAACCGGCTGGTCGAGGAGCAATTGCGTCAGGCCGAGGAGGCCGCCCGTCTCCGCGCCGAGGAAGAGGCGCGCCGGCTTGAGGAGGAGCAGTTGCTCAATCCCCAGCCCCTGCCCGAGGAGGAGGTCGTCAATCAGCCTTTGACCCCCCTGGATCTCGGCTTCCAGCCCGGCGTCAACCAGCCGATCGGCGACCCCGTCAATCAACCGCTGCAACTCTTTCCCTGAGGCACCGGCCTCACAGGGGCCAATCGGTCGAGCGACCACCGGGGCACTCCCCCCAAGTCTTTCCCCACAGGTCATTCCCCGCAGGTCACTCCCCCACCAAGTCACTCCCCAACCAGGTCACTCTCCCACGATGTCACTCCCGCGAAAGCGGGAGCCTCTGGTTACCTGAGCGTTGACCTAGAGCGTTTCCCCCTTGAACTGAACCATCGCCTCCATCGCCCCCTCTCCCCTCAGGGGAGAGGGATGGGGTGAGGGGTGAAAGCCTCTCGGCAAAACCGTGAGTGTGAACCCCTCATCCGGCGCTTCGCGCCACCTTCTCCCCTCAGGGGAGAAGGGAAACGCTCCGTCGTTTCTGTCCTAGCGTGAAGTGGTCTAATTCCCATCCCGATAAAACGCCAGCACCGCCAAGCGCACGGCCGATGACAGGTTCATTGTGTCGCGCGTTTCGTCGATGTGTCGCAGCAATGCGGCCTGGCTCAGCCCGCGTTCGCTCGCAAGGGCCTCGAAGCCGGCCCAGAATTGCGGTTCAAGCGCGATGGAGGTGCGATGACCGGCAATGGAAAACGAGCGTTTTTCCATGCCCCTGGTCGATCAGGGCTTCTTGCGGAAGGCGTCGAGGCTGATGACCTTTTCGCCGGTCTGCGCGCTGCCCTCTTCGGGCGCTGCGTCCTCTTCGGCCTCGGCCTTGTCATCGGCGGATTCGGCGTTGGCGGTGGCCGGGTCGAACTGCAGGCCAAACTGCACGGAGGGATCGAAGAAGCCCTTGATCGCCGCAAAGGGGATCACCAGCATTTCGGGCTGGCCGTTGAAGCTGAGACCGACCTCGAACGTGCTCTCGGACACCTTGAGGTCCCAGAACTGGTTCTGCAGCACGATGGTCATTTCCTGATCGTACTGCTTGAGCAATTCTTCGCTGATGCGGACGCCGGGGGCGCGGGTCGCGAAGGAGATGAAGAAGTGGTGTTCGCCCGGCAGGCCGGTGCGCGAGACTTCTGCCAGAACCTTGCGCACGACGCCGCGCAGGGCTTCCTGGGCGAGAATGTCGTATCGCATGTGGTCTTCGGCCATGGTGCCCTCATCTCATAGTCTTCGGATAGAATCCCGAACGGCCCATATCAGCCCTACGTTCCCTAATATTTCAAGGACAAAGGCGAGGATCGGCACCGGGCTGGGGTGAAGTGCAGGCTTCTGTTGCCAGGTGCCTGCGAACCCCGCCTGCCGCCCGGCTAGGAGCGGAGGACTTTAATTCCCAGTGCTAGCACCGCTTACGCGGCGAGAGCGACCGGAGCCTTATTGTTGTCATTAGCAACTATAAGTTTCGGACCGATAACGGTGGTACCTCACCGAGCAAAAGCACACTCTTTACGCCCTCGTCGATCCTGTTTCGTCCCCATTGGCTCCTCCCGGCAGGGGGGAGATGGTGGAGACGCCGGGTACTGCCCCCGGGTCCGATGGGTTTATTACAATGACCGTTTATCGCCATAGCCCTTGCGGGCATCTCCAATATAGGTGACCCGGCATCCGGTTGCAAACCCAGTCGCGGATTCACCGGTCATTAATTCGGCATCGCCCATCTTCCCGCATCGGGGAGAGCGGCATGGCAGACAGCAGATATTGGGCAGTCCGGGGGCGCAGCCGGCGTGGCCGGCCTGCGTCGCGCTTCGATCAGTGGCCGCTCGTGCCCATGCTGCTCGTGGCCTTCGGCATTGGCGGCGTCGCCGCCATTGGTCTGCGCGATACCGGCTTTGCCACCCGCCTGCTCGACGCCCCGCAAGCCGTTTCCACAGCGCCGGTCTATTCCCGCAGCTTCCCCGTCTGCGCCGGATCGGTGCGTGTCACCTGCGTGGTCGATGGCGACACCTTCTGGCTGGACGGGGTCAAATACCGCATTGCCGATATCAACACGCCCGAGGTGGGCCAGCCATCCTGCGCCGCCGAGGCGAGCCTGGGGCGCCGCGCCACCAGCCGCCTGGCCGAATTGCTGGGCGCGGGCCCGTTCTCGCTGGCCCATATTGATCGGGATGAGGACCAATATGGCCGCAAATTGCGCCTGGTCGAGCGCGATGGCCGCTCGATTGGTCCGATCCTGGTGGCCGAAGGGCTGGCGCATGAATGGCGCGGGCGCCGCGAAAGCTGGTGCTG
Organism: Devosia sp.; assembly: GCF_025809055.1. NCBI lineage: Bacteria > Pseudomonadati > Pseudomonadota > Alphaproteobacteria > Hyphomicrobiales > Devosiaceae > Devosia > Devosia sp. The sequence goes on along the minus strand of NZ_CP075529.1, from coordinate 1,201,920 downwards.
ACCACCGGTTTGCGGTTAGCTGTATCTCAGGCAGCGGTGGAGGATCAGCGTGCCCCTTGCGGTTCTGGAGGATAGAAGCTGCGACGGCTGCACCGCCTGCTGCGCCTTCCCGCCCATTCGCACGCAAGAGCTGCAAAAGCCGGCCAACACCATGTGCCCGCATTGCGCCGAAGGCCGGGGCTGCACGGTTTACGAGGCCCGCCCGACGGTCTGTCGCGGCTTTTACTGCGGCTGGTTCTTCCTCGAAGACCTCGGCGAGGACTGGCACCCCAATAACAGCGGCGTCGTCATCCGCTCCGAACATCTCGACCATGACGCGGTGACCCTTCTCATCCTGCGTTTGTCACCGTTTCTCGTGTCCGAGGAATTTGCCGGCATGGTCGGCGCCTGGGTCGAGCAGGGAGTCGGCGTCGAATTCGAGCGGCTGGGCCCGGAAGGTCACCTGCCGGCCAAGATGCGGGTCAACGAATTGCTCGAGGAGGCCGTCGCCGCCCGCGATCTGCGTGCCATGCAGAAGGTCTTTGCCTGGTCACTGGCCCATATCGACCAAAGCCATAGCTGGGAGCGCGACGAGACGGTCCTGCGCTCCGATCTCGCCTAGCCGTTCCAATCAATCCCCATATAGACCCCGCCCGCTTCGAGTTCGTCGAGCATCTGTTCGAGATGCTTGCGCTTGGTTTCCTCGCGCTTCACCTTGTTGATCCATAGGAGGTAGTCGTTGCGCTGATAAGGCGGGCGGGCGTCATACCGGGCCCGCAGGCCACGCTCTTCGAGCGCCAGCCGCACGAATTCGGGCATGGCTTCGCGCTTGCGGAGGGGGCGAAGGGCAGGGCTCATCCTTGGTCTCCAAATGGTGTCACGCCAATCTCGCCCAGCCATGGTGCCACAGTCTGGCAGCAATTGTGCCGGTATTAGGATACCGTCACGAGACTTTGCATAACCATAGCGGGGCAGGGCGCGTGCGGGCGCGAATCGCAGTAGCTTGGCCCCATGCAGCCCTATTTGAAACTTCTCTCGGACATCCTGGAAACCGGCACCGACAAGTCCGATCGGACCGGCACCGGCACGCGCTCCATTTTCGGCTACCAGATGCGCTTCGATCTTTCGCAGGGCTTCCCGCTGGTCACCACCAAGAAGCTGCATCTCAAATCGATCATCTACGAACTGCTCTGGTTCATTCGCGGCGAGACCAATGTGCGCTGGCTGCAGGAGCGCGGCGTGTCCATCTGGGACGAATGGGCCGACGACAACGGCGATCTCGGCCCGGTCTATGGCAGCCAATGGCGCAGCTGGCCGGCGCCCGATGGCCGCCATATCGATCAGCTCGCCGGTGTGATCGAGGCGATAAAAACCCGCCCCGACAGCCGCCGCCATATCGTATCGGCCTGGAACCCGGCCGAGGTCGATAATATGGCCCTGCCGCCCTGCCACGCGCTGTTCCAGTTCTATGTTGCCGATGGCAAGCTGAGCTGCCAGCTCTACCAGCGCTCTGCCGACAGTTTTCTGGGCGTGCCCTTCAACATCGCCTCCTATGCGCTGCTCACCCACATGGTGGCGCAGGTCTGCGATCTGGGGGTCGGCGATTTCGTCCACACGCTGGGCGATGCCCACCTCTACAGCAATCATTTCGAGCAGGCGCGGCTGCAATTGACCCGTGAGCCCCGGCCGCTGCCCAAGCTGGTGATGAACCCGGACCGCAAGCGCATCGAGGACTTTGTGTTCGAGGATTTCGCTTTCGAGGGCTATGATCCGCACCCGCGCATCCAGGCGCCGATTGCGGTATGAGCCGGTCGCTGGACGAACTCACCGCGCTTGCCGCAAAAGTTTCGGACATTTATGCCGATATCTACCGCATCGAGCGGGATGCCGACTGGTTCCTGTTCAAGCTGCAGGAAGAGCTAGGCGAGCTCACCGCCGAGCATCTCCGCCTTACCCAGCGTGGCCGCACCAAGGATCGCTCCGAGGCTGAAATCGCCGAGGCCCGGGAGGACGAGGCCGCCGATCTTCTGGCCTTCCTCCTGCTCTATGCCCGCCATGCCGGCATCGATCTCGATGCCGCGCTTGAGAGAAAGTGGTTCGGCTATCTTTCGGAAAAGCCGTGAAACCGGCTAGATAAGCCTTGCGGCGCCGTGCAGGGCGCCCGGCATTTGGAGGGAACGATGAGGGTGTTTCACGCGGCCGCGCTGGCGGCGATGGTATCCGCGCCGGCACTGGCCAATGACACGACCGCGCAATTGGGCACAGGCGGGCTGGTCTTCGTCACCAACGACACCATTTCCATGACCTCCGAACATCTCTTCGTCTCGCCCACCGAGATCAAGGTCGTTTACGAGTTCAACAATACCTCTTCCGAGCCCCAGCACATTCTCGTGGCCTTCCCCATGCCCGATATCGAGGGCAGCCCCGAGTCCATGGTGGCCATTCCGGTGGAAGAGGCCGCCTACAATGGCGAAGCCGTTTCGGACCCCAACAACATCTTCAATTTCAGGACCACGTTCAACGGCGCCCCGGTCGCGGCCGAGCTCCACCAATATGCCTTCAAGAACAATATCGACTACACCAAGCAGCTGACCAAGCTGGGCGTGCCGCTGCTTCCCTTCGGCGAAGCCACCTATGCGGCGCTGGCCGGTCTGTCGGATACGGCGCTCGCCGATCTCAGGCATCGCGGCATGGTCTATGGCATGGACTATGACGATGGGGAGGGCCCCAAGACCGACTATGCGCCGATCTGGACCCTGCGCTCGACCTATAGCTGGGAGGCGACCTTTCCGCCGGGCACGTCGGAGGTCATCCATACCTATACCCCCAGCATCGGCGGCACCGTCGCCGCTTCGTTCATGCCGCACAGCGAGGAGGACGACTATTCGGCCGAGCAACTGGCTGAATATCGGAAGAAATACTGCATGGACGACGCCTTCATCGCCGCGGTGGAGCGCACGGCGATCGAAGAGGATGGCTGGACCAATTATCCCTTCACCGAGTCATGGATTTCCTACATCTGGTCGACCGGCAACAACTGGGCCGGACCCATCGGCACCTTTACCCTGACCGTCGACAAGGGCTCGAGCGATAGCCTCGTGTCCTTCTGCGGCGAAAACGTCAAAAAGATCGGTCCCACCACTTTCGAAATGACCGCGAACGACTGGTATCCGCCCTGGGATCAGGAGCTCGAAATCCTGCTGCTCAACCGGGTCGACTGGTACGACGAATGAGTTCTGAGACGGCCCTGACCATCCGGCCCGCGCTTGCCGCGGATGCCGGCCTGGTTCTCGACTTCGTCCGCGCGCTTGCCGACTACGAAAAGCTCGCCCACGAGGTCGTCGCCACCGAGGCGGACATCACCCGCGAGCTGTTCTGCGATCACCCGAAGGTCTTTTGCGAAATCGCCGAGTGGAACGGAAAACCGGTTGGTTTCACCCTCTGGTTCTATACCTTTTCCACCTTCCAGGGGCGCCATGGCATCTGGCTCGAAGACCTCTATGTCGACCCGGTCATGCGCGGCAAGGGCATCGGCAAGGCCCTCCTCGTCAACCTCGCCCGCCGTTGCATCACCGAAAATCTCGGCCGCTTCGAATGGTGGGTCCTCGACTGGAACGAGCCGAGCATCGACTTCTACAAGAGTCAGGGCGGGGTGATGCAGGATGAATGGACTAAGGTGCGGGTCGAAGGCGAAGCCCTGGCGCGACTGGCGGGTTGATGGCGGCGAGGGCCGTGTCCGGCCGTGCGAAACCCTGTGTTTGTACTTGCCCAGGATCAATTCGGTCTTTTCCCATCCCACCGCGAAACTCCCACCTCCACCGTGTCATTCCCGCGAAAGCGGGAACCTCTGGTTTTCACCCGTGCTGAACAGTCCAGGATAAAGGTCATCCCAGGCCGGATTGGCGGTTTCAATCAGGTCGATCTTCCAGCTCCGGCGCCATTTCTTCAACTGTTTCTCGCGGAGGATCGCCCGCTCCGGGTCGTCAAAGACCTCGAAGTGCACCAGCAGATGGATATGATAGCGTGTGGTGTGACCGGGCAGCAGTTCGTCCCGGTGAATCTGCACGCGCTGCAACAGGTCGCGGGTCACGCCAATATAGAGAGCGCCAAACTTTCGGCTGGCGAGGATGTAGACGAAGTAGCTGGATGACATGGTCCAAACCAAAGGTTCCCGCTTTCGCGGGAATGACTCTGTGTTTGCATCTGCCCTGGATCAATTCGGACTTTTCCCGTCCACCGCGAAATTCCCACCTCCACCGTGTCATTCCCGCGAAAGCGGGAACCTCTGGTTTTGTCGAACCTCGCGCGCTACCACTCAAGAAAACCGGAAACCCCATGCCCATTTCCCTTATAGCCGCCGTCGCTCGCAATAATGTCATCGGGGCCAATGGGACCATGCCCTGGCACATTCCGTCCGATTTTGCCTGGTTCAAGAAGACCACAATGGGCAAGCCCATGGTCATGGGCCGCAAGCAGTTCGAGACCTTTCCGCGACCGTTGCCGGGCCGGCCGCATATCGTGGTCACGCGCCAGGAGGGCTATGCGCCCGAAGGCGTCATCGTGCGCCATTCGCTCGAAGAGGGCATTGCGGCCGCAGAGGCGCTGGCGCGGGAGGGTGGGGTCGATGAGATCATGGTCATCGGAGGCGGCGACATATACGCGCAGGCCATGGCCGTGGCAGACCGGCTCTACATCACCCATGTGGACATGGCACCGGAAGGCAATGTCCTTTTCCCCCCGATCGACCCCGGAATCTGGCGGGTGGTGGCTTCGCCCGAGGTCACCCCCTCCGAGCGCGACCCGGCGGCCTACACCATCAAAGTGTACGAACGGGATCACGGCTCCGCGCATTGATCGCGGCTCCGCCTTCCTTATATATGACTGCAACGATTTCTCTTAGACACCGAAAGGAATGCGATGCCTTGGGAGAATAATGGTGGTGGAGGCGGCCGCAACAATGGCGGCCCCTGGGGCCAGGCACCGGGGGGAGGTGGCGGCGGCCCGCGCCGTCCGAGTGGAAATACTCCCAATTTGGAAGACATTCTGAACAGGGGCCGGGATCAGTTCCGCGGTGGCGTCCCCGGTGGCCGGTGGGCCATCGTCGGTGGCGTGCTCGCGCTCCTTGCCTTCTGGGGCGTCAATTCGGTCTATACGATCAACCCGCAGGAAGTCGGCGTCGAGCTGCGCTTCGGTAAGCCCAAGCCGGAACTGTCCGGTCCGGGCCTGCACTTCATGCTGTGGCCGGTCGAAACGGTCGAGCGCGTCGTCACCACGGTCAACCAGACGCAGATCGGCGTCGCCACGACCAGTTCGCGCGCCTCCTCGGGCAATGAAGGCCTGATGCTGTCGGGCGACCAGAACATCGTCAATGTGCAGTTCTCGGTCTTCTGGTTCATCAGCGATCCGACCGCCTATATCTTCAACGTCCGCGACCAGGATTCGATGGTCCGCTATGCCGCTGAAAGCGCCATGCGCGAAGTGGTCGGCCGCCGTCCTGCCCAGGAAGTCTATTCCGATGACCGCGCCGGCATTCAGGCCGATGTGCTGCGGATCACGCAGTCGACCCTGCAGGCCTATGGCCTGGGCGTCACCGTCAGCCAGATCCTGATCGAGAACGCCAGCCCGCCGTCTGAAGTCATCGACGCCTTCAACGAAGTGCAGCGTGCCCGCCAGGACGAAACGCGCCTCCAGGAAGAAGCCCGCTCCTATGCCAACACCCTTCTGGGTGATGCGCGTGGCCGTGCCGCGGCCCTGCGCGAAGAGGCAGCCGCCTACACCAACCGCGTGGTGCAGGAAGCAACCGGTGAGGCCGAGCGCTTCAATTCGGTCTATGCCGAATATGTCAATTCGCCGGGCGTTACCCGTCAGCGCATGTTCCTGGAAACCATGGAAGAGGTGCTGGGCGGTTCTGAAAAGGTCCTGGTCGAGAGCGGTGCGAATGGGTCTGGCGTCGTGCCATACCTGCCGCTGCCTGAACTGCGTTCGCGCGCAACCAGCTCGACGGGGAACTGACCATGACAAACCGTCTCTTTATCATCGGTGCCGTCATCGTCGCCGCCATCTACGTGTTCTTCTCCTCGATCTACATCGTGGACGAACGCGAGCAGGCCATTGTCATGCGCTTTGGCCAGATCACCGATATCCGCACCGAACCGGGTCTTTACTTCAAGATCCCGACCGATGTGGTCGACAGCGTGCAGATCGTCGATGATCGCCTGCTGCGCTACGACATCGCCAATATGCGCGTGCAGGTTTCGGGCAACGCCTTCTACCAGGTCGATGCTTTCCTGACCTATCGCATCTCCGATGCCCGGCTGTTCCGCGAACGCGCCACCGGTTCGTTGTCGGTGGCCGAGGATCGTATCGGGGCCAGCCTCGATGCCGCGCTTCGCCAGGTCTATGGTCTGCGGGAGTTCACCGACGCCCTGTCCGACGAGCGCACCCAGATGATGCAGGAAACCCGTGACCTGATCCGTCCGGACCTTGCAGAATTGGGCCTCGACATTGTCGACGTCCGCATCCTGCGGACTGACCTCGATGCCGAGGTTTCGGCCACGACCTTCGAGCGTATGCGCGCCGAGCGTCTGGCTGAAGCAGCCCTGCTGCGTGCCCGTGGTCAGGAACAGGCCCAGAGCCTGCGCGCCATCGCCGATCGTCAGGCCGTTGAAATCGTCGCCGCCGCGACCCGCGATGCCGAAATCATCCGCGGTCAGGGCGATGCCGAACGCAACCGTCTCTACGCTGCGGCCTATGGTCAGGATCCGGAATTCTTCGAGTTCTATCGCTCGATGGAAGCCTACCGCAATGCCCTGCCGAATTCCGGCACGACCATGGTCCTCTCGCCCGATAGCGCCTTCTTCCGCTACTTCGGCTCCGAGGGTCAGCTGCCCGAAGCCAGCACGAACTTCTCGACGCCTCTGCCGCCGGCAGCGTCTGTCGAGGTTCCGAGCACGACCGATGAGCCGGCTCTGGATGGCATCGGCATCGAGGAAGCCACCCCGCCCAGCATCACGCTCGAGGATGGCACCACGCTCGAGCCCACCATGGGTGTCGAAACTCCGGCTCCGGTCGAGGAGGCCACTCCGGCCGAAACCGAGGCCCCTGAATCGGCTGACGAGGCGACTCCCGCCAGCGGTCAGTAATCAGGTTCAATCCGTACACGAGAAGGCCGGCGCGAGATTTCGCGCCGGCCTTCGCATTTTGTGGGCAAATGTCACGATACGCGGTGGCAAAGGTCAGCAGTGCGTTACCCGCGAGGGGCGAAACGCGAGACCATGCGGTCGTATTCAGCGCACGAAGTCGTCTTCGGAATAGCCCTGGAGGTAGAGCAGGGCGGTGAGGTCGCCATGGTCGATGCGCAGCCCGGCAGCGGCCGCCACGGCTGGTTTGGCATGGAGCGCGACGCCGAAGCCGGCAATGGCAATCATGTCGAGATCGTTGGCGCCATCACCCACGGCGAGCGTCCGGGACACATCCACGCTCCGTTCAACAGACAGCGCTAACAGCCTCTCCCGCTTGGTGTTTTTGTCGACGATTGGCTTGGCCACGGTGCCGGCCAATCGGTCGCCGTCGAACTCAAGGACATTGGCGATGGCCTCGTCGAAGCCGATCCGCTTGGCAATATAGTCAGCAAAGAAGGTGAAGCCGCCCGAGACCAGCGACGTATAGGCGCCGTAGGCCTTCATGGTATTGACCAGCGCCCGGCCACCCGGCGTCAGCGTGATCGCCTCGCGCCGGATTTCCTCGATTTTTGAACGCTCTAGCCCCTTGAGCAGCGCGACCCGTGTGTCCAGTGCCTGGCCGAAATCCAGTTCGCCGCGCATGGCGCGTTCGGTGATATCGGCGACCTGATCCTTGAGACCCAGCGCCGCGGCCAGTTCGTCGATGCATTCCTGTTCGATCATGGTGGAATCCATGTCGGCCACCAGGATTTGCTTGCGGCGGTCCTCGGTCGGCACCAGGTTGATGTCCACCTTGCGACCCTGGGCAATATCGCGTGCCGCTTCAAGGGCTTGAGGATCGCGCGGTTCAAGGATATCGCAGGCGATGCCGGGGTTGAGCCAGTTCAGCTCGCCGCCTACCTTGGCCACGATCGCATCGGCAAGGGCCGGGTCGAGCTCGGAATCGGCAGGATTGGCGATCAGGGATAGGACGGGCATGTCGGCAGCAACTTTCGGGGACATTTGATGTCGGGCCAGAGGCGCGCTGTGCTGATAGCGGGTCCGACTGCCAGCGGCAAGTCGATGCTGGCCCTCAAGCGCGCAAGTGCAAGTGGCGGCGTGATCATAAATGCCGATTCCATGCAGGTTTACGACACGTTGCGGGTGATCACGGCGCGGCCATCGCCCCAGGATATGGTTTCTGCCGAGCATTGCCTCTACGGCACCGTATCGGTGCGCGAACGCTTTTCGACCGGCGCCTGGGTGCGCGCCGTCGCGTCGCTGCTGGATCAGGTCGCGCCGGATCGTGAGGTCATTTTCGTTGGTGGAACAGGGCTTTACTTCGAGGCGCTGACAAATGGATTCGCCGATGTTCCGGAGATATCCCCGGCCGAGATTGCGCGGGTAGAATTCGAAATGGATGGCATGGACGAAGCCGGGCGCATGGCCCTGTTGCAGAGGGAGGATCCGGAAACAGCCAGCCGCCTCAAAGTCGCCGATCCACAGCGGGTCACGCGGGCCATCGCCGTCAAGCGCGCCACGGGAAAGCCGCTCTCGCACTTTCAGCAGCAGGTTCAGCCCGCGCTTTTGCAGAACTGGGCCACCGAGCGGATGGTACTCTGGCCAGACAGGGACATGCTTCGCTCCCGTATCGCCAAAAGGTTCGAAACAATGTTCTCGGACGGCGCGGTGGAAGAAGTCGAGGCCTTGCAGCGGATGAACCTCGATCCGTCGCTGCCGGCGCTCAAGGCGATTGGCGTACGGGAAATTGCGGATTGGCTGGATGGAGTGATCAGCCGTGAAGAGGCAATTGCCCTTTCGGTCACCGCCACGCACCAATATGCCAAGCGGCAGCGCACCTGGTTCCGCAATCGCATGGCTGGCTGGCCCCGGTTGGGCCTTGGTGGCGCTCCGATCTAAGGCGCCATCGCCTTCGGCAATAGGCCCAGCTTTTCGCGCATGGCGAAGCGGGTGACGAGGAGCAGGGCGACAAAGGCGAGGCCGCTCGCGAGCCCCAGCCAGATGCCGACGCCGCGCATTTCAAAAATGAAACCAAGGACATAGGCAACCGGCAGGCCAACCAGCCAATAGCCGAAGATGGCCATAAGCATGGGGATGGCGGTATCACTGAGGCCGCGGAGCGCATGGGCGGCAACGACCTGGGCGCCATCGACCAGCTGGAACACCCCAGCGATGGCGAGGTAGGACGCAGCCAGGGCCAGGGCATGCAGGTTTTCCGGCTTCTGCGGATCGAGGAACACCGTGACAATGGCCGGGCCGAATACCAGAAAAGCCAGGGCGGAAATCGCCATGAACCCGGTGCCGATGGCAAAAGCGGTCCAGCCCGCAAGCCGAATGCCGTCGGCGTCGCGCCGTCCATAGGCGAAGCCGACCCGCACGGTTGCGGCGATGCCAAGCCCCAGCGGTACCATGAAAGCCAGCGAAGCACATTGCAGGGCAATGGCATGGGCGGCAACTTCATCGGTGCCGAGGCGCCCCATGAGCAGGGCAGCCGCCGTAAACAGGCCGACCTCGGCCAGCACCGTGAGGCCGATCGGCGTGCCGATGCGAAAAATCTCCCGAAACCGCTGCCAATCCGGCTTCCAGAAGCGGATGAGAATGTTGAACCGGCGGAACCGGCGATGCCGCAGCACGAAGGTCAGGAAGGCCGCAAGCATGGCAAAGTTGGTCAGCACGGTGGCGATGGCCGCACCGCGCAGTTCCAGCCGCGGCAGGCCGAAATGGCCAAACATCAGCAGGTAATTGGCGCAGGCATTCAGGATAACGCCGCCAATGGTAATCAGCAGGATGACGCGCGTGGAATCGAACGACGAGAGCAGGGACCGCAGGACGATGACGCCGAGGGCCGGCCACAGCATCAGCACGCCAATCTGTACATATTCCTCCGCGCGGGCCGCCAGAAACGGGTCCTGGCCCAGCCAACCGAACACCGTCCTGATCTGCAGCACAATCGGCGCGAGGAGGGCGCCAAGCAGGATTGCGGCCCAAAATCCCTGCCGCACGATCCGGCGGACGGCCTTGATATTGCGCGCACCGCGCGCCTGAGCGGTCAGGGGCGCCACGGCCCCGACAATGCCGACTCCGAGGAGGAAAAATGGCATGAGAAAGGTGTTTGCGAGCGTGCCGGCCGCCAGCGATTCCGGTCCAAGCCAGCCCATCATGATCACGTCGGTCGCCTGCAGGGCATTCTGCGCGACCTGGGCGACAACCAGTGGCCAGGCCAGATGAAAAGTGGCCGCAAGCTCTCGACGCCAGCTTCCCGGCGGCAGCACATTGGGTGGCATCCCGGCTGGGGACGCGGCATTGTCACTCATGGTTGTTTCTCACACTCGCCTGCATCGTCTAGTGCAGTTTGCGGCTGGGGGAAAGCATGGCACTGGAGCAAGACATGACCATAGTCCGACGGATGATCCTGCTGGCGGCCGGACTAACTGGCGCGGCCGGTGTCGCCGCCGCGGCTGCGGCCTCACATGGCGGTGATGCCCGAAATCTGGTGTCGATTGCTGCGATCTGCCTGTCGCACGGCCCGGCGCTGCTGGCCCTGGGTCTTCATGCCCGGTCGCGGTGGTACGGGGTCGCGGGGCTGCTCCTGGCGCTTGGAACGGCGGTGTTTGCCGGCGATCTGGGGATGCGGGAATGGCTCGGACATCCTCTGTTCCCGGGAGCCGCGCCGCTGGGCGGCGGGCTGATGATCCTTGCCTGGCTTGGCCTCGCAGCCGGTGCGCTTGTGGCGATGCCCGAGGATCGAATTAACAAAGACTAAAAATTGATCGGAACCATTAGCGGGCCAGTGCATTTCATCCGGCAGCATCTCGTTGGAGGAATACATGCACAAGATCCTGATCATCGCCGCTACCGCTCTTTCCCTTGCAGCCTGCACGACCACCCAGCAGGGTGCGACCGTGGGTGCCGTTGGCGGTGCTGTGGTCGGCGCTGCGGCAACCGGCGGTAACCTGGTTGGCACGGCCGTCGGCGCTGGTATCGGTGCCGTTGCCGGCGCAGCTGCTGGCGACATTCTCGGCCGGGTTGAAGGCAGCCCTGACCGCTGCGTCTACCAGCGTGCGGATGGCACGCGCTACATCGCTTTGTGCCCGCAGGGCTAAGCGCAACATTTGAATGCCGCAGCGCCCCCTGCGGCCAAGCGCCCCCAGGCGCCAGACACCCGGCTGCCCCCAGCCGGGTGTTCTTTTTCATGGCATTGAAGTGCCTTGAAAATCCTCGGACAAACGGCAATATATGGGCCATACGTGCCACTAGTCTTGCGCTATCTGACGACCGGTATCCCGGAAACTTGGCTACCTCCTGATCTCGTGAATCGTAAGTCCTGGCTTGCACAACCAGGACAAACCCTTCCGCCGATTTTCGGCACAACAGACCAAGAGGACCAGTCATGGCCGCAATCACCGGCACTGTGAAATTCTTCAACACGACCAAGGGCTACGGCTTCATTTCTCCCGACAACGGCGAGAAGGATGCGTTCGTCCATATTTCGGCTGTCCAGCGCTCGGGCCTGCAGGGCCTGTACGAAGGCGACAAGGTCAGCTTCGAGCTGCAGACCGGCCGCGACGGCAAGGTTTCGGCTGCGGAACTGACCCTGCTGAGCTAATCCCGGCGCATAGCTGGTATGGAAAGGGCCTCCGGGCCCTTTCTTTTTGGGCGGTTTACAGCCGGTGGCCCCCATGCAAAACAGGCTGGACGAAACGGGAGTCCCATATGGTCCGCGAGTTCCTCAAGCACTGGAGTCCGAGGGTTGAAACACCCGACACCCTGCGGCAGGCGGGAGCGATCCCCTATGCGATCGTCGAAGGGCGCCTGGCCATCCTGCTGGTAACGTCGCGGCGCAGCGGCAAGTGGATTTTTCCCAAGGGTGCGGTGGAATCGGGAATGACCGCGTGGGAAAGCGCGGCTCTGGAGGCTATCGAAGAAGCGGGCGTTTCAGGCGAGATCGACCCCAATGCGGTGGGTTCCTATCGCGCCAGCATCGGTAATGACGGCGTGACGCTTGTCGACGTGGATCTGTTTCCGCTCAAGGTGACGCAGCAGCATGACAGCTGGCTCGAACAGAACGAGCGCATGCGCCATTGGGTGACCCTGTCGGAAGCGCACCGTCTGCTCGCAGACCGATCAATGGCGCGGCTGGCCAACCGGCTGCATGCCCACCTTGGAATGGCTGTCAGCCAATAAACAGCCGCAGCACCAGGAACAGCACCCCCGCAAGAGCGGCGGAGGCCGGCACGGTCACCACCCAGGCTGCTGCGATCGAATAGACGTGGTGACGCCGCACCAGCAACCGGCGCTCCACCTTGCGGGCGCTGGACAGCGCGTCTTCGGGCGTGGCGTTGAGCTGACCGGGATCCACGAAACGCGCATTGACAGGTACGGCCGAGCCTTCCATGTCGCGCCGCGAAACGTATTCGCGCAGGAAGCCCACGCCGAATACGGCGCCCACCGCGATATGGGTCGAGGAGACCGGCATGCCCAGCGCCGAGGCCACGAGCACGGTTATTGCCGCGGACAGGGCTGCGCAGAAGGCGCGGATTTCGTTGAGCTTGGTGATCTGCTCACCCACGGTGCGGATGAGGCGCGGTCCGAACAGGCCTAGACCCAGCGAGATGCCGATGGCGCCGATGGCCAGTACCCAAAGGGGCAGGGTGATGCCGGCGACGTCGCTATGGCCGGTCGTCAGGGCGCTGACGATAGCGGCGAATGGGCCGACCGCATTGGCCACGTCGTTGGCGCCGTGGGCGAAGGACAACAGGGCCGCCGAGATGATCAGCGGCAAACGGAACAGCATGGCCACATGCTTCTTGCGGTTCTCCATGTGCTTTGACTGCTGGCGCACCCATGGCATCGCCACGACCCAGCCCAGGGCGCCACACGCGATGGCCAGGACCACGGTGATGGCCGGGCCGGGCTTCCAGATGCGGCTCAGGCCCTTGGTGGCGAGATAACTTGCAAACACCCCGGTCATGACCGCGACGAAAATGGGCACCCATATCCGTGCCGCGGAAATCTTGTCGAGCCGGTTGGTGATCGTGGTCTGAATGACAGCGAGGAAAGCTGCAGCGAAGACACCCCCAAGGACAGGAGATATCACCCAACTGGCGGCGATTGCGCCGATGGTCGGCCAGTTGACGATGCCGATACCCAGCGCGGCCACACCGGCGCCGACCACGCCACCCACCACCGCATGGGTCGTGGACACCGGAGCGCCGATGAAGGTCGCCAGGTTCACCCACAGGGCCGAGGCCAGCAGTGCAGACATCATGACAATGATGAAGGTGCGGCTTTCGATTTCATGGGACACCAGGAGGTCGCGGGCCACGGTGTTGACCACATCGCCGCCGGCCAAGAGGGCTCCGGCCGCCTCGAAAATGGCGGCGATAATGAGTGCGCCGCCCATCGAGATGGCCCGGGAACCGACGGCGGGACCCATATTGTTGGCGACGTCATTGGCGCCGACATTGAGAGCCATATAGCCGGCGATTGCCGCGCCGATGACGATGACATAGGTGCCCGGGCCACCGGTCGTGGCAAACCCGCCCCAGACGGCAGCCAGGAGCAGGAAGACCAGGGCAATGCCCGGAGCCGCGAAGCGGCGCGACAGGTCATGGGTCGCATCCTCGATGCCGGTAACCTGCTGGAGGTCCTTGTCCAGGGTGCTTTTGCTCATGTCATCACAGTGTCACAGTTGGCGTCGCAGGCGTGTAACATTCCCTGCGCCGAATGCCACCCCCAAACCCCGTTTCCGGGCAATAGACCGGCCCAATATGTGTCCGTTTTGCGCGCCATGGCCGCTTCGGCTTGACTTGAGCGGTCGAATGTCTCTATCAATGCCGCGTCTAATTTTGTGGAGAGGTCCCGTGCGGGCACTCATTCTCGTAGTAGGTAGGCGCATCGGCAACGTGGGGTAAAACCCCGCGCGAAAGCTGGTGCGCCGAAAACAGGTCCCAAACGGGGCCTTTTTTATTGCCTTTTTTCCGGCAAAGCGGTTTTAAGGCTGAAAGAACGTAACGCCCGGTACGGCGGGCCCGAGGAGTAGGAAGAGCGCAAATGGCCGAGAAAATGACCGGCGCGGAAATGGTGATCCAGGCGCTGACGGATCAGGGTGTTGAACATATCTTTGGCTATCCCGGCGGCGCAGCCCTGCCGATCTACGATGCCATGTTCCAGCAGGACTTCGTCCAGCACATCCTCGTGCGCCACGAACAGGGCGCCACGCATATGGCAGAGGGCTATGCCCGCTCCACCGGAAAGCCGGGCGTGGTGCTGGTGACATCCGGTCCGGGCGCGACCAATGCGGTGACCGGGCTGACCGACGCACTCCTCGACTCCATTCCCCTGGTCTGCATCACCGCACAGGTGCCGACCACCCTCATCGGCACTGACGGCTTCCAGGAATGCGACACGGTCGGCATCACCCGCTCGTGCACGAAGCACAATTACCTCGTCAAGGACGTGGCGGATCTGCCGCGCGTGCTGCACGAGGCATTCCACATTGCCACCACCGGGCGTCCCGGACCCGTTGTCGTGGACATTCCCAAGGATATCCAGTTTGCCGTCGGCGAGTATTATCGCCCCGGTCCCGACACGCTGCGCCACAAGTCCTACCGCCCCCAGGTGGATGGTGACATAGCCGCGATCGAGGCCGCGGTGGACCTGATGCTCAAGGCCGAGCGTCCGATTTTCTATACCGGCGGCGGCGTGATCAATGCCGGCCCGGAGGCGTCCGAGAACCTGAGGGAGCTTGCCGAGCTCACCGGTTTTCCCGTGACCTCGACGCTGATGGGTCTTGGCGCCTTTCCGGCCTCCAATCCGCAATGGATGGGGATGCTGGGGATGCATGGCACCTACGAAGCCAATATGGCGATGCACGATTGCGATGTGATGATCAATATCGGCGCACGGTTTGATGACCGGATCACCGGCCGTGTCGATGCCTTCTCGCCGAATAGCCGCAAGATCCATGTCGATATCGATCCGTCCTCGATCAACAAGATCATTCGTGTCGACGTGCCGATCGTCGGCGACTGCAATCGCGTGCTCGAGGAAATGATCCGTGTCTGGCGCAGCCGGACCAATGAGCCGCGCGGCGAAGCGATCGCGCCCTGGTGGAAGCAGATCGAGAAGTGGCGGTCGGTTGGCTCGCTCAACTTCACCAATTCCGACACGGTCATCAAGCCGCAATGGGCCATCCAGCGGCTCTACGAAGCCACGAGGAACCAGTCCAAGGAGGTGTTCATCACCACCGAGGTTGGTCAGCACCAGATGTGGGCGGCCCAGCATTTTCACTTCGACAAGCCCAATCGCTGGATGACGTCCGGCGGTCTGGGGACCATGGGCTATGGGCTGCCGGCTTCAGTCGGCGTGCAGGTGGCCCATCCCGATGCGCTGGTCATCGACATTGCCGGTGAAGCCTCCGTGCAGATGACCATGCAGGAGCTGTCGACTGCCGTGCAGTATCGCCTGCCGGTCAAGATTTTCATCCTCAACAACGAGCGCATGGGTATGGTCCGGCAGTGGCAGGATCTGCTGCACGGCTCGCGCTACGCCCATTCCTATTCGGAATCGCTGCCCGACTTCGTCAAGCTGGCCGAGGCCTATGGCGCCAAGGGTATCAAGTGCGACACGCCGGCGGCGCTTGATGCCGCGATCGCCGAGATGCTGGATTATGACGGCCCGGTTCTCTTCGACGTCCTGGTCGAGAAAGACGAGAACTGCCTGCCCATGATCCCGTCGGGCAAGCCGCACAATGAGATCATCCTGCCCGACACAGCCAATATCGGGGACATCATCGACGAGAAGGGCCGTCAGCTGGTCTAGGCCAGGCACGGAGGATACGACATGAACGCACATTTGCAGCCCACCGGTTCGGCCTATTTCCTGACTCAGGAAACGCAGCAGAGCGAACGCCATACGCTTTCAGTGCTGGTTGACAACGAGCCGGGCATTCTCGCCCGCGTGGTCGGCCTGTTCTCGGCGCGCGGCTTCAATATTGAAAGCCTGACAGTCAGCGAGACCGAACACGACAAGCGACTTAGTCGCATCACTGTCGTGGTCATCGCCACGCCCAAGGTGCTGGTTCAGATCAAGACGCAGCTGGAGCGGCTGGTGCCGGTGCACCGGGTCCACGACCTGACTGCGGAGGGGGCGTATCTCGAGCGCGAGCTTGCCCTCATCAAGGTGCAGGGTTCGGGCGACCGCCGTGCCGAGACGCTGCGCCTGGCGGATGCCTTCCGCGCGCAGATCGTCGATGCGACCGTCGAGAGCTTTGTGTTCGAGGTTACCGGCAAGCCTGGCAAGATCGACAGCTTTATCGCGCTGATGGCGCCCCTGGGCCTGGTCGAGGTGGTGCGCACTGGTCTCGCCGCCATCAATCGTGGCGCAGAGGGCATGTAGTCATTCCGCTGATCGGGCCTATCAAAAGGTTCGATTGGGCCTGAGGCACACTCTGGTATATGGCAGGGGTCGAACCATTCGAGTCCTGCCATGACCCTGTTGTCCGTCAATCTCAATGCCGTTGCCCAGTTGCGCAACCGTCGCGACCTGCCGTGGCCAAGCGTGGTAGGCATTGCGCGCGTGGTGCTCGATGCCGGCGCCACCGGCATCACGGTTCATCCACGACCCGATGAACGGCACATCCGGCGCACAGATGTGTTCGAGCTCGCTGCGCTTTTGCGTGACCACTACCCGTCCGCCGAGTTCAATATCGAGGGCTACCCCAGCCCAGACTTCTTGGCGCTGATCGATGCGGTCGACCCGCATCAGGTGACGCTGGTTCCGGACGACCCGGCGCAGGCCACCTCCGACCATGGTTGGGATTTTGTCGGTCAGGCCGATTTGCTGCGTTCAGTCGTGGACAGGCTCAAGCGCCCCGGTCGGCGCGTTTCCCTGTTCTGCGACCCCGATGCCGGCGAGGCCGGGGTGTTGGCCGCCAAGGCGACGGGAGCGGACCGGATCGAATTGTTCACCGGTCCCTATGGTGCCTGCCATGACGATCCGGAAAAGGGAAGGGCGGAGCTCGCCGCAATGGCGGTCACCAAGGCGGCCGCGAAGGATTTGGGCCTTGGGGTCAATGCAGGACACGATCTGACCCTTGAGAATCTGCCGGCTTTCCAGGCGTCGGTAACGGGCGTGGCCGAAGTTTCCATCGGGCACGGCATTACTGCCGACGCCCTGGTGATGGGCTTCGCCGAGGCCACCCGCCGGTACATCGCTGTGCTTGCCGAATAGGTTGCGCGCGCTGTTCACTGGCTGAGAACACTGCGTTTGCGGAATGGCTGCCCTGGATTTCGCCCGGTGCATTGGCCCCAGGAAAAATGGCCAAAGCGCCCTTTCTGCAAATACTTACATCACTGTAACCGGGGCACCCAGATGTCTCCGGATGACAACAAGGTGCCCTCTTGAGGCTTTTCGTGACAGGCACATATATCGCCTCAGTTACGATTTGTTACCAAGGAGGGCATCCAAATGTCCAAACTCAAGATCGGCGTCATCATCTCGTCCACCCGTCCCACCCGCTTTGGCGAATTGCCGGCCAAGTGGATTCTTGACAAGGCCAATGAGCGCCCCGAGATCGAAGCGGAACTGGTTGACCTGCGCGATTTCAATCTGCCGTTCTTCGACGAAGTCGCATCCAATGCATGGGTCCCGTCGCAGAACGCCCAGGCTGTCGCCTGGCAGAACAAGGTTTCCGAGTATGACGGCTACATCTTTGTCGTCGCCGAATATAACCGCGCGATCACCGGCGCGCTGAAGAACGCGATCGACCAGGCCTACACCAATTGGAACAAGAAGGTGTTTGGCGCGGTCGGCTACGGTACTGTTGGCGGCGCCCGCGCGGTCGAGAACCTGCGGACAATTGGCGTCGAACTGCAGATGGTGTCGACCCGTTCCGCGGTTCACATCGCTGGCGCTGACTTCATGGCCGTGCACCCCGGCTTTGGTGGCACCAAGAGCCTCAACGAAATCGAAGCCTCCATCGGCAACTCGGCCAAGGACATGCTGGATCAACTGGTCTGGTGGGGCCAGGCCACGAAGGCGGCCCGAGCCGAAGACGGCGTCACCGCCCAGGCTGCCGAATAACGGCGTTCGACCTCCAATCGCCGTCCTGAATATGGGTCCATCCATGCGGTGGGCCCATATTTTCATTGAACCAAATATGGCCGATTTGTGTTGTTTGTGTCGGGTGACGGGTGTATAGCGGCGCCCGCCCTGAAACAGCGAGAGCCCTAAAGCTCATGACGCATACGGAACAAGCCGGACACTCCACCGGCGACGTAGCGACCGACCAGGCCGGCCACGGAAAATCCAACCTGCCTCTCCTCACCATCGGTGCGATCGGCGTTGTCTATGGCGACATCGGTACGAGTCCGATCTACGCCTTCAGGCAAGCGGTGAATGTGCGCCCCGAGGCTGCACCGTCGCATATCGAAATCCTGGGACTTCTATCGCTGATTGTCTGGGCGCTCACCCTGACGGTCGCCGTCAAGTATGTCTTCTTCGTCACCCGCGCGGACAATAACGGCGAGGGCGGCACGCTCAGCCTCATGGCCCTGGCGCGCAAGACGTTTACCAAACCTCCGGCCTGGATAACCGTGCTTGGCGTGCTCGGCGCCGCCCTGTTTTTCGGCGATGCCATTATCACCCCGGCCATCTCGGTGCTTTCTGCCGTCGAAGGGCTCGATATTGTTGCCCCGGGCATGGCGCGCTGGGTGGTTCCAATCACGCTGGTCATCATTGTCGGCCTTTTCGCCGTACAGAGATTTGGCACAGCCAAGGTGGCCATCGTTTTCGGCCCGTTGACGGCGATCTGGTTCCTGGTGCTCGGGTTCAGTGGCCTCGTGCACATCATCGAATATCCGGCCGTCCTTTGGGCCCTCAATCCGTTTCTCGGGGTCGAATTTCTCTACACCCATATCGGCATTGCTTTCGTGGTCATGGGTGCCGTGTTCCTGGCCGTGACCGGTGCGGAAGCCCTCTACGTCGACCTGGGGCATTTTGGCCGCAAGCCGATCGTCATGGCGTGGTTCGGCCTCGTCTTTCCCTGTTTGCTGCTCAACTATTTCGGGCAGGGCGCCTTTGTCCTGCAGGTCGGGGTCGAGAACGTGGAAAGCCCGTTCTTCGAGATGCAGCCGGAATGGGCGCTGTTGCCCTTCGTTGGCCTGGCGACCATGGCGACCATCATCGCCAGCCAGGCGGTGATCACGGGCACCTATAGCCTGACCCAGCAGGCGATCGCGCTCAACCTGTTGCCGCGCATGGTGGTGCAGCACACATCCGAGACTCAAAGCGGCCAGATCTATATGCCGCAGATCAACACCATGCTGCTGGTCGGCGTGCTGGTCCTGGTCCTGGCATTCAGAAGTTCGGATGCCCTGTCCAATGCCTATGGCATTGCGGTGTCGGGGGTGATGGTGGTGACGCTGTCGCTGCTCGTGGTGGTGATGGCGCGAAACTGGAAATGGCATTTGGGCTATGTCGCCCTGTTCGGGGTCGTTTATCTGCTGATCGACGGCGGCTTTTTCGTCGCCAATGCGGCCAAGCTGTTCCAGGGAGGCTGGGTGCCGGCGGCTGTCGCCTTCGTCGTTGCGATCACGATGTGGAGCTGGATGGCCGGACGGCGCCGACTGTCGGAAAAGACCCGGCGTGACGAGGTTCCGCTGGAGTTTCTGGTGGACAACCTCTCCAAGAAGAAGCCGACCACGGTGCCGGGTACCGCCATTTTCCTGACCTCGGACGTCGAGGGCGCGCCGACGGCTCTGCTGCATTCGCTCAAGCACTACAAGGTCCTGCACGAGCAGAATGTCATTCTAACGGTGCGCACGTCGACATCGCCGCGCGTGCCCGATGATGAAAAGGTCACCATTGACGCCTATAACGAGCTGTTCTTCCGCGTGGTCGTGACTTTTGGCTTCATGGAAGCCCCAAACATTCCCAAGGCGCTGGCACTGGCGCGGAAGCTTGGCTGGAAGTTCGACATCATGTCGACTTCGTTCTTCCTCTCCCGCCGGTCCCTGAAATTGGGTCAGAAGAGCGGCCCGCTGCGCTTCTGGCAGGACCGGCTGTTCGTGCGCCTCGCCCGCAATGCGAGCGATGCCACCGAGTATTTCCACATTCCCACCGGGCGCGTAGTGGAAATCGGCACCCAGGTGATCATCTAAAGCGTTTTCAAGAAAAGTGGACACCACTTTTCTGGTTCGAAAACGCGACCAATCAAAAACTTAGAGCTCTCGTTCTGAATCAGTCAGAACGAGAAAATGCTCTAGAAATGGCGCCGCACCTCGTGTGGCGCCAATTTCCTATTTGGGCATGTCGGGGCAGAGATAGGGTACGCTGGCAGGCGAGAAGCGCTGCTCTTCGTCACCGCCCAGAAGCTTGAGATTGAGCACCAGTTCGTCGGCACTCAGTGCGGCGATGTCGGCGCTGATGGTCATGCCGTCCTCATCCCAGGAGATTTCGCTGTCGGAAACCTGCTGCCAGGTCGAGAGCCGATAGGTCTCCCAGCAAGAGTCGGAGACCAGCGTCCCGTCTGCCAGAAAGATGTGTATGGTGCCCGGAACAGTGCTGTCGTCGCCCTGTTTGACCCAGACACGATTGAGCAGGGGGTTGTCCTCCCCGCTCTCGGCGCTCGGTTCTTCCGTGGGCGCAGCGTCCGCATCCTGTGCCAATGCCGGCAGCGAAGTGCATGTGCCCACACCCCAGGCGGCCATCAGGGCTAGAATTGCGGCCTTGGTATCCATGGCTCTCTCCTCTTCGCCAGGCTGATCTGGTCATTCACCGGATCGAAGACAAGTGTGCAGCCGCCAAGGCGGCGAAAATTGGTTCGTCCGGTGGTCATGTCGAGGCGATCAAGCGGGCGACGACATGAGCCGGTTATATTCAGCTACGCGCCGGGTCTGGACGGGCCAGAGCGCGTAGTCGTGATTGCCAAGTTCCGTATTGGCGTGATGAGGCCAGTTCGGATCGTCAAGCGCGCCGCGCGCCAGCGCAATGAAATCGGCCTCGCCGCCCTGCAGGATGGCTTCGGCAGCGACTACGTCCCCGAGAACGCCGACGGCCATTGTCGGAATGTCTGCCCCGGAGCGGACGGCAGCGGCAAAGGGGACCTGGTATTGGCGGGCCGAGCGGATGCGGCCCTCCGCGAAGCCGCCGCTGGAGCAGTCGATCGCATCCACGCCCAGCGCTTTGAGTTCCCTTGCCAGTGCGATGCTGTCCTCGACCGTCCAACCCCCGTCTGCATTGTCGCTGACCGAAATGCGCGCCAGCAAGGGCTTGTTGTCGGGCCAGGCGGCGCGAACGGCCTCGGCGGCTTCGAGAACCAGGCGCATGCGGTTCTCGCGGCTGCCGCCATATTCGTCGGTGCGGTGATTGGACAGCGGCGACAGGAACTGATTGAGCAGATAGCCATGGGCGGCGTGAATTTCGACCGTGTCGAACCCGGCAGCCTCTGCGCGCTTGGTTGCGGCAACAAAGCCATCGATGACACGGGCGATGCCAGCATGATCGAGTTCGGCGGGAGTCTGGAAGTCCGCATTTTCGGGGTCATGCGACTGCGGGCTGGGCGCCACAGGTAGCCAGTGTTCGTATCCGGCGGCCTCGCGCTGCGCTTCCGTCGCAAGATCAGACGGTTCGCGCCAGGACACGGGTGTCGAGGCCTTGCGCCCGGCATGGGCCAATTGGATACCGATGGCTGCCCCCTGGCCGTGCACAAAGTCGACAATCCGCGCCAGTGGCGCGATATGTTCGTCCTTCCAAAGACCAAGGTCGCCATAGGAAATACGAGCTTCAGGCAGCACCCCGGTCGCTTCCACCAGGATCAGCCCGAAACCGCCCATCGCAAATCGCCCGAGATGCACGAGATGCCAGTCGTTCGCGAACCCGTCGATCGCGGAATACTGGCACATCGGCGCAACCACCGTGCGGTTGCGCAGGTCGAGCTCGCGGAGCCGGACGGGTGACATCAACTTGGACATGCATATTCCTTCAATCGAGTGCGGCGTTGAGCGCCATACATGGTCGCTTCACCATTCATCGGCAAGTGCCGATGATAGCAGAATGATCTATAAAAGTGCCGAAGTTCCGAAATCGGTTTCCATCCACCGCCGATTGCATATCGGGCAGGGATGGGGGAGGTTTGTGCTTTGGAGGATCGATATTCGCTGTGACCTTTAGCGTAGCCCGTTTTCGAGAACTGCTGGCCTTTGAAGACAGGACCGCCACGCTAGTGTCTTCCCATATCGAGCCGATGGGCGATTACGTCATCGAGCATCTGAAACTCGATATTGCCGGTTTGCCGGTCCGCGGCATTCTTACGCGTCCGGCCGGGGCGTCCGGGCCATTGCCGGCAATCCTCTATGGCCATTCGCATGGCGGCGGCTACGCAATCGGCGCGCGGGAACTGCTCGATGGCCGGGAATATCTGCTTGACCCGCTCGGTCCCGTGTTCGCCCGGGCGGGTTATGTCACCATGGTTATCGACATGCCCATATTTGGTGAGCGGGCCACGGTGAGCGAAAGCTCTGCCGCAAAGGCGTTGCTTTGGGAAGGCAAGTCGCTCTTTGGCCAGATGCTGTCCGATCACGCCGCAGCGCTTGGTTATCTGGCGTCGCGGGAAGATGTGGACGCCGACCGCATCGGCGCCTTCGGGCTATCCATGGGCTGCGTCTTGAGCTACTGGCTGGCGGCCCTGGATACGCGCATCGCGGCGGTCGCTCATCTGTGCTGCTTTGCCGACTTCCGCACCATGATCGCGCTCGGTGCCCATGATGGTCATGGCATCTACCTGACAGTGCCTGGCCTCCTGCGTGAAGCAGATGGTGGCACGATCGCGGCCATCGTGGCGCCCCGTCCGCAATTGATCTGTGTAGGCGAAGCTGATCATCTGAGCCCGCCACAGGCTGTTGAGCGGGCCATGGCCGACCTGCGGCCCGCCTATGCGGAGGACAGCGATATGCTTGAATTTTTCAGCGAACCGGGCGTCGGGCACGAAGAAACACCGAAAATGCGATCGGCCGTGTTGGCCTTCTTCCAGCGTCACCTGCGATAGGGCCGGTTGGTGGGCGGACTTAGCTGAGCCCGACCATTCTCATGGCCTGTTGCAGCAAGGCGGGGTTGGTCCAGACGATATAGGCGCCAAAAACTATGGCGGCGAGCAGCGCCAGGCCGATGAGTTTCTTCATCACCGAAAAGACCAGCCAAAGCAGGATTGCGGCACCGACGCCGAGAATGAGCAGGTTATAGGTGTCAGTAGGCATCGCGTTTCCCGATCGGTCTGCGGATTGGTGACCGCCGGGGTTTGCCCGGCGGCGCCATGATGCCGATGCCGGGGCGTCGCATCAACGCCAAATGCGGTCGCGTTCGAGACCAAGAGCCGGACCGGACCGCGGGGGTCCGATCCGGCCGGGTATTTCCGCCGCTTTTGGCGGTCAGGCAGTAAGAAGGAACCGGAGCGCCTCGGGAACGCGGGGAATCCACCAGCTCCCATGGTGTCCGGTGCCGACATAGACCCGGGCTTCCAGGCTTTCGGTTGGCTTCCAGCCCGCTGCGATCAGGCCATCGGCCAGGGCCTTGTGACTGCCAGAATAATATTGGTCGAGGTCGATGGTACCGTGGTCGATCCATAGCCGGTGGGTTGCCGGATCAGGCATGCGTTCGCCCAAACGGGTCAGAGCGGCCTCGATCTCCGGGAAGGCATCGGGCGGCATCGGGAAGTCAGGATTGGCCGAGGCCGGGCCCATCATGAACATGTGGGCTGACATGGCGACGGCGCCGCCAAAAATGTCGGGGCGCGTCGCCAGGGCTTCCACGGCAATCAAGCCACCCATGCTGACACCAAAGGTGAACGTATTGGCCGCATCGGGAAGGGTATCGAATTCGGCGTCGACCCGCGGTTTCAGCTCGTCGGTTATGAATGTCAGGTAGGCCTCGGAACTGAGGGCCCCCTCGCAGCTGAGTTCAACCGCTTCACGGACGTGACCGGGAAGGTCATCAACGACACTTTGCGCATTGTATTCGCGCGTGCGCTCGGCTGTGGCCCATATGCCGACGATGATCGCGGGACCGACGCCTGAGGCGGCAAGCGCGCCCATGGCGGCGTCGAGATTGAGCGGGAAGTCATCGACGGAGACCGCATTGTCGAACAGGTTTTCTCCGTCATGGGCGTATATCACGGGGAGGGGACCTGCAGCCTCCTGCGGCAACCAGATGGTGACATCGCGCGGCCCGACATGCTCGGATTCGACATTCCGCCAGTGCACGATCCGGCCGGGTTCGGCGACGGGATCGGCAGCGCCGTCGGCCAGGCCGGCGGCGTGGGCAGCGATGGCCAATGCGGGAGACGAGGCGGCGCCAATGAGGAGTGAGCGACGATTGATCAGCGGGGGCATGGTTGGCTCCTTGGAACAATTGGGGAGCCAACCCCTCTAAGTGCTGCGGCGCTGCGATGGATGTCTCCACCAGTCCCGTTTGTGTCGTCGCCGGTCCGACTATTCCCTCAGGCGCGCTCCTCCCAGATCTGGGCCAGTTCGACAATGGTGCGGACCGCCTTGTCCATGTCCTGCCGGCTGATCCATTCGAGCGGCGAATGAAAGGCGTGGCCACCGGCGAAAATGTTCGGGCAGGGCAGGCCCATGAATGACAGGCGGGAGCCATCGGTGCCGCCGCGGATTGAACCGCGAACGGGCGTCATGCCGGCGCGACGCACGGCCTCCTGGGCGTTGTCGACAATTTCGGGGTGGCGGTCGAGCACCACCTTCATGTTGCGGTACTGCTCCTTGCGCGTGGCTGTAAATGATGAGCCGGGAAAATCGGCCAGGACTTCGCGCGTAATGTCCTCGACCATCTGGTGCTTGCCAGCCAGGCCAGCCTCGGTGAAGTCGCGCACGATGAACTGGATTGTGGCGCTGTCCATGGATCCGGAAATGTCGACGGGATGAACGAACCCGTCGCGACCATCGGTGCCCTCGGGTGACACGGCGCGCGGAAGGCGCGCCACGATCGCCGAAGCAATCTTGATGGCATTTTCCATCCGGTCCTTGGCGAATCCGGGATGAATGGCCACGCCGGTAATTTCGAGAGTCAGGCCGTCGGCGGAGAACGTCTCATCTTCGATCGTGCCGGCAGTTTCGCCGTCGAGCGTATAGGCAAATCTGGCGCCGAGCTTTTCGAGGTCGACCTTGTCGACGCCGCGGCCGATTTCTTCGTCCGGCGTGAACAGCAGGCGGATCTGCCCATGACGCAGCGACGTATCGCCGAGCAGGATTTCGGCAGCCGTGATGATCTCCGCGACGCCGGCCTTGTCGTCGGCGCCGAGCAGCGTCGTGCCATCGGTCGTCACGATGTCGTTGCCGATCTGGTTGGCCAGTTCCGGATGATCCGCGACGCGGATGATGCGGCCGGAATTGCCGAGCGTGATGTCGCCGCCAGCATAGTTGCGGTGCAGCTTTGGCCGCACATCAGTGCCGGTGAAATCGGGCGCGGTGTCCATGTGCGCGCAAAAGCAGATTACCGGCACATCGGCTTTGTCGGTATTTGCCGGAATGGTCGCATAGACATATCCGTGCTCGTCCAGATGTGCGTCGGAAAGCCCGATCGCCTGCAGGTCTTCGACCAGGACGCGGCCGAGGTCCTTCTGCTTGGCGGTCGAGGGCTGATTGAATGAATTGCCGTCCGATTGGGTGTCGATAACGACGTAGCGAAGAAAGCGATCGAGAACGGTGTCGGTCATGAATAGTCCTGAATGAAAAGTCTCTTCACAGGCTTAGGACGAATTGATCACCGGGAAAAGGCAAACCGGGCCTTACAGAATCTTTGGTTGCCGGGCAAAAAGGGGCTTGCAACGAACCGTACCGTACGGTACGCCATCGAACGGAAAGTGGCCGTAGCGTTCGGTCACGCAGTTGAGGTTCGTCCCGTGGCACTGGCCATCAAGGTCAACGAAGAGACGTTTACGCCGCGCCAGCAGGCTGTGCTGACTGCGGCGCTGGACCTGCTCGTCGAAAACGGCGATGGCCTGACGATGACGGCGGTGGCGCGGCGCGCATCCTGCTCCAAGGAAACACTCTACAAGTGGTTCGGAGATCGCGAGGGGCTGCTGACCGCGACGGTCCAGTGGCAGGCGGCCAAGGTGCGCATGCCCTATGTCGATCGCAGCCATCTCAACGCCAAGGCCCTGCGCGCGAGCCTCGAACAATTTGCGCGCGACCTGCTGACTACCATAATCGGCGAAGTCTCGATCACGCTGAACCGCACCGCAATCACCCATGCGGCGCAGGAAAAGGACAGCCTCGGCAATATCGTCCTGGAAAATGGTCCTTTGGCGATCCGCCGGCGGTTGAAGCCCATCCTGGAAGCGGCGCGCGATGCGCGACTGCTGCGGTTTCCTTCGAGCGAAGAAGCCTATCGCACCTTTTTCGGCCTGGTCGTTCGCGACGTGCAGATTCGTCTGCTGCTCGGCGACAAGGGTCTGACCCAGTCCAATGTCGAGTCCAACATCGAAGCCGATGTGAAGGTCGCGGCGGAACAGTTCCTGGCCCTCTACGGGGCCAAGGCCAACAACTAGAACACATCGCATTTTCCAGGGAGCAGCCCAATGCGCGTCTATTACGATCGTGATGCCGATCTCAACATCATCAAGTCCAAGAAGGTCGCCATTATCGGCTACGGTTCGCAGGGCCATGCCCATGTGCTGAACCTGCGCGACAGCGGAGTGACCAATGTTGCCGTCGGCCTGCGCCCGGGTTCACCGTCGGCCAAGAAGGCTGAGGGTGAAGGCCTCAAGGTCATGAGCGTGGCCGAGGCATCGGCATGGGCCGACGTCATCATGCTGCTGACTCCCGATGAATTGCAGGCCGATATCTACAAGAAGGATATCGAGCCCAATATCCGTGACGGCGCAGCCCTGGCCTTTGCCCACGGACTCAACGTCCACTTCAACCTCATCGAGCCCAAGTCCACCGTCGACGTGATCATGATCGCGCCGAAGGGCCCGGGCCATACGGTGCGCGGCGAATATGCCCGCGGCGGCGGCGTGCCTTGCCTGATCGCTGTCCACCACGACGCGTCGGGCAATGCCCATGACATCGCGCTGGCCTATGCCTCGGGTGTTGGCGGCGGCCGTTCGGGTATCATCGAAACCAATTTCCGTGAAGAATGCGAAACCGATCTGTTCGGCGAGCAGGTCGTGCTCTGCGGCGGCCTGGTTGAACTGATCCGCGCCGGTTTCGAGACGCTGGTGGAAGCCGGCTACGCTCCGGAAATGGCCTATTTCGAGTGCCTGCATGAAGTGAAGCTGATCGTCGACCTGATCTACCAGGGCGGCATTGCCAACATGAACTACTCGATCTCGAACACGGCCGAGTGGGGCGAATATGTCACCGGTCCGCGCATCATCACCTCGGAAACCAAGGCCGAAATGAAGCGCGTTCTGCACGACATCCAGTCCGGCAAGTTTACGTCCGAATGGATGCAGGAAATCAAGTCGGGCGGCGGTGCCCGCTTCAAGGCGACCCGTCGTCTGGCCGACGAGCACCCGATTGAAGATGTCGGCAACAAGCTTCGCGACATGATGCCGTGGATCAAGGCCGGCGCTTTGGTCGACAAGGCGAAGAATTAAGGCTGATCAAGGCGGGGGCGAAAGCCCCCGCCTACAGCGTACTAGCAAGGCGCAGGCTCTCGGCCGCGCGAAGCGCCCTTGTTGCGTTTGCCGGTAGCCCCAACTGATCAGTCTCGATTGTCTGAAGCGTTTTCGCGATTGTCTCGGCAGATTCCCGGTTGGCAAGAAGCTTCCACAGGGCCGGTATGTAGTCATCATATTCGTCCTGCGCTTCAGGCTCGTCACGCACTCCAATCGGGTCCCAATGCGTCATGAGGGCCCGTCGAATGGCGTCTCGGATAGGCCCAGTTATCTTCCGCATTTCAAAAACTCCTTATTGGCCAAACGGTAATCACCACGCCGGCCGGGCTCAGTACAACAGTGGCACTGCCGCCTATGAACTGAGTGCTACCGTCGGGCCGGGGTCGGATACGTATTGGGTTGTTAATAGCATCAAGAATTGCCGCCGGTGGAATTGCGCGTTCTATGGCGCGATTTATTCCGTGCTTGCTAAAGCCCGATATATCGATGGCGACCCATAGCCGATCCGGGTTCCCGTCTGAATTTCTGCCGATGCCGATCCACTGTCCGCCAATGCTCGTGCCCGCAGGTGCGCGCGGCTGATTGGGGTTATAGCCTGCTTTGAGCATGGCCTGGTGCAAGCGCAGCAATTTTATCCGGACGCGCCAGGTAGAGACGTGCCATTGAAGGATGATGGGTAAAATCTGCATGATCCAGCTTCCTCTTTGCCGCATACATTTTCCACCTTCGATGCCGGGCGGGGATAAAGTTGGCATTTCGGGCGCTCTGCCTCTACCCGGCAGGGCTGCGCTGGACTAAACCTCCTGTATCGATGGATTTTCGGAGCCGCGCGTCATGAATGTTGAAGACGATATCGCCCGCGTGAAGCGGCAGGAAAACGACCTATTCCTGAGCCGGTTCGACGAGGCCGTGGCTTATGACATTGGCTCTGCCATCCGACGCCGGGCACTCGACGAAGGCCTATCGCTTGTCGTGGATCTGCGGACCTGGGACCGGCAATTGTTCTTTTCGGCGACGCCGGGCACAAGTGCGGACAATGCCGAGTGGGTCCGGCGCAAGATCAACTCTGTCCGCCGATTTCAGCGCGCGAGCTACAGGCTGGTTCTGGAGAGAGGCGAGCAGCCGTTTTCCGTGCAGTCCGGTGCCGATCCGGCCGACTATGTCATCGCAGGTGGCGGCTTTCCCATCCGTGTCCAGGGAGCCGGAATAGTCGGTGCCCTGACCATTTCGGGCCTGCCGGGCCGCAAGGACCATGGCGTCGCGGTCGACGCCCTTTGCGATCACCTTTCCAAGGTACGGGCCGACTATGCGCTGCCGGAGACCGCCAATTGAAGCTGCCCTATCTGGTGCTGGATGTTTTCACGCGCAGCCCGCTCAAGGGTAATCCACTTGCGGTGGTCCCCGACGCCGATCACCTGTTCGACGATCAGATGCAGGCCGTCGCCCGCGAGTTCAATCTCAGCGAGACGGTGTTTCTGTGCAAGCCGCAGAAGGATCGCAACAGCGCCTCGGTACGGATTTTTACTCCGCATCAGGAACTGCCCTTTGCTGGTCACCCCACAGTTGGCGCGGCGGTGGTCTTGGGACTCGGCGGCAAGGCAACTGCCTTGCGTATCGAGGAAAAGGTCGGGCTCGTAACGGCGCTGTTCGAGAAGGTCGATAGACGCACCGGGCGCGCCCGGTTCACGCTGCCCAAGCTGCCATCCCGCATTGCCGATCTGCCGGACCGGCTGACGGTGGCCCAGGCGCTCGGCATTTCGGTTGATGATATTGGCTGCGAACTGTTCAAGCCTGCGGTTTTCTCCGCCGGCGTGACCTTTCACCTGGTGCCGGTGCGCAATGCGGAGGTGTTGCGCCGGATATCGGTCAATCGCGGCCTGATGGAAACGGCTTTCCATCACGATCACAACTCGGTCTATGCCTTCACCCTGACCCCCGGCGAGCCCAACAACGATATTGCCGCGCGCATGTTCGCCATGGGCGTTGGCGAGGATCCCGGTACGGGATCGGCGGCGGCGGCGCTCATTGGCCTGCTGGCGGAGCAGGATCTTGGCAATGCGCAGACGGACAGAATCCTGCGCCAGGGTGTTGAAATGGGGCGGCCCTGCGCCATCTCGCTGCACTATCGCAA
This sequence comes from Devosia sp., assembly GCF_025809055.1. Lineage (NCBI taxonomy): Bacteria > Pseudomonadati > Pseudomonadota > Alphaproteobacteria > Hyphomicrobiales > Devosiaceae > Devosia > Devosia sp. Next base: position 1,171,994 of record NZ_CP075529.1, on the reverse strand, counting down.
GGAGAACGACGTCCTGGTGCATGGCGCCATTGGTGGCGAGGCGGTGGTCATCGGCGAGGGCACGCTCGATCTCGCCTGAAGCCTGCCTTGCGTCCGATGCGAACGCATTTGACTTGTTTGGTCTTGCATCCTCGTCCCGACTGGCGCATTGTTTGCGTCAAGACAAGCGTACCAGAGCGTACCCACATGCAGCGCCGCCGCGCAAAAGCCATTGCCATCGCCCAACAGCAGGTCCAGGTGACCAAGCTGGCGATTGCTGCCGGCCTGTTGCTGCTGCCCGCGCTTCTCCTCCTTCTTATCAGCCCCTGATCACCGGCAGCTCGATGTTTCGAGCGGGTCGTCAGGGGATTGCGCCATAAACCGAACATCGAAAATGTCCGGTCCAGCGAGTCATTGTCTCGGGGCCGATAGGAAAAGAGCCTGAAATGTCTGCCACTGCCAGCAACAGCAATAAAGAACGCGTCTATATCTTCGACACCACGCTGCGCGACGGGGAGCAATCGCCTGGCGCAACCATGACGCTGGAAGAGAAACTCCAGGTCGCCGATGCCCTCGACGAGATGGGTGTCGACATTATCGAAGCCGGGTTTCCGATTGCGTCGGTCGGTGACTTCGAGGCCGTGGTTGCGGTAGCCAAGCATGTCAAGAAGGCCCGCGTCGCCGGGCTGGCACGCGCCATCACCGCCGATATCGACCGGGCAGGGGAGGCGGTGCGCCACGCACAGCAGGGCCGTATCCATACTTTCGTGTCCACCTCGCCCATCCATCTGGCCCACCAGATGAAGAAGACCGAGGATGAGGTCATCGAGATCATCGCCCGCACAGTGGCGCAGGCGCGCAACCTGGTCGACGATGTCGAATGGTCTGCCATGGACGCAACCCGCACGCCGCTCGAGTTTCTGAAGCGCTGTGTGGAAACGGCAATCAAGGCCGGGGCAACCACGATCAATCTGCCCGACACTGTCGGCTATGCGGTGCCAGAAGAGCATTTCAGGATGTTCAAGGACATCATCGAGGCCGTGCCGGGCTCCGACAAGGCGATCTTCTCGGTGCATTGCCATGATGACCTGGGCATGGCTGTCGCCAATTCGCTGGCCGGGGTAGCCGGGGGTGCCCGTCAGATCGAATGCACTATCAATGGTCTGGGCGAGCGTGCCGGCAATGCGGCTCTCGAAGAAGTAGTGATGGCACTGCGCACGCGTGGCGATGCCATGCCCTATTTCACCGATATCGAATCAACCCATCTGGCCCGGGCCAGCAAGATCGTGTCGGCGGCCTCGAATTTTCCGGTGCAGTACAACAAGGCCATCGTGGGCAAGAATGCCTTCGCGCATGAGAGCGGCATCCACCAGGACGGGATGCTCAAGAATGCCGAGACCTATGAGATCATGACCCCGGCCAGCGTCGGCATCAAGGAGACGACCCTGGTCATGGGCAAGCACTCGGGCCGCGCTGCCTTCAAGGACAAGCTCAAGGAATTGGGGTACGAGCTGGGCGACAACGCCTTCCAGGAAGCCTTCCAGCGCTTCAAGGACCTCGCGGATCGCAAGAAGCATGTTTATGACGCCGACATCGTGGCGCTCGTCGATGACGAAGTCGGCTCGGTCGGGGATCGCATCCGCCTGGTCGACCTGGAAGTGATCAGCAAGACCGGTGGCATTCACCGGTGTAACCTGACTGTGACCATCGACGGCGAGGAAACCAGCGTCACCTTCGAGGGGACGGGCTCGGTGGATGCCATCTTCAACGCCATCAAGCAGGCCTCGGGGCAGGACCCGCACCTGGTGCTCTACGCGGTGGATGGCGTCACTGGCGGCACGGACGCCCAGGCATCCGCGCATGTGCGCCTCGAGATGAACGGCCGCATTGCGTCGGGCAATGCTGCCGAACCCGATACGCTGGTGGCCTCAGCGCGCGCTTATCTCAACGCGCTCAATCGCGTCATGATTGAACGCGGGGCATCGGCCCAGGGTGCGCTGGCCGGCTAACCGCCTATCTCACCTGACGCTGTGGATGGGAACCAGCCATCCGCAGCCTTAACACTTGCAGCGAAGTTGTCGTCATCCCGGGGAGGGGACCGATGCGCCATGAGCTTGTCGCCGTCGCGGACGCGTCAGATTGGGCCGCCTTCCACGCCATCCGCCGGGTGGAGTTGTTCGAAGCCAAGGGACGCTTCGGCATCTACAACGATCAGCATCCCGACGACTATGCCGATTTCGCGCATCCGCTTTTGCTCAAGGTGGATGGCCGCGCCGTGGGCACGGTTCGGATTGACCTGCTCGGGCAGGGCCGCGCTGCCATTCGGCTGGTCGCCATCACGGCAACTGAACAGGGGCGCGGGCTTGGAACGGTAATGGAAGCCCTTGCGGCCGAGCGGGCGCGTGCACTTGGCGTGTCGGAGCTTGTCGTCAATTCTGCCGCGGAGGCCGCTGGCTTCTACGAAAAGACCGGCTGGACACGCTACGACTGGGATCCTGCCGAACTCGTGAACATCGCGTCCGCTTGCATCCAGATGCGGAAGCTGCTCTAGCCAGTTCGGAGGGCTGAAAGGGAGCGTGGCGATGTTCGGCAAGGCGGAGATTCGCGGGGGGCTCCTGGCCCTGTCCGGCGTATTGATCGTAGTCCTGCTGATCATTTCGTTCACGCCTGGCCTGCCCGGCGAAGAGTTGCTGCAAAGTCTGCGCTTTCATTTCGTGACGGTCGGGCTCGTCCTGGCTCTCGCCTGCATCATGGCCGGAGCCCGTTGGCGCGGCGGGCTTGTCCTGCTCCTGGTCCTCGCGGGCGCGGCGCACGGGGCAGTTCTTGTCAATGAGTTGATGTCGCGGCGCATTGATCTGCCCGGCGAGCCGTCGACCCGGTTGGACTTCCTCAGTTTCAATGTACTGGCCGGCAATCGCGACGCCGAGGCGCTGGTACAGTCGATCGTTGCCGATCCGCCGGATGTGGCGCTCATCATGGAGACGCCCGGGATCGAGATGTATCTCGACCAGATTGCCGAGGTGCTGCCCTACAGCATCGGCTGCGAGTCGCCGGTTGGATGCGACATTTCCTTGCACTCGCGATTCCCGCTCGACGGCAAAGTGTCGACGCTACAACCCTTCCGGTTCCAGCGGCTGGCCGTGGCTCAATTGGCCGTGGATGGAGTCCCATTGACCATCGTCGGCGTGCACTTGTCCAAGCCGTATTTCGACCAGGCCGCCTGGCGCGAACTGGACCAGATCGACGACGTCCTGGGCGCGGTCGAGGGCCCGGTGATCGTGGCCGGCGACTTCAACGCCGCGCCGTGGTCAGAGCCCTTGGCCTGGCTGGCCAGGCGCAACAGCCTCGCGCCTGCACAATGGCCGCCCGCGACCTGGCCAGTCCGCCTGGGTCCGCTCGGCGTGCCCATCGACAATGTGTTTACCGGAGGCAGCGCTCGCATAGAATCCTTGGTGTCCGGAGACAATCAAGGGTCAAATCACCGCCCCTTGCGCGCCCAGATCGCGATCTATCCGGCGCCATGAGCCTTGCGAAGCGCGGTGGGTAGCGCTTCGGCGAACAGATCCATTTCCCGGTCGGGTGCAGCGCTGACGCGAATACAGCGGTCAAGTCCGGGGGCCATGGGCTTACGGACAAAAATGCCGAGTTGCCCGAGTTCTTCGAGCACCCTCAGGGCATAGGCGCCGTCCCGTCCGCAATCCACGGCGACAAAATTGGTTGCCGTAGGAATGGCGGACAGGCCGTTATCCGCCGCGATCGCGGCGATGCGGTCATTGGCGCGGTGAATGGAGGCCACGGCCTGATCGAGATAGGCCTGATCTTCGAGGGCAATGCCGGCGGCAAGCTGGCTCAACCGACTAACCCCGAAATGATTCCGGACGCGATCGAAGCCGCCGATCAGGTCAGCGTCTCCGATGGCATAGCCGCAACGGATCCCGGCGAGCCCATAGGCTTTTGAAAAGGTGCGCAGGCGGAGCACGTTTGGCCGTCCGGCGTCGAGGGGTGGCAGTGTGCCCGCGGGCGCGGTCTCGCCATAGGCCTCGTCCAGAACGAAAAGGCAGGATTCAGGCAGGGCGGCAATGAATGCGTTCACCGCCTCGGCGGGCCACCACGTGCCCATCGGGTTGTCGGGATTGGCCAGATAGACCATGCGGGCATTGGTGCGGCGCACCTCGTCAAGCAAGGCCTCAAGGTGTTCGTGGTCATCCTTGTAGGGAACGAAGCGCAATTGCCCGCCATAGCCGACCACGTGGTAGTTGAACGTCGGATAGGCGCCCGCAGACGTCACCACGATTTCCCCGGGCGAGATGAACATGCGGACCAGTACGCTCATCAGGCCATCGATGCCTTCGCCGATCGAGATTTCCCCAGCCGTAACCCCAACATGGGCGGCGACGGTGGCCCGCAGGTCGAAGACGTCCGGGTCCGGGTACTTCCAGACATCGCCTGCCGCCTCGGCTATCGCGGCCTTGACCGCCGGGCTCGGCCCGAATCCGGACTCATTGGCGCCGATGCGGGCGCGCATGGTGATACCGGATCGGCGCTGCAGCGCCTCCGGGCCAACGAAGGGCACTGTTTGGGGCAGGGCGGCTACGATCGGGGTGAAGTTCGGCTTGGCCAATTTGCGTTCCGTGCGGTCGATTCGGGTGCCATTCTGCATCTGCCGGAGGCAGCAGGCACGGTGCGGCAACTTATGCACAGTTGGTCCCGGCTTTCCACCGTGCGGAAAGCCCTGTCATCGCTGGACATTCGAGAGACTGGTGCAGCGCAGGCATTTTGCATCGAATGCCACCTATCCGGGAAAGGTGTCGAAAAGTATGCGGGGGCAGTCTGGCCCCGCGTCACACCTTCCTGGCGCAGTACATTTCTACACCTCAGGAGTCGTAAAATGCCTCCAACATATTTGTTGGCGCGCGACCATCTTCAGCGCGCCTCATCCATTCTGCAGGGGACCGATCAGCGTTCCCTGGAGATCAGGGTCATCATCGATCGCACCATTGCGTTGATCGATGATGCTCCAATGGCGCCGGTCGCGCGGCAGGACAATGTCTTGGACCTGTGTGCCTATCGGCGCTCGCGCCTTTAATTCCTTCGCCCTGCCCGGCGCATTTCAGTTTATTCACATAAAGTGGACGGTAGCGCTGGACAGGGTGGAATCGCTTTGGTAGAGAGGCGCCACTTTGGTGCCGGTCGGCAACGACGGGTGCATAGCTCAGATGGTAGAGCAGCTGACTCTTAATCAGCGGGTCCAAGGTTCGAGCCCTTGTGCACCCACCAAAGTCTTCCAGAAATCACTGGAAAATGGCCGCTAGCAGGCGCATGCTTCGCCCCTCAGGGGAGGCGTGCCATGCAGCGTATTGCCGGTATCCTATTCGTCTTTCTGTGGGCAGTAACCGCGGTGCCGGCGCAGGAGAGCGTCGAACGCGGAGCAGCATTATTTCCCCGGTGTGAGCCTTGCCATGCCATCGGCCCCGATCCGGTGGACCGAATTGGACCGCATCTGAATGGCGTCGTTGGCCGTCCTATTGCTGGCCTTCCCGACTATTCCTATTCGAGAACCCTGCGCACGGCGGGTGATGCAGGCCTGGTCTGGGACCGGGCTACATTGACACGCTATCTCAAGAACCCGCGGCATTCTTTCCCTGGCACATCCATGGCCTTCGCCGGCATGCGGGTGCGAGCCGATATCGACGCCATGGTCGACTATCTCGAAAGTTTCGACACGGACGGGGCCACAGCGCCTCAGTAAAGCCAAGCTTGCCAAGATTTCATCCGCCGGTAGGGCGGCGGACATGTCGAGTGCCCTACATCGCGTAGTACAGGAACTTGAGAAGGACAGGCCCATGTCGCATCATCACGATCATACCGAGAAACACGACCATGACGGCGGTTTCGCCCACGATCTACCCATCATGCTCGGGCGTCGTCGCCTGTTGGCCCTGATGGGTGGCATCAGCGCGGTTGCCATTGCCGGCGGCCCGGCTGCGGCGCTTGAATGCGTGGCATTGCCGTGGGAAACCAACGGTCCGTACCCGGCCGATGGCACCAATGTGAAAGACGGGCAGGTGGTGAATGCGCTCACCGAAGAGGGGGTCATTCGGCAGGACATCCGCAGCTCTTTCGGTACCCTGACGCCAGTTGCCGATGGACTGCAGCTCGATCTCGAACTGACCCTGGTGAACGCGGATGGCTGCACGCCGCTCGAGGGCCATGCAATCTACATCTGGCACTGCGATACGACCGGTCTCTATTCGCTCTATGACACGGTGGATGCAAACTACCTCCGCGGTGTCGCCATTGCGGATGCGGAGGGCAAGGTCAAGTTCACGACCATCTTCCCCGGCTGTTACGATGGCCGTTGGCCACATATTCACTTCGAAGTCTTCGAGAGTGCCGAGAAGGCGGTCAGTGGTGATGCCTCTTTGCTGATTGCCCAGATTGCTCTTCCGGAAACGGAAAGCGCTGCGGTCTATGCTGCCGATGCCCGCTATTCGAACGGCACGACAAATCTCGGCCGCATCACCATCGCCAGCGACAATGTGTTCGGTGACAATACTGCCGAGGAAATTGCCCAGGAGACCCTGGCACTGACCGGCGATCCTGCCACCGGCTATGTCGGGACTGTTACGATCCCCATCGACCTGACGGCCGAGCGCGGCACGATGAGCGCTCCGCCGGCCGGTGGCCCCGGTGGCGGCGGTGCCCCGCCGGATGGCGCGCCGCCGGCGCCGCCCTCCAACTGAGAATGATGCAAGGGGGCGGCCGCTGGCCGCCCCAAGTCATTGCGCGCCCAATTCTGTCACCAACCTGTCGAATGCTGTCGTCCAGGCGAGAATCCTGCAGTCTTTAGTCGAAATATTGATCCAGTCCCTTGCTCTCACTGCGCGACGGGAGTAGCGCACGACCCGCAGCTCAAAATTGCAAGGACAGATCATGTTCGGTTTCGATCCGAGTTTCTTCACCTCGCTTCTCCAGGTCATCCTGATCGACCTGGTGCTCGCCGGTGACAATGCCGTCGTCATTGGTCTGGCCGCGGCCGGACTGGCGCCCGACCTTCGGCGCAAGGCAATCCTTATCGGCATCCTCGCGGCGACCGTCCTGCGCATCATCTTTGCGCTGCTGACCACCCAGTTACTCTCGCTTGGCGGCGGCCTGCTCATCGCCGGCGGCATACTGCTGATCTGGGTGTGCTGGAAAATGTACCGGGAACTGACAGTTTCCGAGGCCGACGAGCATGACGCGACGGAAGCCTTGGCGAACGCCGATACCGACGGCGATGGCAAGGTTGCGGGCAAGGGACCGCGCAAGACACTCCGTCAGGCCGTTACCCAGATCATCGTGGCCGACGTGTCTATGTCACTGGACAATGTTCTGGCGGTCGCGGGCGCGGCCCAGCATCACTTTGAAGCCCTGATTTTCGGCCTCGCACTATCGGTCGTGCTGATGGGCGTGGCAGCGACTTTCATCGCCCGGCTGCTGCATCGCTTCCGTTGGATCGCCTGGCTCGGCCTGGTCATCATCCTCTTCGTCGCGGTCCGCATGCTGCTCGAGGGGCTTGGCGCGTTTGTGTCCATTCCTGAAATTCCGCTCCTCTACACCCCCCATGCACCGGTGGTCGGCCATTAGGCTTTGGTAACCACCGGGGCAGGTTTGTGGCATTTTCCGTGCCGCAATAGGAATTTGCACACCCGCTAGGGTCTAGGTTTCCGGCCAGTTTTACTGAGCCGGAAACCCACAATGTCAGTCCTTGCCGGATTGGATAGCAAAGCCGAAGGCATCATTGCGCCGCGCCAGGTCGGCCCGGATGCAGCCCCAGTGCGGATGCGGCTCGTTTCCGGTGATGATTGGGACCGCATTGTTTCGGGCTTCGATGCCGTATGCCAGGAGCAGTTGCACGCGTTCGCGGTGCTGCGCTGGCCCAATGTTCGGCATGAACCGGTTGTGTTCGAGCGGGACGGGCGGATTGTCGGCGGCACCCTGATGATGCTGCAGCCGTTGCCGTTGCGGACGGGTGTCATCGCCGTCTCCAAATGGGCGCCCATGCTGGCCGATGTTCACGCGGCCGATGCTGCGGTCATTCATGCGCAGATGGTCGATCTGCTTGTCGCCGACTATGCAGAGCGACGCGGCATGATGCTTTCCATTCTGCCCTGGGCGTCGATCGATCCGGTCAACCAGGAATATGTCGCCCTGCGCGCACGCGGTTTTCACCGCGGCTCAACCTTGCTCTTCCCCAACCGATACATCGTCAGGCTCAGACTGTCGGACCAGGACCAGCGCAGCAGCTTTCAGCAGACATGGCGGCGGCAGCTCAACAAGTCGGAGAAATCCGGCCTCGTATTCGAACATGCCCCATCCGAGCGCATCGACGACTTCAAGGCCCTCTATGCGGCCATGACGGAGCGCAAGCAGTTTCCCGATCATTCGGCTTTTGAAACTCTGGACGGACTGATGGCGCTTGAGGAGCCGCTGCGGCCCGAACAATTCTACGTCTATCACGAGGGCGAACTGGTGGCCGGGGCCGTAATCTTCAAGGCCGGCGACCGGGCGGTCTATCTTTATGGCGCCACCAGCGACAGTGCGCTGCCTTTGCGGGCAGGCTACTTCATGCATTGGCACATCATCCGCTGGCTGCGCGACCACACGCGCGCCAATTGGTATGATCTCGGTGGCACGGATGGCTTCCTCGGGCTGCATCAGTTCAAGAAGGGCATGGTCGGCGACGCCGGGGTCATTCGCCCAGTGCCGCCCGTTGTGAACTATGCCAGCAATCCTGTGGCCTATTGGTCGGGCATGGCCGCATTTGGGGCCCGCGATCTGGTGCAGCATGTCCGGCGCCGCCTCGATGCCATGAGTGGCAGCAAATCCAAGCCGGATCAGCCACCGCACGAGACCGAAGAGTATCTCAAATGAGCCTGGCGCGCCGGTTGGCTTCCCAGTCCTCGGTGATATTCGGCGCCCGCCTCGCTGGCGCTGGCCTCATCTTTCTGGTGCAGGCCCTGATCGCGCGCATCTGGGGTGCGGAAATCCTAGGGGAATATCTGCTCATCATCGCCTGCGTGAACCTGGTGGCGGTGGTCCTGCCGCTGGGCTTTCATACTGTTGGCACTTATTTCGCCGCCGAATACCGGGCCCGGGGTGACCGTGGTCAACTGGTGTCCTTCCTGGTGCGCGCCTATGGCCATGTCATGCTCGGCATGCTTGTGGTTCTGCTCGGCGGGCGGCTGGCTCTCGATCTGGTGGGGCAGGGTGCCAGCACCCTTGCCGCACATTTCCTGCCGGTCCTTCTCCTGGCCTTCGCGACGGCGATTGTCTATATCAACGGCGCCGTGCTTGTCGGGCTGAAACGGCCCTTTGCCGGGTTCTTTGCCGACACCATCTTCAGGCCGATGATCGTCTTGGCCGCATTTGCTTTTGCCAGCCTGACCGGGTCTCCACCGGCCGCGTTTACGGTGATGCTATGGGGCATAGCTATCGGTTACGTGGTCATCTCGCTGGTCCATTTTGGCTTTGTCGTCAGGAGCCTGGGGCGGATCGGGGTGGCGACGCAGCCACGCGCTGCGGAGGCGAAACGCTGGTGGCGGTTCGCGGCACCCTGGGTGATGATCTCCCTCGCTACCGATTTCTTCTTCGATATCGATCTGCTGCTACTGAGCAATGTTCTGGGCAAGGAAGAACTGGCCATTTTCGGTGTATGCACGCGCATTTTCTCGCTGGTGTCCTTCGGCGTGGCGGCTGTCTATGCCGTGACACTGCCGGACATGTTCGAGAGCGAGGCCAATGCAGATCGTGCGGCCTTCCACCGCAAGGTGGGCGAGGCCAATGTGGTCGCCAGCCTGATTTCCCTGGTGCTGTTCGCCCTTGTCGTCATCGCCGGGCCGTTTGCATTGACCCTGTTCGGCCCCAGTTTCAGCGCGGGCGCCCTGCCACTGGCCATCCTGTGCCTTGCCCTGGTTGTGCGCTCGGTCATGGGGCCTGCCTCGATGGTGCTGTCCATCCATGACCGCCCCTGGGCCAGCATCCCTGCCGTGCTGGTCGGGATGGGAAGCCTTGTCGGTGCCAATATGCTGCTTGTCCCCGCCTTCGGCCTGATCGGCGCGGCTCTGGCGGCGATCATTGCCATCGCCATATGGTCGGTGGGCCTGTGGCTCATCGCCTGGCGGACGGCCGGGATCGATGTGTCCATTGTGCAATATTTCCGATCGCGCCGGACCGGAGCGGCAGCCGGAGCGGCCTCGACGCTCGGCTAGGTCAGGCGCCGAACAGGCCCGCCAGACGTTTGCGCAGGCGCCCCAGCCGGCCAATGTTGACGCCATGGTCGTAGGGCAGGTCCTGGCGAGTGAAGAATTTTTCATAGACCAGGTAGTCCTGCCCGAAAATGTGTTGCCTGAGCAGGCAGGTTTGCTCGTAGCCATAGCGCTTCAGCATGGTGCAGGCGACGTCGTTTTCCGGGCGGACATAGGTCGACACCTTGTGAAAGCGTCCATTGTCCCAGTGCTCGTCGAAAACGCGCATGGCAAACAGGCTCAGCCGGGACTGCCGATATGCCGGAAACACCCAACTCCAGTAGCGGAACAGTGTCCCGCAGTCCGGGCCTGAAACGATGACCCCGCCGACGTCCCCATCGAGGCACACAAGCATGATGTGCCATGGGTCGATAGCGTGCAGGTTGTCGAGGAAGGTCCGATTGAGTCGGGCGGTTTCGTGTGCCTTGAACAGATCATTGTAGTGCGCAGAGCTGTTGATGACCGCTATCAGTTCGCGGTGAACCAGAGCCAACTCGCTTCGAGCCGCGGGGCGGACCGTCATTTCGGGCATGAGATACCTCGCCGGATTCGCCCGTCCTGGGCGCTCGCAGAGCACTATGGCCGACGGCAGTTAACGCGCCGTGCCCCTGCCGAAAGGGCAATTCCCCTTGCCGGAATTGCACTTATGTCTCGGGCGCAAGGTCTTGCCGCGAGGGGGGGCGTTCATTAGAACAATTCTTGGGAGAGATAAGGGAGGAAGATGATGAGCGAGCAGCTCGTATTCCAGCCAAGTGCGGCTGCCGTCGCACGCACCCACACAAGTGCCGACCAGTATGCCCGGCTCTATGAGCAGTCCATCTCGGACCCGAACGGGTTCTGGGCCGAACAGGCAAAGCGCCTGGACTGGATGACCTTTCCCACCAAGATCAAGAACACCACCTTTGCCTACCCGGATGTCTCGATCAAATGGTTCGAAGACGGCGTGCTCAATGTCGCGGCGAACTGCATCGACCGGCACTTGGCCGAACGTGGCGACGACATCGCCATCATCTGGGAGCCGGACAATCCGGCCGACAAGGCAGAGCACATCACCTATCGCACGCTGCACGAAGAGGTGTGCCGCTGCGCCAATGTGTTGAAGACTCTGGGTGTCCGTAAGGGCGACCGCGTCACCATCTACCTGCCCATGATTCCCCAGGCCGCCTATGCCATGTTGGCCTGCGCGCGCATTGGCGCGGTGCATTCGGTGGTATTTGGCGGCTTCTCTCCCGATTCTCTGGCCGGTCGTATCAACGATTGCGATTCCGCCGTCGTCATCACTGCCGATGAAGGCCGTCGCGGCGGCAAGTCAGTGCCCCTCAAGGCCAATGTCGACAAGGCTCTGGAAGACTGTCCCGGCGTCTCGAAGGTGCTTGTGGTCAGCAATACCGGCGCCGACATTCCCATGAAGGGTAGCCGCGACGTCTGGTGGCACGAGGCCGCGGCCGGCGTCGAGCCCGTTTGCGACCCCGAGCCGATGAATGCCGAGGATCCGCTCTTTATCCTCTACACCTCGGGTTCCACCGGCAAGCCGAAGGGCGTCCTCCACACCCAGGGCGGCTACCTGACCTATACGGCCCTGACCCATGAATTGAGCTTCGACTACAAGCGTGGCGAAGTGTTCTGGTGTACTGCCGACGTGGGTTGGATCACCGGCCACAGCTATATCGTCTATGGCCCCCTCGCCAACGGCGCCACGACGCTGATGTTCGAGGGTATCCCCTCCTGGCCCGATGCGAGCCGGTTCTGGCAGGTGGTCGAACGCCACAAGGTCAATGTCTTCCACACCGCGCCGACCGCCATTCGGGCCCTGATGGGTGCTGGTCCAGATTTCGTCGACAAGCATGACATGCCCAGCCTGCGGCTGCTGGGTACGGTGGGTGAACCGATTAATCCGGAAGCCTGGCTCTGGTATCACAACAAGGTGGGCAAGGGCCGCTGCGAGATCGTCGATGCCTGGTGGCAGACGGAGACCGGCGGGCACATGATCGCGCCATTCCCCGGTGCCATACCGACCAAGCCGGGCTCGGCGACCAAGCCGTTCTTCGGAATCAAACCAGCCGTGTTGTCGCCCGAGGGCAAGCTGCAGGAGCAGACCAAGGCCGAGGGCGTATTGGTCATCGAGGACAGCTGGCCCAGCCAGGCTCGCACCATCTGGGGTGACCACGCGCGCTTCGTGTCCACCTATTTCGAAACCTACAAGGGCAACTACTTCACCGGCGATGGCTGCCGGCGCGACGAAGACGGCTATTACTGGATCACGGGGCGCGTCGACGATGTCCTGAACGTGTCCGGGCACCGTCTTGGCACCGCCGAGGTGGAAAGCGCCCTGGTTGCCCATCCCAAGGTGTCGGAAGCTGCCGTGGTGGGCTTCCCGCACGACATCAAGGGTCAGGGCATCTATTGCTACGTCACGCTGATGGCGGGCGAGGAGTATAACGACACCCTGCGCGGCGAACTGCGCAATTGGGTTCGCAAGGAAATCGGCCCGATTGCCTCGCCAGACCACATCCAGTGGGCGCCGGGCCTGCCCAAGACCCGCTCCGGCAAGATCATGAGGCGTATCCTGCGCAAGGTTGCCGAGAATGACTTCGGCGCGCTGGGTGACACCTCGACCCTGGCTGATCCTTCGGTCGTCGATGATCTGATCGCCAACCGGCAGAACAAGTAGGCAAGAAAAATCGGGCGGTGACCAACAGGTCGCCGCCCGACAAGTTTGATGGTGAGCGCATGGAAGGTTGCACATCCGCTCATGGTCCATCGGTTCACATTTTTTGCCAATGGCCGCCTGCGCACATCCCCTGAACAGGGGGGTCATTGTGTCGCCGCGTTTTCAAAGCCAAGGTCATTTTTCGATTCCCCCTGCCGGATGAGTGCCGTGCTGCGAACTCTGCTTGTTATTGCAACCTGCCTTCTTGCGCCTGTGACGCAGGCCGCGACCCTGGAGCAAATGGCCGGTCAGATGATCATCGTCGGCTTCGAAGGCGACAGCGCCGGGGATGCTGGCGTGACGGCGCTTGTTGAGGAACTTGCCGCCGGCCGGCTGGGTGGCGTGATGTTCTTGCGCAAGAATGTCACCAGCCTGGCGCGAGTGCGCGAGATGAACGAGGTGTTCCGTGGTTCGACACCCGAATTGTTGCCCTTTATCACCCTTGACCAGGAAGGGGGCTCCGTCGAGCGCCTGACGCGGGACGTTGGATTTACCGAGATTCCCAACGCTGCGACCGTGGCCAGCCGAAATAGCCCGGAAGACGCGGAGGCCATCTATGCCAAGATGGCGCGCGGTATCGCCGATGAAGGGTTCTCCATCAATTTCGGGCCGGTGGCCGACCTCAACACCAATAGCAAGAACCAGATCATCGCCCGGTTTGGACGATCCTTCTCGGCCGATCCTGATGTGGTGACGGCCTATGATGCGGCCTTTATCCGGGCTCATCACGCGGCAGGTCTGGTTACCGCGCTCAAGCATTTTCCGGGCCACGGGTCTTCGACGGCCGACAGCCATGAAGGCTTTGTCGACATCACGCGCACCTGGTCGCCCGATGAGCTGGATCCCTACCGCACCCTGATCGCCGATGGCCTGGCCGACATGGTGATGATCGGTCACCTCTATCATGCCGGCTACGCCGACGGCGACGGGGAGACGCCATCCTCGCTTTCGCCGCGCTGGATCGACGGGGTACTCAGGGGCGAACTGGGATTTGACGGTGTCGTCATCAGCGACGACCTCGAAATGGGTGCAATTCGCGATCATTTCACCCTGGAGGAAACCGTCACCAAGGCTGTGCGAGCCGGCATGGACGTGCTGCTGTTCTCCAATACGGCCCGGTATCGCGCCGGACTCTCGCGGGAAATTCTCGATATCCTGCTGGCCGAGGCGGCCGCCGACCCGGCCTTCGCCGCCCGCATTGCCGAAAGCTACGAGCGCATCGTCACGCTCAAGGCGCGCATTCGCTGACCGGCCGGAAAGGTTTCCACCGTCATTGTGCGCGCCACGGTTTGCAGTCCTCCATCGGCGGGGTAATGTGCGCGCGAACCAGCAGGAGGCCGCGGGCTGATGGCGGATGACCGAGAAGTCCGGCGCGTTCGGGCGATGTTTCTGTCCGATGTGCACCTGGGCATGAAGCCGATCCGGGTTGGTCAGCTCATTGAATTCCTGCGCGCGCACGACGCCGATACCATCTACCTGGTCGGAGACATCCTGGACGGCTGGAGGCTCGCCAAGCAGTGGCACTGGCCTGAAGAATACAATGTGCTGATCCAGACCGTGTTGGAAAAGGCCAATGCGGGAACCCGCATTGTCTATCTGCCTGGCAATCACGACGAGTTTCTGCGCGAATATCTCGGCACCTATTTCGGCGAAATTGAGCTGGTGGACCGTACCGTCCATACCTCGGCAACCGGCAAGACCTATCTGGTCATCCACGGCGACCAGTTCGATGTGGTGGTGATGAATGCCAAGTGGCTCGCCCATGTCGGGGATTGGGCCTACAATTTCGCGCTGCGGGTGAATATTGCCATCAATTGGGTGCGACGCCGTATTGGGCTGCAATATTGGTCGCTGAGTGCCTGGGCCAAGCAGAAGGTCAAGAATGCGGTGTCGGTGATCGGGCGGTTCGAGGAAGCCCTGGTCCATGAGGCACGCGAGTCGGGCGTGGATGGGGTGATCTGCGGCCATATCCACCTCGCCGACATGCACGATCGCCTCGGCATTCAGTACATCAACACCGGCGACTGGGTGGAAAGCTGCACAGCCATAGTCGAGAATGACGATGGCCAGTTCGAACTGATCAGATGGACCGAAATGGCGGGTGGGGAGAACCGGCGGTTCCGGCTTCGGAGGGCCGGGGGGCAATAGTGGTATTTGCGGACTGATACCACTTCGAGGAATTCTGCATTTGTCCGACTTTTGCCGCTTGCCTTGGGCGCGCATCCGAGTCACGTAGGGTCACGCGGCGCCCATCCTGCGCCGGGAGTTCATTTTCCGATGTTGCCGGCCCTTTCGCGCTTGGATAGTCCCGAGCTGCGTGCATCTATCTATCAGTTTACCGTTTATGTCCCCGGGGGCGTTGCCTCGGTGTTTCTCGGCATCTGGCTGAGCGAGCACGGAATTCCGGCCGATCAGATCGGCGTCATCAACGCCCTCCCGACTTTTCTGCTCCTCCTGCTGAACATGATCGTCGGGCGGGTGGCCGACAAGGCGGACGACTGGCGTACGGCCTTGATCTTCATCTCTGCCGCCGCGGCACTCGCGCCGCTGCCGCTTTACATGGTGTCCGAGTTCTGGGGAATCCTGCTGATCTGGGGCCTGACCGCAACGACCAACGGCCTCGTGCCGCCGGTGATCGATGCCGCGACTGTCCGCATGACGCGTCGAAACGGCACAGATTTCGGGGCCATCCGGGCCTGGGCCACGGTTGGATATGTCTTCGCGGCCGGCGGGCTTGGCCTGTTGATCAATGTTCTGGGATCCGGGGCCTTTGTTACGCTCTATATCCTGACCGTGGTGGTGAGAGCGCTCTTGGCGCTGCTGCTGCCGCGGTTTCGCGCGCCGTCACCCAAGGTAACGCTGGCCGACACCGCTCCGCCCCGGGCGCAGCCAAGCCGGCTGCGCGACTCCCTGCGACTGTGGTTCGTGCTGCCACTCGTCGCGTTCGCGCTGGTCAATTCCAGCAATGCGATCATCGGCAGTTTTGCGGCTTTGCTCTGGCACGAGAACGGCATTCCATCCTATTTCCTCGGCCCGTTGCTTGGGGTCGCGGCCATCGGGGAGGCGGTGTTGATGTTTGCCTGGCGTCGGTTCGGGGGCCGCGTCACCGCCCGAAACATGATCCTCGTCTGCGCCATGTCCGGGTTATTGCGCTTCACCATCATGGCGTTCAATCCGCCGGTCGAGGTGCTGTTCTTCACCCAACTCCTTCACGCTTTCAGCTTTGGCATGGGCTATTTCGGCGTCGTCCACTTCATCGCCAACTGGACCGATGAGTCCAATGCTGCCGAGGCCCAGGGCTTCGCAACCATGCTCAACATGGCTGGTGCCATGGCTGCGCTCATCATCTTTGGCGTGCTGTTTGAGAATTTTGGCAGCTATGCCTTTTTCTACTCCACTTTCGTTTGCCTGCTGGCCCTTGGCTGCGTCGTGCTCTCCCTGCGGCTGCGCCCGCCCAAGGCGCTAGCAACGTGATGGTCTAGGTGTGGGCAGAGCTCGCGCTGGGCTACTGTCCCGGCGCGAACGGCACTAGGGTGGTGCGGTCCTCCTGTTTCGAAGCCTCAAAGCACGCCTGTGACTGATTTCCTGCACCAGCTCCCCATGAAGTTCTTCGAGGTGCCCTATGTCGCCTCGCAGATTCCCGCGGGTGACTACAGTCTGGGACGGGGCGCGAACTGCCAGCGCTACGCCTATGCAGTGTTGGCTTATTTCGGCATCGTGCTGCCGCCCATGCGCTCGAGCGACCTGTGGGAAGACACAACATTTACGAGCTACGTCACCGGACCGCTGATGCCGCTCGATCTGGTGCTTTTCGGGCCAGGCGAGGATCCCTATGGCGCCCATGTCGGGTTGTGGACCGGACCGGATGGTGTTCTGCATCTGGCGAAGAGCGTCGGACTGCCAGCGATCTGGGATCTCGATCAGTTTGCCGCCCTGCCGGAATATCGGGTGTGCATCGGAGCCAAACGATACATTGGAGGCGCGGCCGGTCAGGGTTCCTGAAGCCGGTAGTCCAGCCGCGGCCAGTCCGCACCAGATAGCCAGTTGGTCAGTAGCACCCGAAGCTCGGCATCCGAGCCGCCATGACCGGTGTGCCACCACCATGCGACGCGCGCCGCCGCTTCACCGCTGATTGATGGATAGACATAGAGACAGCCCAGATAGTCGCCGCTCGCATTTTCGATCACCCAGGAAAAGCTGCGCCGGGCCCTGAACTCCCTCTGGTGCCAGGCGAGATCGATCAGGTTGTCGTCCTTCGTCAAACCGTCGGGCCAGCGCGATCCCGGATTGGCCGCACGAATATCATCGGCACTGGCCATGATCGCATCGTAGTCGCGATCCAGATCGGCGATTGTCAGCGCCTGCAATACGAACGGACCCAGCTGGTGTCGGGCGGGAATGCTTGCGGCCCTGAAATGAGGATGCGGCTCCATGCGATGACACTACCACAGCCTTTGCCGGGGTAGCGCTACCGCATTGTCAGCAAAAAAGCCCCGGACAGTGCCGGGGCTTTGCTCATTTGGGCAAAAACTGGATCAGCTCAGCCGGCCGCTGGCATGGGCCAGGGTCGTATATACCTTGCCGCGGTCAGACAGGAGGTATTCACGGGTTTCGGCCGCCGGATTGGGACCGGCCGCGGCGCGTTTCAGCAGTTGCTCGAATTCGCTCATATAGGCCTGGGCCGTTTTGGCGAAATCGGCGTCGCGCTGAATGCGCTTGCGCACTTCGTCATAGGTGCCCTGGCCGGTCAGCGTGTAGATGCGGCGGGTGAACACATTGGACTCGCCGGATTGGTAGCGGGACCAGGCCTCGGATAGCGCGGCGTCGTCGATGGAGCGGGCGATCTCGTCGGTCAGGCCGGAAAGACCCTGCGGTGTCTGCCCGCCAGCCTGCTTGGCCGAAGCATTGCGGAGGACATCGCGAAGCCAGCCGCCGTTCTCACCTGCTTCGGCGTCCTGCCGCGGGGCAGGGGCCGGAGCCTGTTGCACCGGAGTGGGGGCCGGACGTTCCGGCGCCGGAGCGGCAAGCGGGGCAGGTGCCGGAGTAGCGCGGATCGGATCGACAAGGGTCGGACGGGCCGGCTCGGGACGATAGGCCTCGCGGGGTGCCTGGTAGGCCTGCGGCTCGGGCTGACGTGGCGCCGGGCGCTGGGCAGCGCGGCGGTCGGTCAGGTCATGGCTGGCCGGCTGGCTGCGCACAATGGCATTGAGCTCGCTGAGGGCTTCGATCTGCTCGGCGACAACACGGCGCATGGCGGCGGCGCTGGCGCGGGTTTCCTCCGGCAGTTCGTTGATGCCGCGCGTGAGTTCGGCGCGGGTGGCTTCGAGTTCCCCGCCGACTTCGCGGGCCGTTTCGCGCATAGCGTGAGCGGTATCGGCAAAGCGCTTGGTCGCGTCTTCGATGGCACGCTGCATCTCTGCAACCATGCGCTGCTGTGCGTCCTGCAGCGCCTGGCTGGCACGGGCGCCTTCCTGGTCGGCTGCTTCGTGGAAGGAACCAAGGCGCTCGGTGACCTGGGTCGAGGTGTCGTCGAGCACGCGCCGCAACTGACCGCTATTGGAGGCGATGGCATTGCGGACCGAGTTGGTGGAGTCCGAAATGGTGTCCGCCAGTGTGCTGGTGGTCGAGTTCATGACGTCGGTCACGCTGCCGGCCGTGGCGGCGAGCGTGTCGCTGACCTTGACGGCGTTGTCTTCCAGCGCTGCGTTGACCTGGCTCGCCTGGTCGCCCAGGGCCGCCCGCACCGAAGCAGATGTCTGGCTGAGCGCGGCAGAGGCCGCTTCTGCGGCACGCTGCACGGCCGAGTCGACCTGGCTGGCATTGGACGAGAGGGTGGAGGTGAACCGCTCGTTGGTCGCGTAAAGGGCGTTAGTAACGCTTTCGCTGTTGGCTTCAAGGGCCTGGGCGACGGTTGCCGTGGTCTGCTCCAGGGCATCGGTGACCGTGTGCGTCGTGGCCGTGAGCGCTTCGTCCATGGCCCGGCGGGCGCCGATCAGGCGGCGTTCGGTGTCGTTGACGGTATCGGCGATGGACTGGGCAAACATGCGCATGCGGCCATCGATGTCGTCGGCGCGCGAGGCAAAGCTCTGGGCGAGCGCATCCATCGCACCACGGCGGTCTTCGAGGGTCTCGATGGCAGTGCCACTGGTGACTTCGAGGGCCTGCGAAGCGCGCTGAAGCCCGGAGGCCTCCTCGTCGAGGCGGCCAAGGATGCCGCCGAATTCTTCGACCATGGAGCGAATTGTCTGCTGCAGGGCGCCCACATGCTGGGTGACCATCTCGCCGGCCTGCTCGGTCTGGCCCATGGCGTCGCGCATGGTGTTCGAATAGCTGGCCGTCTGCTGGGCGACACTGGTCTCGAGGCTGGCCAGATTGGCCGTCGATGCATCCAGAACCCGCTGCAGCAGCAGGTTGGAGTCGTTGAGCTTGTTGAGGGCAGCGGTAACGTCGGTGAGAATGCGACCCGTCGAGCTCGCAGTGATCTCCTCGGCCTCGCGGGCATTCTCCGCCAGCGCATTGCGCAGGAGGTTGCCATGATTGGCGAGGGCGGACTGAAGCTGCTCGGACCGTTCGCTGACGAGGTTCGCGAAACTGTTGGTGTGTTCCTCGACCGAGCGGTTGATCTCCCCGAGGCGGGATTCGATCGTGTCGACGGCACCCACGGCCTTGACCGAAACGATCTGGTCGATGGAGCCGGCGGCGGCGCGGATCTGTTCGAGCGCCGTGCGCACGGCCGAGTCCATGCGGTCTGCGGTGCTTTCCACATTGGTGGCGATTGCCGTCGTTGCCGCCGTGATGCGGGTGGCAATGGTTTCTTCGATGCGGTCTGCGCCCGCTTCGAGATCGGTCATGGACTGGGTGATCGAGGTATTGATGGAGGCATTGAGAGCCGCCAGGCGTTCCGCAGTAATATCGGCGCGCGCGGTGATCGCCTCGGGCAGGGTGCCCAGGCGCTGGTCCACCAGTTCCGTGATCGTGTTGCGGGCGGTGTTGACGTTGACCTCGATGAGTTCGGCCGCGCGGCGGGCTGCTTCGCCCACGCTGGCGCTGGCCGTATCGATGCTGGCGGTCACGCCGCGCTCGGCATCCGAAATACGGGCCACGGCATTGTCGAGACCCTTACCAAGGCTGTCGTCGACCTGTGCGACCTTGGACGCCACGACTTCAGACATCTCGCTGAGGCGAGAGGACATGGTGCTCGCAACGTTCTGCAGGGACTGGTCGATGCTCTGGGTCGAGAGGGCCGTCTGCTGCTCGAGCGTTTCGGTCATCTCGCTGGTGCGCAGCGCCATAGTTTCGCCGATCGAGGTGGCGTGGTTGGCCAGGGCATCGGAAAGCTGCTGGGTACGCGTGCCAATGGCGCCGGCCAGCTGCTGCGTGCCCTCATTGAGGCGGCCGTAGAGCGTATCAGAGCGTTCTTCGAGCTGGCTGGCCAGCGCTTCGGTACGGCTCTCGATTTCCAGCGACAGTGCATTGGTGCGCTCGGACAGGGTTTCCGAGAGGCGCTGAGTGCGGCCGGTGATCGCCGAGTCAAAGCTGCGCGTACCGGTGGACAGAGCTTCGCCCAGTTCCATGGAGCGCAGGCGGATGGCCTCGGTCATCTCGTTGCTGCGCGTCGTCAGGGTTGCATCGAAGTCACCGACGCGTGCTGTCAGCGCCGCATCGATCTCGCTGCTGCGCATCGCCATGGCGGTTTCGAGTTCTTCGGCACGGGTCGCCAGGGCGCGGTCGATTTCGCCCTTGCGCGAGGCGAGGGTACTATCGATCTGCCCGGCGCGCGCGGCCAGCGCGCTGTCGATCTGCCCGGCATGAGAGGACAGGGTCGTGTCGATCCTGCCAGCGTGGGCAGAGAGCGTCGTGTCGATCTCGCCGGCGCGGGCGGTCAGTGCTGCATCCAGGTCGCCGACGCGCGCCGCCAGCAGGCCATCAAGACCGGTGGACCGGCTGTCCAGCGTCTCGGCGAGCTGTTCGGCATGGGTGTCCAGCGATTCCGCGATTTCGCGCGTGCGGTTGGAAATGCTCTCGGTGATCGCCTTGGTCTTGGCGCCCAGCACATCGCTCAACTCGCGTGTCCGCTCGCTGACGACATCGTTGAACCGGCCGGATTCTTCGTTGAGTGCCATCTCGAGAACGTTGGCACGCGCGGCAAAGCTGGTGCCCTGTTCATCGAGACGGGCGACGAGTCGTTCGCCGCGATCCCCGATCAGGCCGTCGAGAGCCCGGAGCTTGTCGTCCAGCAGGCCGGTGATCTCGCTCATGCGGGTGTCAAAGGCACCAAGGGAATCGTGGCCGGCGCCCACCAGAGTGAGGCGCGCGCGCTCGGATGTGTCGTCCAGGGCGCCATTGATTTCAATGATGGCCGACTGCAACCGGCTGTCCAGGGCATTGAGCTGGATCGAAACCGACTCGTCGAGCTGGCGCGTCATGGTCGCGAGCAGCAGTTCGGCTTCGGTCGAACGGCCGGAGATATCGCCGGCAATGCGCTCGCCGATGGCCTTGAGGGCATCGCTGACCTCATCGCCGCGGCTGCGCAACTGATCAAGCAGCGACGAGCCGCCATCGGTCAGCAGGTTCGACAGTGCAAGGGTCCGATCGTCCAGGGCGGTCGACAATTCGCCGGTGCGCGACTCGATCAGGCCGGCAATGGCGCGGCTGCGCTCTTCGAACGAGCCGGTCAGGGCTTCGGAACGCTCGGCAATCTGGGATGTACGCTGGTCAATCGCTGCCGCAATGCTCTGAGATTGGGCATCAAGGGCATCGGTCAGCAAGGCAATGCGGCTCTCGACGCCCGAATTGAGGTCCGCGGCGCGCTCGTCCAGTGACTTGGTGAGTGCGGCGCTGTGATCCTCAAAGCCAAGCGTGAGCCGACTGGCGCTGTTGTCGAGCGCCGAAATGAAGTCGCCGGTCCGATTGTCCACCAGCTGCACGAAGTTCTCGGCACGCTCATTGAAGCCGGTATTGAGGGCGTTTCCGGCCGTTTCGAGGGCGCGCGTGAGGCTGCCGCCGCTTTCCACGATCGTGCCCGAAATTCGCTGGCTGATCATGTCGAGGTCGAAGACGAGGCCAGTGTGGCTTTCAGTGATGGCTTCGCGGACGCGCTCGGTATTGGTCAACACGCTTTCGCGCTGGCTCGCGAGCTCCGCGATCAATGCACGCATGCGAGACTCGTTGTCCGAATAGGTGCGCTCGAGTGCCGTCACCTCATTGTGGATCATCACCTCGAGCTCGCCGGCGCGCGAAAGGGCGCGTTCCAGCCCATCGCCAAGCGCATTGACCTCGCGGCGCACAGCCTGTCCGACCGAAGCCACCTTGTCGGCGGCGGTCACTTCGGGTTCGGCCAGGCGAATGGCGGCCTGGGTGATCGAGGAGGCGGCATTGCGCAGGTCGGCCGCGCGGCGGAAGAGGGTGGCGATGCCGAAAAACGCGAGAACCGGCAAGACCATGATCGCCAGAAGGGCCACAAATTCCATCGAGCCTGCGAACTGGCCGAAATTGACCATTTGCGGGCCGAAGCGGAGCCAGGCAATGCCACCCGAGAGGGCGATCCAGACCACGGAGAGCAGCAGGGCAATCCAGGTCGGCGTTGCCGAGGATCGGCTCTGCAGGCCGTAAAGCAGCTTGGATGTGGAAATGCGATCGTCATTGGCCACGGCGCCGGCCTGCTGCGCGATCTTGTCGGCGGCCTTCAGGCGTTCGGCGCGAGCGGGATCAACCGGCTTCTTTTCAGTCGCCTTGGGCGGAGTGTCGTCCAGATTGAATACGGAGTCCTTGAGGGCGTCTTCCACGGCGGAAAAGGCCAAGGCGGCCGGATCGTTCTGGGGGGTCGAATTCTTCGCCATACTCTTTACAACTCTCGCGTCGGCACTGCAGCAACAAGGCGGACTTCGGGAGTAGTCATGCTCCAGCAGCCCTTTCCGGGCCGGTGGCCAAATTGGAACAATTCGATGCAAATGCCCCGCATCGTTCCCCCAAACCCTCGCCGCCGCGCGCTGGTTCAAAGCCCATTCATACATTCAATTTTATGCAAACCGAACGGTTTCTTACCCAAAGGTTAATTTTCGGGTGGGAAACGTTAAGGAATGGACCGGCAAACCAAGGCGAAGATGTGGCTTAATCTCTGATTCATGCGGCCGACTTACGCTGTTCACAGCGCGTGGGAATTCCGCCGGTGCCGGCGGGATTTAGTGGAGTACCGCAAATGGCACAGACCGCAGTCAAGGCCCCAATCGTTCTACCTCGCACCCGGCCCATGAGGCCGGTGGACCTGGTTCACCTCGCCAAGCAGTGTCTGGGCGACGAAAACCTCGAACTCGAAGTCCTTCGGCTCTTCGATCAGACGCTCTTTACCTATTTCGGGCGGCTCCGGCTGGCTCTGAGTTTCGACGACCTGGCAATCAACGTTCACTCGATCAAGGGTGCGGCTTCGGGCGTGGGAGCGTGGACGATTTCGGAGATTGCCCGCGCCATGGAAGATGACCTGCGCGCCGGTCGGCCGCTCCGCAGCGAGGCCATAGACGACCTGGGCCTTGCGGTAGAAGAAGTGCGCGACTTCATCGCCCGTATGCTGGCCGACCAGGCCGAATAAGCCGCGATTGACCCGAACAATGGGTCGGGCTAGTTTCTGGCCATGAGCAGGAAGATGACCATGCGTGCCATGTCCACCACCACCGCTGTGCGGGGGCGTGGGGTCGCATGAGCTGATTGCATCAGGCCTGCCGATACCAACCCCGCCGGAAACGAGCGGGTTTTTTTGTGCCCGCCGGTCCAGACCCGAAGGACACAGCTCGTGCATCAAGCCCCCCCGATCTCATCGCAAATCAGGCACTCGCCGTTGCCCTGCATACGCTCGACACCCGGTATCCGGGTGCGGGCTTCGCCTTTGTGGGCGGTTCCATCATGCGGGGGCAGGGCACGTTTGGGTCTGACATCGACATGGTCGTTCTCTTTCCGGGCGTAGAGCGCGCATGGCGGGAATCCTTCATCATGGACGGGTTTCCGGTCGAAGCCTTCGTCCACGATGGCGCTACGCTCGGCCGGTTCTTCGAGCGTGACGTCGAGCATGGCCGCCCGGTGATGATCAGCCTTGCGGCCGAGGGGCGGCTGGTCGGCTCGCGGGTCGAGGAGGCCGCCGGCTTGCGCGCGCGTGCCCAATTCTTGCTGGACGCAGGGCCGGCGCCGCTTGCGGGCGAAAGGCTGGAGTTGATGCTCTATCAGATTTCCGATCTCGCAGATGATTTGCGCGGCCGGCGCGACCGGGGCGAGGTCATGGCCATTGCCGTGGCGCTCTATCCAAAACTGGTCGACCTGATCCTGCTGGGGCAGAGGCGGTGGACCGGTGCGGGCAAATGGCTGCAGAGGCGGCTCGTCCAGGCCGACCCTGACCTTGCCAGCCAGATGGAGTCTGCAATGGCCGAGGCGGTCGGCGGGGATGGTGGGGCGCTCCTGGCTCTGTGCTGCGCAGAGCTCGATAGACATGGCGGGCCGGTATTTGCCGATTTCCGGCGCCTGTCTGACGTGGAGGGTCGGGGTGGCGCGGCCATGAAAGGGTGTCCGGTTTGACCGCAGGACCGTGTTTCGCCTATAGAGCGGCCAGTTGAAATTCGGTCGTCTGCCTCGCGCATCGGCCCAAAACTCCAGCAGTTTTCATGTCCCTGTCCAATGCTGCCGAGGTTGCGCCCCGGCCTACCGCCGAACCGTTCCGCCTGCGCCGGACCTTTGCGATCATCTCGCACCCGGACGCGGGTAAGACGACGCTGACCGAGCGCCTGCTGGCTGCCGCCGGCGCCATTCAATCCGCCGGGGCGGTGCGCGGCAAGGCCGGTGCGCGTTCGACTCGCTCTGACTGGATGGAAATGGAGCAGCAGCGCGGCATTTCCATCACCTCGTCGGTGATGACCTTCGACTATGATGGATTGACGCTCAATCTGCTGGATACGCCCGGCCACTCGGACTTTTCCGAGGATACGTATCGAACACTGACGGCCGTGGATGCGGCCATCATGGTGATCGACGCGGCCAAGGGCATCGAGAGCCAGACGCTGAAACTCTTCGAGGTGTGCCGCCTCCGCGACATTCCCATTATCACCTTCATCAACAAGGTCGACCGCGAGGGCATCGCGCCGCTCGACCTGATCGACGAAATTCAGGACAAGCTGGCGCTCGACCTGACCCCTGTGCTCTGGCCCATTGGCATGGGCGTGGATTTCGGTGGCTATATCGACCTGCTCGAAAAGCGCGTGCTCAATCCTCAGGGCAAGACGATTGCCGAGTTCGAGGCGCTTGAAGACCTGCTCGACTTTCCCGCGCTGGCCGACAATCCCGTCTTCATGACGGCTCTCGAGACCCTGGAAATGGCCCAGGCCATGCTGCCGGCCTTCGATCTCAAGACGTTCCACGAAGGTCATCTTAGCCCAGTGCTGTTTGGTTCGGCGCTCAAGGGGATTTCGGTGGCCGAACTGCTGCGCACGCTGGGCGAATGGGGGCCGGAGCCGCGCCCGCAGCCGGCGGTGCCCGCACCGATCGATCCCAGCGACAAGAAGGTGTCCGGCTTTGTCTTCAAGGTGCAGGCCAATATGGATGCCAATCACCGCGACCGCATCGCCTTTGTCCGCCTGTGCTCGGGGACCTTCGAGCGCGGCATGCGGTTGAAAAACGTCCGCTCCGGCAAGGATATGGCGGTTTCCAACCCGATGTTCTTCTTTGGCAATAACCGCGAACTCGCCGAGGAAGCAGTCGCGGGCGATATTGTCGGCATTCCCAATCACGGCACCCTGTCAGTGGGCGATACGCTGACCGAGGGCGCCAATATCAATGTCACCGGTATCCCCAATTTCGCCCCGGAAATCATCCGTCGGGTGCGGCTGTCCGACGCCATGAAGACCAAGCAGATGTCCAAGGCACTTTCTGACCTGGCGGAAGAGGGGGTCACGCAGGTGTTCCGGCGCATGGTCGGGGCGGACTGGATTGTTGGCGTCGTCGGGCAGTTGCAGCTTGAAGTGCTCTCGGCCCGCGTCGCCAAGGAATATGGCGTGCCGATCACCTTTGAGTCGCTTGGCTATGAAGTCGCGCGCTGGGTCGAGAGTGACGACGCCGAAGAGCTGAAGCGCTTCATCGCGGCCCAGAAGATGAACATGGCCGAGGATCGCGCCGAGGCGCCTGTGTTTCTGGCGCAGAATGCCTGGTGGGCCGATCGGGCCAAGCAGGACTGGCCGAAAATCCGATTCCTGACCACCAAGGAACGGCATTGAGCCCGCCGGATCGCATCGGCGAATTCGTTGACGCAGTGCTATCGGCCTTTGCCGAAGGCACGCTGACACGATTGAAACTGGGCGGCTATCACGGGCCCGAGGCTGCGCTGAAATCGGCGGAAGCGCGCAGAGTGTCCATCAAGGCCGGCGAGCGGCTGAGCTTTGTCTTTCGATACCAGACCCAGGACATCACCAAGAACCTGACACCCGAGGAGGCCGCACACCTGCTGGCGACCGGTCTCGTCACGGACTGGCGCAGCGCGCGGCTGGAGACGACGGGTTTTGACCTGCAATTCGAGCGCCAGGGCGACAGGGCGCGGCTCAAGCGTACTGCTGTGGATGGGCGCAATGCGCCGGACGGCGGTCACGACCGGGTGAAAAATCGGCCGCTGACAGACACCGGCAAGCCTTGGCTGCGGGCACTCGGCATTACCGGCAAGGACGGGCAGGTGCGCCATGATGCGCAGGATAAGTTCCGCCAGATCAACAAGATGGTCGAGATCTTTGCGCCACTGATTCAGGGGCTTGATGCAAAGAATCCGCGCATCCTCGATATGGGCGCTGGCAAGGGCTATCTCGATTTTGCCCTCTACGACTATCTGGCCGGGCAGGGACTGCCGATCGAGGTTATCGGCGTCGAGATGCGTCCCAACCTCGTGGCGGATGGCAACGCGACCGCCAAGGCGTCGGGTTTCGACGGGCTTCGCTTTGAGGCGGGCACGATCCTCGACTATGACCCGGGCGGAGCCGACGCAGTCATCGCGCTTCACGCCTGTGATACGGCCACCGACGACGCCATCTTCCAGGGGATCAGGGCCGGCGCGGGGCTGATCGCGGTGGCGCCGTGCTGCCACAAGCAGATCCGCCGCCAGATTGAGGCCGGTAAACCCACGACGGAACTGGATTTCCTGCTTCGTCACGGCACGTTTCTGGAGAAGCAGGCGGAGATGGTGACGGATGGTTTGCGGGCCCTGATCCTTGAAGCCAGCGGCTACCGCACCAAGATATTCGAGTTCGTATCCGACGCACATACGCCCAAGAACAATCTGATCGTCGCCCAGAGGGGCGGCGCAGGGTCGCGGGCGGCAGCGCTTGACCAGATCAAGGCCGTCAAGGCTATGTTCGGTATCGACAAGCACTATCTGGAAGGTCTGCTCGACCTCTGAATTCAGGACCCCAATGACCAAGATTACCTATGTCACGCCGCAGGGCGAGCGCATCGAGACCGAGGGCGAAAACGGTTCGACCGTGATGGAAACGGCAATCATGAACGCCGTTCCCGGGATCGTCGCGGAATGCGGCGGAGCCTGCACCTGCGCGACCTGCCATGTCTATGTCGACGAGGATTGGCGTGAAACCGTCGGCGGGCCTTCCTCAATGGAGGAAGACATGCTCGACTTCGCGTTCGACGTGCGCGACAGCAGCCGTCTGTCGTGCCAGATCAAGGTGCGCCAGGAACTCGACGGCCTGGTTGTGCACGTGCCGACCCGGCAGGGTTAGGGACACCTTCGATAGAGGAACGGCCAGTCCCAGTCGGCTTTTCCCGTCGCGTCGACTTCGTAGCGATAAAAGCTGTCTTCATCGATCCACACGGCGATGGAACTGAGCCCGCCATTGACCGGAAACCAGCTGGTCCGGTTTGAGAACTCGGACAATTCGACAATAACCGGCGGCTCGATGTCGTTGTTGCGACTTAGAGACAGGTTCACATCGTCAACCGCCTCGATGAGCACCGGATCGTCGCAGGAGATTACTGTCGTCGTCACGATGGTGTTCTTGTCGTCCGGGAAGCCGGCGCTCCATTGCCCGACAAAGGGTGCGGCGGTGCCGTTGGGAATGGCAGCATTGCCCTCGCGCGGAAACTCCTGCGCGCCGGTGGGCAGGGTGGACATCAATGCGGTTACGAGGGCGAGAACGGCTGGGGAGCGAAGCATGGGGGCATCCTAGTGCCGGATGGGGGCAGAGCTACCCCTGAACCGGGGGACGTCGGGTTCGCTGCCCCGGTTCCTGCAATCTGAGCGCAAATTTTCTGCCGGTGCGGTCGCGAAAGATTCATTTGCCGGATTGGGCAGGGGGCCAATTGCGACATTCTACGGGCTGCCACAGAAGAGAAATATAAAAGCTATTGAATTTCAAAGCATTGCAGCGAGCAGCCAGTTGGCGCTATTTTCCGCTATCTCTCGAACAGGATCATGATGGGTAATCTCAACACATTTCCGTTGAGCTTCAAGGTCAAGGGCAAACGTATCATCATCGTCGGCGGCGGCGATGAAGCCCTCAACAAGGTCCGGTTGGTTTCTAAGACTACTGGTTCGATAGAGATTTACTCACCGGTTATCGAGTCCGATTTCTCCGCTTTTGACGCGCAGATATTCACCCGCGCCCTGACCCCGCCTGATCTGATCGGCGCTGCCCTGGTCTTCGTGGCCGAAGAGAGCGACGCCGCTGAACTGGCCAAGGTGGAGGCGCGGCGGCTGGGTATTCCGCTCAACGTGGTCGACGTGCCCGGCGAGTGCGACTTCTATACGCCGTCCATTGTCGAGCGCGCGCCGCTCACCGTCGCGATTTCCACCGAAGGCGATGCGCCCGTGCTGGCGCGTCTGGTCCGGGCGCAGATCGAGGCGCTTCTGGCGCCAGGTATCGGGAAAATCGCGAGCCTGGCTGGTGGCTTGCGCCAGAAGGTTGAGAGCCTGATTCACGATGGTGCGGCTCGTCGCCGGTTCTATGAGGATCTCGTAACGCGGCCTGAAATGGATCGTCAGGCTGCCGAAAATCTGCTGGCCGCCCATGCTGCCGATGGATCAGGGCAGGGCATAGTCTGGCTGATCGGTGCCGGTCCGGGGTCGGAGGATCTTCTTACCCTGCGGGCCCAGCGCCTTTTGCAGCAGGCAGATGTCATCGTTCACGATCAGCTAGTGCCTGCCGCGGTTGTCGAAATGGGACGTCGCGACGCCGAACAGATTTGTGTCGGCAAGGCCAGGGGGCACCATTCCTTCTCGCAGGCCCAGATCAATGCATTGATCGTCCGCCTTGCCAAAGAGGGGAAGAAGGTCGCCAGGCTCAAGTCCGGCGATCCGATGGTGTTCGGTCGCGCCGGCGAGGAAATCGCAGCCTTGCGGGCGGCTGGTATCGACTACGACATCGTCCCCGGCGTCAGCGCTGCTTTCGCGGCTGCCGCCGATACGGCCACGCCGATCACCCTGCGACAGGTCTCCACCGGCTTTGTCATCGCCACCGCGCATGGTGCTGAGGATGCGGACCTTGCTCATTGGGCCGCGCTGGCGCAATCGGGTTTGACTTTGTCGCTCTATATGGGCAAGGCCATTGCCGCTGAAACGGCCGGCCGGCTTCTGGCGCATGGCGCCGCTGCCGATCTGCCCATCGGCATCGTGGTCAATGCCGGCCGCGCGGACCATCAATCCTATGCCGGCACCCTCGGTGCACTGGCCCTGGGTGCCGTCGATTTTGTCGACGGGCCCGCCGTTATTCTAGTCGGGCGCGCTGTCGCCCACGGCGATTGGACCGATGCTGCATCGGCCGCCGCAGATCAATTCAAGGTAGCCTGAACGATGGAAATTCTCACCGGAAACGAGTTGACCTCGGGCGCGACCGTGTATCTGGACGGCGCAGGCAACTGGATCGAGGACCTCCAGGCTGCGCGCCTGTTTTCCAAGGAAGAGACTTCCGAGCGCGATGGCGCGCTTGCGGCAACCAAGGCCAATGGCCGGGTCATCAGCCTTGAAATCGAAGAAGTATCGCAGGAAGACGGGCGCATCGTGCCCAAGCGCCTGCGGGAACGCATCAGGGCGGCGGGCCCCACCGCTCCCCTAACTCTCAATGGGCAGGCGTTTGATCGCCAGCACTTAGGTGACGACGGGCATGTATCGATATGACGAATTCGACGCCGCTTTCGTAGCGGGTCGCACGGCACAGTTTGCAGACCAGGTGAAGCGCCGGCTCAGCGGCGAGCTTTCCGAGGACCAGTTCCGGCCGCTCCGGCTGATGAACGGGCTCTACCTGCAGTTGCACGCCTATATGCTGCGCATTGCGGTGCCCTACGGAACTCTCAGCTCGCGCCAGATGCGCAAGCTGGCCCATATCGCGCGCACCTATGACCGCGGCTATGGCCACTTCACCACGCGGCAGAATATCCAGTTCAACTGGCCAAAGCTCAAGGATATTCCGGTGATCCTGGAGGAACTGGCCAGCGTCGAGATGCACGCCATTCAGACCTCGGGCAATTGCATCCGCAATGTCACGACCGACCAGTTTGCCGGCGCTGCCGCCGACGAGATCATCGACCCGCGTCCGGTGGCCGAGATCATCCGGCAGTGGTCGAGCCTGCACCCCGAATTTTCCTACCTCCCGCGCAAGTTCAAGATTGCCATCACCGGCTCACCCAATGACCGCGCCGCCATCCGGTTCCACGATATCGGTCTGCAGGCGGCAGTGAATGCGGCAGGCGAGATCGGTTGGGAAGTCTGGGTCGGTGGTGGCCTCGGCCGCACGCCGATGATCGCCAAGCTGATCAATGCCTTCGTGCCCAACGAGCATCTGCTCGCCTATCTCGAATCCATCATGCGCGTTTACAACCGCTATGGCCGCCGGGACAACAAGTACAAGGCACGCATCAAGATCCTGGTGCACGAAGAAGGCCTGGAGAGCATCAAAGGCCAGGTCGAGGCCGAATTTGCCGAAGTGCGCGGAGGCGTGTTGACCCTGCCGCAGGAAGAACTCGACCGCATTACCACCTATTTCGCACCGCCCGAGTTTGCCGACCGGTCCGGCGACAGTGTTGACGTCGCCTATCAGTCGATCATCGACCCTGCCTATGGCCGCTGGCTCGACAACAACCTGCATCCGCACCGGGTGTCCGGTTACGCATCGGTTACCGTTTCGCTCAAGCCTGTCGGCGGGGCGCCGGGGGATGCCACCGATAGCCAGATCGATGTTGTGGCCGACCTGGCCGAGAAATATTCCTATGATGAGCTGCGCGTCACGCATGAGCAGAACCTGGTTCTGCCGCATGTTGCGATCGCCGATCTGCGGGCCGTTTATGACATGCTGGTTGCCAATGGCCTGGCCGAAGGCAACAGCAATCTGATTACCGACATGATCTGCTGCCCTGGCCTGGACTTCTGTGCCCTGGCCAATGCCCGCTCGATCCCCATCGCCCAGGAAATCTCCAAGACTTTTGCCGAACCCAAGCGGCAGAAGGAAATCGGCGATCTCAAGATCAAGATTTCCGGCTGCATCAACGCCTGCGGACATCACCATGTCGGCCATATCGGCATTCTGGGCGTCGAGAAGAAGGGTGGTGAACTCTATCAGATCACCCTGGGCGGTGACGCGACAGAGCAGGCTTCGGTCGGCAAGATCATCGGCCCTGGTTTCGAGGCCGATGCCGTTCCCGGCGCCATCGAAAAGCTGGTCGATTTCTACATTGCCCAGCGCCAAAGCGCGGACGAGAGCTTCCTTGCGGCCTATCGGCGGCTTGGCGAGGCGCCGTTCAAGGAGGCCCTTTATGGCAATGCCTAAACTCGCTCCTGTCCCCGTCGCAAACGACAAGTTGCGCGCCCTCGGCATTCTGGCGCTCAATGGCATGTTCGACGAGATGGATGCGCTTGGTGTGCTGCGCTACGCGGTCAGCGACGTCCTGCCGGGTGATCTGGCCATCGTTTCATCGTTCGGGGCGGACTCGGCCGTTCTGCTGCACATGGTGGCACAGGTGGACCCGTCCATGCCGGTCTATTTCCTGGAAACGGGCAAGCACTTTCCCGAGACGCTGGCCTATGTCGAGATGCTGAAAAAGCAGTTCGGCCTGCTCAATGTCCATGCGATCCATCCCGATCCGAACGACGTCAAACGTTTCGACCCCAATGGCGATCTCTGGGAAACCGATCCTGATTCCTGCTGCCATATCCGCAAGACCGAGCCATTGGAGCCCATTACCGAGCAGTATGGCGGCTGGGTGACGGGGCGGAAGCGCTACCAGACCAAGGAACGCGGGGTTCTTCCGCATTTCGAGCTGACGAGCGACGATCGCATCAAGGTCAATCCGCTGGCCTATTTCTCCGATGCCGATGTCATCGAATACCGCCAGAAGCACGACTTGCCCGAGCATCCGCTCTATGCCAAAGGCTACAAGTCCATTGGCTGCGCGCCTTGCACCTCGATCGTTGCCGAGGGCGAGGATCCGCGCGCCGGACGGTGGCGCGGCCTCAACAAGAAGGAATGCGGCATCCATTACGACTTCAGTGGAGCGATCGCCAATCCGATGAAAGCTGCAAACCGCCACACCCTCTGGAAGGACGGTGCCTTCATTGCCGACCCCTTCAAGGAATGGGAAGAGGGCGCCAATCCTTCCGAAGCGCGCTATGTGCATGTGCCGCTGCCGGTGTTTCTGGCCAATCGCGCTGAATTCCTGGCCAATCCGCACCCCATTGGGTTGCTGGTGTCGCCCGGCGAGAAGATCGAGGACGTCGCGGACGATCTGTCGCGCTTTGCCTCCATCGCTGTCCGCTTCCCCGGTTTTTCCGACGGCCGCGGATATTCGACCGCCCGGCTATTGGTCGAGCGGTTCAAATATGGAAGTGAAATCAGGGCTGTAGGCGACGTTTTGCAGGATCAGATTCCGCATATGCGCCGGTGTGGGTTCAATGCACTTGTCGTCACCCACGAGCCGAGCCGTCAGGCTCTGATCGAAAATCGACTGCCGGAAGTGGCGGTGTTCTATCAACCCGTCGGTGTCACCGAGATACCGCTGGGCACGCGCCCCTTCCTTCGTCGCGTCTCCTGATATAAGTGGACTATACGAGTCCAAATTAACCCACAGGGCAATTCCCGCGAAAGCGGGAACTCCCGTTACCTGAAACAGAAGTTCCCGCTTTCGCGGGCATGACGCCGGGAAGAATGGCATGTCCCGGCGAGACGGAATTGAAACAAGATGAGCACTGAGATCACCACCGACGTCGTCGTCATTGGCGCTGGCCCCTGCGGGCTGTTTGCTGCCTTCGAACTCGGGCTGCTCGACATCAAATGTCATTTCATCGACATCCTGGACCGGGCTGGCGGCCAGTGCGCCGAGCTTTACCCGGAAAAGCCGATCTACGACATTCCCGGCTTCCCGGTGGTCACCGGCCAGCAGCTGACTGACAACCTGATGGCCCAGATCGCGCCGTTCTCGCCGGAATTTCACTTCAGCCGCATGGTCAACTCGATCGAGAAGCTCGAGGACGGCTCCTTCAAGCTGCAGACCGACGCGGATGAGACCTTTTTCACCAAGGTCGTGGTCATCGCTGCCGGCGGTGGGTCCTTCCAGCCAAAGCGTCCGCCGGTCGCCGATATCGAGCAGTTCGAAAACAAGTCCGTCTTCTATGCCGTGCGCCGCATCGAGGACTTCCGCGGGCAGGATGTGGTGATTGTCGGTGGCGGTGACTCGGCCCTCGACTGGACCCTCAACCTGGCACCCATCGTGCGCACGCTGACGCTCGTGCACCGCCGTGACGCCTTCAAGGCGGCGCCGGCTTCGGTCAACAAGATGAAGGAACTGGTGGCCGAGGGTAAGGTCAACTTCCAGCTCGGCCAGATCGCCAAGCTCGACGGCGAGAATGGTCAGATCAACCATGTGCACCTAACCACCGATGCTGGTGACCTGTCGATCCCGGCAACGCGCCTGCTACCGTTCTTCGGCCTGACCATGAAGCTGGGTCCGGTGGCTGACTGGGGCCTTGAGCTCAACGACAACACCATTGTCGTCGACACCGAAAAGTTCGAGACCTCTGTGCCGGGCATCTTCGCCATCGGCGATATCAATTATTATCCCGGCAAGCTCAAGCTGATCCTCTCCGGCTTCCACGAAGCCGCCCTGATGGCTCAGGCGGCCAAGTCCATCGTCTCGCCCGGCGAGCGCGTGGTGTTCCAGTACACCACCAGCT
Organism: Devosia sp.; assembly: GCF_025809055.1. Lineage (NCBI taxonomy): Bacteria > Pseudomonadati > Pseudomonadota > Alphaproteobacteria > Hyphomicrobiales > Devosiaceae > Devosia > Devosia sp. Next base: position 1,137,835 of record NZ_CP075529.1, on the reverse strand, counting down.
CGACGAAGCTGCAGAAGAAGCTGGGCGTGGCGTAGGCCAGCAGTAGACCTCACCCTGAGCTTGTCGAAGGGTGGGGCGTGGCACGATGGCGTGCCCGACCTCGTGGTTCGACAAGCTCACCATGAGGTCTTCTGGACCATGTGCGCCCTTGCAGCGCCATCGCAATGCCGCTATCCCCATCGCGCTGTTGAGGAGCGCCGCATGAAGATCATTGTTACCGACCAGGCAGGCGAGGTTCACGAGCTCGAAGGGCTCGAGGGCTGGCGCGTCATGGAAGTCATTCGCGACTGGGACCTGAATATCAAGGCAGAGTGTGGCGGCGCGCTGAGCTGCGCCACCTGCCATTGCTATGTCGACGCGGATTGGCTCGACGCGGTGGGTGCCCCGAGCGATGAAGAAGAAGACATGCTCGACAGCGTCGGAGACGTGAAATCGAATTCACGCCTGTCCTGCCAGATCCTCTGTTCCGATGCGCTTGACGGGTTGAAGCTGACATTGGCGCCCAGCGCGGCAAAGGACTGATCCGCCAAAGCCCCCGATAGACGCCCGGCTGCCCTCGGGCCTGACCCGAGGGCCATTGGCAGCGGGGTGCGAGACAAAAGTGGTCCTCGGATCAGGTCCGAGGACAACGCGGTGGTGGTGCGTTATGCCGGCTTCCCCGCGTCCTGAGTCACCTTGACCAGTTCCGGAATGAAATCCCGCACCATGGGCTGTGCCTGCGTTTCGAAGGGCAGGGGGCGGACCACGCGCATTGCAGCAATGCCGACCCTCACCGTCATGAGCCCGTTCACCACGCCCTCGCCGAGCCGGGCCGATAGCTTTGCGGCCAGCCCCTGGCCGATGAGCTGCTCCACGACGCCATCGGTCAGGACAAGGCCGCCGGTCACGGCCAGATGCGCCAGCACCGAACCCGTCAGCCGCCAAAAGCCGAACAGGCCCGGACGGGCACCGTAGAGCGCCGCGATCGCTCCGGCCAGGCGAATGCTCTCATAGATGACGAAGGCGATGTCGATGAGGGCGCGGGGCGACACGGCCGTCACCAGGGCCACGCGACGGGCCGAGGCGGCAGTCAGGGCCTTGGCGCGGGCATCGAGTGGCGCCATCAGGCTGCGCTCGGCAAGGGTGATGACCTCGTGACCGTCAAAGAGGTCGGGCAGGTGGCTGTTGAGCGTATCGCGGGCGCGGGCCAGGTCGGCGCGTCCGCCATAGACGCCGTTGAGGTGATCGACGACGGCACCGGCCAGCTTGCGATCATTCGCGGCTACCGCGCGGGCTGCATCGGCTCTCAAGGCATCGAGGACGCGGAGTCGCCGTAGTGACAGGAATTCGCGCAGCACCAGGACCAGGACTGCCACGAGGAATGCCCCAAGCACGCCCAGCCCGATCCAGCCCAGATAGGGATTGCTGGCGAAGAGGTCGCGGATCAGCCGTTCGGCAGCAAGACCAAGACCCGCAGAAACGAGGATGCCTCCGGTTGTCCAGGCGAGCCTGCCAATCCAGCTCATGCGGCGCGGGGGCGGCGTTACCAGTTCCGGGTCCGGTTCGAAGGCCGTTTCGACGATTTCCGCCCGGTCGGGGGTGAAGGCGCGCGGCGCGCGGGTGACCGCATTGTCAGCGTCTGCCGGGCGGATCGTATGGGCGACGGGGCGCTTCATGCCATCCAGTCTCCGATGAGAAAGTCGAGAGCCCGGTCGAGCCTGATATGGGGCAGGACCGGGTCGCCAGCAGCATTGCGCTCCAGCTTTCGGGGCGGGGTGAAGCGCAGGAAATTGAGCGCCACCGGATTCCCGTCCTCGAACAATGAGTCAGGACGGTCCGGCAAGTCCCCAGGAAACAAGGCAATTTCGGTTTTGCCATCATAGGCGGTGCCATCCAGTACTTCGCCCTTGAGCGGCGTACCTACCAGGGTGGGCAGGGTTTCAGTGCCTTCCCGGATCGTGCCTTCGCTCGTGGCGCGGATGCCGGCCATGGCAATGGACCGGGTCTCGGCGCCTGCAAAGCGGGCCCGCTTGCTGGCATTGGCGACGAGGCGATTCAAGATCGCCTCCAGCCGGTCGTGGCTGGTGTGGTGCACGTGGTCGGCCTTGGTCGCGGCAAAGAGGATACGGTCGATGCGGCGGCTGAACGGCCGGAGCAGGGGGTTGGCCTCGCCCTGCCGGAAGCAGGCGAGAACCGCCGTCAGGGCCGTTTCGAGATCGCTGACCGCCGCGGGCCCGGTGTTGAGGGCGCGCAGGGTATCAACCAGCACCACCTGCCGGTCCAGCCGGGCGAAGTGATCGCGGAAGAAGGGGCGCACCACCTGCGCCTTGTAGGCCTCGTAGCGGTGCTCCAGCATGGCGTAGAGCGTATCGCCGCGCATGGTGCCGGCCGGGCGCGGCAGGGGCGCGAAGGTGAGGGCGGGTGAGCCCTCAAGGTCGCCGGGCAGCAGGAACCGGCCGGGCGGCAGGGTCGATAGCGCCCCGTCCTCGCGCGAGCGCCTGAGATAGCCGGTAAATGCCGCCGCCAGACGTTCCGCATCGGCGTCATTGGCCTGTTTGCCGACATCGGTGCTGTCGAGTTCGCCGATAAAATCCCCCGCCTCCTCGGCGTGGCCGGGCTGGCGCGCGCGATTAAGGGCTTCGGCACTCCATTCGGCGAAGGAGAGGCCGAGCAACGGCAGGTCAAGCAGCCATTCTCCTGGGTAGTCGACAATGTCGAGATTGAGCGTCGCCGGCCCCGTCATTCCGGCCCACCAGCTTGCCGATTGGTATTTCAGCACGATGCGCAGCTGCGAAATGCGCCGCGTGCTTTCCGGCCATGTCGGCGGATTGGCCGTCAGCGCCGCAAGATGCTGCTCATAGGCGAAGCGTGGGATGGTCGCATCGGGATATTCAGCCAGCCTGGCGGCGATGAACCGGCCTTCCGCCAGCGGTGAAAATCCCGGCAGGCGGTCCTGGGTCAACAGGTTATGGACCAGCGCCGTGATGAAGATGGTCTTGCCGGCCCGGCTGAGGCCGGTGACACCGAGCCGAAGCGTCGGCGTAAAGACGCCGGTCGCGCTGTCAGCAAGGTTGGAGAGGGCAATGCCCAGTTCGTCGGTGATGGTGGTCGGCGGCTGTGGCAAGGCAAGTTCCCTGATGTCCCCTGCAAGGTAGGGAGTGAGGGGGCATTTGCAAAGGGGCGCCTAGCCATTCCATAGCGCCGTGGTTCACCCCCGGGACCGCGCCCGGAGGTGACCTGACTTGGCCTACTGGCCGATCTCGTCCAGCCGGTAGGGGGTCGTCTGGTAGATCTCGTTGATCCAGTTCTGGAACAGCAGATGCGCGTGACTGCGCCAGCGATTTTCCGGGTCGGCGCTGGTATCGCCGTTGGGAAACAGATTTGCGGGCGGCGCAGTGTCCAGACCGGCGGCAACATCCCGCTCATATTCGTCGGCGAGGGAGCGATTGTCATATTCCAGGTGATTGAGGAAATAGACGGCGCGCCCGGCCTGATGCTCCAGCATGCACAGGCCCAGTTCCTCATTGTCGATGAGCACGTCGAGGTCGGCAGGGAGCGACGCGCGATCGATATCGTTATAGCGCGAGACCGGGATCATCGGGCTGTCGGACATGCCGCGCAGCCAGGGCGTGTGCGGATTGACGACCCGGTGCCGGAACACGCCAAAGGCCTTTTCGGCCATGCGATAGCGCCGCGCCTTGTGGAAATGGTGCAGGGCAGCCTGCGCGCCCCAGCAGATGAACATGGTGTGGTGCACATTGGTGCGCGTCCATTCCATGATCTCGAGCATTTCAGGCCAGTACCGGACCTCCTCGAACGGGATATTGGCGATGGGTGCGCCGGTGACGATAAAGCCGTCGAACCGGCGTTCCTTCACCTCTTCCCAGGTCTGGTAGAAGCTGTTGAGATACTCTTCGGACGTATGCTTGGACTGGTGTTCGGTGATGCGCACCAGGCTGAGATTGATCTGCAGCGGCGTGGCGCCGATGAGCCGCGCGAACTGGGTCTCGGTGCGCTCCTTGTTCGGCATCAGGTTCAACAGGCCAAATTCGAGCGGACGGATATCCTGACGCGCCGCGCGGCTGGAATCCATCACATAGACGCCCTCCGCTTCGAGGGTCTTGCGGGCGGGCAGGTCATCGGGAATTCGTATGGGCATGGCAGCCTCTTAGGTGGATGCGATGAGAAAGCGATTCAGGCCAGGCGCGTCCCCGGAAGGGAGACGCGCTAGCGCATTCGCTTCTCGATCGCTGCCGCGACCAGATCGACAAACTCGTCCCCGTCACGCACCGTCGCCAGGTCCGAAGCTTCCACGACATAGCCGAACTGGTCGGCAAGTGCCTGGTAGCGCGGCAGGCGATCGCGCAGCAGGGCTTCGAAACCCCAGGCGCCGAACCCGGCCGGATCGACGTCGTTGTCGTCCTGGATGCCGTGGATCAGCTTGAACTCCGCCCATTTCTCGATGAGAAATTCGGGGCGATAATACATGGGCTTGGGCGACTTGCGGAAGCGCTTGACCAGTTCAGTCGCGTCAGAGTCCGTGCCGCGGATGTAGAGCAGCAGCGTGTTCCTTGCCAGCACGGAAACCACCGGATCGTCCGCGTCGTTGGGGTCGATGACCTCGATCAGCGAGCCGCCGGTATCGGCAATGAAGTTGTCGTAGCCATAGAGGGCCTTGGCGCGATCGAAAAAGTACGGCACGTCCTGCAGGGCCGCGATTTCGGCAACGCGGTGCTGCTCCTGGCGCCGCTGATACTCGGCGAGCGGCAGCCCGCCGCGCGTCGGATCGCCGGGCGTGCCCAGATAGGTCGAGAGCGGGTCCAGATTGTCGAAGGTAATGTTCGACGAAATGTAGATCGAGTCCGAGCGCAACAGTTGCGCCAGGAAGGACACCTTCATCGCTTCGCGCTTGAAATTGTCGACGATGAACTCGCCCATATAGCGCGTGCCGATGCGGTAGTCGGCGGAGTAGTGAAACCAGTGATTGGCGCGCAGCATGTTGCTGAGCCGGGTCTTGCCGACGCCGGCCATGCCGAACACCGTCACAGCACGGCGGGGGGCTTTGACGAATTCATCGACGCTCGAAAACAGCATATAGGCCCGATCGGCTCGCGCCGCCCCATTTCAGTGTCAGACCCGCTCCGGCCGTCGCGTGCGGCAGGTCGGTTGAAGGTCTCGATTTAATGCACTTGCCTGCGCCAGACAAGCGACCGGCAAAATCTGCCGCTCGCTCGGACTCAATTGCCGCCTTGTCGCCTCAATTGGCCGGGTGAAATCGAAAATAACCAATGAAATCAATGCCTAACTGTGTTGGCACTGCACTTGCATCGTCAATCCCGAACGCGCCCTGAGGCGCAATGGGATTACGGAGTGACAGATGGGCATTTATGGGGCTCTTTCCAGTGCGGTGACTGGCCTGCGGGCACAGGCACACTCGCTTGAGAACATCTCGGGCAATATCGCCAACTCGCAGACGGTCGGCTACAAGCGCATGGAGACGAGCTTCATCGATCTCATTCCCGATGCGCCGCTGAAGTCGCAGGTGCCGGGCGCCGTCCTGGCCCAGTCGCGGGCAACCAATAACCTGCAGGGCGATATCCAGACCTCGGCAAACGAGACCTATATCGCGCTCAACAGCACCGGCTTCTTCGTGGTTGAGCCGAAGGTCGGCCAGTCCGACGGCAATTCGGTTTTCGCTGGTTCGAACTACTTCACCCGCCGCGGCGACTTCGAAATCGACAAGGATGGTCTGCTGGTCAACGGCGCCGGCTATTATCTCAAGGGCCTGCCGATCGATCCGGGCACGGGCAATATTTCCGGCTCCGTGCCGGAAGTGATCAAGCTGTCCAACGCTTTCCTGCCTGCCAATGCGACCACCACGATCAACTACCAGGCTAACCTGCCTCAGTTGCCCAAGACCGCTGCCTACAATTCGACGGTCTATAACAGCGAGTTGCTCAAGATCGACGACTTTGTCGGCGGTTCGACCACCGCCAGCGTCACCGGCGGCGATGTGCTCGTCGGTACCAACCCGGCGCTGGCCCCTGCGGGTCCGCTGACCGCCGGCACCAGCATGACCATCGAGGTCAATGGGGCACCGGTCGTGTTCGACTTCTACAATGGCGGCACCTATAGCGGCTCCGGCGTCGGCATCGATCTGTCCGGTGGCAAGGTCCTGGATGACGTGCTTGCTGAAATGCAGACCGGCCTGCGCAACTTCGGCGGTGGCGCTGCGGCGTCGGCGACTGTCGGCCTCAACGGCGCCGGCAATCTCGAGATCACCCTGGGCAGCGATTACTACGGCACGTTCGAGGTGTCGGGCGCGGCCGGCGTTGATATGGGCATTGCCACCGGAACTGCATCCTCCGAGCCGACCCGGCCGGATCTGACGACCATTTCCGCCGACAAGGCCGACGCCTTCGTGGCCAATTCCGTCTCGGGCGGCGCCATCACGGTTTACGCCAGCAACGGTGCGCCGGTGAACGTGCAGATGCGCTGGGCCAAGGTCGACAGTGCCGCCGCCGGTGGCACGGATATGTGGCAGATGTTCTATCTGTCCGACAGCGCCGCCACGGGCGGTGCTCCGGCCTGGACCAATATCGGCCAGGACTATGAGTTCGGCAGCAATGGCTCGCTCGTTCCGCCGGGCGTCCCCACGGCCACGATCAACAATCTCACCGTCAACGGCGTGCTGATCGGCGATGTCGAGCTCAAGCACGAGACGAACGGCGTGTCCCAGTTCGCCGACGTCAATGGCACTGTGACGGTGTCGACGCTCAACCAGACCGGCTATGGCGCCGGCGAGTTCCTGTCGGTGGCCATCACCGATAGCGGCCGGGTTGTCGCCACCTACTCAAATGGCGAGCGCATCGAAATGGCCCAGGTGGTGACCGCGCAGTTCAACGGCATCAACTCGCTCAAGCGCCTGGACGGCGGCGTCTATCAGACCACCTCGGAATCGGGTGAGCCGATCTTCGATCTGTCCGGGTCGGGCATTATCGGCGGTGCGCTGGAGTCTTCCAACACCGACATCTCCGACGAGTTCACCAAGCTGATCATCACCCAGCAGGCCTATTCGGCAGGCACCCGCATTGTCTCGACCGCCGACGAGATGCTGCAGGAAGCCCTGAACATGGTCCGCTAGGTCCAACATGAGTAACAGCCCGGGGCCATGGCCCCGGGTGGTTTCCGCTAGAGGGTTCTCCCAATGGGTCTGATTTCGTCACTGTCGTCTGCGGTTTCGGGTCTGCGCGTCAATCAGGACTCGATCTCGATCCTGAGCCGCAATATCGCCAATTCGGGGACACCGGGCTATCACCGTCAGTCGCTGAACATTGTCGACCACAATTCGCTCAACAGCACTTATGCGCGGTCGGCGGGCGTCAATCGGGCCTTCAACCAGAGCCTTCAGACCTACTATAACCGCCAGGTGTCAGACGCTTCGGCGTCCAATGTCACGGCGAACTATCTCAACAAGTTGCAGGGTTTTCTTGGCAAGCCGGGCGAGGCGGGTTCGCTGGACACCATGTTCGGCACTTTCAAGAACTCGCTGCAGGCTCTCTCCACAAGCCCGGACGACTATCCCACGCGCGCCAATGTCGTAGCCGAAGCGCAGGCCATGGCGCAGCGTCTCAACGAATTGTCCGGAGTCGTCCAAGATTTGCGGCAGGAAACTGAAACCCGCATCGGCAACAATGTGACGGAAGTCAATGCCATGCTGATCTCGCTCAACGAGGTCAACAACCGCATGCTTGACCTGGGCATGACCGAGACGTCGCGGGCCTCCCTGCATGATCAGCGCGATCGGCTGGTGGCTTCAATCGCAGAAATCATCGACGTACAGGCCAATTATCGTCCGGATGGCACTGTGGCCCTGATGACCCGCTCAGGCGTGGGCCTCCTGGACAATGGATACAGCACGTTCAAGTTCACGACCGCAGGTTCGCTCTCGGCAACATCGCAGACCAGCGTCAACAGCTCGGAAAGCCGGGTCGGCACCCTGACCCTGACGACGCCGTCCGGCCTCACCATCGACCTGGTGCAGCAGGGTGTACTGCAGGGCGGCGAACTGGCTGGCCTGGTCAATCTGCGCGACAAGGTCCTGGTTGAAACGCAGAACCAGCTTGATGAGATCGCGGCGGGGCTTGCGGCGATATTCTCGACGGTGACGACACCGGGCACCGAGGCTTCGGGCGCTGGCGGGGCAACCGGCCTCCTGGCCGATGTGAGCCAGCTCAAGCCCGGCAACGACATGTTGCTCACCTATACCCAGAATGGCGCCGAGCAGCGCGTGCGGATCGTCAACAGCACCAATGGCGAAGATTATGTCGATGCCAGTGGTCAGCGGGTGATCTCGGTCGATATGTCCGACACCACGGCGGCGGCCGCAGTTCTGCAGGCCAAGCTGCCTGGGTTGCAGATTACCAGCCCGTCGGCCGGTCAGTTGCAGGTCCTCGATGATGGCACCGGCGGCACGCGCGACGTAACCGGCCTCACGACGCGCAGCACCACGGCAGGCACGCAGAACGGCGAACTGGCGATGGCCCTGTTCGTTGATCAGGGCAATTCGGCCTTTACCGACAATCTCGACACCGATCCGCCGCAGATCGTAGGATTTGCGTCCCGCATTTCCATCAATCCGGCGGTGGTGGCCGACAACCGCCTCCTGGTGCAGTTCGACATCGGCGAGTCGCTGGGCAATGCAGCCCGGCCCGACTACATTCTCAGCCAGTTGAGCGCGATGAACTTCGTCTCCGGCGGTTCTCCGGCCAGCAATACCGGCCGTCACCAGCTCAATGGCACGGTCGAGCAACTTATCGGCCAGGTGCTGAACTTCCAGGGCACGTCCATCAATGCCGCGCTGACGGCCTTCGACAATCGCAAGCTGACGCTGGACACCATCACCACCCAGATGGAGTCCGAATATGGGGTCAACCTGGACGAGGAAATGGCCCGGCTGACCGAATTGCAGAGTGCCTATGCCGCCAATGCCCGAGTGGTTTCCGTCGTCAAGGAACTGCTCGATACACTGTTCGCATCGACCTGAGGGAGCCGTTCGCCATGATCGTCAACAAGTCGATGTTCCCCCTGCAGACCGGATTTTCGGTCATCTCCAACATGCAGGACAAATTTGCCCAGCTGCAGATGCAGTTGGGTACCGGCATGAAGGCCCAGACCCTGTCGGAGCTGGGCCGGGACCTGCCGGTATCGCTTTCGGTGCGGTCGCGCCTCAACACCATCGCTGGCTACACGTCCAATATCGATCAGGTGTCGCTGCGCCTCAGCTTCTACGACAATTTTCTCACCCGGATGGACAAGGTCGAGGGCGAGGCGCGCAATTCCGCGGTTCAGGGCCAGTACGGCTCGGGCAATATCAACATGGCGACCATTCCCGGCCTCTCGAAGGCTCGGTTCGACGAAATGGTCACCATGCTCAATGGCGATATTGCGGGCCGCTATCTCTTTGGTGGGTCGGTGACAGACAAGGCGCCGTTGCCGACCAGCACCGAATTGCTAAACGGGGCAGGCGGGCGCGCCGGCTATCAGACCGTCGTGACCGAGCGCAAGGCGGCCGATGCCGGCACCAGCGGGCAGGGGCGTATCCAGACCAGCATCGATCCCCTCGCGCCCGAGACTGTGAGCATTGCCGAAGACGGCGTGCATCCCTTTGGGTTCAAGCTGTCGACCCTGGCGTCAACCAGTGGCGCCGTCACCGTCACCCAGCCGAGTGCCGGAACCGCGCCGCTTGGCGATGAGGCGAGTGTTTCCTTTGCCGCTGCCCCCAACCAGATTGCCGCCGGCCAGACGGTAACCCTTGGCTTCACCCTGCCGGACGGGACCGAAACCCAGATCGTGCTGACCGCCATCGACGCGGCGGATGCGCCGGCCAGCAGCGGCCAGTTCGTGGTTGGAGCAGACGCAGACGAAACGGCCACCAACTTCCAGACGGCGCTCAATGGCCGGCTCGTCGAGGTGGGCAAGAGCGAACTGGCTGCTGCGTCGACCTTTGCGGCCTCGCAGAACTTCTTCAATGCTGCCGGTGAGCCTGTGCTGCGTGTGAGCGGGGATCCCGCCACTGCCACCTCCCTGCGCATTGCCACGGCCACCGACACTGTCATGTGGTATTCCGGTCAGACGGCTTCCGTCTCCGCCACGGGCCTGGGTCGCACCACCATCGGCGGCACGGGCGACGTTGTGACGCTGTCCGAAAATGTCCCTGTCTCGGCCAGTCACGGCTTTCAGATTTCGGGAGCAGCGACGACGGTATCGGGTTCCGGTACCAGCGCACAGGCCACCTATACCGGTGGCGATCCGGCCAATATGTCCGTGCAGTTCGATGGCACGGAGGCAGCCGGCGACAGCATCACCCTGACATTGACCGAGCCGGGCGGCCGGGTGCGCGAAGTCACCCTGACGGCGGTGACGGGCAAGGCTGGTCCGGGCCAGTTTACCATCGGCGCCGATGCCGACGCCACCGCTGCCAATTTCAGCAAGGCGCTGGAGCGGTCCATGACCGAGGCTTCTACCGCGGCCGAGGGCAATCCCCGCCAGAGCGTCACCTCCGCCGTCGAAGACTCCGGCCGCATCAACTATGGCATGCAGGCCAATGAGAGCGGCTACCTGCGGATGATCCGCACCTTTGCCGCGATGACCGTAGAGTCCTACCCGGAGGTCACCAGCGCCAGTGACCCCAATTCGGTGGACCTGAACCCCGCCAAGCAGCGCTTCGACGCCATGGCGCGCCGCCAGCAGCTTCAGCTGTCGGAGACCCACAATGTCGAGCGTGGCTCCATTGAGGTCGTCACCATGGAACTCGGTGTCGCCCGTGCCGCTCTGGAAGCCGCAACGGACCGCCACACCAGCTACAAGGCCCAGCTCGACAATTTGCTCAGCGACGTGGAAACGGTGAGCAAGGAAGATGTGGCCATGGAAATCCTGGCCCTGCAGACACGCCTGACCGCCAGCTACCAGGTGACCTCGATGGTCAGCCAGCTCAGCCTGGTGAACTTCCTGCGATAGACGGGCGGCACCATAGCCAAAAGAAAAAGCCCCGCGCGAAGCGGGGCTTTTCATATGCGTCGATGCTTTTGGCTCACATGCCGCGGAGGCCGGCCGCGATCTGCCGATTCAACTGCACCAGCACACCGATCTGCTCGGGCCGGGGGGCGGGCGTGTAGAGAATGTCGCGGGTCTGGTTCATCACGAACATGCCCAGATTGGCAATGTTCTGGCGGATTTCGCGGGGCAGGGGGCTATCGTCCTGGGTGACCGCGGACATGAAAATAGTCCAGAGCTTCCGGTTGAAGGTGAGCGCCGAGCGGAGCTCCTCCATGGTGGAGGTATCCCACTCGTCCTTGACACGCTGCAGCCCGGCGGCCGCCTTCATCAACAATGCCGATTCACGTTCGCGGGGAGTTTCAACGACCTTGGTCGTCTGATGATACGCCTGAGCGCCGTGCTGATGCATGATTGAGCAGGTCCTGTTCGTACTCGACTAGCCTCTGGGCAGCCTTCAGTGCTTTGTATAGGGACCCGGTTAATATCTCGTTATTGATTTGGTCGACAATTGGTAGAGAACTGGGCACGGCTGCCACAAATTCTCTGGACATGTCCGTATAGGCCCGCTCGGCCTTAGACGAATCTTCCTCGATATACATCAACTGAATTGCCAGATAGATGCGTTTGGCCGGGCTATTGGCCGTTTCCGAGGTCAGGATGTCCTTTTCCCGTAGAATTGGCGCCTTGCCATCAATGAAAAGCCGCGTGCGCTGGTCCGAATTGGTGATGATGCAATTGCCCACCAGCAGTTTCTCGCCGGGCTTCAATTCGACCTTGAGGGCCATTCCTGCGGTTCTCCGGACTCGTCCATACGCAACACATTGTCTATCGCGCCGCAGCGCCGAAAACAATTAAGGCGGGCCCTTGGCCCGCCTCGTGATCGGTATGTGGTAACCGAATTACCGCAGAAGCTGCAGGATCGACTGATCGGCCTGGCTGGCCAGCGACAGCGAGTTCTGCGACAGCTGCTGCCGGGTCTGCAGGGCCAGCAGGTTTGCGGCCTCGGTGTTCATGTCGGCCAGGGTCAGGTTACCGGCGCCGGTTTCCAGGGTGTTGATCATGGCCTCGGTAAAGGCCTTGCGGTTCTGGACGATGGAGAGGTTCGAACCGAAGGTCGATGCCTGCGAGCGCACTTCGTCGAGACCGGACTTCAGGTCGGCGAGAAGTGAGTCGATGCTGACGTCGCTATCGAGCTGGGATTCCTCGAGATAGGTCGGCACGCCCAGGTTGACCGCGTTGATGGTTTCGCCGTCTTCGGTCTGGATGTCGATCGCGGAGGTACCGGTCTCGTTGAAGGTGATCGTCAGCTTGTCGCCGCGCAGCAGGTTGATGCCGTTGAAGGAGGCGTCATCGGCGAGCTTGTCGAGCTGATCGCGGAGCTCGTTGAACTGGCTGGCGAGGCCGGCGCGAACCGAATTGCCCAGCACGGAACTGTTGCCGGTTGCAGTGCCGTCGACGGCGCCGCCTGCGGTGATGCCATCGACCGTCAGATCCTGGGTGGACTGGTTTTCGATGCGCAGCTTGCCATTGTCGTTGGAGGCACGAACCTTGCCGTAAAAGTCGCCGGTCTTCAGGTTGATTTCCGAAACGAGCTCGTCGACGGTCTTGGCCGTATAGGCGTTGGTCGTTGTCTGGGTCGGCGTGACACCGCTGAAGCCGAAATCGGCAAAGGCCAGCGCCGTACCACCGGCGCCGTTGGACATCGAGCCGTCCGAGATGACGACGCCTGCATCGCCATAGGGCTCGACGGACGGGCCGGTGAAGGTCAAGGCGTTGGAGGCGCTGAGACCGACCGTGACGTCCATGTCGGCGGCGGCAAAGGCATCATTCATCGCCTGGACCAGTTCGGCCCGGGTGACAGCAGCGCCATTGGCAACATCCAGCGTCACAGCAGTGCCGCCGACATCGACGGTGATCTGGTCGGCGCCGGCAGAGCCGCGGATTTCTACGGCAACAGCCGCGCCGCCATTGACCTCGATGTCGAAGTCGATGCCGTCGGCGGCCTCGTCCATGTCGAAGGTTGCAGCCGTGGCCCCCAGGGTGGTGGTTGCGGTGGCGCCCTTGATCAGGCCGACGTCTGCGGTGTCCGTACCGAACGCACCACCGGTCAGGCTCAGAACCTTGGCATCGGCGCTTGCGTGATCGGTGAGGCCGGTGAGGACGTCAGCGGAATTCAACGTGTAAGAGGCGGTCTGGAAAGATTTGTCCTGGCGGGCCTGGCGCAGGGTCGACTGCATCGATTCCAGCGTCTTGGTCATTGCCGTCAGGCCGTTGTCAGCGGCTTCCAGGGTCTGGATACCGTTGGCCATCGAATCGATCAGCGCATTCAGGTCACCGGCGCGATTGGTGAGTCCCTTGGCGGTGAACCAGTTTGAAGGATTGTCGAGGGCGGAATTGACCTTGTTGCCGGTGGCGAGCCGATTCTGGGTCGTCGCCATCATGTCGGCAGTGCTTTTCAGAGAAAGAAGGTTGGACCGGACGGCCTTTGAGAGTGAAATTTCCGACATTTATGCATCCTTGCCTCAGGCCGATCGGGCCCCTTGGACAAAGTGTTAACCGGCTTTTCTTAAAGGGCCGTTAACCATGCTGATTGACGGGCTGTAAACCATGTTTTCCGGGCTATACGGGCGCCAAACGGAAAAGGGCGGGTCCGAAGACCCGCCCTTCTGATGCGTGCTGATGCTGTTCCGAATTAGCGGATGAGCTGCAGGATCGACTGGTCGGCCTGGCTGGCCAGGGACAGCGAGTTCTGCGACAGCGACTGACGGGTCTGCAGAGCCAGCAGGTTCGCAGCTTCCGTGTTCATGTCGGCCAGGGTCAGGTTGCCGGCACCGTCTTCCAGGGTGTTGATCATGGAGTCGGTGAAGGTCTGACGGTTCTGAACGATCGAGAGGTTCGAACCGAAGGTCGAAGCCTGCGAACGAACTTCGTTCAGGGCCGACTTCAGCTTGGACAGTTCGGCGTCGATGTTGTCGTCGCTGTCCAGGTCCGATTCTTCCAGAGTGGTCGAAACGCCCAGGTTCGCCGAGTTGATGGTCTCACCGTCCTTGGTCTGGATGTCGATCGAGGACGTACCAGTTTCGTTGAAGGTGATGGCCAGCTTGTCGCCGCGCAGCAGGTTGATACCGTTGAAGGAGGCATCGTCTGCAAGCTTGTCGAGCTGATCGCGCAGTTCGTTGAACTGGCTGGCCAGGCCGGCACGAACCGAGTTGCCGTCAATGGTGGAGACGCCGGAAGTCGAGCCGTCGATGATACCGGTCGAAGGCACGCCGTCGACGTTCAGTTCCTGAGTGGACTGGTTCTCGATGCGGAGCTTGCCATTGTCGTTCGAGGCGCGGATGAGGCCCTTGAGGTCGGCATTGGCATTGATCTCGGACACGAGCTGGTCAACGGTCTTGGCGACATATACGGCGTCCGGAACGGCCTGGGCAGCAACGCCGGCGAGATTGCCAGCACCGGTACCCGAAACAGAGATAGCCGTTTCGTTGTCGTCGGCGGTGAACACGAGCTGGCCGTCAGCGTTCAGGCTGGCGGTGACGCCCACGTCGGTATCGGCGTTGATCGCGGTGATCAGGTCGCCAACAGTGGCCGTGGCTGCAGTGGTTGCAGTGTAGGTCACGGTGTCGGCACCGTCGCCGATGATGACGGTTTCGCCGTCGGCAAAGCCCAGGCCATCGAGCGTGTCGGTGAGGGCAAGGCCGGTAGCGGTGGTTGCAGTCGTCGCGGCAGCTGCGGTGTTGGTCTGAGAGGTCAGGTTGATGCTGACCGGCGTGGCACCAACGGCACCGCCGCTGAAGGCGAGGGTCGAGGTATTGTCGAGGCCAGAAGCAGGAAGCGTGTAGGACGCGGTCTGGAAGGACTTGTCCTGACGAGCCTGACGCAGGGTCGACTGCATGGATTCCAGGGTCTTGGTCATGGCCGAGAGGCCATTGTCGGCGGCTTCAAGAGTCTTGACGCCGTTGGCCATGGAGTCGAGCAGGGCACCGAGGTCGCTTGCGCGGTTGGTGAGGCCCTTGGCAGTGAACCAGCTGGAGGGATTGTCCAGAGCCGAGTTCACCTTGTTGCCGGTGGCGAGGCGGTTCTGGGTGGAGGCCATCATGTCGGCCGTGCCCTTGAGGGACAGCAGGTTCGAGCGGACGGCTTTGGAGAGAGAGATATCGGCCATAATGGCATTTCCTTTTCTAGGATTACGCATACAACGACGCCTCTTCCTGAGGCACGGCGATCCTCATCCGCCAGGCTCTAAAGAAGTCTTAAGTGGGTGATGAAATTTTGGGCAAACTTGGCGGCAAGTTTTCGCGAACACAAAAAGAAAAACCCCGGATTTCCGGGGTTCTTTCTAAAGGGTCAATCTGAGCCGGCTTACCGCACGTTAACCTATGCGATGATGTCCTTGAGGCGCGCCTGCGACTCCGGCGGGATTTCACTCGAGCCAATCCTGCGGATCAGTTCTTCCATGCTCTGCGGAGTAGGGGGCAGGGCCCCGGCGATGACCGCCGCAGCGAATTTCGATGCGCCGCTCCGCAGGGGATCGGGCAGGGCCTCGTCGTCATTGCGCGCGTCATCCTCAGGCGATGACTGCTTCTGGCGATTGTCGGGCCGGGACGAGCCGGCCGCATGTTGCGTGCTGTCATGCATTATCGGGCGCTCGGACGCGGCCGGACGATAACGCTGTTCAGCCAGAAATGTACTGCCCGGCGAAACGGGCTCCAATGCGATAGCGGTGACCATGTGAATCCCCTGGATGCACCAATACAGGGGAATGCTATTCCGGCCCGGTTATCTCAAGGCTGACGGCAACCGAACGATTTTATTCAAATCCGTTCGGATTAGAGGGCCCGGTTGATGGCAATTCCCTTGGCACTTTCGCCCGGCGCGGCCGCGACTTTGCCTGCGGTGCCATAGGTCTTGGCGCGGTCCTGTTGGCCGACCATGCGCGCGACATCCGTCAACACATCCTCGGAGACCGATTTCGCCGTGGCCAGCACGCGCAGATTTTCCGCCATTTGCGTGGCGAGGCTTTCATGGCCTGCCCGCAATCTGGCCATGGCCTTCGGCGCCTCGGCAGACAGCCGATCGTGCTGCCGTTGGATGGCGCGGGCGAGCGTGACATAATCCTGGGCCAGACGGGTTTTCTCCGGCGTCAGCTGGGCGGCCTGGCGCAGGTGGCCGGCCCGCAGCAGCGTAGTTTCCTGGTTCATGGCGTCGACGAGTGCGGCCAGAGCGGCCTCGGCGCGTGCGCAGAGATCCTCTGCCGGAAGGGAGTCGATAGCGGCAATGCGGCTGGCGGCGGTCATTTTCTATAAGCTCCGTAGGGGGCGGCATTGAGAGATTGGGTGGTGTTGGCAGCCTCCTGAAGCGTCAGAAGGTCTCCCATGATCTGGTCGGCGATGCCCAGGCCGCCATTGCCGGCCATGGCGGTTGCAAGGTGTTCGGCCTGCATGCCGCGCCAGGTCTCCTCGCCAAAGCCGCCGCCGAAACTGGCCTGATCGGTCTTGATGGACGAGAACATTTCCTTGGTCAGCATGTTGAGGAA
Source organism: Devosia sp. (assembly GCF_025809055.1). Lineage (NCBI taxonomy): Bacteria > Pseudomonadati > Pseudomonadota > Alphaproteobacteria > Hyphomicrobiales > Devosiaceae > Devosia > Devosia sp. The sequence goes on along the minus strand of NZ_CP075529.1, from coordinate 1,121,262 downwards.
CACGCCCTCGAGTTCCTCGGCCTGCTGGCGCAGGCGCTGAACCTGGTGTGTGGAGGCGGCGCCTGAAGGAGCGATCTGGGCCATCACATCACCTCGATTTCGGCCTGAAGCGCACCGGTCGCCTTGATCGCCTGCAGGATGGCGATGAGATCGCGCGGCGAAATACCCAGCGCATTGAGCCCGTCCACAAGCTGCTGCAGCGTCACCGACTCCTGGACCACCTGCAGGGCGGTGTCGGACTGGTTGACGTTGAGATTGGTGTTCGGCTCAACGGCGGTCTGGCCGAAGCTCAAGGGGTTGGGCTGCACCACTTCCGGGTTCTCGGCGATGGTGACCGTCAGGTTGGACTGGGCCACCGCGACGCTGGAGACCCGGACGTCCTTGCCCATGACGATGATCCCCGAATTCTCGTCGATCACGATCTTGGCGGCCTGGTCCGTCTGGACGATCAACTGCTCGATATCGGTGAGCAGGTCGACAATATTGCCGTTGAAATGGCGCGGCAGGTTGAGCCGGACGGTGGCCGGGTCTTCCGGCACGGCCGTTGGCACACCGATAAAGTCATTGATGGCCAGGGCGATGCGGCGCGACGTGGTCAGGTCCGGGTTGCGCAGCGCAAGGCGCAGGGAGGTCTGCGAGCCGAGATGAAACTCTATTTCCCGCTCGATCAGCGCTCCGGACGAGATGCGCCCGGTGGTCGGAACCCCGGAAATGACCGAGGCAGCATTGCCCTCGGCCTTGAAGCCATTGATCGAGACCGGTCCCTGCGCCAGCGCATAGACTTCGCCATCGGCGCCGAGAAGGGGCGTAACCAGCAGCGTGCCACCTTGCAGGCTGTCTGCGTCGCCCAGCGCAGCGACCGAGACATCCATGCGCGAGCCCTGGGTGCCGAAGGGTGGCAGGTTGGCCGTGACCATGACGGCGGCGACATTGGCCGTCCGCACGTTTTCGCCCTGGGTGTTGACGCCAAGGCGTTCCAGCATCGCCTGGAGCGACTGCTTGGTGAACGGCGAATTGTTGAGACTGTCACCGGTACCATTGAGGCCCACCACCAGGCCATAGCCGACCAGCTGGTTCTCGCGAATGCCTTCTACATCGACAATGTCCTTGATACGGGCCGGCGCTGCCTGCAGGGGCGGCAACGAGGACAGGGTCAGGACGGCGCCGATGGCGGCAGCTAGGCAGGATCGGAACAGGCGGTGTGGCATTCATTTCCCCGGCTGATGCCGAACCATCCCCATGGCGCGGCTTTCGGGTATAGCAATGCGAGAAGCGTGCCAGATCGCGTTATCCGGGATTAAGCTATTGATTCACAACGCTTTAAGGCTGTGACGAACCTGATATTAGCTGGGCAGGGCAGCGTGGTGTGCAAAACTTGCCGGGCAAATTAAAGACTTGTTAACCCGATGCGGCAGAATTTGCCGACATACCGGATTGGCAGGTGAGTCACTGTTTTGCGCATTGACGCGACCCATAGAAGTAACGGCGTCTCCGGCCGCAACGCGGCGGGGCGCAGCGGCGGGCCCGCTTTCGTGCCTGCCGACGGCCAGGATGTTGCGCGTCCCGGTGCCGCCGCCCCGGTTGCGCCCGCGGCCGAACTCGATGCCATTCTGGCCCTTCAATCCGTAGGAGATATCCGTGAGCGGCGCCGCAAGTCGGTGCGCCGCGGCCGGCAGCTTCTCGATGACCTGGAGAGCCTGAAAGCCGACTTGCTTGTCGGTGACGTGGGAACAGACCGATTGGACGCGATAGCCGCCCAGCTCGGGCAATTGCGGGATCGGGTCGAGCCCGGGCTCGACGCCCTCATGGATGACATAGAATTGCGCGTCCGGGTCGAACTGGCCAAGCGCGGCCGGTTCCCGCCTGTCTAGGGGCGCAATCCCCCGCTTTTTCGGCCCTGTCATCAAAGTGTGGCCGCCTCCGCGCTATGGGGGCGCCGTCTCACATCGCGCCAGTGTTAATCAGCGTTAAGAAGTGTGCTTGCGGGTGGATGGTGAGCCGCATATATAGGCCGCCAAGGGGCGTATTGGAGTTGAGTCTGCTCATGTCTTCGGTTGACGTTACGGACTATCGGCCCAGCGAGGACGAGACGTTCATGAACCCGCGGATGCGGGAATACTTCCGGAACAAACTTCTGGACTGGAAGGACGAGATTCTGCGTGAAAGCCGCATGACTCTCGAGAATCTGCAGGAAGAAAGCCAGAACCATCCGGACATGGCAGATCGTGCCAGTTCCGAAAGCGATCGTGCTCTGGAGCTGCGGACGCGTGACCGTCAGCGCAAGCTGATTGCCAAGATTGATTCGGCCATGAAGCGTATCGAAGATGGTTCTTATGGCTTCTGTGAGGAAACCGGCGATCCGATCGGGGTGGCTCGGCTCGATGCCCGGCCCACGGCGACGCTCAGCCTCGAAGCGCAGGAACTGCACGAGCGGCGCGAAAAGGTCTATCGCGACGAATAATGTGCCAAACGGCACAGAAAAGAAGGCCCGCAGCGATGCGGGCCTTTTTTGTTGGTCAGTTCGACAGCTTCTGGCGATTGCCTTCATGGATGGCTTCGATCTCCGGCGTCATCTCGCTGGCAAAATCTTCCATTTCGAAGGCCGGACGAATTTCGATCTCGCTTTCCTCGTTCATGGGGTTCGGGCAGCGCTTTACCCATGCGACGGCCTCGTCCATGTCGCGGACTTCCCAGATCCAGTAACCGGAAACCAGTTCCTTGGTTTCGGCAAACGGACCATCGATCACCGAACGGTCCGAGCCGCTGAAAACCACGCGCTTGGCATGGCTTGAGGCCTTGAGCCCGTCCCCGCCCAGCATGATGCCGGCCTTGATGAGTTCCTCATTGTACTTGCCCATCGCCTCGAGCAGGTCGCTTGAGGGCAGGATGCCGTTTTCACTGTCGGCGGTGGCTTTGACGAATACGACGACACGCATGTTCATTCTCCAGGGTCGGGCGGTATTGCCCTTCTGACCAGCCGACGAGTTGGCCGGTCGGGCTTCGACATTTTTCCTGCCGATATTTGCGCGGAAAATGAAAACAGAAAAGGCGGGGCCGATTGCCCCGCCTTTGCACCAGTGGACCGTAGGTTTTGCTAGAAGCCGATGACCGTGGTGATGCCGGTCTGGTTGTCGCCGTTCTGCAGGCACTGCGCGTTGGTGGCTTCGCCGAACTGGAACAGGCCGCAATTGTTGTTGTTGCCGTTCTGGGTGATCGAGCCGTTGTGGTTGTCGCCTTCCTGCCAGATGAGGCCGTTGTTGCCCCAACCATTCTGGTTGAAGCCGGCGGCATTGCCATTGCCGTTCTGGTAGGCGTTGGCGCCGGTGCCGGACAGGCCCTGGAACATGGAAAACATCTGCAGACCCATGCCCAGTGCCTGGGCCTGTTCCGGGTCGGTGGCGGTGAAGCCGATGGAAATCTGGCCGCCGGCCTGGGCGGGGGAGGCTGCGAGGCCGATCAGTACGGCGGTTGCGGCGACGGCGATGGTCTTGGTGAATTTGGTGATCATTTGTCTCTCTCCGAAGAAGTGTTTGGCGTTCCCTTGATGCTGGTTTTCCAGCGCATGGGTGGAGATTAGCGACACCGTTCTGAACCGATCTGGATCGCCATATTCAGCCAGCGTTCAGCCACGCGGCCGCGTGATGACGGCAAGAAAAAGGCCCCGGAAACCGGGGCCAGTGGGAAGGAGCTGTGTGCGACGCTTCAGGTGTGGGTCACGAGCTGCTGTGAGCAGTCGATGGTCTGGCCATCCGTTGTGACCGTGAAGTCGATGTCGAGATTGGACCCGGCATTGACCATCACGCGACCCAGGGTCACCACGTCATTCGCCGGCAGGGTGAATGCACCGCCCTGGCGAATATTGGTATTGCCGCCGGCGCTGGAGCTTTTCAGCGAGAAACGGTATTCGCCGGCAAGCGGTTCGGGGCTCTGCACCACGCCTTCGATGGCCATCATGCCATTCTTGGTTACGGTGCTGACGCCGCAGGCGAGGTCGGAAACCGGAGCCGAGCTGGCGCCGATGGCCATTCCGGCGGCGCCGACAACGGCAAGTCCGGCAAGGCCGAGGCGAAGGGAAGTCAGGATCATCGTATCCTCCTGTCTTTCAGGTCGGGACCGGCGAGCCGGTCCCGATTGCGGGAAGAGTTACGGGCAGACCTGCACGAAGGCGGTGACGTTGCCCGAGCCCTGCTGTTTGACATTGGCGTTGCAGCCATTGCCAACCTGCACGCCGGCGGCGGTATTGCCGTTGCCGTCCTGGGTCAGGATGGCGGTGTGGTTGTCGCCGAACTGGCCGACGCCGGCCTCGTTGTTCCAGCCGTCCTGCCAGACGTCGCCGTAGTTGTCGTCGCCCTGCTGGCCGATGGCCGAGACGTTGTTGCCACCGAACTGGTTGGACACGCCGGTGTTCCAGTTGCCGTTCTGGTAGCCGCCGAAGGTGTTGTTCCAGCCGGTCTGGCCGCCACCCAGTGCGTTGCCGAAGCCGTACTGCTCGACATAGAAGTTGTTGGCCATGGCAGGCGCGGCGGAAGCGGCGATTGCGGTTGCGGCCAGGGCGGTGATGATGAACTTGCGGATCATTTGAAGTCTCCTTGTTGGGGCTGCGGTCCCTCCGACCGCGTTGTTGATGGAGACTGTTCTAGGCGTGTGATTTGGAACGGCGGCTGAAGTGGAAGTTCAGGAACGGTTCATCAAAAAGGCAGCGGAAAAATCTCCGCTGCCTGAGCCGCCAAACCCATCGATGTTCCGGAGATCCGCAGTGCGGGCTAGCCCGTCAGGCCTGGCCGTAGCGCTTCCTCAGGTGAGCCTTGAAATGATCGGCATTCAGCGGCTCGCCGGTGGCGCGGGTGATGAGCTCCGGCGTCGAAAAGCGTGAGGCCTGCGACCACACCTTGTCGCCGCGCCATTGATTGATGGCCGAGAAATCGCCCGCCCGCATTTGCTCGTCCATGTCCGGCAGGTCCTTGCGCATGGCCGTGCCGAGTTGCGCCGCGATCATGGCGCCCAATGTGTAGCTGGGAAAATATCCGAACGCGCCACCGGGCCAGTGCACGTCCTGCATGGGTCCATCCTTGGGGTCGTTGATGGTCGAGATACCCAGATATTCCGTCATCTTCGCATCCCAGGCTTCGGGAATCTGGCTGGCTTCAAGCTTTCCGGACACCAGTTCCTGCTCGAGCTCGTAGCGCAGAATCACATGCAGCGGATACGTCACCTCGTCGGCGTCCACGCGGATATAGCCGCGCTCGACGAAGTTCACTTCATTGAGAATATCGGCAATGTCCCAACCGGGAATGGCATCCTCGCCCAGATGCTGATGCACGAGGGGCAGCATGAACTCCCAGAAAGCACCGCTACGGGCGATCTGCATTTCCACGAACAGGCTCTGGCTTTCGTGCATGCCCATGCCGCGCGCCTTGCCAAGGGGCCAGTGCGACCAGGATTTCGGCAACCCCTGTTCGTAGAGCGCGTGTCCGGTCTCGTGCAGTACGCCCATGAGCGATGACAGAAATTCGTCGGTGCGATAGCGCGTGGTCATCCGCACATCACTGGGCACGCCGCCACAGAATGGATGATGCGACACGGCCAGCGACCCGTGGGTGAAGTCGAAGCCAACGGCGCGCATTGCGGCCAGACCCAATTCCCGCTGCTTCTCGATGGGGTAGGGCGCATTGAGGGTTTTGCGGGGACGTCGCGCCAGGCGCTGGTCCTGCACGTCCAGCGCGACCGGGACAAAATCGGTCAGGAAAGCCTTGAGATCGGCAAAGACGCCGTCGATGTCGGCGGTCCGGTTTCCCGGATCGTATTGATCCATCAGGGCATCATAAGGTGCGAGCCCCGTTGCCTCGGCCCGCAGGCCGGCTTCCTCGCGCACAAGGGCAATCACCCCTTCGAGCGCGGGCAGAAAACTGTCCCAATCGCCCTTGGCCCGCAGGTCGCGCCAGAGCTGCTCCGATCGCATGGTGGCGGTGGTCCGCCGCTGCACGAATTCGGTCGGCAGGCAGGTGGCATTGACGTAGTCGCGCTCGAACTCGCCGACGGCCAGGCGCTGGTCGGGTTCAAGGTCTTCGGACTTTGCCGCGTCGATCCAGTCCGCGATCACGGGGGCGGTCGCCTGCTGGTGATGCATGCCGGCAAGCTCGGCCATGGCTTCAGCGCGCTTTTCGCCACCGCCGACAGCCATATGAGTGGCCTCGTCAGCGCCGAGTATGGACAGGGCATGTTCGAGGGCTTCGAGCTTGCGGCTGGCGGCGTCGAGTTTGGCGAAAGACATTGCGGGCTCCTGATCGTCTGCCCGATCTCTTCCATAGCCCCGCGGCTCGATCAAGACTTGCTGCTGTCATCCTCGTGGTCGCCGGGCTGGCCCGACCGGCGCCGCCGGCTGCCCAGGCTCAGCGAAACGCCGATGGCGATGCCGATCGCGATTCCGATGGCAATATTGTCCAGTGCCACCCCGATCCCCACTCCGATGGCGACGCCGATGGCAATTCCAGATGCAGACGACATGCGACTTTCTCCTTTGGAGTTCTAACAGCCCACCGGGGACGTGGTTCCGGGTGCCACAATGGGGAAAGGCGCAGCCCGGGGGGAGCTGCGCCTTGGGATCGACCCGGCAACTTCTGTTGCTCGGGTCATGCCAGACCTTCTGTTCTGGCCGGGGAAGACGGCGGGACGATGGGGGGATCGGTCCCGCCGGAAGGGAAATCAGAAGGGCAGGATGGCGTCGAGCACCTGCTGCCCGTAACGCGGCTGCTGGACATCGGTGATCTGGCCGCGGCCGCCGTAGGAAATGCGGGCTTCGGCAATCTTAGTCGACGCGATGGTATTGTTGGCCTGGATATCCGAGGGCCGCACGATACCCGCCACGATCAGATCGCGGACTTCGAAGTTCACGCGAACCTCCTGGCGGCCCTCGATCACCAGATTGCCGTTCGGCAGGACCTGGGTCACCACGGCGGCGACGGACGTTTCGAGGCTTTCCGCACGGTTCACCGAGCCATTGCCGGTGTCGCGAACACCCGAGCTCAGGTCGATGGCTGCGGAAGGGTCGATACTGCCGGCGGACACGCCCGACACGGCGGCGCCGAAAATGCCGCCCATGCCGGCCGAATTGGTCGAATTGCGGCTGCGCTGGGTCTGGTTGTTGATCTGCGCGCTATCATCGATCGTGACCATCACGGTGAGAATGTCGCCGATGCGGTGGGCACGCTCGTCCTTGAAGAAGCCCTTTGCCGAGGTGCGGTAGAGCGAATTGGGCTGGTAGGTATCCGCGATCGGCTCCGGCATCGGCATCCGCACGGGCTGGTAGCCCGCAGTCGTGGTCGGGTCGGCGATGGCGGTCAGGGCCGGTGCCTGCCCGATATTGGCCAGGCGATCCGTGGTGGTGCATCCGGCGAGGATGGCGGTGAGGGTCAGGATGGCGGCAATCTTGGCTTTGTTCATTGGTCTGATCCCTATTAGAGGCCGGCCAGGGCAACCGGGTCGGTCGAAATTTCGACCAGGCCGGGGCCAATGGCTGTGGCGCTGATGACGCGCCGGGAAGCGAGGTTGAGGACCTGGAGCGGCGAGCCGCTGGCGGCGCCGGTCACGGCCTGGCCCTTGACAGTCAGCGTCATCGGACCCTGGCGGAAGTAGATGGTGACGAGGTCGTTCTTGGCGATGGTCAACGGGGTAGCCACGTCGGTTGCGCGCAACAGCATGCCGTCGCGGCTGGGGCGGTTGAGGGCCTTGCCGACCAGTTGGTCCATGGCCGGAATACCCTGGGCATCGGCCTGCCAGGCCGGAATGGGACGCATGGCTATATGTTCGGGCTTGAGGATGGCGCCTGCCGGGAGCGCCGCAGCCAGGTAGGGCGCATCGACAGTCATCTCGACACTGCCGGTGACATCCAGCGGCTGGGCGACGCCGGCAATGACGAAGCGGGCGGAGAAGGTGCCGTTGCCGGGCAGGTAGCGCAGGCTTTCGAGCCGGGCCGGTTCGTCGGTGGCCGCAGCCTGGATGGCGCCGATCACCGCTGTGAACTGGGTGTTGGCGTTGACGCCCCCGGTCAGGATGCCCCGGCGACGCAGGTCGTCGGCGATCAGTCCGGTCAGCAGGACCTCGTCAACCAGGGCCGAGGCGCGGGAGACCCGGACCTGGTCGAGGCCGTTGGCGTCGAAACCGGAAATACCGGCGCGGGTCATGGCCTGCCGGATATCGGACAGCGCCACATTACCGGTCGTGCCGGGCAGGGGGGAGCGGAACAGCGGACGCTCGGCATCAAGACCGGCATCGTCGAACATATCGCCGACGGTGACGATCGTGCCCACGACGGTAATCTCGGCCCGCAGGACGGGATTGGCGAAGGCGGTGGTCGCGCCGAGGGCGATGGCGAGGCTGGCGGTGATTGTGCGGAGGGCGTTCATGGCGGTCTCCTAATCAGCGAAGCTGGCTGGTGGCCTGCATCATCTGGTCGGCACCAGAGATGACGCGGGCATTCATTTCGTAGGCGCGCTGGGCCGCGATCAGGTCGGCGATTTCCGTCACCGAATTGACATTGGCCATTTCGAGGTAGTTCTGCAGCAGGTCGCCGGTGCCTTCCGAATTGGGCACGCCAACCTGCGCCGGGCCGCTGGCGGCCGTTTCGAGGAACAGGTTGTCGCCCATCGACTCGAGGCCGGACTTGTTGACGAAGCGGGCCAATTGCAGCTGACCGAGCTGGGTCGGCGTGCTGTCGGTGCCGAGAAAGGCTTCTACCGTGCCATCGGGCGAGATCGACACGCCGCGCGCCGTACCGGGAATGGTGATGCCCGGATCAAGCGGATAGCCGGACGAGTTGACCAAAGTGCCTTCCGCGTCGCGCTCGAAGGAGCCGTCGCGCGTATAGGCGGTGCGACCATCGGGCAGGGTGATCATGAAGAAGCCTTCGCCACGAATGGCGACGTCGAGCTCGCGCTCGGTCATGTTCACATTGCCCTGGCTCATGATGCGCGGGGTAGAGACGGTGCGCACGCCCGAACCGATCTCGAGGCCGGCCGGGACCATGGTGCCCTGTGCCGATGTCTGCGCACCGGCGCGGGTGATCTGGTGATAGAGCAGGTCCTCGAACTCGGCCCGCTGGCGCTTGAAGCCGGTGGTGCGCATGTTCGCGATATTGTTGGAGATGACTTCGACATTGCGTTCCTGGGCGCTCATGCCGGTCGATGCGATATAAAGGGCTTTCATGGCGGGCTCCCGGATCAGGCGTTGGCGTCGCCGAGGCGCTGGATAGCGCTGCGGCGCATCTCGTCCTGACGCTGGGTCAGGCTGGCGACGGATTCATAGGCGCGTGTGACGCGGATCAGTTCGGCCATCTCGGCGACGCCCGAAACGTTCGAGCGTTCAACGAAGCCTTGCATGGCGCGTGTGCCGGTTGCTGCAATCGGCGTGCCACCGGAGAACAGGTTCGCGCCCTCCCGCTGCAATTCCTGCGCATTGGCAAATTCCACGATACGAAGCTGCCCCTTGGCGCCGGCGCTGGACGACACGCCACCGTCGGCGGCGATGGCGATGTCGGTTTCCTCGGGGCCGAACTGGATCGGGCCACCAAGGCCGAGCACCGGGTTGCCGTTAAGGTCCACGAGAGTGCCGGTATTGCTGAGCTGGAATGATCCAGCGCGGGTGTAGCGTTCGCCCCCGGCAGCCTGTACGGCGAAAAAGCCCTCGCCGCTCAGGGCCACGTCCAACTCGTTGCCGGTCTGGACAAGGGCGCCGCCGCTCAGATCGTGGACAGTCGCCCAGTCCTGCACATAGGAGAGCGGCTGATCCATGGTGGGAAAGTCACGGTCGCGGGCGACCGGCATCACATATTCTTCGAAGAGGATCTGCTCGGCCTTGAAGCCGGTGGTGTTGATGTTGGCGACATTGTTTGCCACCACGTCGAGCTGACGCTGAAGGGCGATCTGCCGCGACAGTCCGATGAGTTGCGCATTTTCGATCATAGCGATCCCCGTATTCCCCGAGGCCAACTTCCCCAAGCGGCCTCGCCATTTACTTTGCAGAAACCATGCCAAGTCTGGATTTTTATTAAAATCATATACTTAGCGTGAACGGGATGGTGGCCAGCGGCAGATATTGCTGGCTTGCTCGGCAAGAAGTGCCCGGCAAAAACTGCCGGGCTGGCCGAGTTTGTAACCATTCATTAACCAACTGGGCCTTAGCTGGTCGGAGCGCCGGAATCGTCCGGATTTGCTAAGGTTTGGTGAGGCCATCCATGGCTGCAGAAGCGGAAGCCGGAACAGAACCGCAGGGCAAGAAGGGCATACCCAAGCTCTTCATCATTATCGGTGCGGCCGTTCTGGTGGTGCTGCTGGCTGGTGGCGGCCTGTTCTTCTTCATGTCGTCGTCGAGCGGCGAGGCAGCCGGGGAGGGCGGGCACGGCGCCTCCGCCGCCACGGCAAGCCACGACACATTCATTTTCAATCTGCCGCCAATGATGGTGAACCTGTCGAGCGACGACAATGGTGCCCAGTCCTTCATGAAGCTGTCCGTCGCGCTTGAAGTCGCCGACGAGCACATGATGACCGAAATCCAGCCCAGGCTCGCCAAGGTCATCGACGCTTTTCAGGTCTATATGCGCGAATTGCGCAAGAGCGACCTTGAGGGCTCGGCCGGCATCTACCGGCTCAAGGACGAGCTGCTGCGGCGCGTCAACCTGGCCATCTACCCGGCGCAGGTCGAAAGCGTTCTGTTCAAGGAAATCCTGGTGCAGTAATGGCCGGACCGAGCGATCAGGACAAACTGAGCGACGATTGGGGCCTGGACGACATCACCAGTGATGTCGGCGATATCGCGCCTGTCGACGAAAGCGAGATGTCCGAAGAGGAGCGCGCCGCCGCTGCTGCAGCTGAGTGGGCCGCCATGCTCGAGGGCGGTGACGGCGACGGCGAAAACGGCGCCGATCGTGTTCTCAACCAGGATGAAATCGACAGCCTGCTCGGCTTTGACTCCAATGCCGGCAACAATGTCGAGCTGACCGGCGTCCAGGCGCTGATCAATTCGGCGCTGGTGAGCTACGAGCGTCTGCCGATGCTCGAAATCGTCTTTGACCGGCTGGTCCGGCTGGCGACGACCTCACTGCGCAATTTTACCTCGGACAATGTCGAAGTCACCATGGACTCGATCTCGTCCGTCCGTTTCGGCGACTATCTCAATTCCATCCCGCTGCCCGCCATTCTATCGGTCATCAAGGCCGAGGAATGGGAGAATTACGGGCTTCTCACGGTCGATTCCAACCTCATCTATTCGATGATCGACGTGCTGCTCGGCGGCCGCCGGATCGGCGGCAATATCCGCGTCGAAGGCAGGCCCTACACGACCATCGAAATGGCGCTGGCGCGCAAGATGATCGAGATCATCCTCGACGACACGCATCGGGCGTTCGAGCCGGTCACGCCGATCAATTTCAAGCTCGAGCGCATGGAGACCAATCCGCGCTTTGCAGCCATCTCCCGGCCCGGCAATGCTGCCATTCTGATCGAGTTGCGCATCGAGATGGACGATCGCGGCGGCAAGATCGAGATTCTGCTGCCCTATGCCACGATCGAGCCGATCCGCGAACAGCTGCTCCAGATGTTCATGGGCGAGAAATTCGGCCGTGATCCCATCTGGGAAGGGCACCTGGCGACCGAAATTTACCAGGCCGACGTCGAGATCGAAGCGGTCCTGCACGAGCAGGCGCTGCCGCTGTCGCAGCTTCTCAACATGAAGCCGGGCCAGACGGTCATGTTCGATCGCGGGCCCCTGGATCCCATCCGCCTGCGGTGCGGCGATGTTGAGCTCACCGAGGCCATAATGGGCCATATCGGCAAGAATGTTTCCGTGCGGGTCTCGCGCCCGCTCAATCCGCCCAAGGTCACCATGGCGGCCTTCGAGGCAATCGACGAGACGATGGAAGGTAGATGATGTTCGGCTTGCCACTTGGATTGTTGGTCGAAGGTGCCGTCGCCGTGCTGCTGGCGCTGACCATTGGCTATTGCGTCCTGCTCAATCATCGCCTCAAGCGCCTGCACCAGGACAAGGATGCGATGCGCAAGATGGTCGCCGATCTGGTGAGCGCCACCAATCTGGCCAACCAGGCGATCAAGGAACTCAAGTCGACCGCCGTCGAGGCGGATCTGGCCCTCAATTCCCGGCTCGAAGAGGCCGAGCGCTTCGGCATTGAACTGGCCAATCACGTCAATGCCGGTACCGTGCTCATGGAGCGGATCGCCAGGATCACCAGCGCGGCCCGTCACAGCCAGACCATTCAGCCGGTTGAAGAGACGACAAAGGTCCAGTCAGCGCTCCAGCAGTTGACGGATCGCGTGCGCAATCGCGGAGCTGCCGCGTGAGCAATGTAAGGCTTCTGCCCGTCGTCATACTCGCCGTTGCGGCTTTGCTGGTGCTCAAGGTCACCGGCATGGTCTTCAATGGCGGCTATGTCCTGACCGGCGTTGCCACGGCTCAAGCTGCGGGCGGCGGTGGAGGTGGCGGAGGCGCCGCCGCGCCTGGCGAAGCCATCACGCTGCCGACCGAACCGACCCTGGAAGACCTCACCCCGACAGCCACCGATGGCGCGCCGACCCTTGGGGAGGCGACCGAGGATGGTGGCCACGGCGCCCCGGCGGCTGATCACGGCGCGGCCGCGGGCGGCGCCGAAGCGGTGGCCGAGGAGGAAGCCGGAGCCCCGGCGGATGACCCGACAAACGTCGTTGCCGACGAAAATGCCTGCGCGCCTGTACCGGTCGATCCGGAAGCGGCGACCAAGCCTGATGAACTTAGCCTGCTGCGTATTCCGGCAGATTGCCCCACGCCCGTGGATGCGGTGCCGCAGTCGCTGACGGCGGACGGTCCGGTGCCGATGTCTGGTGGCGCTGCATCGCTCACCGAGCAGGCATTGCTCGAACGCCTCGCGGCCCGCCGGGCGGAACTGGAGACCTACGAGCAGGAACTGGCCATGCGCGCCGCGCTGGTCGAGGCCGCCGAGAAGCGCATCGAGGACCGGCAGGGGACTCTCGAGGCAATCGAAACGCAGATCGGCACTCTGGTGGAAGAGCGCAAGCAGATGGAAGAAGGTCAGTTTGCCGGCATCGTCGCGATGTACGAGACGATGAAGCCCAAGGACGCGGCCAAGATCTTCAACGCCCTCGACATCGAAATTCTGGTCCGTGTGGCCAAGATGATGAGCCCGCGCAAAATGGCGCCCATTCTCGCGGAAATGGACACCATGCGCGCCCAGGAGCTGACCGTCCGGCTGGCCTCGGCCTCGCAGGACCCGCTTGAAAGCATGACGCCCGATGATCTGGCGGCTTTGCCTCAAATTGTCGGTCAGTAGCCACCGATTACCTTAGGGGCGTGTTAAGTACCGGCCCTTTAGGCTTGCCGCCATCTTTGGTGTATTCCTCGCGTATTTGAGGCCCGGTACAGAAGTCCGGTTGTCCGCATACGTGCTGGTGAAGGCGTCGGGCGGGCAGAAAGCCGGTGAAGACCGCATTCAAATGGAGCAACCGGAACGCAAGAAGTGTTCTCGTTGCCATGGCGCTGGCCTCCGTGCCGGCCATTGTCTCGCCTGCCTTCGCAGTCGAGCAGGGTCAGCTTTTTGCCACGCAGGAGGAGGGGTTTGGCCGCCTCATCCTCAGTTTCCCATCCCTGCAGAACCTGCCTCCCTACACCTTTCGGATCGAAAACGGCATTCTTTCCATTCAGTTCGCTGAGCCGGTTAATGTGACGCTTCCGGATGTTGCCACGGTCATGCCGGACTATCTGTCTGTGGCGCGCGTCGATGCCGATGGTCGCGGGCTGCGCTTTGGGCTGCGGTCCAGTTACACTTTCAACCGCACGGATGCCGGCGAAAAGCTCTTCATCGATCTGCTCCCCGAGGGCTGGCAGGGGATGCCGCCGTCACTGCCGCAGGACGTTGTCGATTTCCTCGCCGAGCGGGCCCGCCAGGAGGCTTTGCGGGCAGAGCGTGAGGCGAAGGCGCGGCTTGCGGCCGAACTCGATCCCAAGGTGACGGTCCGCGTAGGCCGCAACGCGACCTTTCTCAGGTTGCAGTTCGACTGGTCGGTTCCCACCGAGGCGGAGTTCTTGCAGACCGGCAATCTCGGTGTTGCCAAATTCGAGTGGCCGACCGGCCTCGACCTGGCCGACCTGGTTGCCAACCTGCCGGCCGAGGTTGTTTCGGTGGAAACCGGCACGTCCCCGGATGGCGCCGTCGCCAGCTTCCTGTTTGCCGACAACGTCACGCCGCGCTTCTACGAAGTGACCCCGAACGCCTATATTCTCGACATCGACCTGGCCGGCGCTGGGCTGCCGGAATTGTTGCCTGCGGACCTTGAGGCAGAGGCCGATGCGCTGGTGGCTGACGCAGAGCCGGAGACGGCGGCCCCTGAAGTGTCGATCCTGGCGGCCGGAGCCGCCGAGACCATCACGCCCTTCGTCAACGTCATAGGCAATACGGTCCGTGTCATCTTCCCCTTCGAGCAGGACACACCTTCGGCGGTGTTCCGGCGCGGCAACTCGGTCTGGATGATATTCGACACGGTCAGCGGCATTGCCGCGCCGCGCGACCAGAGTGCTCTCGATCCGATCGCGAACGGCTTTGAGGTCATTTCGTCCGGCGACACGCAGATCGTGCGCATCGACCTGTCGCAGGAGCGTCTGGCCACCATCGGGTCGGAAGGCATGGCCTGGGTGCTGTCGCTGGGCGATGTCATGCTTAGCCCCACCGAACCGGTTACCCTCAGCCGGCGCCGCGATTTCGAAGGCTCGTTCGAAATGGTGGCCGACATTGCCCGTCCGGGGCGCATCCACGAATTCAGGGACCCGCTGATCGGCGACATGCTGCAGGTGGTGACGGCCTATCCGCCGGCGCGCGGCCTGACGCGTTCGCTTGACTATGTCGATTTTGCCGCGCTTCGCAGTGTTCATGGCCTGGTGATCAAGCCAAAATCCCCAAGTCTCGACGTGGCCGTCGATGCCAATCAGGCGATCATTTCCACAAGCGGCGGCCTGACCGTCTCCGCCATCGACAGCCTGCGCAATGGCGGGGCGAGCGCCCAGGCCTCGCGCCCCTCCGATATTCTCGATTGGGACGGGCTTGAGGAGCGCGACCCTCAGGCCTTCCTCGAGCATCGTGATGCACTGGAACACAATGCTGCGCTCAAGGAAGGGCGGGATCGCGACCTGGCCCGGCTTGATCTGGCGCAGTACTACATCGCCAATCGCTACGGCTTCGAGGCGCTGGGTGTGTTGCGCGTGCTGCAGGGCGACCTGCGCGCCGAAGACCTCACACGTCGCATTCGCATGAGTGAGGCACTCGCCAATATCCAGGGCGGGCGTCCAAAGGACGCGCTGGCGTTCCTCAATGCGGCCTCGATGGATCAGGATACCGATGCGCTGTTCTGGCGCACGGTGGCCCGGGCCGCTGACTATGACTACAAAGGCGCCCGGCTGGACGCCATTGAAGCGCGATCGGTGGCGGAAAATTATCCCGTCTGGGCGCGCAACAGCTTTCACCTTGCCGCCGCCCGCGCGGCCGTCGAGACCAACGATCTGGCCATGGCGGAGCAGGCGCTCGACTCGCTTGAACTGGCGAGCCTCGACGCCGCCGATGCCTCGCTCTACTACCTGCTGCAAGGCCGGGCCGACGAACTGGCTGGCCGCGATCAGGAAGCCATCGACACTTACGGGCAGGTCATCGCCTCCGAAGTTCGCCCGACCCGGGCCGAGGCCGTGTACCGGACCCTGCAACTCCTCGACGAGCAGGGCCGCCTCGATCTCCCCAAGGCCACGCAGACCCTGGCGGCCGAGACCCTGCTTTGGCGCGGCAATGCGCTCGAGGCCGATATGCAGACTCTGCTCGCGCAGCTCTACTTCCGCAATGGCGATTACCGGCAGGGGTTCGAGACGGTCAAAACCGCGGTTGCGACCTATCCCGAGAGCCCGTCGGTCAACACCTTGCGCGACCAGTCGCAGGCCATGTTTGGCGATCTCTTCCTCAATGGCATGGCCGACTCCATCGGCCCCGTTGAGGCGCTGAGCATCTACTATGATTTCCGCCACCTGACCCCGCCGGGAACGCGCGGCGACGAGATGATCCGCAATCTGGCCCGCAGGCTCGTGCGCGTCGACCTGCTGCCGCAGGCCGCCGAGCTGCTGCAATATCAGCTCGATAACCGCCTGCGCGGCGTGTCGCGCACCCAGATTGCCGCCGACCTGGCCGTGATCTACCTGGCTGACCGCAAGCCGCAGGACGCGTTGCGCGTGCTCAACGACACCCGCCTGCCGGATATCCCGGACTCGCTGAACCGCCAGCGCCGGATCCTTGAGGCCCGCGCCATGATCGATGGCGGCCGAGATCAACTGGCCATGGATATGCTGAGCACCATGGATGGCAGGGACGCGACCCTGCTGCGCATCGATGCGCTCTGGCGCGGCAAGCGCTACAGCCAGGCCGGCGAAATGATCGAGGCCCTCTATTCGGCTGAGCCGCAGGGCCAGCCCCTGGCGCGGCCCACGCGCATGAATCTCATCAAGGCCGCTGTTGGCTATGTCCTTGCCAATGACAGCATGGGGCTGTCACGCCTGCGCGCCAAGTTCGGTGACACGATGGTCAATTCCCCCGAATGGCCGATGTTCGATTTCGTGACCGGGCCGATCCAGGCGACGAGCCTCGAATTCAAGAAAGTGGCAGCGGAAGTCGCAGCGCTCGACAGCCTCACCGCGTTTCTCGCGTCCTATCGCGAAACCTATGAAGGCGAGGGCGCCCTGACGCCCCTCCAGGCCACGACGCCCAGCGCGGGCCTCGCCAGCCTCTAGCCGGTAAAACTTCGGACGAGCGAACCGGCGACCAGGTACCAACCGTCGACGAGCACGAAGAAGATCAGCTTGAACGGCAGCGAGATGACCACGGGGGGCAGCATCATCATGCCCATGCTCATCAGCACCGACGCCACCACCATGTCGATCACGACAAAGGGCAGAAACAGCAGGAACCCGATTTCAAAGGCCCGGCGCAGTTCCGAGATCATGAAGGACGGGATCAGCAATTGCAGCGGGATGGCTTCGGGGCTGTCGGGGAGTTCGGCCTCGGTCAGGTCGTAAAAAAGCTCGAGATCCTTGTCGCGCACATTGGCCCGCATGAATTCGTGCAACGGGGCCGATCCGGCCTCGAAAGCCTCTGCGAATTCGACCTCGCCCGCCAGGAGTGGGGCAATGCCCTGGTCGTAGCTTTGCTGCAGCACGGGCTGCATGATGAACAGCGTGAGAAACAGCGCTAGCGACACCATGACTGAGTTTGGCGGCGCGGTCTGCAGGCCAATGGCTGTGCGCAACAGCGACAGCACCACCACGATGCGGGTGAAACTGGTGACCATCACCAGGATGGAAGGGGCCAGCGACAGCAGCGTGATCAGGCCGATGAGCTGGATGGCCCGCTCGGTCAGCGTGGTGTCGTCTCCGAAGTCGATGGAGAGGTCCTGCGCCCCGGCATGGCCGGCCAGACCAATGAACGCGGCCAGGGCAAGCAGGGGCAGCGCGCAGCGGAGTGCGCGCCGGCGTCGCGAGCCGGGATCAGCCCCGATTGGCGCTGTTGGTATCCTGATCAACGGCAGCCGCGCTTTCCATGCCTTGTTCCGACCCGCTCTGTTTAGCTGAGTCGGATGGCTGGGCAGCCGAAATGTCGGGGTTTTGCCCCGCCAAGGTGTCTTCCTGCACGCTGACCGGGCGCAACAGGCCCGTGTGACGGAGCGAGCGCGCCGGGCGCTGGCCCGCGCCCTGAGTCATCTCACGCAATTGCTGCACGGCATTGGCTGGCTTCGGCGCCACGACTGGCTGGGGTTCTTCGCTCCGGTCCACATCGGGCTGCGACCGTGCCGCCGGCTGTGCGGCCTTGGCTTGCGCGGCGGGTCTGCGGAACGATGTGGGGAAGGGCCGGCGCACCGGCTCGGCAGCGGGCTCCGGGGCCACCGGAATACCGGTTTCGACCACCACATCCTGCGGGCCGCCCACCAGGATCACATGCTCGACATCGTCGCGCCGGATGATAACCAATTGCCGCTTCTGGTCGACGGCCAGCGTATCCACCACCGCCAGTCGCCGGTTGCGCCCGCGTGCGACCGATCCGGAGGCGTTGAAAACAACCTTCAGCAGCCAGACACCCAGAACAATCAGGACAATGACGGCGCCAAGCGCAAAGAGCATGGTGAGCAGGGCATTGCCGCTGCCGCCGAACAGACTGGTAAGAAATTGCACGGGTTGGCCTCTGTGCGCAGAACTTCGGGAATCGCGTTATAGCATAAAGCGACCAAATGGGGCCGCGCCGTGGCACATTGCCGGGGCGGCAGAATATGCCGGTAGGCCCGGTTATTCCGTGCAATTTGCGAGCCCCGCACCCCTGCGGCGTGCAGAAATTAACCACCGGTTAACCATGCCCCGGCAAGATTTGCCTATTGCGACCCTGTTTGGGAGTCGGCCATGGGCCTGATGGATATGCCGGTGTTCTCGGCGCTGACCGACAAGATGCGCTGGCACCAGACGCGTCAGGGGCTCCTGGCCGAAAATGTCGCCAATGCGGAGACCCCCGGTTATCGCGGACGCGACCTCAGGCAGTATGACTTCGATACGCGCATGGGCATGGGCAGTTCGGCGTCGCTGACGACAGCGGCCACCCGCCCGATGCACTTCTCTGTCTCATCGGGGGAAGCGGGCGGGTTCGATGCGCAGCGCATGGCCAATTTCGAGATCACGCCGGAAGGCAACGGGGTCTCGCTCGAAGACGAGATGATGAAGGTCACCACCAATATGATGGACTACCAGGCCGCCACCTCGGTCTATCAGAAGTCGATCCGCATCCTGCGCTTGGCGCTGGGCAAGAGCGCCTGAGGGAGACACTAGGTCATGGACTTCAATACGTCCCTACGCATTGCCGCCACCGGCCTTCACGCCCAGACGGCGCGGATGCGCGTCATTGCCGAGAACATCGCCAATGTCGACTCGGCCGGCAAGGCGCCCGGCGACGAGCCCTATCGCCGCCGCATTCCGACCTTCGAGACCAGCTTTGATTCCGATGTTGGTGGCCGCGTAGTTGAGATCGGCCGGCTGGCCTACGACATGAGCGATTTTTCCTCGCGCTATGAGCCAGGCCATCCGGCGGCCGACGCCAATGGCTATGTGCAATATCCCAATGTGAACACGCTCATCGAAACCGTGGACATGCGCGAGGCCCAGCGCAGCTACGAGGCCAATCTCAACGTGGTCACCGTGACCCGGCAGATGCTCGGGCGCACGCTCGACATCCTGCGCGGCTGATTTTTCGAGGTATCTGAAACATGGCAACCACCCCCTTCGCCGCCGCTACAAGCGCTTATGGCAATGCCAGCCGCCTGATCTCGCAGGCCGCACGGCCCTCGACCGATCTGACCGCCAGCGCCAATCCGGCCGGAGGCAACTTTGCCGACATGCTGGCCCAGCAGGTTCAGGGCGTGGTCGACCAGGGCAAGGTCGCCGACCAGATGGCCGTCGACATGGTCAATGGCAAGGCCAATGTCGTCGATATGGTCACCGCGCTGTCGGAAACCGAAATGGCCATCGAAAGCATGGTCACCATCCGCGATCGCGTGATTTCCGCCTATGAAGAGATCATGCGGATGCCGATCTAGTCCCGCATTTCCTCGCGGTGGAACCGGGGGCAAATGGGTGTACGCTAATGGCGTGATTCCATCCGGGATTGGACCATGACCGGCGCAGAAGTGCTTGATATCGCCTCTGACGGCATCTGGACGCTACTGATCGTGTCCATGCCGATGATGCTTGTCGGCCTGATCGTCGGTGTCGTGATCGCCCTGTTTCAGGCGCTGACGCAGATTCAGGAAATGACCCTGGTCTTCGTTCCCAAGATCGTCGCCATCTTCGTCACTATGCTCATTGCATTGCCGTTTCTGGGCGCGACCATGGCCGGCTACATGAACCGGGTGGTCGACATGATCATCGTGGGCTTCTGACGGTGACGATCAGCCTCGACTGGCTCCCCGGCGCCGCATTCATCTACCTGCTGCTGTTCGCCCGTATCGCCGCCATGCTCATGCTCATGCCGGCCCTTGGTGAGCAGACCATTCCGGTGCGCATGCGCCTGAGCTTTGCGCTGGCCTTTACCTTTGTGCTCTATCCGCTGCTCAGCCCCGACATGCCGGCAATGCCGGCCGATCTGGGTGGCATGGCGGGCCTGTTGTTTCACGAACTGGCCATTGGCCTGATGATCGGGGCCATCGTCCGCCTCACCATGATGGCAACTCAGGTTGCCGGATCGATCATCGCCTTTCAGACGGGCCTCAGCGGCGCCTTGGCCGCCGATCCGACCCAGGCGGGCATTCAGGGCGCGATCTTTGCCAGTTTTCTGTCCTTTCTGGCCATCGCGCTGATCTTTGCCACGGACTTGCACCATATGGCGCTCGCGGCGATTTACGACAGCTACATGGTATTTTCGCCCACCGATCCCATCATGTTCGACGATTTCAGCCAATTGGCGCTGAGCACAGTCGCCAAGGCCTTTGCTATCGGCGTGCAGATGGCGGCCCCCTTTATCGTCTTCGGTCTCGTCTTCAACCTTGGTGCCGGCATCCTGGCGCGGCTCATGCCGCAGTTGCAGGTCTATTTCGTGCTGATGCCGGCCAATATCATCATCGGCCTGTTCCTGTTTGCGGTGCTGCTCATCATGATGATGGGCTGGTATCTCACCGCGTTCGAGGACCACCTCGCCATGTGGAGGGGCTAGCCGATGTCGGACGAGGCCCCCGATCAGGACTCCAAAACAGAAGACCCCTCCCAGAAAAAGCTTGAGGACGCCCACAAGAAGGGTGACGTCGCCAAGAGCCAGGAGGTCACGACCTGGTTCATGCTCCTGGGTTCGGCCATCATCTTTTCGCTCATGGCGCCGTGGACGGCGTCGAACCTGTCGGGGTCGCTGAGCCTTGTGATGATGAATGCCGATCAGTTCGATCTGACCGGCTCCGGGTTCGCCAATTTCTTCAACGGCATGGCCGTGGGTCTCCTGGCCGTCGTCTTTGCGCCCCTTGCCGTCCTCTATGTCTGCGGCGTGCTGGCCAATCTGGTGCAGCACCGCCCGGTTTGGTCGCTCGATCCCATCAAGCCCAAGCTCTCGAAACTGTCACCGATCGCCGGCGCCAAGCGGCTGTTCTCGGGCGAGGCACTGGTCAATTTCGGCAAGGGTCTGTTCAAGATCATGGTTGTCGGCGTGGTGGTGGTCCTTGTGTGCTGGCCCGAGCGGGACCGTCTCGACACCATGATGACCGCCGATCCGATCATGATCCTGCTCGATTTCCAGGAGCTGGGGACCAAGATATTCGCGGCGACGCTGATCGTGGTGACGATCATCGCAGGGGCCGACTTCTTCTACATGCGTCAGAAATGGTGGAAGCGGCAGATGATGACAGTCCAGGAGACGCGCGAAGAATACAAGCAGATGGAAGGCGATCCGCACGTCAAGGGCCGTATCCGTCAGCTGCGGCAAGAGCGCGCCCGCAAGCGCATGATGGCAGCCGTCCCCGATGCGACCGTGGTTATCACCAACCCGACCCATTTCGCCGTGGCGCTCAAATACGACAAGGCCATGGCCGCGCCGCGCTGCCTGGCCAAGGGTGCCGACGCCGTGGCGCTGCGCATCCGTGCCGTGGCGACGGAAAACGACGTGCCCATTGTCGAGAACCCGCCGCTGGCCCGCGCCCTGTTTGCGTCCGTCGAGGTCGATGAGACCATCCCGGCCGATCACTTCAAGGCCGTGGCCGAAGTCATCGGCTTCGTCATGCGCCTCAAGCAGGGGCGGGGCGGGGGCTGGCGGCCCAGCGCCTGATCCCCGATCCGATGTTGAAAAGCCGCTTCGCCCTCCCAAGCGGGCGGCGCATTTGCTACACCGATGAGAGTGTCCCGATTCGGGACCACCCCAGGCGCGCTGGAGCAAGCAGAAATGGCAACAACGCCGCTCGGCGAGGACAATTACCCGGAACCGCTTCTGGATCGCGGACGTGGTGGCGGCGGTGTCTGGCGCGTCGTGCTCCTTGGGGCCATGCTGATCCTGGTTGCGGTCGGCTTCACCTGGTTCGGCAATGACCTGCCGCCTGAATTCGTGATGACCTTTGTCGGCATCCTGGCCGTGGCTGGCGTCTTCTTCCTGTTCGGCCTGGCCGCAGGCCTGTTCCGGTTTGCCGCCACCGAGGAGCGCCGCACGATCAGCCACGCCCTGGTGGACAGTCTCCCCCATGGCGCCGTCATTGCCGATCGCGACGGCAAGATTGTCTATGTCAATCAACACTATGGCGGCTTTCCGGGCTCGCTGAACAATGGCGTGCCAGTGGGCGTGCCGCGGCTGTTTTCGGGCTTTGCCGATACCGGCGAGGCCATTTACCGGCTATCGCGCGCCGCCAAGGATGGGCGTAACGCCATCGAGGATATTCGCCTGCCCGGCGGGCTGGGCGGGGCCCAGGGCGATATCGGCCGGGTCTATTGGTACCGCGTGGGCGTGCGCCCCTTGCCCGAGACTGACGATGCGCCGCAGCCATTGGTGGCCTGGTCCGTCGAAGACATCACGCGCGACCGCGAGAATAACGAGACGGCCTTTCGCGACCTGCAGCGCGCCATCGATTATCTCGATCATTCCCCATCCGGTTTCTTCTCGGCCGATGCCAATGGGCGGGTCCAGTATCTCAATTCCACCCTGGCCGATTGGCTGGGCTATGACCTGGCCGAGTTCAATGCCGGCCAGCTCTCGCTTTCCGACATTGTCCGCGGCGATGGCGCCTCGCTGCTGATGCGGGGCAGGGGTGATGGCGAGATCCGCACCGAGATCATCGATATCGACCTGGTGCGCCGCAACGGCACCTCCCTGCCGGTGCGGCTGCTGCACCGCGCGGCCCGCCTTGCCGATGGCGAACTGGGCGAGACACGGACGCTCGTGCTCGACAAGACCAACGCCCCCGATACCGAGGAAGAATTGCGCGCCGCCGAAGTGCGGTTTTCGCGCTTCTTCAATGACACGCCCTTCGCCATTGCCACGCTCGACGCCGATGGCCGCATCGTGCGCACCAATGCGCCGTTCAGCCGGATTTTCCGGTGGTCGGGCGAGGAAAAGAGCCTTGAACTCCAGCCTCTGTCAGACCTGATTGGAGAGGCCAGTCGCGACCGCCTTGGCCGCGCGCTGGCGGCCGCTGCCGCCCGCCGCTCCGAAGTCGAGCCGGTCGATGCGGTATTGAGCGTCGAGGGCGATCACGCCGTGCGGCTCTATATTTCCGCCTCCGAGACCAGTGCCGGCTCACCCGAACAGGTCAATGTCTATGCCCTGGATA
This sequence comes from Devosia sp., assembly GCF_025809055.1. NCBI lineage: Bacteria > Pseudomonadati > Pseudomonadota > Alphaproteobacteria > Hyphomicrobiales > Devosiaceae > Devosia > Devosia sp. Next base: position 1,097,911 of record NZ_CP075529.1, on the reverse strand, counting down.
TGACCGATCAGCGCAAGCTCGAGGCGCAGTTTGCCCAGAGCCAGAAGATGCAGGCCGTTGGCCAGCTGGCGGGCGGCGTCGCGCACGATTTCAACAATCTGCTCACCGCCATTATCGGCTTTTCCGATCTGTTGCTGCTCAAGCACAAGCCGGGCGACCCGAGCTTCAACGAACTGATGCAGATCAAGCAGAACGCCAATCGCGCCGCCGGTCTCACCCGGCAGCTGCTGGCCTTCTCGCGCCGGCAGACCCTGCGCCCGCAGGTGCTCGAGCTGCCGCTGATCGTCGATGACCTGACCGTGCTGCTCAAGCGCATGATCGGCGAGAAGAACAATCTCACCGTCGAGCATGGCCGCAACATCTGGCCGGTTCGTGCCGACGTGGTGCAACTCGAACAGGTGATCATCAATCTGGTGGTCAATGCCCGCGACGCCATGCCCAATGGCGGCGCCATCACCCTGCGAACCGGCAATGTCACCCAGGCTGATGCGACCCAGCTCAGGTTCGACGGCATGGTCGCGGCGGACTACGTCCTGATCGAAGTGCAGGATACCGGCACTGGCATGAGCGCCGAAGTGCTCGAGAAGATTTTCGAGCCCTTCTTCACCACCAAGGAACTGGGCAAGGGAACGGGGCTGGGCCTCTCCACGGTCTATGGCATCGTCAAGCAGACCGAGGGCTATATCTATCCGGTGTCGACGGTTGGCGTCGGCACCACCTTCAAGATTTTCCTGCCGCGTTATGTGCCCACGGTCGAAGAGGCTGCCGCGAAGGCCGCGGCTGCGGCTGCCCCGGTCAAGGATCTCACCGGTCACGAGCGCATCCTTCTGGTCGAGGACGAGGAAAGCGTGCGCGCTTTCTCCGCCCGTGCCCTCAAGGCCACCGGCTACGAAGTGCATGAAGCCGAAGGTGGCGAAGAGGCACTCGAAGTGCTCGAAGATCTCGACTACGAGGTCGACCTGATCATTTCGGACGTGGTTATGCCGGAAATGGACGGCCCCACCATGCTCAAGGTCATTCGTGAGCGGGCGCCTAATCTGAAGATCATCTTCGTGTCCGGCTATGCCGAGGAAAGCGTGCGCCGCGATATCGAGGACGATCAAAGCGTCGATTTCCTGCCCAAGCCCTATGCGCTCGACCAGATCAACGCCAAGGTCAAGGAAGTGCTCCAGCGTCAGGACAAGCGAGACGAATAGCCGGAGCGGTCGATGAACTATCTCAATCCCGGCGAGGGGCCCTCCGAATACAATGTCCTGGGCGAGCCCCTAGAGAGCTGCTCACTCGATCCGCTGACCGGCTTCTACCGCACTGGGTACTGCGCCGCCGGGCCGGATGGCGTGGCGGTTCACCTGGTCTGCATCGAAGTGACCGATGCGTTTCTGGCCTTTTCCGCCAGTGTCGGAAACGACCTGTCGACGCCGCGGCCGGAATTCGCCTTTCCGGGGCTGGTGGCCGGCGACCGCTGGTGCCTCGTCGCGATGCGCTGGCTGGAGGCGCATGAGGCCGGCATGGCGCCGCGGGTCTATCTCCGGGCGACGAATCGGGCCGTCTTGGAGCTGATTGCCATGGAAACGCTCAAACCCTACGCACTGGACATGAACTGACGGGTTCCGTCATCCGGTCCCGGGCCGTTCCGTCTCGCTTCAGGCCTGTTGCGAGGCGAGAAGGCGGTCCAGGCTTTGGAAACTCTGCTCCATGCCTTCGGCCATCCCGGTCGCCACCACCATGTCACGATGGGCCAGGGACGCATAGGTGAGCGTATTGACGACCAGCGTCCCCATGTCCTTGAGCGTGAAGGCCAGTTCGCTGCGATAGGATGGGCCCATTGCGCCGGCGTCGAACTGTTCGGTTGAATCGATGTAGCGAATGGCATCGATGCTGTCGATCTTGCCGGTCAGCGCCAGGAAACCCTCTTCGGGTCCGCGCCATTCGAACCTGTAGTCGCCGCCGGGCCGTGCGTCATAACTGCATACGGGCATGGTCCAGCCATCGGGGCCGGTCAGCCAGCGACGGATCAGCCCCGGCTGGGTGTAGCAGGCATAGACCAGATGCGGCGGCGCGGCAAAACTGCGCTCGATGACCACGGATTGGTCGGTGGGCGTGGAAACGGAAAGCGGGTCGCCGGGATGCATGGGTTGCCTCAGGTCTTGCCAGTACGAGCCTCGAGTGCCTGCAACTCTTCGAGCAGGCCGTCCAGCCGTCCAAATTGTGCCGACCAGTATTCACGGTAGGCAATCAGCCAACTCGTGGCCTCGGCCAGCGGCTGCGCTTCGAGATGCACTGGCCGCCTCTGGGCGTCACGGCCGCGCGACACCAGGCCGGCTTTCTCGAGCACCTTGAGATGCTTGGAAATAGCTGGCTGGCTCATGTCGAACGGCTTGGCCAGGTCCATGACCGTGACGTCGCCGTCGTCGGCCAGGCGCGCGAGAATGGCGCGCCGCGTGGGGTCGGACAAGGCGTGGAATGTCGCGTCGAGTTGGGCGCTGTCCATCAGCAGAACGATCCAGTTACAGAACCAATCAGTTATTTATAGATTGATCCCTCGGTCCGGTCAAGACGAGATGCCGGGCACCGGTGTTCCGGGAGCCAGGAGGTCGCGCCGCGCCAGTTCCTGCCAGAGGTCTGCGGGAATGGCCACGTTCCACCAATCGAGAATGCCGTCGAGTTCGGCCGGACTGCGGGGGCCGGGCAGCACGTTGCACACGGCCGGATGGGTCAGCGGAAATTGCAGGGCCGCGGCCGGCAGGGGCACGTCGAAATCCTTGCACACAGCTTCGATCGCCCTCACGCGCCGCACCACATGGTCCGGGGCCTTGGCATAATTGAACGTGTCGCCACCCACGAGGATACCCGAGTTGAACGGCCCGCCCACGACGACCGAGGCATGGCGCTCGACGCATGTGGCCATGAATGGTGACAGCGCCGTCTGCTCGAGCAGCGTATAACGACCGGCCAACAGGAACACGTCCCAGTCGCCGAGCGCGAAGGCATCCATGCACACTTCCCACTCGTTGACCCCGAGGCCGATCGCCTTGACCCTGCCGGTGTCGCGCAGCTCGCGCAGGGCACGGTAGCCGCCATTGGCCAGTTGTGACCACAACGGCATATTGCCCGCCTCGCCATGCGTTGCGGTGCCGATATCATGCACGTAGAGCATGTCGACGCGGTCGAGGCCGAGCCTTTGCAGGCTGTCCTCGTAGGACCGCATGATCCCTTCATAGGAATAGTCATAAGCCTGGTCGAAGGGCAGGGGATCGACCCAGTTGCCCTTGTCCTGGCTGGCCGGGTCGACTGGCTTGAGAAGGCGGCCGACCTTGGTGGAAATCACCGGGCGGGGTTTGGCGGACCGCACCACCTCGCCCACGAGATGTTCCGAGCGGCCCAGGCCATATTGTGGTGCGGTGTCGACATAAGTGATGCCGGCATCCAGCGCGTGAGACACGGTGGCACGCGCCTGATCGGCCGGCACGGCCGAAAATATCCCGGCAAGGCTCGCCCCGCCCAGGCCAAGCGTTGTGACCCCGAGTTCGGTCTGGGCAATGCGGCGTTTTTCGAATGGGCGCACGGTCATGTCGGGTCTCCGTCAGGCGGCGGATAACTGACATGTTAGTTGCAAAGAGTAAAGGCGGAGCGCTCGCGCCCCGCCCTTTCGTACGGTTTTCCGCTCAATAGAGCCCGGCGATGACGACAGGCTTTTCCTGTTCGACGCGCACGGGATTGCGCAGCGGCAGGCCGAACTGGGCTTCCTCGATTTCGAAGACGTCATCCGGGCGGGTCGAGATGCCATCGGCAAAGCTCAGGGTTGCCGTGCCGAACATGTGCACATGCACGTCGCCGGGCTGGCAGAACAGATCATATTTGAAGTGGTGATATTCGAGATTGGCGATGGTGTGGCTCATATTGTCCTCGCCCGAGAGGAAGGGTTTTTGCCACAGCACGTCGCCATCGCGCCGGATTTTCGAGGTGCCTTCGATATGCCGGGGCAGGTCGCCGACCCGCAGTTCGGGTCCGAAGGAACAGGCGCGCAGTTTCGAATGGGCGAGGTAGAGGTAGTTGATCCGCTCCGTGACATGGTCTGAAAACTCATTGCCCAGCGCAAAGCCCAGCCGTCGCGGTTGCCCCTTGGCGTCGATCACATAGATACCGGCAATCTCCGGCTCCTCACCAGCATCGAGTGCAAAAGACGGGGAGGGGATGGCGGCGCCCGGATTGATCACGACATGGCCGTTGCCCTTGTAGAACCACTCCGGCTGCACGCCCTTTTGGCCGGCCGCCGGCTTGCCGTTCTCCAGGCCCATCCGGAACATCTTCATGCTGTCGGTCAGCTCATTGGCGGGCTTGTCGGTATTCTTGTGCATGGCATCGCGCGTCGCGGCCGAGCCCAGATGAGTGAGACCGGTGCCGGTCACATGCAGGTGGGCCGGATCGGGATGATCGATTGGGGCCAGCAAGCGGTTTTCAGTCAGCAGAGCCTGCTTGTCGATCGCTGCGCCCAGCCCCTTGTCGGCAATCGTCGCGGCGAGGCTGCCACTGCCGGCAAGGCTGGCCTGAACCAGCTCATAAACGCTGGTGACCGCGTTGACCGTGTGGGTCTGGCCATTCTGTGTCACGCCGACGGCGCGATGGCCCTTGTCGTCGATGAACTGGATGAGATGCATGTGGTTCGTCCTGATGTCGCGCCGCGGGGGCAGGGCTGGTGCGGGGCATAAAACGCATTGCGGCCGGACCTGTCCAGTCAAAAATCATACTTTTGAGCCATGCCGGACGCTACTGACAGAATCAGGCAATGGGCGCTGGCATCTTGCGCTGGACGAAACCACAGATGTTCTCATTTTGTCCCTTGACGGAACTGAAACAAAATGAGAACAAATAGGACACAGAAACCAAACCGGCCTCTCGTTGCACAGCCCTCGGGAGCGTGAAATAAGGAGACAGCACTATGGCAGCTTCGCCACTTCGCGTTGTTGAGGGTGGATCGATGGACAAGGACAAGGCTCTTGCGGCGGCGCTGAGCCAGATCGAGCGGAATTTCGGCAAGGGCTCGATCATGCGCCTGGGCGAGAACTCCGCCATCGAGGTGGAAGCCATCTCCACCGGCTCGCTGGGGCTCGACATCGCCCTGGGTATTGGCGGCCTGCCAAAGGGCCGTATCGTCGAGATTTTCGGGCCGGAAAGCTCGGGCAAGACCACCCTGGCCCTGCATGTGGTGGCCGAGGCCCAGCGCAAGGGCGGCATCTGCGCCTTTGTCGATGCGGAACATGCCCTCGACCCGGTCTATGCCCGCAAGCTCGGCGTCAATGTCGATGACCTGCTGATTTCGCAGCCCGATGCGGGCGAACAGGCTCTCGAAATCACCGATACGCTGGTGCGGTCGGGTGCCATCGATGTGCTTGTGGTCGATTCCGTGGCGGCCCTGACGCCGCGCGCCGAACTCGAAGGGGAAATGGGCGACAGCCTGCCGGGCCAGCAGGCCCGCCTGATGAGCCAGGCCATGCGCAAGCTGACCTCGTCGATTTCCAAGTCCAAGTGCCTCGTCATCTTCATCAATCAGATTCGCATGAAGATCGGGGTCATGTATGGCTCGCCGGAGACCACGACGGGTGGCAATGCGCTGAAATTCTATTCTTCCGTGCGCCTCGACATCCGCCGTATCGGCGCCATCAAGGACCGCGAGGAGATCGTGGGCAACCAGACCCGCGTCAAGGTGGTCAAGAACAAGCTGGCACCGCCGTTCCGCCAGGTCGAGTTCGACATCATGTATGGCGAGGGCATTTCCAAGACGGGCGAATTGCTCGATCTGGGCGTCAAGTCCGGCATCGTCGACAAATCCGGCGCCTGGTTCTCCTGGGATAGCCAGCGCCTCGGGCAGGGGCGTGAGAATTCCCGGCAGTTCCTCAAGGACAATCCGGAAATCGCCGCGACCATCGAGCAGGGTGTACGCGAAAGTTCGGGTCTGCTTGGCGAAGTGCTCCTGGTGGCCGGTGGCGAGGACGACGACGGCGGCAGCGACGACTGATCTCCAGCAAATCCCATGCAATGATTTGAGGCACCGGTTCTCCGGTGCCTTTTTTCTTGTCGGCGGGGCGCTTCGAGCGGTGTTGCAATGCTGGACAGGCCCAAGGCCTGCGGGCTAGAAAGCCGGTCAAAATCCTTTGTCGGGCGCCCTGGCGCCTGCTCGCCATGAAAGCTTCTGCATGACCAGCGTAAACGACCTCCGTTCGAGCTTTGTCGATTACTTTGCCCGCAACGGACATGAGGCCGTCCCCTCGAGCCCGCTCGTCCCGCGCAATGACCCGACGCTGATGTTCACCAATGCGGGCATGGTGCAGTTCAAGAACGTTTTTACCGGCGTGGAAAAGCGGCCCTATTCTACGGCCACCACGGCGCAGAAATGCGTGCGCGCCGGCGGCAAGCACAACGATCTCGACAATGTCGGCTTCACCGCCCGTCACCACACCTTCTTCGAGATGCTGGGCAATTTTTCCTTCGGTGACTATTTCAAGGATCAGGCCATCGAACTGGCCTGGACCCTGCTCACCAAGGACTGGGCCCTGCCGCGCGAAAAGCTGATGGTCACCGTCTATGAGGACGATGACGAAGCGCTGGAACTCTGGAAGAAGATCGCCGGCCTGTCCGAGGACCGTATCGTGCGGCTCGGCGCCAAGTCGAATTTTTGGCAGATGGGCGACACCGGTCCCTGCGGGCCGTGTTCGGAAATTTTCTATGACCACGGCGAAAAGGTCTGGGGTGGCCCCCCGGGCTCGCCCGATGAAGACGGCGACCGCTGGATCGAGATCTGGAATCTGGTGTTCATGCAGTTCGAACAGCATCCCGACGGGTCGCGGACCGGCCTGCCGCGGCCTTCCATCGACACCGGCATGGGTCTCGAACGCATCGCTGCCGTCATGCAGGGCGTGCACGACAATTACGACATCGACCTGTTCAAGGCGCTGATCGGCGCTGCCGCCCATGTCACCAATGCCGATGTGAACGGGCCGGGCAATCGCAGCCTGCGGGTCATTGCCGATCATCTGCGCTCGATGAGCTTCCTGATTGCCGAGGGCGTGCTGCCCTCCAATGAAGGCCGCGGCTATGTGCTGCGCCGTATCATGCGCCGCGCCATGCGCCACGCGACCCTGCTTGGCGCCAATGAGCCGGTGATTCACAAGCTCGTTCCGACTCTCGTGCGCGAAATGGGCCAGGCCTATCCCGAACTCAGCCGCGGCGAGGCGATGATTGCCGAGACCGTGCGCCTCGAAGAGGGGCGTTTCCTCAAGACCCTCGGCCGGGGCCTGCAGATTCTCGAAGCTGAAACGGCCGGTTTGGGTGAAGGCGCCGTGCTCGATGGCACGACCGCGTTCAAGCTCTATGATACCTACGGTTTTCCGCTCGATCTGACGCAGGACGCCTTGCGGTCCCGCAATATCAGCGTCGACCAGGCCGGTTTCGATGCCGCCATGGCCCAGCAGAAGGCCGAGGCCCGAAAGAACTGGGCCGGATCGGGCGAGGCAGCCACCGACACCGTCTGGTACGGTCTTGCCGACAGGCTGGGTCCCACCGAGTTCCTCGGCTATGAAACCGAGACCGCCGAGGGCGAAATCCGCGCGCTTCTGGTCGATGGCAAGGAAGTCGACGCCATCGAGGCCGGTGGCGAAGGTCTTGTCGTGGTCAACCAGACCCCGTTCTACGGCGAGAGTGGTGGTCAGGTCGGCGACACCGGCGAGATCAGGGGCGAGGGTTTCTCGGCCCAGGTTCTCGACACCGGCAAGCATCACGGCGTCTTCAGCCATCGTGTCAAAGTCGGGCAGGGCGTCCTCAAGGTCGGCCAGGCGGTGGAACTGATCGTCGATCACGCGCGGCGCTCGTCCATTCAGGCCAATCACTCCGCGACCCACCTTCTGCACGAAGCCCTGCGTCTCGTGCTGGGCGACCATGTGGCCCAGAAGGGGTCGATGGTTTCGGCCGACCGCCTGCGTTTCGACTTCGTGCACACCAAGCCGATGACGCCGCAGGAACTGGCCGAGGTGGAAGACATCGCCAATGATATCATCCTTCAGAATACCGCCGTCGAAACCCGCCTGATGGGTGTCGACGAAGCCAAGGAATCGGGCGCCCGTGCCCTTTTCGGCGAAAAATACGGCGATGAAGTGCGCGTCGTGTCCATGGGTGTGCCCACCGGCAACGGGCTGGGCTGGTCGGTGGAACTGTGCGGGGGCACCCATGTGCGCCGCACCGGTGACATTGGCCTGGTTTCGGTCGTGTCCGAGGGTGCCGTGGCGGCCGGCGTGCGCCGTATCGAGGCGCTGACGGGCCGGTCGGCGCGCCATCGCGGCAATGCCAATGCCAATATCGTGGCCTCGGCCGCCGGCATTCTGCGGTCCGGCAGCCATGAAGTGCTGGAGCGGATCGAAGCGCTCCAGGGTCAGCTCAAGAGTGCCGAGCGCGCCCTCAGCGACGCCCGTCAGAAGCTGGCCCTTGGCGGCGGCGGCGAAGGCGGCAGCGCCACCGAAACCGTCAATGGCGTCACCTTTGTCGGCCGGGTGGTCGAAGGCGTGGCGGCCAAGGACATCAAGACCGTGGTCGATGCCGAAAAGAAGCGCATCGGTTCAGGTGTGGTGGTCATCGTGCTCAAGGGCGAAGATGGCAAAGGCACGGTGGCGATCGGGGTCACCGAGGATCTGACCGGAAAATATGCCGCTGGCACCCTGATCAAGTCGGCGACGGCGGCGCTGGGCGGGCAGGGCGGCGGTGGCCGGCCGGACATGGCCCAGGGCGGCGGCCCGGACGGAACCCGGGCAGAAGACGCAGTGGCCGCTATCCGCGCCCTGATCTGACCGCTCGCCAATCGTTACAATTTATGCGCTGCCGTTCAGTGTGCCCCCACACTGAACGGCAGTTTCTGTTTTTGGGCGGGTGGCAAGGACATAGACTGTCCCCGAGATGGGGAAAGTTTCGATCATGTCGAAATATGCGTCTATCCTGTCCGACTGTGCGGCGATCGCCTGTTGTCCACCGGGCTCCGCCGCGCGGAGCCTTGAACACCTGGCCGAGGCGACCGGGTTTGGGCTCTTCGCGCACTATCATGATCTCGACACGCTGCGCGCCCATCCGCTTCGCATCTGTTCTTCTTTTTCCATTTCGCCCTGCCGGATGCGGACAAGTCGGCGCTGCTTGGGCAATTGAGGCGCAATGCGTCCAACCGCTTGCGGTTGGCCCCGGTGGTGCTGGTGGCGCAGGATTGCGACCTCGACACCTTTCTCGGCTACGTGGAAATGGGGTTCGATGACATTCTGTGCCTGCCAGACAATGTCGACCTGTTGATCGATCGGTTGGCTGCCCAGTTCAACACCGACTACATCTATGTGGAAACCGACAGCTATTTCGGGCCGGACCGGCGTCGCATGGAAGTGCCGGACGCCAGTCATCCGGCGCGCGTGTCCAATGCGCACCTGCACACGCGGCTCACCATTCACCGTACCCTGGCGGATGGACCGATGATCGTCCAGAAACAGAACTTCTGGGACACTACCCTGCAATAGGTCCGGCGCTACTGCCCGATACGGAAGAAGAAAATACGCGGCTTCCAGCGGATGGGGGTCTTTTCGGTGAGCACGTTGAGAAGACCTGCGCCGACCACCACCACCATTCCGATAATGGCGATCCAGTCCGGATACTCGCCAAAAAACAGTGCGCCGAACAGGATGGCCCAGATCAGCTGGCTATATTGCACCGGGGCAATGAGATTGGCCGGTGTCTGCTTGCACGCCTGTATCAGCAGCAGGCCACCCATGCCGCCCAAGAGGCCAATCCCGAGCAAAACGCCCAGCTGCGCCAGCGATGGGACAACGAAAGTGGGTGCCATCAGGATGGCATTGACGATGGCCGAATAGAGTACCTGCAGGCCCACAAGGCTCACCCGGCGCTCCTTTGGCGCCACATGGCGCAGGATCGTGGTGGTGATGGCGCCCATAACGGCGCCCAGCATCATCACGAAATGTCCGGGCTCCAGCGCCCGCAATCCGGGCCGGATGACCAGCACCACGCCCATGAAGCTGATGAACAGCAGCACCCAGCGATGCAGCGCGACATGCTCCCGCAGCAGCAGCACGGAGAGCAGGGTCACAAAGAGCGGCGTGGTGAAGCCGATCGAATAAACCTCGGCGAAGGGAATATGGGTGAAGGCAAACATCACGCAGGCCGTGCCGGTGATTGCCGTCAGGCAGCGCAGATGCACCAGCCAGGGATGCTCGAGCCGGTACATGTCGCGCCAACGCTCGCCGCGCTTGGTCAGCATGGCGGGGATGATCGAGAAACTGGTGGTGAAAAAGGCGATCTCGAAGACCGACAGCGCCGGCCCGGTGGCCTTGATCAGGGCATCGGCGACAGAAAAAATCGCATAGGCGAGAAAAGCGAGAATGACGCCGACCGGCATCGCAACGACCAGTGATTTGAGAAAAGGGATTCGGATGAAATCGGTCTGACCATAGCCGGGGCGAGGCCCGGCGTCGATGCGCCGATCAGATTTCCGGCCCCTGCACTTCGGTGATGTCAGTGGGCGAGTTGGGCCGCCGGGCGCGGTAGAGCGCAAACCGGCCGGCAATGCGCGTCGCGCTGCCATTGCGGAACAGCGACAACAGCCCCGAGAGAATGACGATGGCGAGGCCGATATAGGCCAGTGCATCGGGAAATTCGGCGAAGAACAGGGCACCCAGGACAATGGCCCAGACGATCTGTATATACTGGAAGGGCGCGATCTGGCTGGCCTCGGCATTGCGGGTGGCCAGAATCAGCAGGATGTGACCGATGCCAATGGCCGCGCCTGATGCCAACAGCAGGGCGAACTGGGTCGGGGTCGGCATTGTAAATGTCGGGATCATCAGCACGCCGTTGACCACGAGCACATAGAGCGCCGGTACGAGGATCAGGCTGACGCGGCGTTCGCTGCCGGCGATCACCCGCAGAACTGTATTGGTCGTGGCGCCGAAAAAGGCCGTTGCCAGCGCAGCCAGATGTCCGGGCTCCAGTTCCCGAAAGCCGGGGCGCACCACCAGAAGCACACCGGCAAAGCCAAGCACCAGCAGCAGCCAGCGCGGTACGCTGACTTTCTCCGCCAGCACCAGGGCCGACATGATGGTGATGAAGAACGGCATGAGGAAGACCAGTGAATAGGCTTCCGCGAAGGGAATGGTGGTGAAGGCAAAGGTTACCAGGATCGCCGATGTCACGCCGGAAAAGCTGCGCAGATGCACCAGCAGCGGTCGCTTCATCTCGAAGCTGTCACGCCATCGCTCACCCCGGGGCTTGGCGAACAGGGCGGGCAACAGCGAGAACACGGCAACGAAGAACCCGATCTCGAAGACCGACAGGCTTTGCCCGAACCCCTTGATGATGGCGTCGCCGCACGAATAGATCGAATAGGCGACGAGCGCATAGATAACGCCGATGGGCATGGGGCAACCGTCTGGGGCTTTGGAGGATTCCGTATCGGGCGACCCTATCCGAGGCCCATTCCCGAGTCATGAGACTATTCTGTCGCGGCTTTCGTCCGCGCGGGCCCGATGACCTCAATGCGGTTGGTCCACACATAGCCCGAGAATGTGGGGGGAACCTGGGCTAACGTGTCGAGGTCATCAATGCCGGCCGTGCCAGGGTCGCCACTGCCATAGGGTCCCAGGAGGATCACCTGGCTGCCCGCGTTGTGCATCCTCTCCAGGAACAGGTTCGGCCAGCCCCAGAGCCAACCAGCCAGGTTGATGGGCACCATGACCTTGGTGTTGGTGCAGGCAGCGGGGACATACCCTGTCCATCCGAGCGCCGCATATTGGGTCAGGCAATCGATCAGGCCGCGTCGCGACCATACATTGAGTCCGTCCAGCGAGGCTGCCGCCTCGTAGGTCGGCTCGTCGCCGCCATAGGCGCCCCAGACGGCGTCGCGCCATTGCGGCTGCCCGGCGACGAGCGCCGCCAGCATGTCGCCTTCGCGTGCCTCGCGGCTTTTGAAATTGATCAGGAATTTCTGGTCCGGAAACTGGGTCAGTACCTCGGTCAGTTCCGGCATCTGTCCAACGCCCTGGCCACGAAACGGGAAGGTGCTGCCGTCGCTGGTATATCCGTAGCCGATATCCAGGGCGCGCAGTTCCGCCATGCTGTGCCCCCGGGTCTCGCCGCGGCCCTCGGTCCGGCAATCCAGCGTCCAGTCATGAAAGACCGCCAGTTGCCCGTCGGTGGTGGGATGGACGTCGAGCTCGACAATGTCCGCACCGGCCTCGAAGGCAGCCGCCATAGAGGCAATGGTATTTTCAAGGAAGGCGTGCTCGGGCGCGTGGATGCGTTCGGCAGTGCAGGTATCGTTCTCAAGGTCCTGCCGGTCAAACGTCTGGTGCACGCCGCGATGCGCGATCAGCAGGATGGTAGGGTCGTCCGGCGGCGAGACCCGCCAACTCGCGTTGAACACGGCGATGGCGGCCAAAACCCCGGCCAGGATCAGTGCAAACCGTTTCATCGAATCTCCTGCAAGGCTTTGCCGAGCTGATGTTTGAGACTACGGCTTTTTTTGGTTCTTGCCTGAATGACCTGTTCATGTTCGCTTCATGCCGGACATGTCTTTGTTTAATTGCATATGGGGGCCACTATTGGCCCGATTCATTTTGGAGGGCTTCAGATGAATAGTTTCAAGAAGGTCGTTCTTGGCGCGGTGGCCGCGCTGGGGCTGGCCTTTCCGGCCGTGGCGGCCGAGCGGGCCGTTATCGTGCTCGACGGCTCCGGCTCGATGTGGGCGCAGATCGACGGCAAGGCGCGCATCACCATTGCGCGGGAAACTCTCGGCGCGGTGCTTTCGGAACTGCCCGGCGATCTGGAACTGGGCCTCATGACCTATGGTCATCGCGAAAAGGGCAATTGCGACGATATCGAGATGCTGGTGCAGCCGGGCGCTGGCACGGGCGCCGCCATCGCTGCTGCCGCCGACAAGATCAATCCCAAGGGCATGACGCCCCTCAGCGAGGCCGTGCGGCTTGCCGCCGAAGACCTTCGCTTCACCGAAGAAAAGGCCACGGTGATCCTGATCACCGACGGCCTCGAAACCTGCGAAGTCGACCCATGCCAGTTGGGCAATGAGCTCGAATCCCAGGGCATCGACTTCACCACGCACGTGCTGGGCTTCGGCCTCAGCGACGAAGAAGGCCGCCAGGTCGCCTGTCTGGCCGAAAATACCGGCGGCAAGTATCTGTCGGCGCAGAACGGCGACGATCTGGTCGAGGCGCTGACGACGACGGTTGCCGAAGTCGCCCAGGCCGAACCTGAACCAGCCCCGGAGCCCGAACCCGCGCCCGAGCCGGAGCCGGTTGCCGTGGTGGAAAATTTCACCCTTGAGGTCGCCATGGCCGAGGGTGGCGAATTGCTGACCGGCGACAATGCCAGCCCGCTCTATTGGGAACTGAGCCGGAACGGCGAAATCGTCGACTACGGCTACGGCATTCCGCTCGAGCAGATGGAGCCGGGCGATTATGAAGCCATGGTGCGCCTGGGCGAGGTGAAAGTGTCCCAACCCGTCACCATTACCGAAGATGCCCTAGCGACACCCTATTTCGTCCTCAATGCCGGCACTGTGGTCCTGCGCGCCATGGCCGCCGAGGGCGAGCCGGTTGATAGCGCCGCCGCGCTCGGTCTCGTCTATCCCGGCGGCGACGCGTTCAGTTATGGCGAAGCCACCTTCATCGTGCCGGCCGGTGAAATCACCGCGACGGCCACCGTGGGCGAGGGCAGTGCCACCGAAACCGCAACCCTGGCTGCCGGCGAAATCCTTGAGATCGACCTCGTGGCCGGTGTTGGCGTCGCGGTGATCAACGGCGCCTATGTCGAGGGCATGGCCATCGAGGACAGCGGCATGGCCGTCAACATCCTCAAGGCGGAGAAGTCGATCGATGGTTCGCGCGAAGACGTCAGCTACGGTTATGGCCCGAATGACGACTACCAGTTGCCGCCCGGCGACTATGTGGCGGTGGTACGCATGGACGAAGCGACCGCTGAAGCGCCGTTTACCGTCAGTGCCGGCGAACGCATAGAAGTTGTCGTCGTCCTCGATGCCGGTGTGGCGGCCCTGTCCATGCCCGGGGCAACGGCCTTCGACATCTTTGGCGCCAAAAAGGATATCCAGGGCAACCGGTCCGAGCATGGCTTCGGCTATGGCGAGGAACACCAGACGACCCTGCCCAGTGGCGACTATGTCGTGGTGACCCGCTACGACGACGACACCGAGACGGAAACCGCCTTCAGCGTTACGGGCGGTGAACGCACCGAGGTCACCGTCGAAAAGGGCGCCGCGCCGGCCAAGACCAAGTAGGCCGTTCGCAGGCGCAAACAAAAAGGGCCGGAGCAGCGATGCTCCGGCCCTTCACATTTTGAGCGGTGCCAGGCTTACGCCATGGCCTTCTGCAGGTTCTGGTCGATGGCATCGAGGAAGCCGATGGTCGACAGCCAGGGCTGATCCGGACCGACCAGGAGCGAGAGGTCCTTGGTCATCTTGCCTTCTTCGATCGTGTCGACCGTGACCTTTTCGAGGGTCGCGGCAAACTTGGCCAGTTCGGCATTGTTGTCGAGCTTGGCGCGGTGGGCCAGGCCGCGGGTCCAGGCGAAGATCGAGGCTGTGGAATTGGTCGAGGTTTCCTTGCCCTGCTGATGCTGGCGATAGTGACGGGTCACCGTGCCATGGGCGGCTTCGGCTTCCACGATCTTGCCATCGGGCGTCATCAGCACCGAGGTCATCAGGCCCAGCGAGCCAAAGCCCTGCGCCACGGTGTCGGACTGCACGTCGCCATCATAGTTCTTACAGGCCCAGACATAACCGCCGGACCACTTGAGGGCCGCGGCCACCATGTCGTCGATCAGGCGGTGTTCGTACCAGATCTTCTTGGCTTCGAACTGTTCCTTGAACTCGGCTTCGTAGATGTCCTGGAAGATATCCTTGAAGCGGCCGTCATAGGTCTTGAGGATGGTGTTCTTGGTCGAGAGATAGCAAGGCACGCCGCGATTGAGCGCGTAGTTCAGCGAGGCGCGGGCAAAATCGGTGATCGAGTCATCGAGATTGTACATGCCCATGGCGATACCGGCGCCGGGGGCGTCGAACACGTCATGCTCGATCGTGGTGCCATCTTCGCCCACGAACTTCATGGTCAGCTTGCCCTTGCCGGGGAACTTGAAGTCGGTGGCGCGATACTGGTCGCCAAAGGCATGGCGGCCGACGATGATCGGCTGGGTCCAGCCCGGAACCAGGCGCGGCACGTTCTTGCAGATGATCGGCTCGCGGAAGATCACGCCGCCCAGAATGTTGCGGATGGTGCCGTTGGGCGACTTCCACATCTTCTTGAGCTTGAATTCCTCGACGCGGGCCTCGTCGGGGGTGATGGTCGCGCACTTGATGCCGACGCCGTGCTTCTTGATGGCATTGGCGGAGTCGATGGTCACCTGGTCATCGGTGGCATCGCGGTTTTCGACCGACAGGTCATAATACTCGATCGGCAGGTCGAGATAGGGGTGAATGAGCTTGTCCTTGATCGCCTGCCAGATGATGCGGGTCATCTCATCGCCGTCGAGGTCCACGACCGGATTGGCGACTTTGATTTTGCTCATCGAAAAACTCCCTTGCGAAATGCGCTATTCGGCCAAAATTGCCGTTCGGTGGCCCGTATAGCACCGCCAGCCCAAAGCGCAAAGCCGCGCTCGGCAAGGGGCCTTGCCCTTTTTGGGACGGCTATTTCGGCGGCAGGGTCATGACAAAGGCGCGGGCCGTCTCGATCCAGCCGGCCAGAACGTCGTCATCCTCGATGGCATCGCCGCCCAGCACCACGAAGCCGCTCATGGTGCGGCCACCCATGTCCATCAGTTCTGCGCCGGGCTTTTCCAGCGCCTCGGCCATGCCGTCCTTGCCGACGCGCACGATCAGTTCGCCCGCCTTGGTCGGGCAGACCAGCATGTTGCCATCCTGCATGAAGGCGATGCCGCCGAACATTTTCTTCTCGGCGATATTGGCCCGGCCGGGCAGCAGGGCCCGGATGCGGTCCGCCAGTTCGTCACAGGCCATGCTCATGCGGGTTTCTCCGGCCGATAGGTTTCGTATCGGGGCAGGGCGGCTTCGATCAGGTCCCATACCGGGTGGTGCCGCGAAAAGATCAGCTGATTGGGCCTGTACCAATCGTTCGCTCCCGCGAACAGGCCCGCCAGCAGGATACGGAACGCCGGAGCCCTGGAGGAGTGCGCGAACAGCGTCGTCCCACATTCTGGGCAGAAGTGACGCGTGAAGGTCGCACCCGAATCGGCTGGACGGACAAATGTTTTTGTCGCACCGACCACCGAAATTGCGTCCGCCGGCATCAGCACGACGGATGAATGTCCGCTGCCCGAAACTTTCTGGCAGTTCTTGCAGCCGCATTGAAACATGGAGACGACCTGACCCCTGGCGCTCAGGGTCACGGCGCCGCAATCGCACGCGGCAGTCTGGTCGAGTTGGATCGTGTTTTTCATCCGGGCGAGGCTCGCATGTGCCGGTCTGGCCGGCAAGCCATTGCCATCACTCGCAGTTGATAAGACAGTGCGCCCCCATGGCTGTTCACCTCAACTATCCTGTGATGACCGAAAGGCTGCGCCTGCGCCCGTTTACGCGTGGCGATGTCGATGCGGTTTTCGGCTATCGCGGGCGGGAGGATGTGGCGCGCTATCTGTTCGATCCGCCGCTGAGCCGGGAGGAGTGCGCTCTTGCCGTCCAGCAGCGCGTCACGCAGACCGACCTTGTCGAAGAGGGGGATCGCATCATCCTGGCCGTCGAACGGGCGGACGATAGGGCGCTGGTTGGCGAAGTGTCGCTCATCTGGCGCTCGCAGGAGGCCCGGCAGGGCGAGCTGGGTTGGATCTTTCACCCCGATTTTCAGGGCAATGGCTATGCCAGCGAAGCCTCGCGCTGCATGTTGGCTACGGCCTTCGGGCCGGCCGATTTGCACCGCGTTTTTGCCCGTTGCGATGCGCGCAATGAGCCATCGTGGCGCCTGATGGAGCGTCTCGGTATGCGGCGCGAAGCTCATTTCCGTGAACATGGCCTGTTCAAGGGCGGCTGGGACGAGGAATTTTACTACGCCATCCTGCGCCGCGATTGGGTGGCAATGCGGGCCTCAGCTGGCGAATGACCTGGGCTGGACGAGACGAAACGATTTTTTAATCACCGCACCGGAACCCGGATTCCTGCTCCACGTTCAGCTTGGGAGGGCTGGATGAGATCTGCGAAGGGAAACGGATCATGTCGTCGCTACGCGTGCCAATCGAAACCGACCATCTCATCCTCAGGCCGTTCGAGCGTGCCGATTGTGACGCGGTGACCCGATACCATACGCTGCCCTCGGTTCAGCGTTACGTCGAGCGCCCGACCCGCTATGCCGAAGACGTGGCGGCCGTGGTCGGGACCATGCGGCGGCAGACCGAATTGCATCGGCCCGGTGACACGCTCTCGCTTGCCATGATCCAGAAGGGCGACCGCGCGCTGGTTGGGCAGGTTTGCCTCAAATGGTCCGATGCCACGGCGGGGCAGGGCGAGGTACGGTTTGCCATTCACCCCACCCATAGCGGCAAGGGCTATCTCACCGAGGCGCTGACGGCCATGTTTGACATTGCCTTCAACCACTTCCGCGTCCACCGGCTGTTCGTCCGCTGCGACGGCCGCAGCCATCACTCGATCAAGCTGATGCGCAAGTTGGGAATGCGGCTTGAGGCGCACTATCGCGAGCACGCCCTGTTTCAGGGCGAGTGGGATGAAGAGCTGCATTTTGCCATGCTGGACCGCGAATGGCGCTATGATGCCAAAGTCGTCGACATGCCGGTACGCGAGCGCGTCGTCGCCTGATCCTGTGTCCATCGCCATGCGCGAGGGCCTTTCGCTCGCCGGGCCAGCCATGTAAGAGGCCTGTTTGTGCGGGGCGGAACCTGGTTCACCTCAGACCTCGCGGCAGACGGGACGAGGCAGGGACAATGGCGGGAACGGACAGGTCGCAGGAAGCCAGCTTCAAGCCGGGGCCGGCGATCATTCTGGTCGAGCCGCAACTGGGCGAGAATATTGGCGCCGCCGCGCGGGCCATGGCCAATTTCGGGCTCTGGGACATGCGCCTGGTGCGCCCCCGCGACGGCTGGCCCAACGAAAAAGCCATTGCCTCGGCCTCAAAAGCCGATCACGTGCTCGACCGGGTCCGGGTCTTCGAGACACTCGAAGAGGCCATCAGCGACCTCAAACTCGTCTATGCGACCACGGCGCGCTCCCGCGACATGCAAAAGGAAGTCCTCGGGCCTGAACAGGCCGCAGCTAATATGGCGGCCTATATTGGTGGCGGGCAGGGCGTTGGGCTGCTGTTCGGGCGGGAGCGCTGGGGCCTGCTCAATGATGAAGTGGCCATGGCGGATGCCATCGTCACCCTGCCGGTCGAGCCGGCCTTCGCCTCGCTCAACATCGCCCAGGCCGTATTGCTCATGTCCTATGAATGGCGTCGCACCAGCGAAGCCGGGCGCGCCCTCCCATTTGCCGACGGGCTGGACGATGCGGCACCGCGCGAGCAACTGGTCGGGCTGTTCGAGCATCTCGAAGCGGTACTGGATCAGTCCGGCTTTTTCACGACGCCGGACAAGCGTCCGAGCATGGTCAACAACCTACGCACCGCCCTGACCCGCGGCCGTTTCACCGCCCAGGAAATCCGAACCCTGCGCGGGGTTATCTCCTCCATCGACCGGCGGCATGAGCGCCCGAATCCCAATCGGCAGAAGCCCATCAAGGGCCAGGGCAGCGCCGAGGACTAGGTGCTGGCCGGAGCGGCATTATCCTTTGACCATTCATCGCCGGAGTGCGATGAACGAGGACCATGAGCGCGCACACCCCGACCGACAAATCCAAGCTGGCCTTCACCTATAAAGGCTTCCGCTTCTTCTGGCTGACGACCCTATTGGTCAGCTTCGCGGTGCAGATCATGTCGGTGTCGATCGCCTGGCAGATCTATGACGTGACCGGCAATGCCTTCCTGCTCGGTCTCGTGGGTCTCTGCCTGTTCCTGCCGGCCCTGTTGCTGATTCTGGTCACTGGCCTCACCGCCGACCGCTTCAACCGGCGCGGTATCATGGCTATCTGCCTCACTGTCGAACTCGGCTGTGCCATTGGCTTCCTGACCCTGGTCAATGCCGAGGCCCACGAGGTCTGGCCGATTTTCGTGGTGCTGGTGGTCCTGGGCACGGCGCGGGCATTCTGGGGGCCGGCGGCGCAATCGCTGGCGCCCAATCTCGTGCCGCCCGAGGCGCTCAGCAACGCCATTACCGTCAATGCCTCGGCCTGGCAGTTCGCCGCCATTACCGGCCCGGCGGCCGGAGGCCTGCTTTACGGCGTCGGCCCCAGCTTTGCCTTCGGCACTGGCGCCGCCCTGCTGCTCTGCGCCGTGGTCACCGTCCTGCTCATCCCGCGTCCGGCCCAGCGGTCGTCGCACCAGGCGACCAGTCTCGAGACCATGTTCGGCGGCTTTCGCTACATCTTTTCCAACAAGGTCGTGCTGGGTGCCATTTCGCTCGACATGTTCGCGGTGCTGATGGGCGGCGCGGTGGCACTGCTGCCGGTCTATACCAAGGACATTCTGCACGCCGGGCCCACCGAGCTTGGCCTGTTGCGTGCGGCGCCCGGCATCGGGGCCATTGCCATGGCGCTGTTCCTGACCCGCTTTCCAGTGCGCGACCATGCGGGCAAGATCCTGTTCCTGTTCGTCGGCCTCTTCGGCGCCTTCACGGTGATCTTCGGGCTGTCGACAACCGTCTGGATTTCGATCCCCGCGCTGGCCCTGGTCGGCGCCTCAGATATGGTCAGCGTCACCATTCGCGAGACCATCATGCAGCTCTGGACGCCCGAGGATGTGCGCGGCCGGGTCAATGCGGTCAACTCGGTTTTTATCGGCGCCTCCAACGAGCTGGGCGAGTTCCGCGCCGGTACGGTGGCGCATTTTATCGGGCCGGTGCCGGCCGTGGTGATCGGCGGGGTCGGCGCCATGGCGGTTGCCGTCATCTGGAGCCGCATCTTCCCGCAATTGCGCGAACAGCGGCATATCGACAAGCGCATGGCCTGAAAAAGCGCCGCCGCGCTTGACTTGCCGGCTCGCCCCCTCTAAGACGCGCCCACCTATTCCGGCCTTCGGGCCCATAGGCGCACCCGGGATTCTCTGTTGGGAGTCTGTCGGCCCCGATGCAAGTCGGGGCAGAGGAGGGCGCGATCCATTCAACTGTTATGAAAAGGATACGCGATGTCGAAGCGTCATTCCGTAAAGTACAAGATTGACCGTCGCCTTGGCGAAAACATCTGGGGCCGTCCCAAGTCCCCGCTGAACAACCGTGCCTATGGCCCCGGCCAGCATGGCCAGCGCCGCAAGGGCAAGCTCAGCGACTATGGTCTGCAGCTGCGCGCCAAGCAGAAGCTCAAGGGCTACTATGGCTCGATCACCGAGAAGGCCTTCCGCCGTCTCTATGACGAAGCTGCCCGCCGCAAGGGCGACACCGGTGAAAACCTGATCGGCCTGCTCGAAGGCCGTCTGGACGCGATCGTCTATCGCGCCAAGTTCGTCCCCACCGTCTTCGCTGCCCGTCAGTTCGTGTCCCACGGCCACGTGCTGGTGAACGGCAAGCGCGTCAATATCCCGTCCTACCAGGTCAAGCTGGGTGACAAGGTTGAAGTGCGCGAGCGCTCCAAGCAGCTCGCCATCGTGCTGGAAGCCAACCAGCTGGCCGAGCGTGATGTGCCCGACTATATCGAAGTCGACCACAACAAGCAGACCGCCACCTATACGCGCGTTCCGGCTCTGTCAGATGTGCCCTATCCGGTCCAGATGGAACCGAACCTGGTCGTCGAATTCTACTCGCGCTAATCGCGGGTTCGCTTCACCGAAATTGCAAAGGGCCGCTCCTCGGAGCGGCCCTTTTGTTTGAGGCGGCCAAATTTGCCGACCTGTTCGATGCTGCCCTCGGACTTGATCCGAGGGCCTTTGGCGGCAAACCCCGCTAGCCTGAATCCAACACGTTGGAGCGATCGGCCGGGATTTTCCCCCGGCCGTGCATGTCATCCAGCGGCGGCGGCGTCGCTGACACTTTCCTTGATCGGCTCCTGATCGTGCGGAATGTGGCTTTCGAAAGTCCGCAGACGCATGATCACCGACTGAAGCTCGACGATCACCGTCCAGGCCCGCGCGAAGAACTGGAACGAGCCGAAAACCTGGCCGAACGCGATCTGGATTTGCTGGTACAGACCCATGGTCAGGGTGCCGGCCAGGATCGACGGGGCCATGACCAGAAGGGGCACATAGCCCACCATGTTGGTGTAGCCGTACCGCGCGAGGTTGAAGTAGGTGTAGTGGAAATAGAGGCGGAAATAGTTCCGCTGCACCCCGGCGAACAATTCGCGGATGGTTGGCGGATCGGCGCGGTCAGCGTGATCTTCGCCAAACACCAGTTCCTTACGATAGGCGGCTTCAACCTTTTGATTGGCAAAGTTGAGGCCGGGCAGTTTGATGCCCACCACGGCGAGCAGGGCCGTACCCGCCGCCGCGCCCACCAGCGCCACCCAGACCAGCCCGCCCGGCGTTGCACCGAAAATGGGCAGTTCGCTGATATTGGACGACAGGTTCCAGAGTAGAGGCAGGAACACCACAAGGGTGATGAGTGAATCGAAAAAGGCCGTGCCCAGGTCTTCCATGATCTGGGCGAACCGCATCGTGTCCTCCTGAACACGCTGTGCCGCGCCTTCGGTGTGCCGGATCTGGGGCCAATAGGCCATGTAGTAGAAGTTCATCGCCTTGCGCCAGCGGAAGACGTAGTGCGAGGTGTAGAAGGCAAGACCCACCGAAACCAGAATGCTGGGAATGGTCACCAGCACGATGGTCCAGGTCAGGCCGTAGAGCTGATCAGGTGAAACTGACCCCGGCTGCGTCAACGCAAGCTGGATCGTGTTGAAGAACGATCCGGACCATTCGTTGACGAAAGCCGAGACCTGCACCTGAAAATAGATGATCAGCAGGATGACGGTGGAAGACACCACTGACCACCAATACCATTCATTCCGCTTGTAAAAGTACCAGAAGACGCAGAACAGCAGGGCAGTTATCAGCACATACTGATAGAGCCAGACCCGGTCGGCGGTCATGAAGTTCAGTTGCGATCCGGCCTCTGCCGCTGCCGTGGGGTTAGGGGCGGCTGGGGCTTCGCTGGCGGTGGTCGCCGGCGCGTTGGGGTCCGCCTGATCATCGCCGACCACCGGCTGGCCGGTGGATTGCTGAGCGTCGACCGCGACCTGATCCTCTACGGAGGCGGCGATGACCGGGTGGGTGAAGCGGTCGATGCTGATGACCGAGCGGATCGGCTCGCCCACGGCGAACCAGATCAGGACCGAGGCCAGCATCCAGACTGCGGCCGATAGGAAGAAGACTTTTGGAACGGGGAAGAATGAGCGGAACACCGGGAGACTCCAGGGTGTCGTGAAGATGTGTCATCTAACTGTGGCATTCGGCGCGAAACAAGGACGCAAAGTTAAGGTTTGGTAAGGTTGTGCACCCAAGCCCGTACTTTCATTGTCCGCCTGATGGCGCTATCAGCTACGCCGAACACAGAAAGCGAGTTTCGCCATGACTGCGGTGATGGAAGCCCCCGCCACGCCCGATGACGACGCCGAGACCGGTGCGCACCCGATTTTCGCCAATGCGCCGCGTTCGGTGGAGTTCAACAAACTGCGCAAGCGCCTGATCCGCAATACGCGCGAGGCGCTGGACAAGTTCGCCATGGTCCGGCCTGGGGAAAAGTGGCTGATCGCTCTTTCGGGTGGCAAGGATTCCTACGGCCTGCTGGCCCTTCTGCTCGATCTCAAGTGGCGCGGCCTGCTGCCGGTCGAACTGCTGGCCTGCAATCTCGATCAAGGACAGCCGAACTTTCCAAAGCACATCCTGCCGGAATTTCTCACGGGCCTCGGGCTCGATCACCGCATCGAATACCAGGACACCTATTCCATCGTCACCGACAAGCTGCCGGCCGGGGCGACCTATTGTTCGCTCTGTTCCCGGCTGCGCCGGGGCAATCTCTATCGCATCGCGCGCGAAGAGGGGTGCACCGCCCTCGTTCTCGGCCACCATCGCGACGACAGTCTCGAAACCTTCTTCATGAACCTGTTCCATGGCGGCAAACTGGCGGCCATGCCGCCGAAACTGGTCAATGACGAGGGTGATCTCGAGGTTCTCCGTCCGCTGATCTATTGCGCCGAGGAAGACCTGCAGCGCTTTTCCGACGCCATGGCCTTTCCCATCATTCCCTGCGATCTTTGCGGTTCGCAGGATGGGCTGCAGCGCAATGTCACCAAGGCCATGCTCTCGGACATGGAAAAGGCCATGCCCGGTCGCAAGGACGTCATGATCCGGGCGCTGGGCAATATCAATCCCAGTCATATGCTCGACCCGCGCCTCTTCCACTTTGCGGGTCTCACACTCAAGCCAAAGGAATAGACGCATGAACATCGATCGCCTGGCCGCCATTCTGAAACAGGCCGCCGAGCAGGAGATCATGCCGCGGTTCCGGCGACTCGACGATGGCGCCATCCGCACCAAGACCGGCGCCTTTGACCTCGTGACCGAGGCTGATGTCGGCGCCGAACGCGTCATCACCGCTGCCATCCTCGATCACGCGCCGCGCACCGTGGTGATCGGCGAGGAGGCCGTGTCGGCCAATCCCAAACTGCTCGAAACCAACTTCGAGGATCGAATCGTCATCTACGTCGATCCCGTTGATGGAACATCGAATTTTGCCGGCGGGCTGCCCCTGTTTGCAGTCATGGCCGCGGTCGTCCAGAACAATGAAGCCGTTGCCGGCGTCATCTACGATCCGCTCGGCGACGATTTTCTCATGGCCGAAAAGGGCTGCGGCACGTGGCAGGTTTTCCCGGACGGCCGGCGCAACCGCATGCACTTCGCCGATGCCGTCCCCCTGAGCGAAATGGGCGGCACCGCGTCCACCGCCTTTTTCCCGCTGGAGCAGCGTCGCGCCATCCTGGCCAATCTGGCCAAGGTCAAAATGACCGCCAACTACCGCTGTGCCGGGCATGAATACCGCTACGCCGCAGGTGGCAATGCCCATTTCCTGGCCTTTGCCAAGCTGATGCCCTGGGACCATGTCGCCGGCGCCCTGATGATGGCCGAGGCCGGGGCCCATGTCGCCAAGTTCGACGGCACGCCCTATCGTCCCTCGGATCTGGGCGGTGGCCTACTCGTTGCCTCCGACAGCGACAGCTGGCACACGCTCCGCCGCGAAGTCTTTACCGACTAAGCCCCAGCGACCGGGGTTCCAAACACCAGGTCATTCCCGCGAAAGTTGGAACCTCTGGTTGTGCCCGGTTTTCACCGATGCTGCCGGTTACTGCCGGCCGCCCAGCACGCGCGCCGCCGCTTCCAGTGCCCCACTGCCATGGGGAACGTCCAGGGCATTCAGCCCGGCTTCCATCGTGCCCAGAACGCCCATGACCATATGGGCGTTGACATGACCCATGTGGCCAATGCGCAGATAGTCGCCATAGGCGGGTTCATCGGGCGCGGCCATGCCGAGGCCGACGCCCAGCGTCACACCGGCCTCAGTCTCCAGCCAGCGCCGCAGGCGCAGGCCATTGCCATCCGCAATGCGGGCGGCGGTGACCGAATGGCCCCGCATGGCCGGGTCTGTCACGTTCAGCCCAATGCCGGTTCCGCCGGCGCCCCAGGCGTCGAACGCCGCCCAGATGGCGGCGGCGAGCACGCGGTGGCGGCGCCAGACCGCGTCCAGTCCTTCTTCCACCAGAACCAGGCGAAGGGCCTCGTGGAGCCCGTAGAGATGCTGCGTGGGTGGCGTTCCGCCAAAGAAGCGCCAGAACTCGGTTGCCGTCACCCGCGGTGCCGCGGCCCAGTAGGGTGTTGCCAGCCCTGCCTCTTGCGCGGCCGCCAGTGCCTTGTTCGAAAGCCAGAGCAGGGCCAGGCCCGGCGGCAGCATCAGCCCCTTCTGGCTGGCGCCGATCAGCAGGTCGATCCCCCAGTCGTCCATGCGCAATTCATCGCAGCCAAGCGAGGCGATGGCATCGACGGCCAGCAGGGCCGGGTGGTCCGCTGCATCGATCGCACGGCGGATGGCCTTGAGGTCGTTGCGCACGCTTGAGGCGGTGTCGACATGGGTGACCATCACATATTTGATGCTGCGGTCCGTGTCGGCCCGCAGGCGGTCTTCCAGCCGCGCCGGGTCGGCTGCACTGCGTCCGAAGTCCATGATCTCGATATCGACGCCCATCTGCGTGGCCGCCGCTGCCCAGCCGGTGCCGAACAGGCCGCTGGCGAGCACCAGAGCCTTGTCTCCGCGTGAGAACATGTTGGAGAGCGCCGCCTCCCAACCGCCATGGCCATTGGCGATGTAGATCGCGACATGGTGACGGGTGCCGGCGAGCTGTTTCAGTTGATCGAAGATTTCTCCGGTCATGCCGATGATGTCGCCCTCATAGATGTTGGGTGAGGCCCGGTGCATGGCGTTGAGGACGCTGTCGGGAATCACCGACGGGCCGGGAATGGCGAGATAGGTGCGGCCGGAAATGGAGGGCATGGAAGAATCCGATGGTCAGGTCGGACCAGCCTATCGTCGGCCCGCCGGACGGCAAGGACAATGATTGCATGATTGTATTGCATCGACTCATAAGTCTGTGCTTATGTGACTGGCATGAGCGAAACCGAATTGTTCAAAGTCCTGTCCGATCCGACGCGCCGCGCCATTCTGGAGCGCCTCTCCGGCGCCGAGTTGACCGCGACCGACTTGCGCCAGGGCTTTGCCATCACCCAACCCGCCATGAGCCAGCATCTGGCGGTGCTGCGCGGCGCCGGTCTCATCAGCGAGCGCCGCGAGGGGCGGTATGCGCACTACAGAATCGAGCCGGAAGGCTTCGCACCGCTGCATGACTGGCTGGCGCGCTATCGCGATTTCTGGCCCAGCCGGATCGACAATCTGAGGACGCTGCTCAAGGAGATGGATCAATGAGCGACGACACCAACCTGGTCTTCGAGACCGAGCTCGAGGCGTCACTGGAGAAGGTCTGGCGTGCCCTGTCCATTCCTGAATATCGCGATCGCTGGCTCGACAAGCCCGATAACGTTTTGGTCGAGGTGGTGGGGGCAAACGATAGCAATCTGCTAACATTACGCTGGCAAGAGCGAAACGAGGTTAGCTTCGTCACGATTGAATTGCAGCCGGGTGGTCAGGGCGGCACCTGGTTCCGCCTCACCCATGCGCCCCCGGCCGCAAACAGCAACCATGCGCCGTCAGCGCTGATGCTGGCCGCCTAAAACCTCAGCAAAAACATCGCAATAGCAGGAGTTCGCCTATGCGCGACATGATGAATCTCGTCCCGATGGTCATCGAGAATTCGAGCCGCGGCGAGCGTGCCTTCGATATCTTTTCCCGTCTCCTCAGGGAGCGGATCATTTTCGTCAATGGCCAGATCGAAGACGGCATGGCCAGCCTGATCGGTGCGCAACTGCTGTTTCTCGAAGCCGAAAATCCCAGCAAACCCATATACTTATATATCAACTCACCGGGCGGCGTGGTGACCTCGGCGCTGGCCATTTACGACACCATGCAGTTCATCCGTGCCCCGGTCGGCACCCTCTGCATGGGCATGGCAGCCTCGGCGGCGACCCTGCTGCTCGCGGCCGGCGCGCCGGGGATGCGGGCCAGCCTGCCCAACGTGTCCATCATGCTGCACCAGCCCTCGGGCGGGTATCAGGGGCAGGTGACGGATATCCTCATTCATGCCGAGGAAAGCTTGAGGCTCAAGCGGCGGACCAACGAAATCTATGCCCGGCACTGTGGTCGCACCTATGATGAAGTCGAAACGGCCCTCGAGCGGGATCGCTACATGGCGCCCGAAGACGCAAAGGCCTGGGGACTGGTGGACCACATCTATACCGACCGGTTCCAGCTTGAACTGCCGGGACCGGCGAATGCGTAACTAGTGGGCGGCGATATCCGGTTCGGTGGCGGCATATTGCTCGCCGACGCCGAACAAGCGTCCCTTTTCGGCGATCAGCAGGCAGACGAGCGAGAGGATACCCATCAGGAAATAGCCGGCCGCGGCGGGGATAGTGGTGCCATCGAACATCTGGCCGATATAGGACCCGATCACGACCCCTCCAACTGTCTGGATGAATCCGAAGACCGATGCCGCCGTGCCCGCCACGGCGCCAAGAGGCTCCATGGACAGCGAATTCATGTTGGAGGCCGACCAGCCGAACGAGAACATGATCACGCATAGCAGCGTGAAGAACAGCCAGAGCGGGAGGAAGCCGGAAAGCGCGAAGGCCAGCCAAATCCCGGAGAAAATGGTGAAGGCCAGCATGGCTCCGTGGGAGAGCCGGCGCATGCCGATGCGCCGCACCACGCGGGAATTGGTGAAGGACGAGACCGCCATCAGGCCCGCCATGGCGGCGAAAGCGATGGGGAAATAGACGCCCAGCCCATAGATGTCGACGTAGATCTGCTGGGAAGAACTGATGAAGCCGAACAAGGCGCCGAACAGGAACGTACCGGCCATGCCGTAGGAAATGGCCACGCGATTGGTGAAGACCAGGCGGAATCCCTGCGTGATGCCGGACAGGCTCAGCGGGCGGCGGCGATCCAGGGGCAGCGTTTCGGGCAGGCGGAAATAGGTCCAGAGCCAGAAGGCGAGAGCAAGCGCGCCCATGAACAGGAAAATGGCCTGCCAGGGTCCGGTCAGCAGCAGCACCTGGCCAATACTGGGGGCCACCACCGGGATAGCCATGAACACCATGAAAACCAGCGACATCACCTCGGCCATGTCCCGGCCGGAATAGCGGTCGCGAATGACGGCGGTCGAAATCACGCGGACGCTGGCCGCGCCAAGACCCTGAATGAAGCGGAGGGCGAGCAGCATGGCAAAGCTCGGCGCAAAGGCCGCAACAATGGCCGCGACCACATAGATGCCCATGCCAACGAGCAGAGGCGCGCGCCGTCCAAACCGGTCGGTGAGCGGGCCGAAGGCAAGCTGCGCGGCGCCCATGCCGAACATGTAAGCCGAGATGACGAATTGACGTTCGTTCTCGTTGCTGACGTTCAGGGCCTCGCCCATATAGGGCAGAGCAGGGAGCATGACGTCGATTGCCAGGGCATTGAGCGCCATCAGCGCGGCCATGAGGGCAATGAATTCAGGGCGCGAGAGAACCCGCGTAAAGTGGTCTGACATAGTTGAAACTCTTGAGCGCCGAGGGAGGCCGGCCGGAAGTATGGCCGGACCATGGACCTCATGGTCACATTTGGCAACCCTTCAATCGGCAAAAGCCGATGGAAGGTCAGGCGGCGCGCAGTGAGAAGTTGGAATCGGTGCGCTCGTTGATCGGAATATGGATCGCGGCCGATCCAAGACCCAGCAGGATTCCCAGGTACCAGACAAGGTCATAGGCCCCCGTGGTGTCGTACACGTAGCCGCCCAGCCACACGCCGACGAAAGAGCCAATCTGGTGGCTGAGGAAGGCGATGCCGTAGAGCATGCCCATATAGCGCGGACCGAAGAACAGGCTGACCAACCCGGCGGTCAGGGGCACGGTCGAGAGCCAGAGCAAGCCCATGGCCGCTGCAAAGGCGTAGGCCGTGACCTCGCTGACCGGCAGGAGCAGGAAGGCGCCAATGGCAAGTGCCCGCAGGAAGTAAATGACGGCCAGCAGCATCTGCTTGGGCAGGCGGCTGCCCAGCCATCCGGACAACAGCGATCCGGCGATGTTGAACAGTCCGATCACGGCAATGGTCCATGAGCCGACTTCCGGCGAAAGGCCGCATTGAACGAGATAGGCCGGCATATGCACATTGATGAAAGCCAGATGGAAGCCGCAGACGAAGAACCCGATGACGAGCAGGCGGTAGGAACCATAGCCCCAGGCGCGGGACAGGGCCTGCATGAAGGGTAGATCGGCCTCGCCGGGCACCGATTCCGCCCGGCCGCGCAGCGCGGCCGACAGGGGAATGATCAGCAGCAACAGCATGGCGATCCAGACAAGAGCCATCTGCCAACCGAATGCAGTGATGAATCCCTGGCCAAGGGGCGCGAAAATGAACTGCCCGGCCGAGGAAGCGGCAGTGGCGATGCCAAATACGAAACTGCGCTTCTCTGCCGGAACGACGCGGCCGAAGGCGGCCATGACCACGCCGAAGGAGGCAATCGCGATGCCGACCCCGGTGACGATACCCGAGGTCAGGGTCATGGTCAGCGTGTCGGGAGAAAAGGCCATCCCGAGGACGCCAGCAGCGTAAACGAGGCCGCCAACGGCGAGCACACGCCCGGTCCCGTAGCGGTCGGCAAAGCCTCCCGCGAAGGGCTGAGCTATACCCCAGACGAGGTTCTGCACGGCCATGGCCATGCCCCACTGCTCGCGCGTCAGGCCAAGGTCCTCGGTCACGGGAAGGGTGAACAGGCCGAACGAACCGCGGGTCCCGAAGCCGATCGCCGCGATAATACAACCGGCAATGATAACGAGCGGCAGGGGGACGGCAGGGCGGGCGGCGGTCGTGGTCATGGAGCGGTCCTCTCGGAGTCCGCACAACCTACGCTCCGCCTGACATCACGCAAAGCGATATTACCTTATGGGCATGATCATTTTCAGTGATATGCAATCTGCGCGCGCAGGCAGAAAACGCAAAAGGCCCAACCGGTTAGGGCAGGGCCTTTTCAGACTGAGTCAGAATTGAATCAGGCGCTTTGCTTCACGGCAATGCCCGCCTGCTGCATATGCGTCTGCAACTCGCCCGACTGGAACATTTCGCGCGTAATATCGGCGCCGCCGACAAATTCGCCCTTCACGTAGAGCTGGGGAATGGTCGGCCAGTTGGTATAGGCCTTGATGCCATCGCGCAGTTCTTCGCTTTCCAGAACGTTCGCGCTGTCGAATTCGACGCCGAGATAGTTCAGGATCTGGACGACCTGACCGGAAAAACCGCATTGCGGAAAGTCCGGGGTGCCCTTCATGAACAGGAATACGTCGTTGTTCTTCACCTTGTCGTCGATAAAGGCGTTGATGTCGGTCATGGGAGGAGCCTTTCGAAAAGTCCGGGTTCAAGGGCCGGCTTGAGCTGGGCCTTAAATAGGATAGGCAAGCCTGAGTGTCGAGTGGCGACGACCGATCAGAGTCGCTGTTTCACCCAGGGGTGATTGGTCAGGTCATCGACGGTGTCGAACAATGTGGCCTCCCATCCCGCCTTGCGAGCGCCTACAACAACCGCATCGGTGTCATCGAAGAACAGCGGTGGCCGATCATCTGGCCCAATTTTTTCATCGACGAACTTGTAAAAGCGCGGGTCAGGTTTGCGTGCACCGATGCGGGCCGAATAGAAGATATCGTCAAACAAGTCGCCCAGCTTCAGCACTGACCAGAGCCAGCTTGCCCGCATATGTTCCTGATTGGTGGCGATAAAGAGCCGGCAGTCGCCAGCTGCGCGCAGCTTGCGCACCACATCGATCACAGGCTGGTTGAGGTTGGAGTCTTTTTCCAGCCAGTAGCGGGCAAAAGCCATCGGGCTGCCCTTGTAGCCAAGCGCCGGCAAATGCTTCTCAAGCGCGTCGGTAAAGGCCATTTCCCCGACGACTACCTTTTTGACGAATGTCTCAAAGACGAACTCCTTGCGCAACCGGTCCGGATCGACGCCGGTATCGGCAAGCAGGTTTTTGTCCCAGGGAACGACACGTTCCGGGTTCGAGTGGTAGCCGTTGATTAACACCCCGTCGACGTCGAACAAAACAGCGCGCGTCATGGTCCCTCCTCGCTTTCCCGGCGCTTGAGCGGGTGACGAATGCCTTGCCCGGCGGTTGGTTCATGGGCGAAACGGGCAATGACGTGCAGATGGGTATGGCTCACGGTCTGCCCTGCTGCCGCGCCGACATTCCAGCCGATGGTGAAGCCGTCCGGCGCGGGCTCGGCCAGGCTTGCCTGGGCCAGGCCGAGGGCCAGCGGGAGTTCGGCCCATTCGGCACCTGTCATCTCGATGGGGGATTGGCTGTGTCGCCTGGGAATGACCATTGCCGCGTGGGGAAGCAATGGGTCCTGGCTTTTCAGGACATAGAACAGGTCCGTCTCGGAGACTGGGCTATCGACCAGCAAGCCGTTGTTCAGGCAGAACCGGCAGGGTTCCACACTCACTTTGGACGTGCCGGGATGGCGCCAAGGCCGTTCAAAACCTCAGGTGGAATGCCGAGGTCTCGGATTACGTCGTGATGCTTGCGGAAGCCGATCAGTTCGCGCTGCACGAAATAGGCCCAGACCGCCTGCTGAGCCTCACCCAACCAGAATGAACGGTCCTGGCTGGCGTTCAACTCCTGCAACGCCTTGATAACGCGGCGTTCGGCGGCACTCAGCGAACTGGCGCGCTCGGCCAGTATTTCATGCTCGAGTACCGATGTGCCGGCCTCAGGTCGGACCGTACGGATCAAGTCAAGCGAGTCGCGGAGGCCCGACACTAGATGTTAGTCCGGAACGCTTGTCTGGAGGGCAAGCGCGTGCAGGGCGCCGCCCATGTCACCCTGGAGGCTGTCGTAAACGAGCTTGTGCTGTTGTACGCGGGTCTTGCCGCGAAACTGCTCGGATTTCACCGCGGCGGCCCAGTGATCACCATCGCCGGCGAGGTCACGGATTTCCACTTCGGCATCGGGCAGGGCGGCCTTGATGCGGCGCTCGATCTCGTTGGCGTCCATTGGCATGTCCGGTCTCCCTGTTGGTCAAAAGGCGGTCGCGCAAGGCACGATCATGCCCCTGATATGGCATGCGTGCCCAGCCGCTTCAATATCGAGCGCCTATTGGGAAACAGGTTCGTCCGGCATCACCTCGGCTCCAACGCAGCAATTGGCGTCGGATCGGGTGGCAAAATTCGCGATGATGAAATCGACAATCGGACGCGCTTGGGCGGCCACTTCGGTGGCAAACATGCAGTCGAGCACATATCCACGCCCATTGGTCACCGTTTCGGTGTGCACCAGGGTCAGCGGGACGCCCATGGGTGAGTCGGTGCTGGCGCCATCGTAGAGCAGAGCAGTCGCGTCCTGATAGGCGGTGGTGGCCTTGGCCCCCAAGGCAAAGCCCGGGAGGGTCTCACCCCAGGCCGCATTGACTTCGCTATCCCCCAGTTCGGCCAGGGCTGTTTCTGCCGACCAGGCCGTATCCTCGACCGGAACCACGACCATTGTGCACTGCAAAGGCGCATTGGGATGATTGACGGTTACCGGCTCACCGGCTCCGCCCGAGGCGACCATGGGTTCTGGATAGATAAGGGTGTAGGGCTGATCAGGCAGGATGGAGCGGGTCACGTTCACGTTCTGCGCGAAACCTGCCGCCGGCATCAGGGCCGTCGTCAGGCTCACTAGGACGGCCAGGGGCCAATGCGTCTTCATCTATCCACTCCACACTTCACGGCCGCTTACCCGGGCAGCTTTGCCGCTCAAACAGAGGCGAACATATGGCAGGCGCGCACAATAGGTCCCTTAGCCGTTCATATAGCTGGGGAACCAGCCCTCATGTGCCGCCTTGAGGTCGGCCACCGCCACGGGGCGCGCGCCACCCAGAACGAGCATATCGCCGCCCGTGGATCCGATCCATGGCGCATGAATACCATGGCTTGCGGCTTCCTCCCAAAGGCCCGAAATTTCTTCGCCCTGGGGGTCGAGATTGAGTGTCACCAGGTATCGGCCCTGATCTTCGCCGAAGAACGTCAGCACCGGGTCGTTGCCATCGACGTCGGTCACCGTTGCACCCACCCCGCCGGCCATGGCCATTTCCGCCAGGGCGACAGCCAGGCCGCCGTCCGACAGGTCATGGCAGGCGGTGACAACGCCCGATTGGATGAGCTTGCGGACAAAATCGCCGGTCTTGCGCTCGGCAGAAAGGTCGACATCGGGGGCGTCGCCGTCGCGCCGGCCGAACAGATCGCGGAGATAGATCGATTGCCCCAAATGCGTGCCGCGCTGGGCGGGTCCGCCGATCAGCAGAATCGGCTGGTTGGCTGCGACGAAGCCGATGCGAACGCTCTTCTCCCATTCGGGCAACAGGCCGACGCCCCCAATGGTCGGTGTCGGCAGGATGCCGCGGCCATTGGTTTCGTTGTAAAGACTGACATTGCCGGACACGATCGGGAAATCGAGCGCACGGCAGGCCTCGCCGATCCCTTCGACGGCCTTGACGAACTGCCCCATGATTTCCGGGCGCTCGGGATTGCCGAAGTTGAGGTTGTCGGTTGCAGCCAGCGGCAGCGCGCCGGTCGCCGTCAGATTGCGCCAGCATTCGGCCACCGCCTGCTTGCCGCCCTCGAACGGATTGGCTTCGCAATAGCGCGGATTAACGTCCGATGAGAAGGCAAGGCCCTTGGTCTCGGCACCGTCCACACGGATCACGCCGGCATCACCGCCGGGACGCTGCATGGTATTGCCCTGGATCAGCGTGTCATACTGCTCATAGACCCAGCGGCGCGACGAGCAGTGATGCCCGCCGACCAGCTTGAGGAGCGCATCGGCCACGTCCATCTGCGGAATGTCGGTCACCGCGAGAGCGGCTGGTATTTTGGGTTCGGTCCAAGGCCGATCATATTCGGGGGCTTCATCGCCCAGTTCCTTGATCGGCAGATTGGCGACTTCCTCGCCCTGCCAGAGTACGCGGAAGCGGAGATCGTCGGTGGTCTTGCCGACAGTGGCGAAATCGAGTTCCCACTTCTCGAACACTTTGCGCGCGACTGCTTCCTTGTCGGGATGCAGAACCATGAGCATGCGCTCCTGGCTTTCGCTCAGCATCATCTCATAGGCCGTCATGCGGTCTTCGCGCACGGGCACCTTGTCGAGATCGAGTTCGATGCCCAGGTCGCCCTTGGCGCCCATTTCGACGGCAGAACAGGTGAGGCCCGCCGCACCCATGTCCTGGATGGCGATAACCGCACCAGTGGCCATCAGTTCGAGACAGGCTTCGAGCAGCCGCTTTTCGGTGAACGGGTCGCCCACCTGCACCGTGGGGCGCTTTTCTTCGATGTCGTCGCCGAATTCCGCCGAGGCCATGGTCGCCCCGCCGACGCCGTCCCGGCCGGTCTTGGCCCCGAGATAGACGACCGGCAGGCCGACACCTTCGGCTTTGGAATAGAAGATCTTGTCGGTGTCAGCCAGGCCTGCGGCGAAGGCATTGACCAGGATGTTTCCGTTGTAGCGCGCGTCGAACTCGACCTCGCCACCCACGGTCGGCACGCCGAAGGAATTGCCATAACCACCAACACCGGCAACGACCCCGGAGACCAGGTGCCGGGTTTTTTCATGGTCAGGTGAGCCGAAGCGCAGCGCGTTCATTGCCGCCACCGGGCGCGCGCCCATGGTGAACACGTCGCGCAGAATGCCGCCCACGCCGGTCGCCGCGCCCTGATAGGGCTCGATGAAACTGGGGTGGTTATGGCTCTCCATCTTGAAAACCACGGCCTGGCCATCGCCGATATCGACGACACCGGCATTTTCGCCTGGTCCCTGGATCACGCGTGGCCCCGTGGTCGGCAGGGTGCGCAGCCATTTCTTGGAACTCTTGTAGGAACAGTGCTCGTTCCACATGGCCGAAAAAATGCCGAGTTCGGTGTAGGTCGGTTCGCGTCCGATCAGGTCGAGGATCTTCTGGTATTCGTCGGGCTTGAGGCCGTGATTGGCGACCAGTTCGGGCGTAATGGCGATGTCGTTGCGAAGAGTCATGGAGAAACTGTCCGGGAGGTGCGGGCAAGGAGCGTGTCAGCAGCAATGACGAGTGCGGCCAGCACGGCTAGAAAAACGGTCATATAGACGGCGTTGATGCCAACCTGGGCATAGCCCAGTTCGACGGCATTCAGGATGGGATAGGGGTATTCCTGGACCCAGGCGCCACGGGACATGGCGTAAACGAAGTAGGCCAGGGTAGGCACGAGCATCCAGGGGAGGTCGCTCCAACGCAACAGGCCGTGGCGCTGCGTGGTGACCCACCAGGCCACGTAAACCAAGGGCGCGAGGTAATGCAGGATGATATCGGCGACAAGAAAGGCACCTTCGAGCGTCTGCAGAAAGCGCAAGACGAAGAACACGTAGAGCCCCACAAGCGCGATATTGGCGGCCATGAGTCCGCGCACAAGAGGTGTCCTGAACAATGATAGCCAGTTGGCTCTGGTCAGTGCCGAAAGGTAGACCAGAACCACCGCGATGTTGTTGAGAATGGTGTAGTACGAAAAGAAGTGCCCGAGAGCCCCGGGCACATCGCGACCATCGGCAAGCATGGCCTGCATCGAGATGGTGAACTGCAGGACGAGGCCCGCCGCGCCGAGCAGCAGACCCAACCAGGTCAGCGCGCGGCGCCGGTCCATTAGGCCACCTGCTTCAACGCGGCGGCGAACAGCGCCCGGCCATCGTCACCGCCATGTGCGGCCTCGATGAGGTTTTCGGGGTGTGGCATGAGGCCGAGGACATTCTTGCGGTCGTTGAACACGCCCGCGATGTCATTGATCGAGCCGTTTGGATTGGTCCCCTCCGCATAGCGGAAGGCCACCTGGCCATCGCCTTCGATCCGCGCCAGGGTCTCCGCGTCCGCGAAATAATTACCATCGTGATGGGCCACCGGGCAACGGAATACCTGGCCCTTCGAATAGCCCCGGGTGAAGTCGGTGTCGGAATTGACCACCTCGAGCTTCACTTCCCGGCAGACAAACTTGAGCGAGGTGTTGCGCATCAGCGCGCCGGGCAGAAGGCCAGCTTCGATCAGGATCTGGAAGCCGTTGCACACGCCCAGCACCTTGACGCCGGCCGCCGCACGTTCGCGCACCTTGTCCATGATCGGCGAACGCGCCGCGATGGCGCCGCAACGCAGGTAGTCGCCGTAGGAGAACCCGCCGGGAATGACGATGAGGTCGGTGTACGGCAAATCCGCATCCTGATGCCAGACTTTGGCTGGCGCCGTGCCGGAAATCTTGGTCAGCGCCGCGATCATGTCGCGGTCGCGATTGAGCCCGGGGAAGACGATGACGGCGGCCTTCATCGGTCGATCCTTTGTGTCGGAGGGGTGCGCGAGGCCCTTGTGGTGAGTCTTGCGGGAAAAGGCAAGGGTTTCCCTGCGTTGACCGGGGGAAATGGCGGACTCAAGAGGTGCGGGCGTGCGTGAGGCGGCACAAAAATAATCTGTCCTGCGGGCCTGTCGTGGAACCCGCGGCGCCAGCTATGAATTAGTTAATGCAGGCCATTGCTGCCTGCGACCTCCAAAGTCAGACTCCGGCCCATGCACTCCCGTCGGAGTCTGACATCAGGAGTGCCTATTCGGCCGGCCGAATCTCTGGCTGAGTGGTGGTTCTGGTGGGGGAGACATGGGCCCAGGCGGGCCGCTCGAACAGGAACTTTCCGATACCTGTTTTCTGTACCATCCACCAAAGTGCCAGCGGCGCCGCGATGGCCACCACCATGGTGACGAGGCTGACCAGGTTCGGTTCGTCGACGCCCAGTCGCAACAGGATCGTGCGGACGATGCCCATTGGCAATACGAAGGCCACATAGACCACCAGCGATTTCGAACCCATCCACCGCAGCCAATCCATCATTGGCACGCGGGTGAGTAGCGCAGCCGTGATCACGATTGCTGTCGAGCCGGCGAGGGCCAGGATCAGATGCAGGCCGGGCAGGGCGGCCCAACCCATCTGGATGTGGACCGGGTCCATGGCAAAGCCGGGCGAGAACACCATGAGTGCATTTGCGAGCGCCCAGGCCAGGAGCACGCCCAGTGCAGCCGCGATGTGCTGAGACGCCCAATTGGCAAGGTTGAAGAGCTGCGGCGCGAAGACGTAGCCGGCGTAGAAATAGACGTAGAAGGCCGCGAACTGGTCGACGAGGTAACTCCCCGTATGGATCGATGCCATCTGCAGGATCGCCGCGACGGCCAGGACCGCCCAATGCGGTGCCCGGATGTCGTGCAGCAGTTTGCTGACAAGTCCGAACACGCCAAGCATATAGATGAACCACAGGACCCCATAGGGTTCGATCACGGCCCAGGCGAGATAGCTCGCGGCCCCAGCGGGGTCGCCGCCCACAAGGGCAACCTTGAACACGATGTGGATCAGGGCCCAGAGGGCGTAGAAATAGAAGTAGTGGACGATGCGGCGATCGGCATAACTGCGCCAGTCGCGGTTGATTACACGCGACAGGAAAAGCCCGGAAAGCAGGAAGAACTCGGGCATTCGGAACGGCATGGCGAATGCGATCGTCCAGTGGAGGAAACCGATCTGTCCGGTGTCCTCGCCGACGCTCGATGCGCAATACATGATGACGACAAGAAAAATGGACAGGCCCTTGGCCATGTCCACCCAATCCAGCCTATCGATAGCCTTGTGCATTTCCGAACTCCCGCAACTGGCGGGAATATACCGGCGAGACCTTTCCAACCCCAGCCAAG
The DNA here is from genome assembly GCF_025809055.1 of Devosia sp. Classification (NCBI taxonomy): domain Bacteria; kingdom Pseudomonadati; phylum Pseudomonadota; class Alphaproteobacteria; order Hyphomicrobiales; family Devosiaceae; genus Devosia; species Devosia sp. The sequence continues at coordinate 1,060,412 of NZ_CP075529.1, read as the reverse complement.
CTTGGCCGCAGGCTTAAGAAAAGTGCTTAATGCTTAAGGCTTTATCTTTCCGGCTCAGACCGGAACGGAGGCATAGGCCGCAAACAGCAAGCCAAGCGAAGCGACAAACATGACGGAAAGGGCGATCTGGGTCTTGCGCATAGTCACACGGTCCTGCGCCAGAAAACGGCGCGAATGAAGTCTTAGCCCGAAGGCGTTAATTTGAAATTTCGATCGCGTAGTTTTCGATCACGGTGTTGGCGAGGAGCTTGTCACACATCGCTTTGATCTGTGAACGCGCTGCCTCGACATCGGTTCCCTCGACCTCAAGATCGAACACCTTGCCCTGTCGCACACCTGCAACACCGGAAAAGCCAAGGCTGGACAGGGAGCCTTCGATAGCCTGGCCCTGCGGATCGAGAACGCCGTTCTTGAGCGTGACGATGACGCGCGCTTTCATCGGTTCGGTTCCCCAAATCTACTGGACGAGGCGCGGACCGGTCGTCAGCGCATTGTCGGTTTCCACCAGGATGCCAAGGCGCTGCGCGACTTCGCGATAATTCTCGACGAGGCCGCCGAGTCCCTCACGGAAGCGGTCCTTGTCCATCTTGTTGCGGGTCTTGATATCCCATAGCCGGCAGTTGTCCGGGCTGATTTCGTCCGCCAGGACAATACGCATGAGGTCGCCCTCGTAGAGTCGGCCGACTTCGATCTTGAAGTCGACGAGCTGGATGCCGACCCCCATGAACAGACCGGTCAGAAAATCGTTGATGCGAACCGCAAGGCTCATGATGTCGTCAAGCTCGGCCGGATTGGCCCAGCCGAAGGCCGTGATGTGTTCTTCGGAAACCATGGGGTCGCCGAGAGCATCGTCCTTGTAGCAGAATTCGATGATCGAACGGGGCAGGCGGGTACCGGGCTCAAGGCCCAGCCGCTTGGCCAGTGATCCCGCCGCATAGTTGCGGACGATGATCTCGAGTGGAACGATCTCGACCTCCTTGATCAACTGCTCGCGCATGTTGATGCGGCGCAGGAAGTGCGTCGGGATGCCCAGATCATTGAGCTTGGTAAAGATGAACTCGGAAATCCGGTTGTTGAGGACGCCCTTGCCATCGATCACTTCGTGCTTGGCGCCGTTCCCGGCGGTGGCATCATCCTTGAAATATTGCACAAGCGTGCCCGGCTCCGGACCCTCGAACAGGATCTTGGCCTTGCCTTCATAGATTTTGCGTCGACGATTCATCTCGAATCCGCTGCCCGTTGAAAGGTGTGGTGGATTGGGCCGCTTCATGCGCCAGAATGGGAGAAAAAAGCAAGGGCTTTCCTCCCATGCGCCGCGCGCGGGGCACGGGGTCGCAGTAGCGGGCTGGCCGTTGATTTGCGCCAGCGAACCGCCTATGTCCATGGCGAGAGCCGTTTGGGCGGCGCCAACAGCCATTTGGGAGACACCATGAGCGGTTTCGACGAACGCAAGAAGGGCCAGGAAGCCAAGTTCGCCTTTGACGCGGAAAAGAAGTTTCGGGCAGAGGCGCGCCGCAACAAGCTGCTGGGTATCTGGGCCGCCGAACTGATGGGCCTTGAGGCAGAGGCCGCCAAGTCCTACGCGGCCGAAGTCGTGGCGTCCGATTTCCAGGAAGCCGGAGACGAAGACGTGTTCCGCAAGGTTTCGGGGGACTTGAAGGCCAAGGGCGTCAACGTCACCGACGAGGCGATTCGCGAAAAGATGCTGAGCCTCATCACGGTTGCCAGCGAGCAGATCGCCGCCGAGGGTTGATCGCCGACACAACGTCAAGAAGGGGGAGCCAGCAGTGCGCGGGCTCCCCTTTTTCATTGCGTAAGGTCAGCTAATGTCGATGCTCACCACATCGTGCGCCGAGCCATTGGCCTTCCAGTGAACAGTCACGCTCTGGCCAACCTTGAGGTCGGCGGGCGCCTTGAAGCCGGCCGGCAGGTAAAACCAGCTTCCGTCTTCCAGTTCGAGTGAGCGCGCCGTCGTGTCGAAGAACTTAACAACGCCGGTGGCGGTCTGTTCCGCGGCCGAGGACGCGGCGGCCACGGGCGCCGCATCTGCAGCGAAAGCGGTCACCGGCATGATGGTGATGAGGGCGAGAAATGCGGGAGCGATATATTTGCGCATGATGATGACTCCATCAGGCTGCGCGGGCCGTTGGGCCCTGATAGCCGGTTTTCTGGGGTCGTCGGGTCGCGGGCTCCTTCGGTCCCGCCGGCGTCTCCAAACCAGCGGTTGAAGGCTTAGGCCCGCGCCGCTGCCTTCTCAAGTTAACAAGATTTAATTCCGATTGCGGCAGCAGCGCCGCAATTTCAGCTGGTTGCGGCGGCTTTCGGGCGGCCCAATGGCGGCTTGTCCGGCGATCCGCGCTCTATGCGGGTTTCACTTTCATGGCCATGCCGATCGACGCCGGCATAACCGGCTCGAAGCCAAATTTCGCGTAGAGGTGACGTGCATCGCCGTCCGCAATCAGGCTGACATAAGCACCCGCTGGCGCGTTTTCGCCCAGGTGCTGCACGAGTGCCCCCATGATGAGCTTTCCGAGGCCCCGGCCATGGAAAGCAGGCTCCAGCGCGATGTCGACGATTTGAAATGCGGTGCCGCCGTCGCCGATGATCCGGCCCATGCCGACAGGTCTGTCCTGATGAACCAGGGTGACACCAAACCAGGTGTTTGGGAGGCCGCGCGCGGCTTGCTCCTCGGTCTTGGCGCTGAGGCCGGCCACGCGACGCAGGCGCAAATAGTCCGATATGTCGGGCGTTGTGGGGACGAGCGTGAACCCGTCCATCAAAGGCGCTGCATCAGGCGGGTGAACATCAGGAGCCCCTCGGGCCACGGACCATGTCCGGAATGGGTATTGATGTGCCCACAATTGCCGGCCTGGTGGAAATCGGAACCCCAGGCAGCGGCGTAGCCGGCCGCGCATTCCAATCCGCAGAATGGATCATTGTCGGAGATCACGAGGAGCGAGGGGAAGGGGAGCGGGTCGCGTGGCACCAGCCCAAAAGCGCGGGCCTCTTCAGGGACGTCGCGATTGCCTTCGATATCAGGCGGCGACACCAGAAGTGCGCCGCGCACCTTGTCCTTGGGGAAACGCGGGGCGGCCTGGACGACAGCAATGCACGCCAGGGAATGGGCGACGAGCACAACCGGGCGCCCAGCCAACTCGGCTGCCTTGACGATGGTATCCGTCCAGTCCTCGGGGTCCGGATCGTCCCAGTCGGCCTGTTCGACGATGGCTGCCGTGGACATTTTCTCCGCCCAGCGCACCTGCCAGTGGCCCTCGGAGGAATTGCCCAAGCCCGGCAGGATCAGGATATCGGCGTCGGCAATTCTCATGCACCAAACACTCGGCTAAAAATCGTCCCGACATGCTTGAGGTGATACCCATCATCGAACATGGCGTCGATTTGTGTATCGCTTAGAGTTACCTCCGGGTCGTTCTTAAGGTTTTGTGCGAACAAGCCGGTGCGGTTGCCGCGATGTTCCCAGACCTTCATGGCGTTTCGCTGGACGGCAGCATAACTGTCTTCGCGACTGTAGCCGGCCTGGGTCAATGCCAGCAGCACGCGCTGGGAATTGTGGAGGCCGCCGAGCAAGTCGAGGTTCTTGCGCATGTTCTCTGGATAGACCACCAGCTTGTCGATGACGCCGGTCAACCGTGCCAGAGCGAAGTCCAGCGTGATGGTGGCGTCCGGGCCGATCATGCGTTCGACTGACGAATGCGAGATGTCCCGCTCGTGCCAGAGCGCAACATTTTCGAGCGCCGGCGTGACCATGCCACGCACCAGGCGTGCGAGGCCGGTGAGATTTTCGGTCAGCACGGGATTGCGCTTGTGCGGCATCGCCGACGAGCCCTTCTGGCCGGGGGAGAAGTACTCCTCGGCTTCAAGGACTTCGGTGCGCTGTAGATGGCGGATTTCCACAGCGACGCGCTCTATCGAGCTGGCAATCACGCCCAGCGTTGCAAAGAACATGGCGTGGCGGTCACGCGGGATCACCTGGGTCGAAACCGGTTCGACGCTGAGGCCGAGCTTTTCAGCCACATAGTCTTCCACTGACGGATCGATATTGGCAAAGGTGCCGATGGCGCCGGAAATGGCCGCCGTTGCAATCTCGTCGCGCGCGGCGACAAGGCGGGCCCGGTTGCGGGCAAATTCCGCGTAGGCTTCGGCGAGCTTGACCCCAAACGTGGTCGGCTCTGCGTGAATGCCATGGCTGCGCCCGATGGTGATGGTGTCCTTGTGCTCAAGGGCACGCCGCTTCAATGCGGCCAGCAGCGCATCGATGTCGGCCAGCAGGATATCTGCGGCATTCTTGAGCTGCACCGACAGCGTGGTGTCCAGGATGTCCGAGGAGGTCATGCCCTGGTGCACGAACCGCGCATCCGGCCCCACGATTTCGCTGAGATGCGTCAGAAAGGCAATGACGTCATGCTTGGTGGTGCGCTCGATTTCGTCGATGCGCGCGACGTCGAAGCCGTAGTCGCCATGTTCGGCCTTGCGGGCGTTCATCACCTCCCAAATCTTGTCCGCGCTTTCCTTCGGCACCACGCCCAGTTCTGCCAGCTTTGACGTGGCGTGGGCCTCGATCTCGAACCAGATGGCGAAGCGGCTTTCGGCCGACCAGTTGGCCACCATTTCGGGACGGGAGTAGCGCGGAATCATGGGGTTAGGCCCTCAGCTTGCGAGTTTGATTCATCCGGCGGGCGGCCATAGCGCGCCAGGCGCTCGGGCAGGGTGCCGGTATGGAGTTCGAAAAGATGGTTGTCGCGATCGTGGAAATAGAGCGAACGGCCTTCGCCCGCAACCCTCGGCCGGCCCTCGCGCAGGTCGAGCCCAAAACCAGCGATCCGCTGCCTGTAGGTGTCGTAGTCGGCATCATCTATCTTGAACGCGATGTGATTGTAGGTGCGCGACGGCAGTGCCGGACCTTTCATGATCGCGATCCAGATGTCATCCGGTCCCAGAACAAGGAAGCGCTCCTCGGACAATGAAAATGTCGACGGGCCGCTGTCATAGACTTTTCGACCGCCAAGGACGCCGACCAGAATGGCCTCCATGGCGTCGAGGTCTTCGACGATGAAGGTCATGTGGCTGAGGCCCTGAATCTGCGGTTCAGGCATTGAGCGTGGTTGCCGCATCCCGAATGGCCTTGATCCGACCGGGATAAGTGGAAGGATCATTTCCGCCGAAGACGGATGATCCAGCGACGAGCACATTTGCTCCCGCTGCAACAATGTCCCGCGCATTGGCAGCGGTCACACCGCCATCGACCTCTAGATCAATGTCGCGGCCGCCGATCAGGGCTTTGGCCTGGCGGAGCTTGTTGAGACTTTCGGGAATAAAGCTCTGGCCACCGAATCCTGGATTGACGCTCATCACCAGCACCAGATCAACGTCGCCTATGACATGCTGGATGGCAGCAACCGGCGTTGCCGGATTGAGTGCCACGCCGGCCTTCTTGCCCAGAGCCCGGATCGCCTGCAAGGACCGGTGCAGGTGTGGGCCGGCCTCGGCATGGACGGTAATGATATCGGCTCCCGCCTGGGCGAAATCGGCCAGGTAGGGGTCAGTCGGGGCAATCATCAGGTGGACGTCAAACACGCGGTCTGTCACGCCACGAATGGACTTCATGACCGGAACACCGAAGGAAATGTTGGGAACGAAGTGCCCGTCCATGACGTCAACGTGGACATAGTCCGCACCCGCCGCAATCACGGCATCTACCTCGTCGCCCAGCCGGGAGAAGTCAGCGGACAGTATAGATGGGGCGATACGAAGCGGGCGGGCGGCGGTCATGGACACCTCAACCTTGGTCAGTTGCCGGTGCTGTATAGCGGGATTGGGGCAGGGGCAAGGGCGCAGGGCCAAGATTGTCGGCAACGGGCCCGGTAAACCCCTAAGACCTTAGTGGAACGGGCGGACTTCCACAGCGGCACGACAGGCAATTGCCGCCTTTCGTCCCCATGAGATCGCCGCATCGAGGTCGGGACAATCCAGCACCCAAAAGCCGCCAACGTGTTCCTTGCTTTCGATATAGGGGCCGTCGGTGACCAGCACGGATCCATCCGGATAGCGCAGCAGCGTGTGGGCATCCCTGACCGGCCGAAGCCCGCCGACAAACACACGAACGCCGGCTGTCACCATTTCGGTGTTGAGGTCATCAATCTCCCGATGCATGGCGGCATCTTCCACGGCTGCCGCGTCGTAGGTGTCTGGATGATGAATAGCGACGAGATAGTGTGTCATCTGAGCTTCCCCTAAGAGTGGCAGGTGCTGCACTTCAACGACGACCGAAGGCTTCCGATTTCGACATGTCTCAGCCGATACGATCCAGACGTCCGCGGTTTCGCATCAGATTCTTGTAGTCCCACTGAATCGTCCGGGCTTCGTCCAGCCAGGCGGATAGCGCCTCTCGATCTATCTGCTCGACCGATGTGTAGCGCACCTCGGCGGCCTTGAAGCTGCCCTCGCGCATCAGGCCCGGACTGGGGAATGATTGTCCGCTCCAAAACAGCACGCGGATGCAATCCTTGAGCTTGGAATAGCCCACGATCGGGTTCCCGGCGATGAACCATACCGGGTGGGCGTGCCAGATCTTGCTGTCGGCGTCATAGAGGCGTTCATCAATCACATCCCGCACCATTTCGCAGATGGTGCGATCAGGCGCCGAAAGCTGGCTTTGATACTCGTCGATGCTCGTGGCCTTGATGCGGTGCATGGCCCATCCTCCGTTCGGCCAGTTTGCGCCTGTCGGTGGCATCTGTGAACTGCAATGTGCGTCATGCCTTTGGCAGTCCGCGGCTCACATCCCTGCGATGCGACGCTGAGGCCGCTTGCCTTGTGCGCGATGAGCGCTAAACAGGAGCCGCAATCGGAGCGTCGATACGTGGAATTTTCCTTGCCGCTGGTGATCGGAGCCGGGGTGCTGAGCTTTCTCAGCCCCTGTGTATTGCCGCTGGTGCCGCCCTATCTCACCTATATGAGCGGGGCGAGTTTCGATCAGTTGCGCGCGGAATCGGCGACCTTGGGTGGCCGGCTGCAGTTGCGTGTCGCCGTCACGTCGCTGTTCTTCATTCTCGGTTTTTCGGTTGTCTTCGTCACGCTGGGCGCGACCGCAACCGCCTTCGGGCAGGTCTTCCGCCAATTGCTGCCGGTTCTGACCCCGATTGCCGGCGTGATCATCATTGCCATGGGTCTGCATTTTCTGGGCGTCTATCGCATTGCAGTTCTCGATCGTCAGTTGCGCCACAATGGACCGGGTGTTGCGTCTGGCCCCCTTGGCGGCTTCCTGCTCGGCCTGGCCTTTGCCATTGGCTGGACGCCGTGCATCGGACCGGTTCTGGCGGCGATCCTGTCTGTGGCTGCAAGCCGCGAAACGGCCTGGGAGGGGGCATCCCTGCTCGGGCTGTACTCGCTAGGCCTGGGGATTCCTTTCTTCCTGGCCGGAATAGCCGTTGGGCCATTCCTCGCTTTTTTTCAGGGTTTCCGGAAATATCTGGGGCTGATCGAAAAAATCATGGGCGGCCTGCTGGTGCTCACCGGCCTGCTGTTCCTGACCGGCAATTTTACCCGCATTTCCTACTGGTTCCTGGAAACGTTCCCAGTGTTGGCCACCTTCGGGTAAGCCAGGCTTAACCCTGCCCTCAAATTGCAATGCCAAATCCGCTGGTCCCGGCGCATGTTCAGGCTCGGTTTACCGCTGTCACACAAGAGTGATCGGGAACCAGCCGGGGGGTAATTGTGACTGCCGATACGTCGATCGCACCAGCCATGTTGCCGACCGCAGTCGAGGCCGAAGCCGCCTCGGCGAGCCGGACAACCACGCGCTGCGAAATCGATGTGACCGTCACCAGCCGCATCGAGGATGTAGAAAACGTCTGGCGCGAACTGTCGGCAGGCGACATCGAATCCCCGGGCCAGAGTTATGATTTTATCCGGCAGTGGGTGCGCCACCAGGCCATTCCAGAACGCAATCAACGCTACGTAGTTGGCCGCGTCGATGGCCAACCCGTTGCCCTGCTGCCGCTGCACCGCCGCCGTGTCCGGGGTGTTTCCGTCTTCACCTGGTTTCCGGGCTCGCATGTGGGCTGTTACGCACCCGTGGCCAATTATTCCCGCCTTGCCGCCTTAGGCGTCCTGGGTCGGGCGGCGCTCTGGCGGTCCATGACCGGCCAATTGACCGGCGGAGATCTGGTGTATCTGCGAGCGGTTCCCGTCGAAACGGGAGAGCACATCGGCCTGTTTGAGGAACTGGGCAAGACGCTCGACATCGAAACGCTTTATCGGGCCCGTTTCACCTCATGGGAACAATGCGATCGCGAACAGCGATCAAAGTCCCGGCGCAAGCACGACCGCCAGCAGGGCGATCGGCTGGCCGCCTTGGGAGAAGTCGAGTTCGAAGAAGTGCGCGATGCAACGCGCATGCCGGCGATCATCAGTACGATGTTCCGCCAACGCTCGGCCCGGTTCCGAGCACAGGGTATCCGGGACATCTTCGTCGAAGATGGGCTGATTGCGTTCTATCACGGGGTTGCAGCGGCGGAATCGGGCAATGACGTGCGGGTGCACGTTCTCAAGCTCAACGGCGACATTGTCGCGGTGCGCTACAATGTCGTGCATGGCAAGCGCATGTTCTGCCTCATTTCCTCGATGAGTGAAGACATGTCCATCCAGGGCGGGTCGCCCGGCAAGCAGTGCCTCTTGCGTGTCATGCAAACAGTCTTCGAAGATGGCATCGAAGTTTTCGACATGGGCCTCGGTTACACGGACGAAAAACGTCATTGGTGCAACCGGCAAATTCCATTGCGACAGCACTATGTCGGCCTCAATCGGAGAGGCGACGCCATCGTTGCGGTCCACCGCACGCTGCAGCGCCTGCGGGCCTGGGCCAAGGCGAATGACTCAGTGAAGTCCGCCAGCCGCACCCTGCGGCAGGCCGCCAATCGGGTCCTTGGCCGCAAGACCGCTTCAGATGAGCTTTAGGCCACGCAGAGAAGCGTGCCCGTTCTTTCCGATAATGATGTGATCGTGCAGGGTGATACCCAACGGCTTGGCCACGTCGGCAATTTCCCTCGTCATGCGCACGTCGGCAGAGGAGGGGGCAGGGTCCCCCGAGGGGTGATTGTGAACGAGGATCAGCGCCGTCGCCGACAGTTCCAGAGACCGCCGGATCACCTCGCGCGGATAGACGGGAGTATGGTCAACCGTACCAGTCTGCTGAACTTCGTCCGCGATCAGCCGGTTCTTCTTGTCGAGGAACAGGATCCGGAACTGTTCGACCGATTCATAGGCCATCTGGCTGCGGCAGTAGTCGATCAACTGGCTCCAGGAGGACAGGATCGGCTTTTCGGCGTCGATCCTGTCCCGGCCGAACCGCGCTGCGACGGCCTGGATCACCTTGAGATGGGCGATCGAGGTTTCGCCGAGACCCTTTACCTGGCTTAGCCGGGCTTCGCTGGCGTTGAAAACTGCGGAGAATGATCCGAATTCGCGGAGCAGCGTCTTGGCCATGGCTTTGGTGTCGCGGCGCGGAATAACCAGTTGCAGAGCCAGTTCCAGAAGCTCGTAGTCTTCCAAAGCATCGCCGCCGACCTTGAGAAAGCGCTCCCGTACGCGCTGGCGGTGGCCGGCGTGATCGTCGGCTTCGGGAGCCGGAAAGCTGGCCTCGGCGAACTCGTCCGGGCCGTTGCTCATCAGGCGGCCCGATTGGCCAGCGGATTGAACAGACCACCGGGTGACAGGGTGAATATCTCGCACCCCGTCTCCGTAATGCCGATGGAATGTTCGCATTGGGCCGAGAGGGTTCGGTCGCGGGTCACCGCAGTCCAGCCGTCGCCAAGGATTTTCACATGGGGGCGGCCCAGGTTGATCATCGGCTCAATGGTGAAGATCATGCCCGGCTTGAGTGGCACCCCGGTTCCCCGCGTCCCGAAATGCAGGATGTTTGGTTCGTCATGGAAGAGGCGACCGAGCCCGTGCCCGACAAAATCGCGAACTACGCTCATGCGCTCGGCCTCGGCGACTTCCTGGATCGCGGCACCGATATCGCCCGTCGTGTTGCCGGATCGGGCCGCCGCGATGCCGGCCTCAAGGCTAGCATAGGTGACTTCAATCAGGCGTTCGGCTTTGCGCGACACTTCGCCCACCGCGAACATGCGGCTCGAGTCGCCATGCCAGCCATCCACCACCAGCGTCAGATCGATATTGACGATATCGCCGTCGCGCAGGGGTCGGTCATCAGGAATGCCGTGGCAGACGACGTGATTGATCGAGGTGCAAAGGGAGTGGCGGTAGCCCTTGTAGAAAATGGTCGCCGGGACGGCCCCATTGTCACGCGCAAATTCATAGGCAATCTGGTCAAGCTTCGCGGTGGGCACGCCCGGTTCGACAAATTCGGTGAGAATGTCGAGCGCTTGCGCTGTCAGCGCCCCGGCCTTGCGCATTCCGGCAAAGCCTTCTTCCCCATGCAGCGGGATAACTCCGGGGGTTCGGCGCGCCTTAGACGCAGCGTCGACATATGTAATCATCGTGGTTTCTCCTGCGGGCAAAATAGGATGGCCGGATCGCCTTGGGAAGGGCGCTTGACTCGATCCTGCGGCTATGGGCATCCAGTTGTCCCCACTGGGACCAAGGCCATGATCCAAGATAACCAACGTATCACCGCCGGCATGATAGTGATCGGCGATGAAATCCTCTCCGGTCGTACCAAGGACGTGAACATAGGCGCCGTCGCCGATTTCTGCACGGACCTCGGTATCGACCTCACCGAGGTCCGGATCGTTTCCGACGACATGGATTCCATTGTCGAGGCCGTAAATGCCCTCAGGAGCCGGTTCACCTACGTCTTTACCTCAGGCGGCATTGGTCCAACTCACGACGACATTACGGCCGATGCCATCGCCAGGGCCTTTGGGGTCGCTTTGCCGATCAATGCCCAGGCTCGCGAAATGCTGGAATCGCGCTGGAAGCAAACGGGCACCGAGGTGAATGAGGCGCGCCTGCGTATGGCGCGCATTCCCGAGGGGGCCGACCTCATCGTCAATTCCGTCAGCGCAGCGCCCGGGTTCCGGATCGGCAATGTCCATGTGATGGCTGGCGTGCCGGTCATCATGCGGGCGATGCTGGAAGCGCTCGCGCCCACGCTCAAGGGTGGACGCAAGGTCCTTTCGGTCACGATCAGGGCCGCGGTCGGAGAAGGCACGGTGGGCGGGCCCCTCGGCCGTCTGCAGGAGGAATTTCCGGACGTGAAAATGGGATCCTATCCGCAAATGGGCCGGGATCGGGTGATGACTGAGCTGGTCTTGCGCTCTGCGGATGAACCTCGTCTCAATGAGGCCGCGGCCAGGGTTCGAGACATGGTCGCTGCCGCTCATGCCAAGGCGGGGATCATGCCACCTGACTCGGAATGATTGGCGTTCCCGTCCGGCTTTGCTAAGCACGGTTCCAACATGAGCCTTTCGACTCCCAGGAGAGTTACGTGAGCAATCCCAACCAGAAGTCCTTTCCCGTCACCTGGGATCAGTTTCATCGCGACAGTCGCGCCCTGGCCTGGCGGCTGACTGGCCTTGGTCCGTTCGATGCGGTTGTCGCCATTGCGCGCGGCGGGCTTGTCCCGGCCGCCATCGTGGCCCGTGAGCTCAATATCCGCACTGTTGAGACGGTCGCGGCCAAGAGCTACGACCACCAGAACCAGGCCGGTATCCAGATTCTCAAGGAAATCAGTCAGCCTGTGTTCGATATCGCCAGGCAGGGCGGGAAGATCCTGATCGTCGACGATCTGGTTGATACCGGTAACACGGCCCGTGCGGTTCGCGACATGCTGCCCAATGCGCATTTCGCCACTGTCTATGCCAAGCCCAAGGGCCGGGAGATGGTTGATACCTTCATCACCGAAGTCAGCCAGGACACCTGGATATTCTTCCCCTGGGACCTGGATGTCGCTTATGTGGCGCCGATCTCTGGCGGCACGGACTGACGGTCAGGCGACGTCAGCCTCCTCGTCGTGTTCAGGCACATCGCGCACAAGGTCATCAGCCCACTCGTCCATCGCGGCCGCATCTGGTGACGCCATGCTGTGGCTGCGCACGGATGCCTCATCGAGAATGAAGATCAACTGATCTCCGGCGCGTGCCACCGCCGAAAGGAACCGCGCGGAATTGCCTTCGATCTCCGGAACGCCGAGCAGATTGTCGTCGGTCACCGGCACGATGTCGGAGACGCTGTCGACAAGCAGGCCCATGTCCTGCCCGCCGTGGGACATCACGAGAATGACCTGGCCCGTTCCGGAGGTCGCGGAAACGCCCTGACAGCCGATGCGCAGCGCAAGGTCATGAATGGGCACGACCTGCCCGCGAATGTCGATCACGCCGAGCATGTCGCGTTTCTGCGCCGGTAGGGGGGTGGCCTGGACCGAGGTGCGAATTTCTCGGATCGACATGATGTCGATGCCGAATAGTTGCCCGGCACAGCGAAACGTCACGTACTGGCGGGCATCGGCCCCGGCGCCATGGTCGAGGCCGTCTCCGGCCATGTCGAATTGCAGATTTGCCATTGCCCCCACTCCGCTGGCCGCACGAAGCGGCGCTTTCGGCCCCAGATGCGGATATCCGCACTGGAATGGTGCCCGAAAAAAGTTTCGGTGGTGTTATCCGCCTCGGGAGTGGTGCGGGCGGCGGGAATCGAACCCGCAAGGCTATCGCCGAGGGATTTTAAGTCCCTTGTGTCTACCAATTCCACCACGCCCGCTTGGCTCGGCTGCCCGTGTTTGTCACAAGGCTTTGGACATGACAATTGTGACCAGACGATTCTTTGGGGGTCTGAATGATAGAACGCATTGAGACGGGAATTGCGCCATCCTCGGCGCCGATCAACGATGCGGTTCGTGCCGGCAAGCATGTTTGGCTGGTAGCGATTGCCGAGGACCCGCAGACCGGCGCCATCGTCGATGGCGGGATCGACGCCCAGACCCGCCGTTGTCTGGACAATCTCGAATTGGCCCTCAAAGCTGCCGGCGGGACGTTGCGCAACCTGGTCATGGTTCAGATATTTCTGGTCGACAGCGCCGACGCGCCCGGTATGAACGCTGTCTATCGGGACTACATTACGGAGCAGCCTTTTCCGGTTCGCGCGACCGTGGTCGTCAAGGAACTACTGGCAAAAGGGCTGCGTATCGAAATCACGGCAATGGCGGTGCTGGACTGATGCTGCTCAAACGCGACCTTCTTGAATTGATCAAAGCCGGCAAGGTGGACCTGATCTTCCGGCGATGGAACCGGCCAACCGTTAAGCCGGGCGGCACACTCAAGACCAAGGTGGGTCTGCTTGCCATCAGATCCATCACGGACATGTCGCCTGACGACGTAACCGATGGCGAGGCCAGGCGCGCCGGGTTCATGGACGCCGGTGAATTCCACCACTGGCTCGGCACCATGAAGCAAGGCAACCTCTTTCAGCGCATCGAGGTCGGCTTTATCGGAGAAGCCGACTAGAAAACGCCGTACTGCAGGGGCGTGAATTTCCGCCGCATGGTCGCGCCAACCCAATCCTGAAGCAGCCGATTTGCTGCCTCGGTCTCGGTTGGGGGAAAGTCGATCGTCAGCACGGCGACCACAGTTGATCCCTGTTCAACCAGGGCCACCGTGGGATGGTCGGGGACGCGCGGCCATTCGATGATATGCTTGGCAACGTAGTCAGCGGCCGCCTGCGCGTTGGCCGCATTTCCATAGGGCAGGGCGATCCGCAGGTGAGAGCTGTCGGCACTACTGTCCAGGGCGAATGCGGCGAGCACGAAGGGCGGAAAGTGCAGCTGCGGTCCATCGGCGGCTGCTTCTATGGCTTCCCTGGCCTCGTCAAAATCCTTGCCGATCAAATCGGCGGGGTCGAGCAACATGCCCGCAAATGTATCCCCGCCCCAGCCCCAGGCCGCATCGAGATGCCCTTCGCCTCGCTCGATAGCAAGGGCATCGAGTACAGACTGCCAGATCACTGTGCCGCCGGCTTCACTGCCGATGGATGTCATCGCGTCCTCGATACCTGGCCAGCTTCTGGCAACGGCCACATAGCCGTCACCAAGAGCGACACGCTGTGACATGCCCATGCCGCCGCCAAGAGGGTCAGGCGCGCGCGCGGCCGCCAGGTCAATCGCGTGGTCCTCGCCCTTGCCGAGAACGGAAACGCCGTTGATTTCCCGTTTTTCGTAGTCGCGGGCGGCCAGTGCCGGCTCGACACCCGCTGCCATCTCGGCGCCGCCAAGCAGCACCAGCAATGTGTCGGGCGGATCGCCAATGGTCAGAACGCCATCGATGGCGTCGAGGTCAATTCCGCTGATCGGGTCGATGCCCTTTTGACTCATCAACACCCGTTGCAGACCGCGATCGGATATCATCTGGATCGCAGGAATATTGGCGGCCAGTCCACCCTGTGGCGCAGTGTACTGGAACGTCGGGCCGGTCGGATCGGCGGCAAACCAGGGTGCAAAACGGACGAGGTCTTCGTCCGCCATGGCGCCTGGTGGCGATGCGAGTAATAGGGCGATTGCCAGTGCCTTGCGCATGTGCTCCTCCGTGTCGTTCCGCTGCAATCATGCAGCGAAGCCACCGATGGTACGAGGCCTAAAAAGGCACGGGTGCGGCAAAGGTCGTAAAAAGTGCGGTGCTCGGATGTGTAAAGCCCAGTTCGGCAGCATGAAGCTGGAGCCGGTCTGCGGCCATCCGGTCCGCGCCGTCGGCATAAAATGCATCACCTAGAATCACATGGCCTATGGCCTTCATGTGAACCCTGAGCTGGTGGGTGCGCCCGGTCAGCGGCGTCAGCCGAACCCGCGTGGCATTGGCCTCACGCTCGATAACCTGCCATTCCGTTTGCGCGGGTCGGCCATGATCATGGTCAACCCTCTGCCGCGGCTTGTTCAGCCAATCGGTCGCGAGTGGCAGGTCGATGAGGCCGCCATCTTCTGCCAGTATACCGGCCACGCGCGCCACATAGCTTTTGGTGGTCTTGCGGTGCTCGAACTGGCTGCCGATGAAACCATGGGCTTTCTTGTTGAGTGCCATGACCAGGACGCCGGATGTGTCCTTGTCGAGCCGGTGACACATGCCGGCGGACGGCCAGGTTTGCCGGGCCCGGTATTCAACGCAGTCCCACAGACTCGGGTCTTTTCCTGGGACGCTGAGCAGGCCAGATTGCTTGTCCACCACCAAGATGTCGTCATCGACGTGAATGACGTTCAGGTAGGGTTCAGTTGGTGGAAAGTAGTCGGTGAGCGTGGGCATTGGACCGGGCATGAGGCCCTGTACCAGAGACTTGTCCATTTGGCTATTTGCTTGGGGGACAAACAAGCATGTGGGATTTTTCAATCGGAAGGGCGCTGGGTCTGATGGCGCGTACCTGGCCCTTCGTCGCTTTCAGGATGGTCGTCTATTTCGGAATAGCGGCTGCCTATGTCGTCGTAACAGGCGCTGGTGCCGGGATCGGGTGGGGCATTGGCGCGTTCGGCGATGGCGATTTCCAGGCCAGCACGTCTGTGTGGGGTGGAATAGCCGGGTTCGGCCTCACCGCCGGGGTCATCTATTTCCTGCGCGAATACATACTCTACATCGTCAAGGCAGGTCATATTGCCGTGCTCGTTGAATTGCTCGACGGGAACTCAGTGCCGGATGGCAAATCGCAGATCGATCATGCCGGCCGGGTGGTCAAGGAGCGCTTTGCCGAGGCAAGCGTCCTGTTTGGCGTCGACCAACTGGTCAAGGGGGTGCTGCGGGCCGTGACCGGTATTGTCGAGGGCGTTGCCTCGATCCTGCCCATTCCCGGCCTGCAGCAGATCGTCGGTGTTGTGCGCGCCTTCCTGCGCATTGCGGTCGGGCTACTCGACGAGGTTATTCTGGCCTATGCCATTCGCACTCGGTCCACCAACCCCTGGGAATCAGCAAAGACCGCTCTGGTGCTTTATGGGCAGAACTACCGGGTCATGCTCAAGAACGCCGCCTGGCTGACGGTGATCACCTACCTGCTTGCCTTCGTGGTCTTCCTGGTCATGTTGGCGCCGGCAGCGGCGCTGGTCTATTTCATACCGGGCGCATGGTCGGCAGGCGGGTTCGTTTTCGCCATCCTCTTTGCCTGGGCGGTGAAGGTCGCATTGATCGAGCCCTTCGCGATTGCCTGTCTCATGGATGTCTTTTTCCGGACCATCGAGGGTCAAAATCCCGATCCAGTCTGGGATCAGCGCCTGACATCGGCGTCCAACAAGTTCGGTCAACTCAAGGAGCGCGCCGCGAACTGGGCATCGCGTCGTTTTGGTGGCGCCACGACGATGTGATCGCCGATGCGAGGAACTGGCAGCAGAAGCTTCGGGTTGTACAGGCCGAGTTTCTTGAAAGGAGACCGTCATGCACAAGGATCAGGTCAAAGGCGCCGGCAAGCAGGCCAAGGGCGCCATCAAGGATGCGGTTGGTGGCCTGACTGGCAACACCAAGCTGCAAGCCGAAGGCAAGCTGGACAAAGCCGAGGGCAAGCTTCAATCCAAGGCCGGTGAGTTGAAAGACAAGGTCGGCAAGGCGCTGAAGCACTAAGGTTTAGAGGGGGGCAAGGCCCCCCTTTTTGTATCTTGGTCAGATTTGGCATGACCGGGAGGGATGCCCGCTCGTTACAATCGCGCTAAGGTCCGCAAATGCAGACCACCACATTCGACACCGCACTGGGTCTTTTCGGCATCGGCTGGACCGAGCATGGTCTGGCGCGCGTGCTGCTGCCGGATACCACCCAAAAGGCCATGCTGGATCGGCTGGAGCGCGGTGGGGCCTTGCCGGGTGAACCAACCCGAATGATATCGGCACTGATGGATCGTATCGAAGACTATGCTGAGGGGCGACCAGTTACTTTCAGCGCTACGCAGCTCGATCTTTCGAGCGTGCCGGATTTTCATCGGCGGGCCTATGAGCGCCTGCTGCAGGTTGAATGGGGGCAGACGTTGACCTACGGCGAATTGGCCCGTGAACTGGGCGATGTGAACCTTTCGCGGGCGGTGGGGCAGGCGATGGGTGCCAACCCGATGCCCCTAGTGATCCCTTGCCATCGTGTGCTTGCCGGCAATGGCAAACCAGGTGGCTTTTCGGCACCGGGCGGCACGCGCACCAAACTGACCATGCTGGCATTGGAGGGGGTTCACGTAGGTGCCCCGGCAGGGCAGCTGAACTTCGGTTTCTGATCATGGGTATCGAAATCGAGCGCAAGTTCCTGGTGACCGGTGATGCCTGGCGCGACCTGACTACAGGCAGCGCGAGCCTGCGGCAGGGCTATTTGTCCACCAGCGCCAAGGCGACGGTGCGTATCCGTCTCCTGGACGACACAAGGGCCGTGCTTACACTCAAGGGTCCCACGGAGGGGCTCGTTCGCTCCGAGTTCGAATACGACGTGCCCCTTGATGAGGGCAGGGCGCTCCTCGACATGGCCCGCCCTCATGTGGTCGAGAAACGTCGGCACATTGTTCCCTTTGGCGGTCATGTCTGGGAGATCGACGTTTTCGAAGGCGCTCATGAGGGACTTGTACTGGCGGAAGTCGAACTGGCCAGTGCAGACGAGCATGTCGCGTTGCCGGACTGGGTCGGGCCAGAGGTCAGCCACGATGACCGATACGCCAATGCCAGCCTGTCTCGCCAGTCCGGCATCCCGGGTGTTGACCCTCACGCCGCGTGAGGGACTATTTCCTCGTCTCGCGGAGGATGCGAGCATGAAAACCTACACCGTCAATCAACTGGCCCGGCTAGCCGGAGTCTCGGTGCGAACCCTGCACCATTATGACGAGATCGGTATTCTGCGGCCCGCATTCACCGGCGAGAACCGCTATCGCTACTATGGCGAGGACGAGTTGCTGCGCCTGCAGCAGATTCTGATCCATCGCGAACTGGATATTCCTCTCGCAGAAATCGGCGCCATCCTTGATGCTCCCGGTTTCGACCGGCTGAGCTCTCTGCAACAGCAGAGAGAACGGCTCGAGGAACAGGCGAAGCGTTACGCCGGCATGGTCCGGACGATCGACCGCACGATCGCCCGCCTGAAAGGAGAGAAGAAAATGTCGGATGCAGACCTCTATTCGGGGATCGTATCCCCTGAAAAGCAGGCCGAGTACGAGGCCTGGCTAAGAAAAAAGTACGGCCCGGGCATTGACGATCATATCGCGGTCAGCCGCCGAAAACTCGATGCGCTGAGCGATGCCGAGCGGTCGGAACTCATGGATGAACTCAAGCAGATCGAGAACGATCTGGCCGAGGGGTTGCGCAAGGGGATCCCGCCCCAGTCGACGAGCCTCGATCCGGCCATTGCCCGTCACCGCGACTGGGTGTCGGCCATGTGGAACCAGCCGGCGCCGATCGAAGCCTATGCAGGACTTGCCGATACCTATCTCGCGCATCCCGATTTCGTGGCGCGCTACGAAAGCATCGAAAAGGGCTTTGCCGAATACCTTGCTACGGCGATGAAGTCGTGGGCCCGGCGACAAGGGTAGAAGCAACGGCGGGAGGCGGACATGCCTCTCGCCGACCGCTACTGCCAGCGCCGGAATGACTTGAGGTGTGCCTGGGCAGAGGTGACGGACTTGACGATCTTGTCGACGCTATCGGTTACCGGAACCACCTGCACATTTTCCCTTGCCGGATCTGGCACTTCCAGCGTGGCGAACTGGCTGTCGAGCAGGCTGGTGGGCATGTATTCATGGCTACGCTTTGCCATGCGTTCACCAATGACCTCGCGACTGCCGCCGAGATAAACGAACAGCACCGGCTCCCCGGCCTGCCTGGTGATGAAATCCCGATATGACTTTCGGAGGGCCGAGCAGGCGCCAACCGCCACCCCCTTCTTTTCTGCGGCCTGTTTCAAGGCAACCGTGAGCGCTTCCAGCCATGGCCAGCGGTCCTCGTCGGTCAGCGGTGTGCCCGCGCGCATCTTCTCGACATTGGCTGTTGGATGGTACTGGTCGCCATCCAGAAAGGGCGCATGCAGGGCCCTGCCCAAAGCGGCGCCAATTGTGGACTTTCCCGAGGAACTGACGCCCATCACGATGATGATGCGGGCCGGGTCAAACCGTTGCTGTGAAGGCGCCGTCGACATAGAGGATGTGTCCGTTCACGAAGTTTGAGGCGTTCGATGCCAGAAAGACCGCCGCGCCGCCGAGTTCTTCCGGCTGACCCCAGCGGCCCATCGGGGTCCGGGTCTCGATCCAGGCATTGAACTTGTCGTCGGAAAGAAGGGCTTCGTTCATCTCTGTGGCGAAGTAGCCAGGCGCAATGCCGTTGACGTTGAGACCATGGCGGGCCCAGTCCACGGCCATACCGCGCGTCAGGTTCGCCACTGCCGCCTTGCTTGCTGCATAGGGGGCGATGGATGGGCGGGACAGTTCCGCCAGAAGTGAGCACACATTGATGATCTTGCCGCGCCCGCGCGCGATCATGTGCCGGGCAACCGGTTGGGCCACATTGAACACCGACGTGACATTGGTGGTGATGACCTGGTCGAACTTCTCCGGGGGAAAGGCTTCCAGCGCGCTCCGGAACTGCATTCCTGCATTGTTGACCAGAATGTCGATGGGACCAATCTCGCCCTCGATGTGATTGATGGCGTCGTTCACGCTTTCCCGACTGGTGACGTCGAATGCGACGGCACTGACCTTGGCGCCCGATTGGGCCAGATCGGCTGCAGCCGCTCCAAGCGTGTCCCGCGCATTGAGCACAACTGCGGCACCAGCCTTGGCGAGGGCCCTTGCCATGGCCAGGCCAAGTCCCCGGCTGGACCCGGTGATCAGGGCAAGCCGGCCCGTCAGGTCGAACGGTGATGTGTCGAGGTTCATCCTTGGCGCGACCTTCTCCCTATGGCACCGTCTCGGTGTTAGAAGAGCAGGGGCGTCTATGCAAGGCGGAGGGCTTCATGAAACTGGATTACACGACTTCGATTACCATTGACCTGCCGCGTGAGCGGGTGGTCGAATTGTTCGACAATGTCGACAACCTCTACAAGTGGCAGCGCGGCCTGCAGAGTTTCGACCATATTTCTGGAGAACCCGGGACGCCGGGCGCCAAATCCAGGCTGGTGTTCCAGATGGGCAAGCGACGGATGGAGATGATCGAGACAGTCACCCGCCGCGATCTGCCCGATGCCTTCGATGGCACTTATGATGTCGAGGGTGTCCACAATGTCGTCGAGAACCGCTTTTCCGAGCTCGGGTCAAACAAGACCCTTTGGGAAACCCGCAATATCTTCGAGATGAAGGGCTTCATGATGTCGGTGATGGGTTGGCTCATGCCCGGCATGTTCAAGAAGCAAAGCCAGAAATATGCCGAGGACTTCAAGGCCTTTGCCGAGCGCGGCATAGATGTCCGGTCCGGCGCGGACGCTTGATCTTCCATACAAGTTATGCGATCTGGCCGGAAAATGTGCAAACCGCCCTTCCTTCGGGCGGCGGTTTGTGGTCATTTCGCGCCGCGTGCCGTGCCCCAGTATGCATCGGATGAACACGGAAAAGCATGAGAAGGACGTTTGGTATGTCGACAGCGGATATCGGCCTTATTGGTCTTGCGGTGATGGGTTCAAATCTGGCCCTGAACATTGCCGAGAAGGGCTACACTGTTGCCGTTCACAATCGCTCGGCGGGCCGTGTTGACGAGCACATGGCAGACGCCAAGGCGCAGGGGCTCGATGGCAAGACCATTCCCAAATACGATCTCGCCGACTTCGTGCAGACCGTGAAGGCTCCGCGCTCAATCATCATCATGGTCAAGGCCGGCCAGCCGGTCGATGACATGATCGAGCAGCTGTTGCCCCATCTGGAGGCGGGCGACGCCATCATTGAATGTGGCAACTCGCTCTATACCGACACGCAGCGCCGCTTTGATTATCTCAAGCCCAAGAATATCGGTTATCTCGGCGTCGGTGTGTCCGGCGGCGAAGAGGGGGCTCGCCATGGTCCGTCCATCATGGTCGGCGGTTCCAAAGAACAGTGGCACAACGCCGAGGCAGTGCTGACCGCGATTGCTGCCCAGTTCAACGGCGAGAGCTGCTGTGCCTACCTCGGCGAAGGCGGCGCCGGTCACTTCGTCAAGATGATCCATAATGGCATCGAATATGGCGACATGCAGATGATCGCCGAAATCTATGGTGTGATGCGCGATGGCCTGGGCATGTCGGCCAAGGAATGTGCCGGTGTGTTCAAGGAATGGAACAAGGGGCCGCTCAATTCCTACCTGATCGAAATCACCGGCCATGTGCTGGACGCGGTTGACGCCGAGACGGGCAAGCCACTGGTTGACCTGATCCTCGACAAGGCCGGCCAGAAGGGCACCGGCATGTGGTCTGCGGTCGTCGCGCAGCAGATGGGCGTGCCCGCGACCGCCATTGAAGGCGCCGTTGCCGCGCGTTCGCTGTCTTCGCGCAAGTCCGAGCGCGTTGCCGCCGAAGCCATCTATGGCAAGCCGAACCGTGCCAAGACCGACGTGACGCTGGCCGATCTCGAAAAGGCGCTGCTCGCAGGCAAGATCGTTTCCTATGCGCAGGGCTTTGCCGTCATCAACAAGGCTTCGGAAGAGTTCGGCTGGTCGCTGCCGCTGGCAACGATTGCCAAGATCTGGCGGGCCGGCTGCATTATCCGCTCGCGCTTCCTTGATCAGATGTCGAGTGCCTATGCCAAGGGCGAAGCGGTGAACCTGCTGGTGGTTCCCGACTTCGTGACCATCATGAAGGAAAGCCATCCGAGCCTGCGCAAGGTGATTGCGGCCGCGGCCATCGGCGAATTCCCGATGATCTGTCTGTCTGCCTCGCTCAGTTATTTCGACAGCTATCGCCAGGCTCAGGGCACGGCAAACCTGACCCAGGGCCAGCGCGACTTCTTCGGGGCTCATGGTTTCGAGATCGAAGGCCGTGGCACCGACCTGCACGGCACCTGGCCCTCGACCCTGGGCAAGTAAGCCGCCTCCCAAATGAAAGGGCCCCGCTTCGGCGGGGCCTTTTCTTTAGAGGGTCTGGAACATCACATAGGCGTCCACGTAACCATGGGCAGGATGGTGGAAGGCCTCGGGCAGGGTGCCAACGATATCGAAGCCCAGCTTCTGCCAAAGCGCTACCGCGCCGATATTGGTCGAGACGACGTGATTGAACTGCATGGCCCGGAATCCCCGTTCGCGCGCCCGCTCCAGCGAATGCAGGCACATTGAGCGGGCAATTCCTCGACCACGCGCCTCCGGGGCCGTCATGTATCCGCAATTGGCCACGTGGGCGCCGTTTCCAGCCTGATTGGCCATCAGATAGTAGGTGCCAAGAACGCGCCCATCTCCCTCCGCCACGAAGACTTCATGGGACGGCATGAGCCAGTAAGCCCACAGCCCCGCCTCATCAAGATCGGTCCTTATGGCATAGGTTTCCCCGGCCCGAAGAATCGGACCGATTATGGCGTGAATGGCGGGCCAGTCCGCGTCAGTCGCGGCGCGTATCGTCGTCTGGGTCATCTTCAATCGGCGCTACACGCACCTGTCCTGGCGGCGGCATTTCGGGGGCGTGCGGGTGGTCGGCAACGCTCGGTCGACTACCCAGTTCATAGCGCCAGGCCGCGAAGCCAAACAGAAGCAGGGCTATCGCCACCGCGATGCTGCAGGCAATGAAAGGGGCGCCGGGGAAGTAGTGCCCCGTGTCTGGAGCTGCCGTGTAATAGGAAAAGATCTGCGTGGCTGCCAGCGGGCCGATAATGGTCGCCAGCGAACTTGCAGCGTTGACCGCACCCTGCAACTCGCCCTGACTGTTGTCGGGCACCTGTCGCGACAGCACGCCGTTGATGGCCGGGGGTGCCAGCCCGCTCACAGTGCCGACGGCGATGAACAGGTAGAGCTGATAGACATCTACGGAAATCGCAATGCCGGCAAAGGCCGCCGCGGCCGCCAACAGCCCGATAATACCCACGGCCGGCTCGCCGATGCCGCGCGAGAAGGGGCCAGCCAGGACTGCCTGGCTGAAAGCAAAGCCTACGCCGAATGCCCCAAGCGTTCGGCCGATCGTGGACGAGCTGAAGTTAAACACTTCAACGGTGAAATAGCTGAAGATCGTCGGCAGGGCCTGGGTGGCGAGCTGCAGGAAAAACAACACGGCCAGCAGCCAGAGGACCGAAGGGTACTGTTTTAGCGCCAGAACCGCGCCCAGGGGATTGGCGCGCTTGATGTTGAACTTGCGACGCGAGCTCTTGGGCAGGCTCTCCGGCAGGACGAAGAGACCGAAGAGGAAGTTGGCAAAGGCCAGGCCCGCAGCGGCGAAGAACGGGACGCGCGGCCCGATCTCACCCAGTTCGCCGCCTATGACCGGGCCAATAATAAATCCAAGCCCGAAGGCGGCGCCGATGAGCCCGAAGCGGTGGGTGCGCTTGTGAGGGGGCGTGATATCGGCCATGTAGGCTGTCGCGGTTGCCAGGGCGGCTCCGGCGATACCGGCAATGATCCGGCCGATGAACAGGTACCAGACGAACGGCGCTATCGACATCATCAGGTAGTCGAATGTCAGCCCCAGCAGCGACAGCAGCAGAACCGGCCTTCGCCCAAACCGGTCCGACAGATTTCCCAGGACCGGCGAAAACACGAACTGCATGAAAGCATAGGCAAAGACCAGATAGCCGCCGATGACGGCTGCCTCTGCAACACTGCCGCCCGTCAACTCTTCGAGCAACTCCGGCAGGACGGGCACGATAATGCCGACGCCGATCATATCGATGAGAATGGTGACGAGAATGCAGGTGAGTGTCAGGCGGGAGCGCGTCGCAGCTTGCATGCGGTCTTGTGACCCTTCTTCTTATCTGCCCCGTTTCCAGACGCTGCAATTGACACGGGCGGCGGTCGCGATGCAAGCGTCAATGGCAGATCAGGGATCGGCCTGATCCCGCTTCGCTGGCCATTCGAGGTTGGCACGGTGTCCATATATCCAACCCAGCCGACGCAAGTGCGCCTGCCTGCCCTGAAGGCGCATGACCAGGTCGCGCGCCATGCTGGCAGGCCAGCCCAGATGAAAGATGCGGCCATTGCTGACCGAAAGTGCAGCCACCTTGGAAACGCGACTCTGGCGGATATTGGCGAAGTCGGCAAGCGCCTGTTCCGCGTGACCAGTCCCGACCAGCAAGGGCGCAAGGACCGCAGCATCCTCGATGCCCATCGCAGCACCCTGCGCCTGAAACGGCACCATGGCGTGGGCGGCATCACCGATGATCCCGATATTGCCCTTGCTCCAGGCTCGTTGCCTGACTGTGTACAGCGGCCACGCGGACCAGCTCGAGCCGGCTGCAGCCAAAAGCGTGCGGACTCGCGGCCCGACACGGCCCAGCCGGGGTTGGCCCGCCGATTCAGGCAGGCGACTCGGCTGGAACAGCGCCAGATTAACCTGCCGCCGATGCGGCAAGGGGTAACAAACCAGGTGAAAGCCGCGGCCCAGAAACACCGAAACACGGTCGGTCGCAATCTGGCCGGCAGCGCTATCCATCGAGATCAGAGTGCGCCAGGCCAGCCTGTCGCCAAACTGTGGCGCGCCG
This sequence comes from Devosia sp., assembly GCF_025809055.1. Classification (NCBI taxonomy): domain Bacteria; kingdom Pseudomonadati; phylum Pseudomonadota; class Alphaproteobacteria; order Hyphomicrobiales; family Devosiaceae; genus Devosia; species Devosia sp. Next base: position 1,035,883 of record NZ_CP075529.1, on the reverse strand, counting down.
CCATCCAGCACCCCCTGGCGGGTTTGGGAATGAACGCCGTCAGCACCAATGAAGGCGCGGGCGCGAATGGTTCTGCTCTGCCCGCTCGCCTCGTCCACGGATACGGTCACACCGCGCGCATGGGATACAACGTCCCATTGGCGGATGCCGAAAAGGATGTCGACATTGGCGAAGCGTCGGCAGGCCTTGTATAGAATGTTGGCGAGGTCGGCCCGGTGCATCACCGCATAGGGGGCATCGAATCGCTCGGTGACCGCGCGCCCAAGATCGAGACTTACAAGGGGCGCCATGGCCCGTTGCCGATAGACATCGAGAGCCGCGGGTTCAAAACTGACGCCTGACAATGCTGCGTCCAGGCCGAGTTGATTGAGAACATGCCGGGCGTTCGGACTGATCTGCAGACCGGCTCCGAATTCCTGCAACGCGGGTTGCCGCTCGAGCACAACCACGGTCGCGCCGAACTTGGCGAGCGCAAGAGCCAGCGCCAGGCCTGAGATTCCCGCCCCGGCAATGACGTAGGTCTGGCCCGTACCGGGCATGATCAGGCGGCGTCTGCCTTGAAAATCGCAGAAGACGGGTTTGCATGTCCGGGGCCCAGATCGGCCTTATGGACATAGAGCGTCGAGCAATAGGGGCAGACAACCTCATTGTCTTTGCCCATGTCGAGAAAGACATGCGGGTGGTCAAACGGCGGCAGGGCGCCGACACACTGGAATTCCTTCGAACCGATCTCGATGCTGCGCAGACCTTGGGTATTGTGGAAATGCGGGGTTGCGCCGTGGGCCATGGTGGAAAACCTGGAAGGTGTTTGATTTGGCGCGACCATAGCCAAACACCCCTTTCAAGAAAAGGGGAAAGGCGGCGCCGGTTTGCCCTTGCATTTCCTTTTCGGTCCCGCAAAACCGGGGTAGCCATTTCAAGGAGGGCCCATGCCGCGGTTTCAGTCGTCTTATATCAACCTCTCCTACGAGATCGCCGGTGAAGGTCCGACCATCCTGTGTGTTCACGGTTTTGCGTCGAGCGGGAAGGTGAACTGGATCGATACCGGTTGGGTGGAGACCCTGGTCGAGGCGGGCTACCGTGCCGTGACGCTAGACAATCGCGGCCACGGACTCTCGGACAAGCCTCACGATCCCGAGGCATACTATCCCGCTCAAATGGCCGATGACGCCATTGCCCTGCTTGACCATCTCAACGTTTCCCGGGCGGCCGTGCTTGGCTATTCCATGGGCGCCCGCATCGCTGCTTTCATGGCATTTGCACATCCCGAGCGAGTCGCTGCGGCCATCTTTGGTGGCATGGGGATGAACCTGATCAACGGACTGACGGATGGCAACGACATCATTGCCGGCCTGCGCGCGCCCGACCTTGCGTCGCTCACGCATCCGACAGCCCGCCAGTTCCGCATTTTTGCAGATCATACCGGTTCCGATCGTGAAGCGCTCGCCGCCTGCATGGAGACGTCTCGTCAGCCCATGGCCCGTGCTGATGTTCGCCGCATCGCCGTTCCGGTCCTGGTGGCGGTGGGAGAGGAAGACGCCATGGCCGGCCCGCCCGCGCCTCTGGCGGAATTGCTGCCGCAGGGGGAAGCCTTCGTCATTCCGCGGCGCGATCACATGCGCGCCACCGGCGACAAGGCATTCAAGGCAGCGGCTCTCGCATTTCTTGCACAGCATTTTCCCATCAGCGCTGAATCGTGAACCAATCGAAGCGGACAGGCTTTGTGATTTGGAACAATCTCCCTTATATCGGTGTTTGTCGATGAAGCCAGGAGCCTAGCGATGAGTGGCAGTGCCAAGAAATCAGTGCACCTGCAGGCGGTGGACCCGGTTTGGGAAGCCGTACGGGCGGGCGCCAGACAGATTCTCGATGCCGAGCCGGCATTGGCCAACCTGGTTCTGTCCAATGTTCTCAATCATGATTCCTTCGAAGCCGCGCTGTCACACCGGCTGGCCGCCCGCCTCGATCACGAGGAAGTTTCCGCCGATATGATCCGGCAGTCGTTTGCCGAGATCATCCGGGACGACCCCTCCATCGGCAATGCGGCGCGCGCCGACCTGGCAGCAACCCTCGAGCGCGACCCTGCCTGCCACCGGGCCATTGAGCCGCTGCTGTTTTTCAAGGGTTACCAGGCCATCCAGACGCATCGTTTCGCCCACGCCCTTCACAAGGCCGGGCGCCGCGATTTTGCCCTTTACCTCCAGAGCCGGTCCAGCCAGGTGTTCCAGACCGACATCAATCCGGCCGTCCCGATGGGCAAGGGCATCATGCTCGACCACGGTACGGGCCTTGTGATCGGGGAGACGGCTGTCGTGGGCGACAATGTCTCCATGTTGCAGAACGTGACGCTGGGCGGCACCGGCAAGGCTGAGGAAGATCGGCATCCCAAGATTGCCAACGGCGTGCTTATCGGCGCCGGAGCCAAGGTTCTGGGCAACATTTTGATCGGCGAATGCTCGCGCATTGGCGCAGGCTCGGTGGTCTTGAAGGCTGTTCCGCCCCGCACGACGGTCGCTGGTGTTCCGGCCAAGGTGATCGGTGGTGCCTGTGAACAGCCGGCTTTGGTCATGGACCATGTCCTGCTGGACGCTGATCAGTCCGTTTGAGAGTGCAAGGCCACCGCGGCTCTTGTGCCCGCTAAATTGCTGACTGCAGGGGTTGCCACCGTGTCGGCAGACACTAGATTGCGCCTCAACAGAAACAGCAGGACATCCGACGTGAACCATCCCGAGATCATCAAGCTGCAAAAATTCCTGCAGCGCACCTTCAACAACCGCAATATCGATGTGCGTCCGCGCGCCAAGCTCAATGACTCGGTGGAAGTCTTTATCGGCGAAGAGTCGATTGGTCTGATCCATCTCGACGATGAAGACGGCGATAAATCGTACATGTTCTCGATGTCGATCCTGGACATCGACCTGGAAGATATCGACTGACCGAGTGGGATCGCATTGTCACCGGCACATTCCCGCGAAAGCGGGAGCGTCCGGTTTGATCCCCTGATGTCTTGAGTCTCATCGGGGCATGGAGCCACGGTCTATCGTTTTGGCGCCACTCGCAGGTCTAGAGGGCGCCGGCGCGTTCCAACCAATTGGCCATGGCAGTGTCGAATTGGCGCCAAAAGGGCAGGGCGGTGGCGTCGAACGTATAGATCGCCGCCAGCCCGCTGGGTAATTGGACCGTGCGAACGCATCGCGCCACGGTCGTATCCGAGATCGGATCAAGGCATTTTGCGACGAAGGGATCCGGGGACAGGGCGTCGTACCACACGCTCTCTCCCGCATAACCATCGCGCGAGATGAGGCGTTTGCCCACAAGGCCTGGCACACCGCCGATTGTGCCATCTTCGAACTGATGCAAATAGACTGCGTCCAGCAGTCCGCTGCTGGCGCGTGCGCGGGTGCGCGGGAGCAAGGTGACCTCTACGGGAACCGGCGCCGCGCCTTCTGAAAGGCCCAGGCGCACGATGATATCTGCCTGCGCGGCAAAGCCGGGCTTCAACTGTTCCCCATGCCGATACCAGTTGGCCGGAATGCTCAATTCGCGTCCGCCGATGGTCTGGCTGATCGGATCGACATCGGAAAGCTCGGGCCCGACTATGCCGTCTGCCCGCACTGCCCTGTCGATGAGATAGGCGCCACCCACGGCAATAAGTGAAATCATCACCGCGATGGCCGCCAGATTATAGGCGATGGTGCCGCTGGATCGGGTTTGAGCCTGTTCGGTGCCGGTGGAAATCATGACCAGCGTTAACCAAGTCTGTTTGGCGGGGATGACAGATATTAGGAGCTTCAATATGATTAACAAATCGTAAAGATATTGCTGGGCTTGAAGCGGGGACAGCCGGGATGATTAGGGAATTCGTGCTGGCGGCTTTCATCATGGGCGTCGGCCTGTGCATGTCGGGCATGGCGACGCATCTGTATCAATGGGTGTTCCGTCAGCAGGCCATGCTTCGGCTTGACGGGCGCAACGCCTTGGGTGCCCTGGGTCACCTGGTGATGAGCTTTGTCTGCGGCCCATACATAATGTTGCAGTTTGGATGGCGGCATGAAGAGGGCGGGGCGCTGTCGATGACATCCATGCTGGTGTCTGCGCTGGTCGCCTTCGGGTGGGCCTTCATCACCGGGCTCATGTTCATGAGTGTCTATGTGGCAGTCATCCACTAGCGACAACGCCCTAACGGAATCAGTAAGGCCGGCGTCGCTTGCGCGAGGCCGGCCTTACTCTTCAGACCCCTATCAGGGATAGGCTTGGGGCGGGGTCCGGAAACTCGTCAGTTGGAGCGCGCGGCAACCACGGTGACGCGGTCGTCGATCATGTCGACCCACTGGCCTGCATTAGCCTGGGACTGGCGCTTGATGAATTTGTAGGGTGTTTCGTTCCAGACGCGGATCATGCCGTCCTGATTGTCGAGAACGAGATCGCCACGGTCGGTGCGAACCATGAGCACGGCGTGCCCGTCGCCATTTGCCTGGCGCACGACCGCGATCATCAGTGTGGACGGGTGCCAGCCGGCGTTGATGAGATCACGGCGCTTGGCCAAGGCAAAGTCTTCGCAATCGCCGTAGCCGTTCGGGTAGGTCCAGAACTCTTCAACCTGATAGAGGTCGCGATCGGTGACCGGCACTACATTCGTGTTGTAGTGGGTGTTGACGGCCACGAGCTGCTGCCAGTTTGCATCGTTCAGCGAAACCGCCGGCACCACCTTGTCATAGGCGCGACATTCGGACGGGCGAGCCTGGCAGAATTCCATGTGCCCAACCGGGATCGAGGTGGTCCCCTCGCGGGCCTGAATAAAGGCAACGTTGGTGAAGTCCTGCGCCATCGCCGGCGCAACGGCCATGATGGTCAGAGCGGCGAGTAGCGGGCCCAGCCAGTTCTTTGTGTTGAAAGCCATAGTGTGATCTCCCTGATGGAGACCACGTTAGGCGGGGCGAATTGCGCCGATCCGAAAACTACAACGCAGTTTTTATGCGTGTTTTACAGGAGTTTGGAAGGATTTGTTCACCATGAAGGGTGTGCGGCAACGGGACCAGACAGCGGGAACGCCTGCGGCTTAGTTGATGCGCAAATTCTGTTGAACGACAGTCAGCATTTCCTGAGCGGCGGCGAACTCGACCGCGACGCCATTCTGGAAGTGCCGGACGACGCGCGCCCGCATGCGCCCCAGTGTCACCGGGGTGCCCATGGCCGGGCGGACATCGAGTTCAATGGCGGCACCGGACAGGGAAATGTCGATGATCTTGCAGTTATAGCGCCGGCCGTCGTCGAGCACGACGGTGGAATGGCGAATGTCGGGGACCATGCGTTCGTGACGGCGGTCTTCCGGCAGGTTCAGGATGTCCTTGTTGGCCAGCCAGGTGAGCTGCGCCGCCATCTTGTCGCGCTTGCGCGTGGACGCGGCGATATCCATGACAAAACCGCCATCGACGGCATTGAGGATGGTGCCTTCGACCCGGCCAAGGTGGTCGAGATAGGCAATGACCTTTTCGCCCACGATGCCCATTGCCGGCGCAATTACCACGGCGTCGCCCGGCGACATGGAGAGGACCTGACAGGGAAACTCGCGCCTGTCGGCGAGCATGTAGCGGCCGAGAATTGAGACATTCACGCGCTGGAATCTGGCCTCGGCGGCCTTGGGCCGCAGAAGCGATGCAGGATGCGGGGCGGTAATGTCGTCGCTGAGCATGCGCAAGGTTACCCGGTTTGCCCGAAGTTATGCCTGCACGCTATCCGGTCTTGGTTAACGCAAAGTGAGATGTCACCCGCTGAGACGCATAAAAGCGCCTGGATTAGTTCCGGCCGCCATCGATGACCGCGAGATGCGCATAACGGCGTGCTGAACGACCGAAGACCGTTGCGGGCATTGCCGTGGGTGCGCCCAGGTGCGAGGTGAAGTCGAGGTCGCTGCCAATATTGGACACTGCCTGGCGCAGGGGTTCTTCCGACTGGGCCTCGTCGGGCCAGATCAGCCGGAGGCCGATGATCCTTTGTTCCATGATTGGCTGCACGCCCAGCCAATAAGGTGTTTCGAGGGCGGTCATGGCCCCAAGGACGCGGGTATGAGTGGATCCGTTGTGCCGAAGCGGCATCAGGATGGTTTCAAACGACACCTTGGTCTGCAGGGCAGTGCTGCCCTGGAAAGTCACCAGGGCAACGGCATGATCTTCCGTGACGGCGCGGATGAGGGTATCCACCGCATCCATGTCGCGCTCGTGCCACAGGCCGGTGAATGAGCGGTTCTTGAGTTCGCGGCAATAGCTGGTGCACAGGTGGGAGCCCGCCAGCCGGAAGGAGAAGCGGTCGGCTTCGTCCAATTCGAGAATAAAAGTGTTGGCGAGTGCCTCGCGAATGCGGGTGGGGTCGATGTCGCGGCGATCTGGTGCGCTTCGCGATCCGCGAATCGTGTTCCAATAGCTATAGAGCGTCTTGGTGCTCGGCATCTGCATGGCTGATTTCCGCTGTTCCAGGCCAGGGTCGCCAACTCCCCCTGAGTCCGCGTCCCGTGTCCGCTGACAATCGCAAAATGCGGTGTGAAACGCCCGCTTAAACAATGGTTAAGGTTAACGTGGCGGGACTGATGTGGAAAAGTTAATGGCACGCCGCGCCGCCCTTGGGCTTTTGGGAAAACAGCATGAGTGAACAACAGCCGGACAAGCCAGGCGAGGGCAATCAGGGTTCAGAGCCGATCTTCCTTCTGCCCGGCGCGGTGACGGTGCTGGCTGGGCTTCTCATTGCGATTCATGCCGCGTCAACCATGGTGCTTAACCTGGAAGGGCAGGAGCAGTTTCTCGTCTGGTTCGCCTTTCAGCCGATCCGAATCGTGGTCGGCGCGCAGGACCCGAGTTTTCTGGTCCCCTTGCTATGGACGCCATTCACCCACGCATTCCTGCATGGAGGCTGGGATCATCTTCTGATCAACGTCGCCTGGCTGGTGATCTTCGCGACGCCGCTCGCGCGGCGCTACGGCGCTGTTCCCATGCTTTTGCTGTTCCTGATTTCGGCCGCCGCAGGCGCGGCTCTTTTTGCTGTCAGTACGCTGTACTCGGGTGTCTATCTGATCGGCGCGTCGGGCGGTGTGGCCGGACTCACGGGCGCTGCTACGCGCTTTATCTTCCAGCCTGTGCTGGTGGGCCGGCACCCTGAGACCGGAGAAACCATCGCGCTTGGCAGGCGTCTGGCAAGCTTGGGAGAGGTTTTCACCAATCCCCGCTCGCGCTATTTTACGCTGATCTGGCTGGTCCTGAACGCCGCTGTGCCGCTGTTGCCGCTGCTGACGGGAACGTCGCTGGGCATAGCCTGGCAGGCCCATATCGGTGGCTTCGTCGCCGGGCTGCTTCTCGTCGGCCTTTTCGAGAGACGCAACTAGCGTTTGTACACTGTCGCGGGGTCGAACAGGCGCGGCAGGCCAATGTCGGCCAGCGAGGCCTTGTCACCAGCCATTTCCACCCGCCGATAGAAACAACTCTTTCGCCCCGTGTGGCAGGCTGCGCCGCGACCGGTCTGCCGCACAAGCATGACGATACAATCCTGATCGCAGTCAGTGCGCAACTCAACGACCTCCTGCAATTCCCCCGAGGTTTCGCCTTTCTTCCAGATCGCCTTGCGCGAGCGCGACCAGTAGTGGGCGATGCCCGACTCCAGCGTTAGCGCCAAGGTTTCGGCATTCATGTGGGCTACCATGAGAATAGTGCCGCTATCGGCTTCGGTGGTGACCACGGTGATGAGCCCGTGGGCGTCAAAGCGTGGCGCAAAGGTGGTGCCTTCTTCGCGTTCTGCATGGTCGAGCGATGCAGGGTCTGAGAATTTCAACGGTCATCTCCCAAGGGTTTATAGCCACCCTTTTCGCTTGAAGAAGAGGTAGGGCAGAATGGCAAACACAATCATCAGCCCGATCGCAAATGGATAGCCGAAGGGCCAGTGCAATTCCGGCATGAAATCAAAGTTCATGCCATAGATCGAGGCCACCAGGGTGGGCGGGAGAAACACGACGGCGGCCACCGAGAAGATCTTGATGATCTGGTTCTGCTCGAGATTGATCAGGCCCAGCGTCGCATCCAAAAGGAAGCTAGCCCGCCCGTTCAATGCTCGTGCGTGATCCGACAAGGACAGGGCGTCGCGCTGGATAACCTTGAGCAGGACGCGATTTTCGCGCGTTATTGCACTCTTGCTCTTGGGCGTTTCGTCCATTGCCGCATGGTATGCCGTCAGCCGGCCGATACTGACCAGGCTTTCCTGTATCAGGTTGAGGAGCTCAGCCTTGGCGCCGATTTTCTCGATGAGGGCCTGCAGACCACGCGTCTTCTTGCTGATATTGCGGGCCTTGTTGCGAAATATCTCCCGCGAGATGTGGTCGACGTCGGTGCCTACACGCTCCAGCGCGTCGGCAAGCCGATCGACGAGCGCCTCCAGCAGTCCCAGCATGACGTGCTCGCCGGTCCGCGACGGCGTGTCCTTCTGCCGGGCCGCGCGGCTGCGATAGGCCGCAAACGGGCGCGGATTGCACCACCGCACCGTCACCAGCGTCGTGCCCTTGAGAATGAAGGTGACCGGCATCTTGATGGGGTCGTCGCTGTCGAGGTTCGCCAGAGCCGTAAGGGTCAGAAACTCAGCGCCGTTCTCATGGTAGAGGCGGGATGACAGCTCGATTTCGGCCATGTCCGCCTGAGAGGGGATGGTGACGCCCAGCGCCTGCTCGACAGAGTGATCCTCCTCGGGAGCCGGATTTTCCAGATCGATCCAGACCAGGCCTTCTGAGTTGCCGTTCCAGTCTTTCTCGGTCAGCAGTTCGCTATCGCAGGTAAATGCCTTCAGCATGGCTGGCTCCATGATTGCCGCCCCTCAGGGCCGGCGAGCCGGTTCTAGGGCGCTACGCTGCTGTGGTAGTGGTTTAAATGATCCATCATTGCGCCGTTGCTCTAGCGCCGAAGCCTGATGAGAGCCAGCACTATTTGCACCGTGCCATCGTGCGGAATCAGCGATGCCCGACCATGGCAAAGAACCGATCCTGCTCGACCCGATCTTCGGCAAAGACACCCGTGAACCGATGGGTCACGGTCTTGACGTCATGGGCCTTCACGCCGCGCATCGTCATGCACATGTGCTCGGCCTCCAGCATGACGGCCGCGCCGCGCGGGCCGAGGTTTTCGTTGATCGCGTCGATGATTTGGGCGGTCATGGTTTCCTGCGTCTGCAGGCGGCGGGCAAAGACCTCAACCAGACGGGCCAGCTTTGACAACCCAACCACCCCGTCGTGCGGCAGATAGGCTATATGCGCTTTGCCATAGAAGGGCACCATGTGGTGCTCGCAATGGGCGTAGAATGGGATGTCGCGGACCAGAACGAGATCATCGTAGCCTCCGACCTCCTTGAAGGTCTTGGACAGCACGTCCCGCGCATTCTGGTCGTAACCTGCAAACAACTCGCCATAGGCCTTGGCCACGCGGGCAGGGGTTTCGAGAAGGCCTTCACGCGAAGGATCGTCGCCCGCCCAGGCGATCAACGTCCGGACGGCTGCCTCAGCCTCTGCCTGAGTAGGACGTGACGTGGCGCCAAGAGATTCTGACGCCTGCTTGAGCGGCTTGACTTGGGCATCCATGGGTCGTGCTCCTTGCGTTGCGACCGCTCTCAATACGCCGCAAGCGACGCGTCGGATCATGTCAGGATGCCTCGGCCCCTGACACTTCCGCGTGGACCCCCTATATAGAAGTCGAACGAGACCAGAACAAGAAACAGAATCGTCCACGTCATGGAGCTCAGCGATCTTTATTCGGAGAGAATCCTGGATCTGGCCGGCAATGCCGTTTCGCCGGCTCGGCTGGATCATCCGGATGCGAGCGCCCGAAAGGTGAGCCGCGTCTGTGGCTCGAGCATCGAAGTCGATCTCATCATGCGAGACGGGGTCATCTCCGGTTACGGACATGACATTTCGGCGTGCGCGCTCGGGCAAACATCAGCGGCAGTCGTCGCGCGAGAAATCGTGGGTACGCCTGTCACCGAATTTCTCGCCGTTCGCACCGCCATGCACGACATGCTGAAGGCAGGCGGGCCGCCGCCAACCGGGAAGTGGGATGACCTGAAATATCTCCAGCCCGTGAGAGACTATCCCAACAGGCATGTTTCGACCCTGCTGGTGTTCGACGCTGTTGCTGCGGCGCTGGCAGAAGTTGAGTCGAAACAGGCAGTTGCGGCCGGGCGATGATGCAGCGACTTAGTCAGCAGTTCTGGAGGGTGATTGATTTGCCCTTCAAAATCTCGGCTGTGCTGCTCATCACCATTTACCGATATACGCTCTCGGCCTTTACGGGTCGAAGCTGCCGGCACCTGCCGACATGTTCGGAGTTTACCCGCGACGCGATCTGGCAGTTCGGCTTCTGGCCCGGCGGATGGATGGGGCTGGCGCGGTTCTGGCGCTGCCGCCCCGGCGGAACGCACGGCTATGATCCGGTACCGGAAACTCTTCCGCCAGGTGGCCGTTGGTATCAGCCATGGCGATATGGGCGCTGGAAATAGCGGACAATCGTGCTATTCAGGCCGCCTTGCCGCGATAGTCGCGCAAGGAACAGAATTTTCTGGAGATACAAAATGTCGATCAAGGTGACTTTCCCCGATGGTGCTGCTCGCGACTATTCGCGCGGCACTACCGGCACCGAGATCGTGGAAGGCATCTCCAAGAGCCTGGCCAAGAAAACGGTGGCAATGCGCTGGAATGGCGTTTTGTCGGACCTGTCAGACGCGCTGGAAGCTGACGGCAAGATCGAGTTTGTGACGCGTGACAGTGGATCGGCTGATGTTCTCGAACTGATCCGGCACGACGCTGCGCACGTGCTTGCCGAAGCCGTGCAGGAGCTCTGGCCAGATACCCAGGTGACAATCGGTCCGGTGATCGAGAACGGATTCTATTACGATTTCTATCGCCCGCAGGGTCCTTTCACGGAAGAGGAGCTGCGCGTCATCGAAAAGAAGATGGGCGAAATCATCGACCGAGGCGCTGCTTTTACCAAGGAAGTCTGGTCGCGCGATCAGGCAAAGGACTGGTTTGCCGCCAAGGGCGAGGCGTTCAAGGTCGAACTCGTCGACGCGATTGCCGCCGACCAATCGATCAAGATGTACAAGCAGGGCCAGTGGATGGACCTGTGCCGCGGCCCGCATATGCGGACGGTCAAGGACATTGGCCAGGCCTTCAAGCTGACGAAGGTGGCAGGTGCCTATTGGCGCGGCGACAGTAATCGCGAGGTGCTGTCGCGCATCTACGGGACGGCTTTTCCCAGCAGGGAAGAACTGGACGCCTATCTCCACATGATGGAGGAGGCCGAAAAGCGCGATCATCGCAAGATCGGTCGCGATCTTGACCTGTTCCACCTGCAGGAAGAGGCGCAGGGCTCGGTGTTCTGGCACCCGCGCGGCTTCGTCATCTATAATCAGATGGAAGCCTATATCCGCAGGCGCCTCAGCAAATCCGGCTATGTCGAGGTCAAGACTCCCCAGTTGATGCACGCCAAGTTCTGGGAGCAGTCCGGCCACTGGGGCAAGTACCGTGAGAACATGTTCGTGGTGCCGGATCAGGTTCCCAATACCGAGGATGACAAGCCGGTCTTTGAAGAGGTCGGCGACCTGCTGGCGCTCAAGCCCATGAACTGCCCTGCCCATGTGCAGATCTTCAACCAGGGCATCAAGTCCTATCGCGATCTGCCTCTGCGCATGGCAGAATTCGGCTGTTGTCACCGAAATGAAGCGCATGGCGCCCTGCATGGTCTCATGCGTGTGCGGCAGATGACGCAGGACGACGCGCACATCTTCTGCCGTGAGGACCAGATCCAGTCCGAGACGGAGCACTTCGTGCATCTGCTCTACTCGGTCTATGGCCATATGGGCTTCGAAAACGTGGTGATCAAGCTTGCCACGCGACCCGAAAAGTTCGGCGGCACCATCGAGCGTTGGGATGCGGCGGAGAAGGCCTTGGGCGACGCGCTGCGCGCCACGGGATATGACTTCGAGATCGCTGAAGGCGAGGGTGCGTTTTATGCGCCAAAGCTCGAATTCCACCTGAAAGATGCCATCGGTCGGTCCTGGCAGGTGGGAACGCTGCAACTCGACTACGTGTTGCCGGAGCGGCTGGACGCGACCTATGTCGCCGAGGATGGCTCGCGGCAATATGCGGTCATGCTGCACCGGGCGATCCTTGGTTCGCTCGAGCGATTCATCGGGATTCTCATCGAGAACTATGCCGGCAGGATGCCTCTGTGGCTGGCACCGACTCAGGTCGTCGTCGCCACCATCGTGTCGGAAGCCGACGGCTATGCCGAAAAGCTGGTGCGCCAGCTGCGCGATGCCGGAATTCGAGCGGAGATCGACGCACGCAACGAGAAAATCAACTACAAGGTCCGCGAGCACTCGGTGCAGAGGGTGCCGCTGATGTTCGTGGTGGGCAAGCGCGAGGCTGAGGAAGGCACCGTGTCGGTCCGCCGTCTCGGCACCGAGGGCCAGCAGGTTCAGCCGTTCATGGATGCGCTTGTGTCGCTGATGGCCGAGGCAACACCACCCGACCTGAAGGACGCTGCGGCGGCAAAGGTCGCCTGATGCCGCAGCGGCCGTCCAATCGTGAGATGAAGGCGCTCTACCATCTGGGCGAGGACAAGGTCCTGGGCCCGGATGACTTCAAGGATATCGGCGAGAAGACCTTTGCCGGCATGCTGAAGAAGCTCTGGGTCGAGGAAGTCGAGCCAGGCAAGTTCCGCACGACCGAAAAGGGTCGCATCATCCACGACGAGGAAGTGTTCTTCACAGGCCGCTGGAAGCGCTAGGGGAGCGGGTGACATGGCCGATCCGATCATGATCACCCGCACCATTTCCATCGATCCAGGCGAGATCGAGGAAACATTCGTGCGTGCCTCCGGCCCCGGCGGTCAGAACGTCAACAAGGTCGCGAGCGCTGTTCAGTTGCGGTTCGACCTGACGAACTCGTCAAGCCTCAGCGAGCCGGTAAAGCGGCGTGTAGCGGCGCTGGCCGGCAGCCGGCTGACCAAGGATGGTGTGATCGTCATCACGTCGAATTCCCATCGCGACCAGCCGCTCAACCGTGCCGAGGCCCTGGCACGACTGGTGGCTTTGGTGCGGGAGGGCGCCTATCCGCCAAAGCCGCGCATTGCGACCCGGCCGACCCTGGCCTCCAAGAAGAGACGGGTAGAGGGCAAGGTACGCCGCGGCAGCACGAAACAACTTCGTGGCCGGCCGGGCGTGGAGGAATAATTCCAATCTTTACCAAGCGTCATGCAACACTGTCATATCGATGGCCAGTGACGAGGTAAGCAGGCTAAGTCCCGATTGGCAGCGTCAGATGGCACGGCCATCGGCTCTGATTGCAGGAGAACGGTTGTGAGAATTGCGGTCGTCGGTTCGGGCTATGTCGGATTGGTCACTGGTGTATGCCTAGCGGATTTTGGGCATGACATAGTCTGCGTCGACAAGGACGCGGCCAAGATCGAGGCACTGAGCCAAGGCATTATTCCGATTTTTGAACCGGGTCTTTCTGACCTGGTCAGCACGAACGTGGCTGCCGGGCGCCTGACCTTTACCACCGATCTGCCCACCGCCGTTGGCCAGGCGGAGGTCGTCTTCATCGCCGTTGGCACGCCCAGCCGTCGCGGGGACGGCCATGCTGACCTGCGATATGTCTATGACGTGGCACGCGAAGTGGCAGGAGCCTTAAATGGCTTTACCGTCGTTGCCACCAAGTCCACGGTTCCCGTGGGGACCGGCGACGAGGTCGACCACATTCTCCGGGCCGCAAGTCCGGAGGCCGACTTTACGGTTGTCTCAAACCCCGAGTTCTTGCGCGAGGGCGCCGCAATAGACGACTTCAAACGGCCGGACCGCATTGTGATCGGCATTGAAGACGAGCGGGCTCGCGAGGTGATGACCGAGGTCTATCGGCCACTCTATCTCAACCAGGCGCCTCTGCAGTTTACCAACCGCCGCACCGCTGAACTCATCAAGTATTCGGCCAACGCATTTCTCGCCATGAAGATCACGTTCATCAACGAGGTCGCGGACCTCTGTGAGGTGGCCGGTGCGAATGTGCAGGAGGTGGCCCGAGGCATCGGGCTGGACAACCGTATCGGCTCCAAATTCCTTCATGCGGGTCCCGGTTATGGCGGGTCTTGTTTTCCGAAAGACACCCAGGCGCTTGTCAAGATCGGGCAGGATTTCGGCAGCCCGATGCGCCTGGTGGAAACCACCGTGTCCATCAACGAGCAGCGCAAGCGGGCCATGTCGCGCAAGGTCATTGCCGCCTGTGGCGGGGACGTGCGGGGCAAGACTGTCGGGATATTGGGGCTTACATTCAAGCCGAACACCGATGACATGCGGGAAGCCCCGTCTATCGACATCATAAGGGGCCTGCAGGACCGGGGGGCACGGATTGTCGCCTATGATCCGCAAGGTATGAAGGCAGCCGAAAAGCTCGTGGACGGAGTCAAGTTTGCACCGAATGCCTATTCGGCTGCGGAAGGTGCGGACGTTGTCGTTCTGGTCACGGAATGGAACGAGTTTCGTTCATTGGACCTGTCGCGTCTGAAGGCTCTGATGCAGACACCTGTCTTCGTGGACCTGCGCAACGTCTATCGGCCACAGGAAGTGCGAAAGCACGGGTTCCATTATTTCAGTGTCGGCCGCCCAGAGGCTGGTGGAATGGGTAGCGTTTCCGAGGCGGCTGAATAAGGGACATGCCATGAAGATACTGGTGACCGGGGCCGCCGGATTTATCGGGTTTCATTTGTCGCGCCTGCTGGTCGAGCAGGGGCATGCAGTCTTCGGCATGGACGCCATGACCGCCTACTACGATCCCGCCCTCAAGCAGGCCCGGCTGGATATTTTACAATCCATGCCAGGGTTCTCGTTCGAGAGGCTCGACCTGACCGATGCCGAGGCACTCAAAGCCTATGTCGGACAAGTTGGAGCCGAGGTCGTCGTTCATCTCGCGGCACAGCCGGGCGTTCGATACAGCATCGAGAACCCAGCCAGTTACATCCAGTCCAATGTCGTCGGCACGGCAAACTTGCTCGAAGCGCTCCGGGCCAGTCCGCCGGCTCACCTCATCTTCGCATCGACCAGTTCGGTTTACGGCGGCAACGAGCATATGCCCTACGCAGAAACTGACAGGGCCGATGCTCAGCTCTCCCTCTACGCCGCGACCAAGAAGGCCGGTGAGGCTCTGGTCCACTCCTATGCCCATCTCTGGTCGATCCCATCGACCTGCGTTCGGTTTTTTACCGTTTATGGCCCCTATGGACGGCCGGACATGGCCCTGCTCAAGTTTGCTCGTGCCATCGAGGCGGGCAGGCCCATCGACGTTTACGGACACGGAAAGATGCGGCGCGATTTTACCTATGTCAGCGATCTGGTGACGGCAATGGCATCGCTGATGTCCAAGCCTCCGGTGCAAGGGAATGCCTCAGACGCAGACTCACTGTCTCCAGTCGCCCCGTTCCGAACCGTCAACATCGGCGGCGGGCATCCGGCGGAGCTCATGGATTTCATAGCGGTTCTCGAGGATGCCCTAGGCAAGAAGGCAATCCTGAACATGTTGCCTATGCAGCCGGGGGATGTGGTGGCAACCGAAGCCGACACCCGGCTCCTCAGTGGTCTTGTTGGCGCGCTTCCGAACACGCCGCTTGACGTCGGGGTGGGGAAATTTGTCGAGTGGTTCCGGAACTACGACGGCCCCAGCGGCGGCTAGGGCATGAGCGATCTCAAGTTCGGCACCAGCGGGTTGCGCGGCCTGGTTACAGACCTGGCCGGGCATCAGGCGCAGCGATATGCGCGTGCGTTTTGCAGGTACCTGCAAGAAAATGGTCGCACAGGCAATGGCGCGGTCTATCTGGGCCGGGATTATCGTCCATCAAGCCCCGGTATTCTTGCCGATTGCGCGGCGGGGATTGCCGATGCGGGCTTGATCCCGATTGACTGCGGCGACGTGCCGACGCCCGCGCTGGCGCTGCATGCGCAAAGCAGGGGCGGATCAGCGATCATGGTGACCGGAAGCCACATTCCTGCTGATCGCAATGGCCTCAAGTTTTACTCGCCGGCCGGCGAGATCAGCAAGACTGACGAGGCCGGCATTATCTCGCACCTTGGTGAAGGGGCCATGCTCCCGGCAGCGGTCGGCTTGGCCAGTGAACACAACGAGACCCGAACCCGGTATTTCGACCGCTATGCCAGCCTGCTGCCCAAAGCAGCGTTGTCTGGTTTGCGCATCGGGATTTTCGAGCACTCAAGCGTTGCCCGTGACGATCTTGCCCGGGTTCTTGACCATCATGGGGCCGAAACAATCCAGCTGGGCCGAAGTGACGAATTCGTTCCCGTCGATACCGAGGCCTTTGATGACGCCGTATTTGCTCCGCTCAAGTTATGGCTCCATGAGTTCAAGCTGGACGCCATTGTGTCCGCGGACGGCGACGGCGATCGGCCTCTGCTGATGGACAGCGGCGGCGACTTCGTACCAGGTGACGTTCTGGGCCTCGTGGCCGCCCGGTTCCTTGGGGCGAACACAGTCGTCACCCCCGTGACATCCAATTCGGCCATTGAACGTACTGGCTACTTCACCGCCACGGTGCGGACCCGAGTGGGCTCGCCCTATGTTGTCGAGGGCCTGGAGGCAGCAGGCGACGGGGCAGTGGGCTTTGAGGCCAATGGCGGCACGTTTGTCGGCAATGGCGTCACCGTGAGCGGCAGGGCGCTGGCTCCCCTTCCGACCCGTGATGCTATTCTTCCGCTGCTTTCTGTGTTTGGCCTAGCCGCACGGGAACGGGTGTCCGTTCGCGACCTGGTTGCGACCTTGCCTGTGCGGCCGACGGCGGCGGGACGGTTGCAGGACGTCTCGATACCCGCGTGCCGGGACTTTTTGGCCAGATTGGAGAAGGGAGGGGGCTTTGCGGCGGCTGTGCTGGCGCCGCACAGGGTCGGGCACATCTCCGCGATCGATGGCGTCCGGTTCACCATGGTTTCGGGAGATGTCGTGCATTTTCGGGCCTCGGGCAACGCACCCGAGATGCGTTGCTACGTGGAAGCGGCGACGCCGAAGGCCGCCCAGGCCTTGCTGGTCTGGGGGCTCGACGTGCTGAGGCGCGAATTGCGCGCTTAACGAGGGTTACTTAGCCGTCGCCGTCACGTTGACTTTGCCCAGAAGCGACGTGGGGTCTTCTTCCGCGGCCATGAAATCGACAAGCGAGAGTCCCGTATCATTCTTGGCCGTGATGCCGATGGCCAGGGTCTTGGCCGTGCCCCGGACGAATGCATCCACGGCGTCACCGAGCTTGGAAGCATCGGCGAGACCCGCCATCATGCCGATCGTCGTTCCCTTGGCCAGGTCGGCGAAGATTGGGCGGAGGGTCGCGGGATCGGAGCCCTGTTCCTTTCCGACAACCTCAAGGATGATGTCGGACAGACCCCAATCCTCTACCGTGGCGTCAAGATTTTTCACGAGGACGCTCATAGCTGCCTGCAGGGCAACGTCTTCATCCAGCGCGAACAGGTCGGCGGTTGCGTTTGCAATAGTTCCGGCAAGGGCCACACTGCCGAGATCAGCGCCGTTGAACGACACCTCTTTGATGTTGATCGACTGGGCCGCCTCATCCCAGATTGCTGCAAGCCGGAAGCCGGCATTGATGCTGGTGATATTGAGCGCCCGGAGTTGATCGATCATCTCGTCACCGCCGGTCTCCGGCAATTGGGCGACGATCTCGCTGGACGACATGTCGAAGTCTGTCGGAATGCCGTTTAGGTAATTGGCAAGCGACAGATCAAAGGCGCCGACAGTGGCCTTGATGCGCGTGTCCGCCTCATCGGGATCGGGAACATCGATGCTGAGGTCGGCAATGGACAGGCCTTCCATGGCCGGGATCAGGTGGCGCACATTGTCTTCGAGCCAGGTTTCATCCACCAGTTCCGGGGCGCTTTGCAGCGTCGCGATGGCCTGGGTCAGATCCATCTGCTTGAAGGTGAAATTGCCCAGTTCGATGAAGCCATCGCCCTCGACCTCGATCTTGAGGCCATCCATCGAAAGCGCCGGGTATACTCCAGGGCTCATGCCGCCCATGCTCATGCCGGCGACTTCAAAGACCATCGGACGCCCTTCGTCGTCTTCACCGTCACAGGCAAAGCCATCGAATGTAACTTCCGAGGTCTCGAACGCCGTGAAGATGTCGGCATACATCCGCAGGACCTTGCCAAGGACGGCCGGATCAAGATTTTCGGGATCGTCTTCCATCGACTGCGCCAGGGCCATGAACTCGATGAAGGATGTTTTCAGCGGGCGGGCGCGAACTTCGGCGCCGGAAACCCCACCAAAGGTGCAGGAGACTTCCTCGGCATTCAGCGTGCCGCCCTCGCTCGCAAAATCGGTGTAGAGCGTGGACATTTCGGTGCTTGCGCTGTCCACCATGCCGTAGACGCCGAGAATGCCGCCGATGCTGAAATTGCTCGCCGTCATGGTCCCGAAGCTGACCGCGCCATCGTCCATGGTCATGTCGATGCCGGCAAGGCTTACTGACGCTGCCACGCCATTCTGGACGTTTTCGAGCAATAGGTCGGAGAATGTGAGCACGCCGCTCTCCGAGCCGTCCGCGCCTGACGAAGTGACCGTGACGATAATTTCGGGCACCAGGATGCTTGTGGCGTCGAGTGTGGCAAGTTCTTCGGCGTGACCGGCAATGTCGCCGGACAGAATGGCCCGCAGTGTGGCCTCGTCGATGCTGGCGCCATCACTTTGTACGGTTGGAATGGATACGGAGTGCGCGATGGAGGCGGTCGCCTCGGAGGCCGGTGGCGTCTTGACCTTTTCCTTGGCCAGGGCGGGAAGCGCTGGCATTGCCACGCCGAGGAGCAGCGCCGCTGTTGCAGTCGCTAGTGTCGGCCGGGTCGCACGGGTGTTTGTCATCGTCGTCTCCGTTCGCATGTGGCGCCGTATGATCGATACGCGCGACTGCATCCAAGTTATCGGGCTAACCTCGTCGTGTGAACAGGCCGTTCTATACCTATAGCGTTGGCGGCTAGTAGATGGTCGAAAGCACTTCGATTTCTCTTGGGCCGCCGGACTGCACCTGTATTTCGCGATTGTAGACCTGGTCTCCAAGCTTGGCGAGAACCAGGTACTCGCCTTCGGAAAGTACCGCTGAGGGGAACGCGCCGCGGTCCGTGAAGATTGTCGTCCCGTCGGAGGATTTGATGGTCCATTCCACATCGGCAATCGCCTCTCCGCCAGCTTCCGATACCAGCCGCAGCGCGATTTCGCTGGCGTGATGATAAAGGGTAGCGTCGGTCAACTGGCCGGGCTCGACGCGAAGATCGGCACGCACGACTGCGTTGATCGCCCCGAACCGCGATACGACTTCGTAAACGCCGGCATTGAGGGTGACCACTTCGTTGGGAGGCAGATTGTCGACGATCAGGACCTCGCCATTCTCGGCCGTGGTATGAATCTCGAACTTCAGCAGGGCGGGCGAGATTGCTATGTCGCCGGTCACGGCAGAGTTGAGGCGCAGTGCGCCGGCGTCCAGCACAACGTCCACGGCGTTGGCGCCAGGTGCCACCGACATTTCCTGGGTGACCTGGGCGTTTCCGTAGGCCACGTGTAGCGTGTACTGTCCGGGCGGGATTTCAAGGTTGGCGGTGCCCGTGTCGGCTCTGGCAACCAGAGCGACTTCGCCATTGGCGTCCGCCGTGTTCTCGAAAATGCGCCAGGTCAGACCTTCCGGCACGACGGCGCCGTCTTCAGTGATGCGGGCGGTCAGGGTCACCGGTTGCGGCACGCTGGTGACTTGCTGAATGGCGTCGGCGGCAGTTGTACCGGGTGGGGTTGGCGTGCTGGCGGCATCACGGTCAGGGCGCGGGCGCGGCAAGGGGGGGATTTCCGTATTGTCCTGGGCGAACGCGGGCAGGGCCACCGGCAGTGCGGAAAAGGCCAAACCCAGCACCAGGGCGGTTGCAAGAAAGACGCGCATGAATACTCCCGTGCCGCATCAGCAGGCTTGCCGTTCACGACCGGGTCTGCCTAGGCCGTGATTGGGGAAAAGCTGTGTCACACTCGGGGCGATTTTGAAACCGGATCGGCGCCTGCGCGCAAGAATTTGTAGTCGGGGCCTTGTGTTGCCGGGCGTGGGGGTTATCAGTCGGACCGAACTGGAGACGGTAAATGCCTGTAAACGTGCCACTTCGCGACTATCTCCTCACGCGCCGCTCGGTGGGGCTGGCCTTTCTGCGCGAGCCGGGGCCGAGTGATGAGGAACTGGCGACCATGCTCACGATCGCCACGCGGGTGCCGGATCATGGGAAGATCACGCCCTGGCGGCTGGTAATTTTCGCTGGAGAATCAAGGGTTAAGGCGGGGGAGGCGCTGGCTGATCTGGTGCGCCGTCGCAATCCGGATGCGTCGGAAGCGGACCTGGAGGTGGAGCGGAGCCGCTTTCTGCCGGCGCCCCTGACCGTGGGTGTTATCTCGCGGCCGCAGGACCATCCCAAGGTGCCTCGGCTGGAGCAGGTGCTGTCGGCGGGGAACGTCGCGTTCAATCTCAGTCATGCAGCGTTTGCAATGGGTTACGCGGCATCTTGGGTCACGCGGTGGTATGCTTTTGACGCCGAGGCGGCGGGCATTCTGGGTGCAAAAGATGGCGAGCAGTTCGTCGGATTTGTCCATATCGGGACGGCTGCGGCGGTGATGGAGGATCGTCCGCGCCCGGCGCTCGAGGACGTGGTGACCACCTGGAGCAGTCCCCTTCAGGGTTGATATGGTTAACACACTGTTAACACTAGCCAGTTCTACTGGTGAATGTCTTTGAGTCCAGTTTGAAAGCCCTTCAATGGGTGTGCAGCCAATCAGCATTCCATCGAGCCTGGCGACCGCCCTGCAGTCCGCAGGTAGCCGGAGTGGGGTGGATTTTGACTATCTGCTGCAGACCGCCATCCGGGAGAGCAGTCTCAATCCAGAGGCCAAGGCGCGGACATCATCGGCTACCGGCCTGTTTCAATTTCTTGAGGGCACCTGGCTTCAGGTGATGAAGGAGCAGGGGCCGCGCCTGGGATATTCGGCCTATGCCGACCAGATCGAGGTGCGCGGTGGCGACTATGTCGTGCGCGATTCGGCCAAGCGGGCGGAAATCCTCAAGCTCAGAGAAAATCCCCAGATTGCTGCCGACCTCGCCGCGGCCTTTACGCGGTCCAATGGCGACTATCTGATGTCGGCATTCGGACGCATGCCCAGTCCGGGTGAGCTTTATATTGCCCATTTTCTTGGTGCCCAGGGCGCCGAGCGCATGTTCACGGCGGGGTTGCAGAATCCCGACCAGGTCGCCGTCAACCTGTTCCCCCGCCAGGCTGATGCCAATCGCTCGATCTTCTTCGACAGCTCCGGCAAGGCGCGGACGATAAGGCAGGTTTACCAGGTGCTGACCGCCAAGCATGAGGGCGGGGGCAATGCGGGCTTCTCGGTGCAACAGATGGCCGGGCAGGGCGGCAGCGCCCCGCAGCGCGAAAGCGAGCCGCCTTTGCCCTCCCGGTTCTCCCGCGAGGACATGTCATTCACCGGCCTCTTCCTCAACACGCCCGAGCCTGCGGCGTCAGAGGAGACGGGATCGGCATCCAATCCGGCATTTTTCACACAGCTCTACAGCCAGTAGTTCCCCTCTGCCGATTGCCGCAATTATGGTGAACCGTTCCTTAAGCTCTGGTGGTTAGGGTGACTTCGCCATGTGCGGAGTAGCTTTATGATCGGGTACCAGGCGTTTGCAGACCTCTCGCTGTCCACCGACAGCAATGAGCGAGGCCATGCGGCTCATCTGGCGGCGCAGGCCTATCTTGATCATTCCGGTCCGGCGGACGAACATGCCGCGCTCTACGCTGCCCTGATCGGGTTTCTCGACGATCCTTCGGTTAAGGTGCGGGCAGCGCTGGCCTATGGCTTGCTGCACTCGCCCGAAGTGCCGCGGCCGATCATTCTGGCGCTGCTGCGCGACAGTCCGGTCATTGCGCGGGCAGTGCTGCAGTATTCTCCTGTTCTGGTCGATGCCGATCTCATGCCTCTGATCCGCTCGGGGGATGCGGGTGGCCTGGTGGCCATTGCGCAACGCCCCAAGATCAGCGGCAAGATTGCTGCGGCACTGGTTGAAGCGGGCGACGACAATCTGGTTCTGCGGCTGTTGCAGCGCATGGATGTGCCGCTCCCCAAAGACGTGCTGGCAACTCTTACGCTGAAATATCGGGGCGACGCGCGGCTGCGTGGGGCGCTTCTGGCGCGGCGGGACCTGCCCGCCGAGGCCCGCATGGTGCTGGTGCGCTGCGTGGCGGAAAGCCTGCGGAAGTGCCGGCTGGTCAAGGGCGCACTTGCGCCTGACCGGCTTGATCGGGTGCTGCGCGACGGCACCGATACCGCCCTGTCGGCAATCGGGGAAATGGCCGCTTCCGGGGGTGACTATGCCCGCTCGCTGGTCCAGCACGAGCAAGTCAGTACCAGGGTCTTGCTGCACGCGGTGCTCACCGGCCATGTCATGTTTTTCTCGTCCTGCCTCACGGCCCTGGCAGAGGTTTCCGAAAGCAAAGTCTTTTCGCTACTGGAGACCGGCAGCCGCACGGCGCTGATGGCGCTCTTTGGGCGGGCAGGGTTGCGGGAAGGGGTTGCCCGTGTCCTGGCCCGGTTGATCCTGCACGCCCGGCTTGCCGATCTGTCCGACGACCTGGCTGCCCGGCACTATGTGGTGACGGCGCTGACCGAGGAGATGATCGCCGAGTATGACGGCGACATTCCGGCCGAGCTCGAAGAGGTTTTTACCTATCTCAGCGAGCAGAACATCACCCTGGCGCGCAAGGCGGCGCGTGGTGTCGTCTCCGCATTCGCGGGATCGCGCGAGGGCGTCATCGCGCTGCCGATGGCAGAGGCTGGCGAGGTTCGCGCGTTGACGGCGGCCTGAGCCGGCCTTGATCATTTCCCGGTTTGATTGAACTTGGGACGAAATCGAGTTGGTCCTGCCAGCAGCACATTTTTCAAAAGCGGAGCATGGGCTGGACAGGGTCGTGCGGGACCGGGCGCGGAACACCCCCACCTAGCTCTGCTACGGCCCTATGGGCCTAGCGTCGCTACTTGCCATTCGAGCACAGCTCTCATGGCCTTCTCGACTGGACCGGCTCCACTGGAGCCGCTCCCCGCTGCGCGACCGTGTTCGAAGTCCGCTAAGATCGCTCCACTGGAGCGATCTTGCCTTCGGCCGCTTCAAGGCCCCTTCAAGGGGGAGGTGAAGGGGTGGGGCTTCACCCCGGCCCTCTTCCCGGAGGGTGAGGGGGCGATGGATCAGCGCACGGACCGGCTGAACCAGCCGGGGCGATGCGATCAGAAGCGGAATTGCTCGGTTAGGACGCGTTCTTCGAGGCTCGTGCCGGGGTCGAAGAGCAGGGTGACGCGGTGACTGCGGTCTTCGCGCACGGTGACCTCGCGCACGTTTTGAAATTCGACATTGTCGGCCACGGCACTGACGGGGCGCTTGTCCGGTTCGCGCGTGAGAAAGGTGACCGTGGCGCGGTTTGACAGAATCGCACCGCGCCAGCGTCGCGGACGGAAGGGCGAAATCGGGGTCAAGGCCAGCAGAGGCGCCTCGATCGGCAGGATGGGGCCGTGCGCGGACAGGTTGTAAGCTGTCGAACCCGCCGGCGTCGACAGCAGGGCTCCGTCGCAGATCAGTTCGTCGAGGCGGACCTCACCATCAACCAGGATCTGCAGCTTGGCGGCCTGATAGGTGGATCGAAACAGCGATACTTCGTTGATGGCCAGGGCGGTGCGGGACTGACCTGAGGCGTCGACCACGGTCATGGACAAGGGATAGATGTGGGTGCGTTGCGCGACGGCGATGCGCTCGCGCAGGTCGTCCTCGCTAAAGTCGTTCATCATGAACCCGACGGTGCCGAAATTCATGCCATAGGTCGGTACGTCCCGGCCCATGACCCGGTGCAGGGTCTGCAGCATGAGGCCGTCGCCGCCAAGAGCAACGACCAGTTCCGCGGAATCGAGGTCTGAATCGCCATAGCGGTCGCGCAGGCGCCGGGCTGCAGCGTCTGCTGCGGCGGTGTTGTTGGTCACAAAGCTGATGCGGGGCTGAGTGGACAAGACGCTGTCTCCGCTGAAGGCGTGCCTGCGTATCATGGTGGCGCGACCGAGGCCAGCGCGCGACGACATCAGAGTGGAGGCATGAGGCCGGCCCGGGCATTTCACCGGTGCACCGATCTCCGGCCCATGGGCATATTGCTTCACCCCTCACCCCAGCTCTGCCGGGTCGCTGCGCTTCCGGCGTCGCTACCCTCTCCCCAGAGGAGCGAGGGGGCGAAAGAGGCCATGGTTCAGTCCGCCGAAGCGTTTTACGAGCGGGGAAATGCCTGGAGGAAGTGCACCGGCTTACCGGGCATCAACCTCAATGCCGTGAGTGGGCCCCCGCCAAAGGCGCATGTGTCGATGCCGATACGGTGCGGCAGGATGGTTGGGGACGATTCAGGGGTGTGGCCATGAACCACGAGATAGCCGGGATGGTCTTCGGTGCTGAGGAAGGGCTCGCGAATCCAGATGAGATCGTCATCCTGCTGGTCCTCAAATGCAATATCGGGCCGGACACCGGCATGGACGAAGGCGACGTCCGGCAGGCGCAATGCGACCGGGAGGCCGCGCATGAAGTCGAGGTGCTCGGGGGGCACAAGGTAGTCGAGCGCCTGACGGAGCGCTTTCCTGCTCATGTTGGGCAAATCGGTGGGCGACAGTCCATATGAAGCGAGCGTCTTCAGGCCACCCCATTTCAGCCAGTTCGACTCGAGGTCAAGGCTGGACACGAAATCCAGCATCAGTTGTTCATGATTGCCACAGAGGCAAATGCGCCGGAATCCGGCGGGCGCCGGGCGCATCAGCAGGTCGAGAACCCCGGCCGAATCCGGCCCGCGGTCGACATAGTCTCCCAGCATGACCAGCCATTTCTCGCCTTGGGTTGCGGAGGCATCGGCAACGATGGCGGCCTGCAAATCCTCGAGTTGCTCCCGGCAGCCGTGCACATCGCCGATGGCATAGATGGCGGCGGGCCATTCGGCTTCGACGAGGCGCGCGCGCCCCGAGGGAGTGCGCCTCGGGGGCAAGATCGACTGGAAGAGCCTGCTGATCACGACGGGACGCTCCGCAATCTGTGGACGACCGTGGAGGGCACGGCAAGTAGAGGGCACCGCAATCTGCGGCGGCATCCGGCCCGGCCAAGCCATCCGCGTGGTTGGTCAGACCCGGACATCCATGATGTCAGGTTTCGTCAGGCGTGGCGAGCGGCAGTGACGTGGGTGAGCAGGAGGGGCGCGGCAAACAGGGTGAAGAGACCAGCGATCGGGCTCGACAGGATAAGCAAAAGTCCCAGCCAGCCCGAGAGAAGCAGGGGCATTGTGTGCGCCGGGAGCTTGCCGCTGGTGCGCAGGCCGAGAACGTCTTCGGCGGAGAGCAGGCGGCCATCACAGCGCGCCACCGTCATGGTGGTCGTTGTGTCCTGATGCTGATGCATTTCCGGCGACTGCTGGTTCACGGCCATTCCTCGTTCCTGAGGCGACCATGACGGGAAAAAGCTGCGGGCGGCTTGAAGTGAACACCTGCATTTGCTGCAGCCGCGAAAGAATTCGTTAAGTGTGGCTTTCAAGTTCTGGTTAACCACAGCGGAATTGATTAGACGAACTGCCGCCTTCATGCCGAAGTGAAATCGGACCGGTGGGCCCGTAAGGGCAGACCGGAGGCCCTGCGTTGCGGCCCTATCAAAGACTGTTTCGAATGTTTCTGTCTGTCTTGTCTCTACTCATCAGTTTTGCCGCAGCCACGGTTCTCGGATTGATGGGCGCTTATCTTGGCGGGACTTTCGGGGCGGTGCTCGGGATGACTGCCGGGATCGTCATCTCTTTTGTGATCCTGGCCAGGCGGGTAGGGCGGTGATGGCAGATAAGGTGATCTGCCTCTGTGTCATCGGCACGCGGCCGGAAGTGATCAAGATGGCGCCGGTGATCGAGCGCCTGGCGGCCAGCGACTGGGCCCGACCGCTGGTGGTCAGCATCGGCCAGCATGTCGAACTGCTCGATCGCGCAGTCGCCGACTTCGGCCTCAGCATCGATCATCGGGTGACGATTGACCGGCGTCGCGGATCCATCCTTGAAGTGGCGTCGCAGGCGATGGATCAGCTCGATGAATTTCTCGATGGGGCAGGGGCCGGCTGTGTGGTGGCGCAGGGCGACACAACGACAGTGATGGCGGCGGCCATGGTCGCGTTTTACAGGCGATTGCCCTTTGTGCATGTCGAGGCCGGTTTGCGTACCGGCGACCTTTCGGCGCCGTTTCCCGAGGAGTTCAACCGGCGGGTGGCAGCGATCGGGGCGAGCCTGCATTGCGCGCCGACGGAGCAGGCGGCACAGGCACTGCGTGCCGAGGGGGTGGCCGAGGCGGCCATTGTGCAATCGGGAAACACGGTTATCGACGCGCTGCTGGCCATGAAGGCCCGTAAACCGGCGCTGCCGGGCGATTTTCCGGCCGTTCCCCGCCCGATCCTGGTGACCGCGCATCGGCGGGAAAGTTTCGGGCCACAGATCGAGGAAGCGTTCGGTGCCTTGCGGGAGGCGGTGGACCGCTATGCCGATATCGGCCTCTATTTCCCGGTTCATCCCAATCCCAATATTCGCGCCGTGGCCCAGCGCATTCTGGGCGGGCATGAGCGGATCGTGCTGACCGAGCCGCTGGCCTATGCGCAGCTCGTTGCGGCGCTGGGTGCCTGCTGGGCGGTGGTGACCGATAGTGGTGGGCTCCAGGAAGAGGCGCCAGCGCTTGGCAAGCCGGTGCTGGTGCTGCGCGATGTCACTGAGCGGCCGGAAGCCATTGCCAGCGGGGCGGTGCGGCTCGTCGGCACGGACCGGGCACGGATTCTGGATGCGCTGGACCTGTTGCATGAAAGCGCCGATGCCTATGCGCAGATGGCGCGACCGGTATTTCCCTATGGCGATGGCCATGCCGCCAATCGTATTGTCGAAGCCATGCGGCGGAGTTTCGGCCCCGTCAGCCCCGTTGCGGGCATCCAGGAGTGACCATTCGTGCGTAAAAGTCTTTATCTGCTGCCGCTCCTGGCCTGCGCGAACCCGGCTCTGGCCGAAACGGTCACGATCACCACGAGCCTTGAGGACCATGGTTACCCCGATGGGATGATCCTGTCCGGGCGGCAATCGGCGAGCCTATACCTGCCGCTGCCGCCGGGGGTGGATGTCTCCAATGTGCGTGTGTCGCTGGATGCGCTCGCCGTGACCCCGAACCTGGCGCGCGGCAGTGTCGTGGTGCTGGTCAACGGCGTGCCGGTGGAAGCGGAACGGCTCGAGGAAAGCAGTTCGGCCCGCAAGGTGGCGCTGGAGGCGCTGGTTTCGGAAGGCGATCCGATGCGCGCGCAGGCGCTGGATGTGCGGTTCCGCGCGGATCTGATCGCCCATTCTGAAATCTGTACCGACGATTTCGACCCCGCGGATACGCTGCAGGTGCTGGCTGACACGACCGTGTCCTATGATGTCGACCTGGATGCGCTCACCACGATCGGCGATGCGCTGGCGCTGTTGCCCGGAAAGCCGCTGATCGAGGTGCCATCGCCCCTGACGCCGGAGGCGAGTGCGGCGGCATTGCAGTTGGCCGGTGCACTTGCGGCAAAGGGCTATCGCGCCGAATTCGGTGCCGAGGGTGACGGGGAGGGGCCGGTTCACCTGCGGCTGGTACAGGGCGATGACGCGGCCGGCGTGCGGCTGGAGCGCGGGGATGGCGCGCTGGTCGTGGCCATCAGCGAGAATGCCGACATCGCAGCCCTGTCGCGGCTGTGGCAGGCGGCGCCCGCTGCCCTTGCGGGGGATGACCTGACGACGGCCACCATGCCGGATAGCGCACGCGGCTCCGATAGCGGTTTCGTGCCATTTGCCAGCCTTCCCGGACCCCTGCGCGTATTGCAGACCGGCGATATCGGGCTGGATTTTGCCATGCTCGATGCGGATGGGCGTCGCGCCACCGAAGCCCGCTTGCGGCTGATGGTAGCGCCGGACTGGTCGGACGCAGAGCCGGTCGTGACGGTCTATCTCAACGGGCAGATGCTGACCGCGCTGCGGGCCGATATCGGCGAAAACCTGATTTCGGCGCCATTGCCGGACGATCTGTTGCGCCAGTCCAACCGGCTGACGGTGGTGGTGGATCGCGCCCAGAGGGAAGCATACTGCCCGGGGCCATCGCCCGGTCATGCGGTTCAGTTGATGACCGGAACCGGGGTCGACTACGACAGTGATACCCTCGGTGGGTTCGCGGCGGTCGCCAAGGCCTTCAAGCGCGGTGGCACGCTGATCTTGCCGCCGGGCGCGGCCGATGCGGACGGCACGGCATATCTGGGCCTTGCAGCGCGGGTACTGTCCGGCCTCGGGGTCGGGTCCGCCCCCGTTTCGGTTGCGTTTTCAGATGCTGATCCAGCGGCCGGCACGCCGGTGATCCGGATTGCGCCAAGCGGCATCAACGGCCTGTCACTGCCGGTTGCGCCGGGCGAGGGGCAGGAGGACGTCAATTTCTCGATCAGCCAGCCGTTGGCGAGCCTTGTCGCCGATGGTGCCAGGGAACGCCTCGACGTGGTGGTGCTGCAGGGCCAGACCATTCCTGATCCCACAAGCGTGTTCCTGGGCAATGGCAGCAAGGCGCTGGTCGGCGATCAGGGCGTGCTGTGGCAGGATGTGCGGACCGGGGCGCCATCGGCGCTGCTCGATCAGGCCCGCGATGCTTCGCGAGGCATTGTCGACATCCTGCGCGCCGAAGGCGTGTTCTGGACGATGGTGATTGCCGGCCTGCTCCTGCTTGTGGTCGCCGCGCGCGAACTCATGCGCCGCCACTTCCGCCGTCGCGCCAGAAAATGATCGAGATCGTCGTCACGCTGGTCACCTACCAGCGGGTGATCGAACTGCTTGCGGTGGGGATCACCATCCTGATCCTGTTGTCGAGCCTCGACGACCTGTTTGTCGATATCTGGTACTGGGCCAGAAATTTCTATCGCTGGTTCTGGATCCGGGCCCGCTATCCGCGACTGACCGCCGAGGCACTCGACGCCAAGGAGGAAAGGCCGATTGCCATCATGGTGCCGGCCTGGAAGGAGAGCGAGGTCATCCAGGCCATGCTCACGACCTCCAATGCCTTGATCCGATATGCGAACTACCGGATTTTCGTGGGCGTTTATCAAAACGATGCCGAGACCATGGCGGAGGTGCGGGCGGCGATGGCCCGGTTCCCCAATGTCTCCATGTCGGTGGTGCCCCGCGATGGCCCGACCAGCAAAGCCGACTGTCTCAATGTGGTTCTTGCCGACATTCTGGCGCATGAGCGCGATACAGGAACACGGTTTATCGGCATCGCGCTGCATGACAGCGAGGATGTGATCCATCCCTACGAGCTCAAGCTGTTCAACTACCTGCTGGACCGCATGGACCTCGTGCAACTGCCCGTCTATTCGTTTCCCCGCGGCCTCCACCAGTTGGTGGCCGGCACCTACATGGACGAGTTCGCCGAATGGCACTCGAAAGACCTGGTGGTGCGCGAAAGCATGACCGGTGTCGTGCCCTGCGCCGGCGTTGCGGCATGTTTCTCGCACCGGGCCATTGACGCTCTGCGCGCAGAACGGTCGGGCGAGGTTTTCTCCACCACCAGCCTCACCGAGGACTACGACATTGCCTTCCGCCTTGCGGGCATGGGCATGCGCGAGATTTTCGTGCGGTTTCCGATTTCGCTGGTTGTGGAGTCGGTGGGCCCCGATGGGCTGCCGCGCATCACGCGCCGCAACATGCCGATCGCGACAAGGGAGTTTTTCCCCGAGGACTTTCGAGCCGCATACCGGCAAAGGGCCCGCTGGCTGCTGGGCATCGCCTTTCAAGGATGGACGCAGCACGGCTGGGAAGGGAACTGGGGCTCGAAATACTTCTTTCTGCGTGACCGCAAGGGTCTGCTAACGGCGCCCGGGGCCATCCTGGCCTATTTCATCATGTTCAGCCTTGTCGTCCTGCATGGCCTCTTCCAGCTTCTGCCGGAGGTCAATCGGCCGCCCTATGTGCTGCTCGACACCGAGAACTATCGCACGCTGCTGGTGCTCAACCTGATCCTGCTGGGCAACCGGTTGGTGCAGCGCACATTCTTTACGGCGCGCATATACGGGGTAACGCAGGGGCTGATGGCCGGACCGAGAATGGTGGTGTCGAACCTGTTGAACTTCTTCGCGACACTGCGGGCCGCCTTCATCTTTTCCCGCCACAAGGCGACGGGCAAGCCGATCGTGTGGGACAAGACCACCCATTCCTATCCATTCCAGATCGGTCAGGCGCTCAAGCCTGCGGAATAGGCCGCGCTCGGCGAGCTGAGGCCGGGTAAGTCTTTGATCGATCGCGGTTTCACACCAGAAAAGTGGTGTCCATTTACCTTGAAAACGCTCTAGGATGGCGGCCAAGACGATGACGAGGGCCCTCGAGTGAACCGGAAAGTCGGGATCAAGGACATCGCCGCACGCGCAGAAGTCGCCGCGTCGACGGTGTCTCACGTGCTCAACGGCACCGCGACGATTTCCCTCGAAGTGCGCGAGCGCGTGCTGGGTGCCGCGCGTGAACTGGGCTATCTGGCCAAGCGGCGCGAGAAGGCTTCGATTGCGGTGCTCCGCAGCATCGTTCTGGCCATGCCCAGCGATACGCTGCCGAACAACCAGCACAATCTGTTCTCATGGACGCTGCTGAGCCGGCTGATGCGGGAATGTGAACGGCGGTCCATACGGGTGATCCCCGTCGAACTGGATTCTCCCAATTTCAACGGCGCCCGCCTCGTCGAGGTGGCACGGCAGGCCGATGTGGACGGCATCCTGCTGCTCAGCGATGACCGGCCCGAAATGCTGCGCGCCATCGCCAATTCGCGCATCCCCGCCGTGCTGATGAACGGTGAAGACCACGAGATGCAGATCGACAGCGTCACCCCTGGCAACAGGTTCGCGGCGCGCTTTGCCACCAACTGGCTGATCCGGCAGGGTCACCGCTCCATCATGCACCTGACCTGGGAGGGGCGCGGCACGGTCCGCCGGCGTCGCGACGGGTTCCTGGACGCCTTCCGCGACAACGATCTGTCCATGGAAACGGCCTATGTGCACTATGCCGAAGGCTATTTTCCCGACATGGGCGCCGCTGCGATCCGCCGCTGGATCGACAAGCACGAGGGGCTGGGGGGCATAACGGCCATCTTCTGTGCGGCAGACAACCTGGCCCTCGGCGTCATCCGGGCATTGCAGAGCGCAAACTTCTCGCTGCCCGAGGACGTGTCCGTGGTCGGGTTTGACGGGGTGGCGCTGGGCGACTTCACCTCCCCTCCACTGACCACTGTCAGCGTGCCACTCGACCACCTCGGTCTTTCGGCCCTGACCCTGCTGGAGCAGCGCATCGTGGCGGCTGATGCGACAATGCCGGCCAACCGGCTGGAATTGGGGTGCCGGCTGACGGTGCGCGGCAGCGTACGCCCACTCATCTGACCGCTTTGCAGTTCGCAGTGCGTGGTCGATTCCGATCACGAAAACGGCTTGTCGCGCCGGTCAGGCGATGACTTCCCGAAGGCCAAAACCTGTTCCGCCACAGCGCGGAGTCTCCACTAAGTAACTGGTTGGAGAATTTTTTCACGTCTCACCCACGACGTGAGGACACGCCTGCGTGAGCAGGTAAGGTATTGAATTTCATATCAGTCTCACCTGGACGCACGTACATCAGACTTTGCCGCTTCAGCCTCATTCTTCGGTGCGAAAATTATTTCATATTGCGCTTGGTGAAAACCACGGCAAGTATGCGGCCCGTCACGTTGATTAGAGCCAGAAAACAAGAAAATCGGCTCCGATTTATGGACGTGGCAGGGAGAGGGTGGGTAATGCAAAAAATTGCACCACATCGCTATCTGCCTCTCATGGCTGAATTTTGCGCATTGCCGCGCTAGCGGATCACGGCGCGTGAGTTGAGGAGAAGTCTATGACTGCAAATCATTGGGTCGCCGCGCTTTCGCTCGCGGCACTGTCATCTACGGCCCTGACCGTGCCGGCCTGGGCGTTTCAGGAATCGCCCATGCTGACCGAGATGGTGGAGGCAGGCAGCCTGCCACCCGTGGACGAGCGCCTGCCGGCCAACCCCACGGTGGTGAATGCCGTCAGCGTTGGCGAGTATGGCGGAACATGGCACCGCGCCTACAACGGTCCGGGTGACCGTTGGGGGCCGACCAAGCTGATGGAAGAGCGCGTGCTGAAATGGGCCGCAGACGAGAACGGCGTCGCCTATCTGGAGCCCGGTTTCATCGAGTCCTATTCGGTCAACGAGGACTCCACTGAGTTCACCTTCACATTGCTCGAAGGGCTCAAGTGGTCCGACGGCCACCCGGTGACCACCGAGGACGTCAAGTTCTGGTACGAAGACGTCTTCCTCAACTCCGCACTTGTGCCCACCATCGATCCGACCTTTGCGCCGGGTGGCGTGCCGATGCAGCTGGAAATCGCCGACGAGCGTACGTTCACCGTCAAGTTCGCCCAGCCATACGTGTACTTCCTGCAGATCCTGGCAAAGGATTCCACCGGCGAGCCGAGCCTGGATCGCCCAAGCTTCATCATGCCGAAGCACTATCTCAGCCAGTTCAACGACAAGTATGCCAGCGAGGATGAGCTCAAGGCCGCCGCCGCCAAGTACAATGTCGAGAAGTGGACCGACCTGTGGGGTTCGCGTGGTGTTGTCACGGCATGGTGGTTCAATGCGGATCTGCCCGTCATCACCGCCTGGAAAATCGAAACTCCGGCACCCGCCGAGACCGTGACGATGGTGCGCAACCCGTACTATTACGCAGTCGATCAGGAAGGTAACCAGCTTCCCTATATCGATCGCATCGCGCATCGCCTGTTCCAGGACAACGAAACGCTCAGCCTCATGGTGGCGCAGGGCCAGATCGACGCCCAGAACCGCTTCATGCAGTTGGCCAATTACACGTTCTACCGCGAGAATGAAGAGCGCGGGAACTACCACACCCTTCGCTGGATCGGTGCAACCGTCTGGTCGCTGATGCCGAACTACAACGTCAAGGACGAGGTGCTGAACGCACTTTACGACAAGTTCGAATTCCGCGAGGCGCTGCAGGTCGCCGTTGACCGCGAACTGGTCAACGAACTGGCCTATTCCGGCCTTGCCGAACCGCGCTCTGCCTCGCCGATCACCGGCTCGCCCTATTTCAGCGAGGAGCTCGAAACCTATCTGACGGAATACGATCCGGATCGGGCGGATGAGTTGCTCGACGGCCTGGGCCTGACAGAACGCGACAGCGCGGGCTTCCGCCTTCGTCCGGACGGGCAGCGCCTGTCCATCGTCATCGAGGCGAATGACGCGAGCCACTCCAAGCCTCTGGAGTTGATCGCGGAAAATTATCGCGATGTCGGCATCGAGCTTCTGGCCCGTATCATCGATCGAACCCAATGGGAGAATAATCGCCAGAACAACGACTTCCAGATGCAGTGGATGCCGTTCGACCGCCTCTCGGTCGTTCCGGCAGATCCGCGGCGGATGATGGGCGACGACGGCTTCGCCTCCGAATACTTCAAGTGGTATGAAACTGCAGGAGCCGAAGGCATAGAGCCGGCCGAAGACAACCCGATCCGCGATGTCTGGGCCGCTTGGGGAGAAGCCTCGGAAGCAGCGAGCGTCGAGGTGGCCGACCAGGCGGTCAACAAGATGATCGACACCTTTGTGCGCAACGCCTGGGTTATCGGCGTGGTGGGCGAGGAGCCGGCACCGATCATCGTCTCCAACAAGTTCCACAATCTGCGGGACGGGCTGGTGCTGGACGATGTGCATCGCGGCAAGGGCATTGCCTATCCCGCACAGTTCTGGATCGAGCAGGACTAAGTTCCACTTGGGCAGCGGGGAGGCGGTTTCCGCCTCTCCGCTCATGCTGCCGGAGCCGGCGAGGCCTCACGCCGAGCTCCATCAGGGCAGCCCGCTCAGCCTCGCGCGGCCCCGGCCGCGCAGGGCATATCCGGGCGTACCGGGCAGGGGAGACAGGTCAGACCATGGTAAGTTTCATTTTGCGGCGGGCGCTTCTCGCGATACCGACGCTCATCTTCATTTCCTTTATCTCCTTCGTCATCATCCAGCTCCCGCCTGGCGACTACGTGACGGCCTATGTCGCGCAACTGCGCCAGGCAGGTGAGTATATCTCGGCCGTCCAGGAGGCTCAGCTCCGCGAGCAGTTTGGGCTCAACGACCCCATGCTGGTCCAGTACTGGCGCTGGATCACCAATATCGTGTTCCGTGGCGAGTTCGGCTACTCGCTGGAATGGAATGCGCCGGTCAGTTCGCTCATCTGGGACCGCCTCGGCCTGACCCTGGCGATTTCCTCCGCCAGCCTGATCATCACCTGGCTCATCGCCATTCCCGTCGGCGTCTATTCGGCCACGCGCCAGTATTCCTTCTTTGATCACCTCTTCACGGTCTTCGGTTTTCTGGGCAAGGGAATTCCCGATTTCCTGCTGGCGCTGGTGCTGATGTGGATGGCCTTCGCCTATTTGAACCTCGATGTCGGCGGCCTGTTTTCGCCGCAGTATCAGAATGCGCCGTGGTCGCTTGCCAAGCTGGTGGACCTGCTCGCGCATCTTTGGATTCCGCTGGTGGTTCTGGCCACTGGTGGCGCTGCGGGCCTCATCCGCGTCATGCGCGCCAACATGCTCGACGAATTGGGCAAGCCATATGTCGAAACCGCCTATGCGCAGGGACTGTCCGAGTCGAAGGTGGTCTGGAACTACCCAGTGCGCGTTGCTCTGAACCCGTTCATTTCAACGGTAGGCTGGGCACTGCCGGCGCTGTTCTCGGGCGATGTCATCACAGCCGTGGTGCTGAACCTGCCAACAACCGGCCCGCTGCTTCTGCAGGCGCTCAAGATGCAGGACATGTATCTGGCCGGCAGCTTCATTCTCATCCTCAGCGTCTTCACCGTGATCGGTACGCTGATTTCCGACATTCTCCTGGCGTGGTTCGACCCGCGCATCCGTTACGCGTGAGGTCCGCCCCATGACAGACCAGGCCATCAATACGCCCAAGATCAAGGATCGCAAGGAAGACCTCTACACGGCGAAGCCGTGGCAACTGATCTGGCGGCGGTTCTCCAAGCACTTCCTCGCCGTCGTCTCGATGTGGTTCCTGATCCTGCTGGCACTTTCTGCTGTCTTTGCAGAATTTGTCGGACCGTATGACCCGTTCAAGGTACAGCGCCTGCGTACATTGGCGCCTCCGACCGGAATACATCTCTTTCATGAGGGCCAGTTCGTCGGACCGTTTGTCTATGGTCTGGCCCGTGAGCGAGACCCCGACACGGCGCGGGTGATCTACGAAACAGACACGGATACGGTTCTGCCAATCCAACTCTTCTATGGTGGCGACACATACCGGTTTCTCGGTCTGTTCGAGACCAATGTTCATTTCTTCGGGGTCGATGACCGGCGGGAGCAGATCAACCTGCTCGGGACCGACGACCTCGGGCGGGACGTGTTCTCGCGGCTCATCCATGGGGCGCGGATCACGCTCTCTGCGGGCATGATCGGGGTGGCATTCGCCTTCGTTCTCGGGCTGGCACTGGGCTCGATCTCAGGTTATTTCGGCGGTTGGATCGATGGGTCCATCCAAAGACTTATGGAATTCATCCGGTCCATACCGACCATTCCTCTCTGGATGGGACTTGCGGCTGCGCTGCCCATCGCGTGGGACCCCCTGTTTGTCTATGTGCTCATCACCCTGATCCTGGCGTTGATCGGCTGGACAAGCGTAGCGCGCGTGGTGCGTGGGCAGTTTTTTGCCATACGCAATGAAGACTATGTCATGGCGGCGCGCCTGGCGGGCGCGAGCGAATACCGCATCATCACCAAGCATATGTTGCCATCGATGACCTCGTACATCATCGCGGCGCTGACGCTGGCGGTGCCGGAAATGATCCTGGGCGAAACGGCGCTCAGCTTCCTTGGCCTCGGCCTCAGGCCCCCCGTCGTCTCCTGGGGCGTGCTGCTGCAGGATGCGCAGAACCTGCGGTCCATTTCCCTGGCACCCTGGCTGCTGTCCCCGGGATTGGCGGTGGTGCTGACCGTGCTGGCCTTCAACTTCCTAGGCGACGGTCTCCGCGACGCCGCGGACCCCTATGGGCAGTAAGAATATGCGTTGTTGTTCCCATCGCCGTTCCCATGCATTCCGGCGCTCCGCGTCGCCTCCCCACCGCGCTACCCTCGGGCATGACCCGAGGGCCAATTCCGGCCCGCAAACAGCTTCGTTTCGGGCTCCCATGCCGGCCCTCGGGTCAAGCCCGAGGGCAGCCCTGAGCTTGTGGCAATATCGAGGACGGGCATCATGACCACCAAGACCGCAATGGCTCAACACCCCATGCCGCCCGAACGTCTGCTCGAACTTGACAATGTCCATGTTCATTTCCCGCTGCGGGAAGGGCTGGTGAAGGCCGTCAACGGCGTTTCGTATCATGTCAACAAGGGTGAAGTGCTGGGGATTGTCGGCGAGTCCGGGTCGGGCAAGTCCATCACCGCGCGGGCCATCATGCGCCTGTTGCCCAAACGCGCGGCGCCGCCGCAGGGCACGATCCGGTTCCGGCCCCGCACGGGCGAGGATTTCGACCTGTCGGGCCTCGACCGCAACAGCCGCGCCATCCGGCAGGTGCGCGGGCGTCATATCGGCATGATCTTTCAGGAGCCGATGACGGCCCTGTCTCCCGTCCACACGATCGGGACCCAGATCATGCGCACCGTGCAATTGCACATGGGACTGAGCAAGGCCGCCGCCCGGGAACGGGCCATCGACCTCCTGGCAAAAGTGCAGATGCCGCGCCCCGCCCAGATGGTCGATGCTTATCCGCACCAACTGTCCGGCGGGATGCGCCAGCGCGCCATGATCGCACTGGCCATTTCGTGCGATCCGAGCCTGCTGATTGCCGACGAGCCGACCACGGCGCTGGACGTCACGACCGAGGCGCAGATTCTCGAGCTGTTGAAATCGCTCCAGTCGGAACTGGGCATGGCGATCATCTTCATCACCCACAACTTTGGGGTGGTGGCGGATATCGCCGACCGGGTTTCCGTGATGTATCTGGGGCGCATAGTCGAGACCGCCAGCGTCGACGACATCTTCTATGCGCCCAAGCATCCCTATACCCAGGCCCTGCTGCGTTCCATTCCGCGGCTCGGTGTCGATCAGGGGCGGCGGCTTCCGACCATTCCGGGAATGGTCCCCGATCCGTTCAGCGTGCCACCTGGCTGCGCCTTCAATCCGCGGTGCAGTCACGCCGTCGCCGGCCTTTGCGATGTCGAGACGCCACCAGAAAAGCGCTTTGGCGCACAGATGTCGCGCTGCCACATTGCCGACCAGTTTGCCCGGGAGTTCGCCCATGTCTGATCTTTCGGCGACACCAGGCCTTTCGCTGCCCGATGACGTGCTGTTCTCGGTGCGTGGCCTCAAGAAATATTTCCCCATTCATGCGGGCTGGCTCCGGAAGCATATCGGCGACGTCAAGGCGATCGACGATGTCTCGCTCGACATCAAGAAGGGCGAGACACTGGGCCTTGTGGGCGAATCCGGCTCCGGCAAGTCCACGGTCGCGCGGCTGATGCTGCGGGCCTATGACCTGACCGACGGGCAGATCCTGTTCCGCCGGGCCAATGACGAGATCATCGACCTTTCGCGCCTCACGGACCGCGAAATGCGGCCGATACGGGCCGAAATGCAGATGATCTTCCAGGATCCCTATTCCTCGCTCAATCCGCGCATGACCTTGCTCGAACTGGTGGGCGAGCCGATGACCATTCACGGCAAGGGCAATGCCGGGGAAATCCGCGACCGCGTGGCCGAATTGCTGAAGGTCGTGGGTCTGCGCCCCGAATTCATCAACCGCTACCCGCATGCCTTTTCCGGCGGCCAGCGCCAGCGCATCGGTATTGCCCGCGCCCTGGCGCTCAATCCCAGCTTCATCGCTGCCGACGAGGCGGTGTCGGCGCTGGACGTGTCGGTGGCGGCGCAGAACATCAACCTGCTGCAGGACCTGCAGGAACAGTTCGGGCTGACCTATCTGTTCATCACCCATGACCTGGGCATGGTCGAGCACATTTCCGACCGGGTGGGGGTGATGTATCTGGGGCGGCTCATGGAGGTCGCGCCGACGGAGACGCTGTTCTCAAGGCCGCTGCACCCCTATACCGAAGCGCTGATGGCTGCCGTTCCGCAGCCCGATCCGCGCGGCAATCGCACCCGCAAGCGCGTGCCGCTCAAAGGAGAGATTGCCAATGCGGCAAATCCACCTTCGGGATGCTCGTTCCATCCGCGCTGCCCCTATGCGCAGGCCAGGTGCAGTGCCGAAGTTCCGGCGCTGCGGACTGTAGAAGGCGGCCGGCAGGTGCGCTGCCACTTTGCGGAGGACCTGTCCCTTGTCGGAGCCGTGGCCTGACCATGACTGACCAGACCCTGGCGGCGCGCTATGCGCCGGTCTTCATGCTTGATCGCGCCGAGCCTTATCAACCCTATGCAGCCGGTTGGACGGTGTTTCGGACGCGCGGCAAATCGCCGTCGAGCAAATTCGAGATCGAGCCCGTTGCCGATATCGTTGTCGAATACGCCGTCTTCTACGACTGGGATATCGGCCATCTCTATGACCTGGAACATGTGTGGGTTCACATCGACGCGGATGGCGGAGTCGCCAGGGTGGAGGCGTCATCGCACGGCGGTCGCCTGGTCATGGATGCCGGGGAGGGATGGGCCGAATTCCGCAACGGCCGGCCGGTCGTCTATGTCGAGGCAGGCAAACATGCACACTGGGCCTCGCCGCACCTGATGACAGCGCCAGCGCAACGGAAGCTGGCGGCCCTGTGTGGTCCACTGGCCGGGCTTGAAGGGGTGCACCTCGACAATGATCTGGCAAAGGCCGGGCATTTTTCGGCGTCCGCAGCGGACCACCGACGCGCCCGGCTGAAAATGCAGCGGGACAGTTTTGTGCCGAGCCAGCAGTTCGTCGCTGCGGAGACGGAGCCGGTCCTCATGCCATGGCCGGACCTCGCAGCAGCCATTCCCGGCCGGGTGGAGGCCCAGTTGCAGGCGCTTGCCGAGGACAGGGCGCATCTGGCGGCGATCTTCATCGATTGCGGGGATACTCTGGTCGACGAGCGCACCGAGGTGAAGGAACCTGGAAGCGAAATTGTGCTGCGTGGCGACCTGATCCCGGGCGCCAAGGACATGATGCTGGCGCTGAAAGCGGCCGGCTATCCGCTCGTCCTGGTGGCTGATGGCCCGCGCCAGACCTTCGAGAACCTGCTGCAACAGCATGGCCTGTGGGATGTTTTCGACGCCCACATCATTTCGAGCGATATTGGCGCCTTGAAACCCGACGCGCGCATGTTCGATGCGGCGCTGGCGGCACTGGGACTCGCCCGCGATGATGCCTGGCGTTGCGTGATGATCGGCAACAACCTGTCGCGCGACATCAAGGGGGCGAATGCGCTGGGGATCGTGTCGGTATTCATGGCCTGGTCGACCTTGAGGACGCATGTTCCGGCCGATGCCAGCGAAGTGCCGGATTTCCGGATCGCGGCACCGGCCCGATTCCCGGGGCTGCTGGACAAGATCGAGGCGCTTTTGCCTTACCGTATGCCGGTGCAGCAGTCCGGCGAAACGCAGTAATCAGGCACGATCCATGCCCCAACCATTGATGACCATTGCCAGAGGCGAGAGCCTCAATGCCTGGGCCCTTTCGGCCGTCGAAGCTCGATACTTTCCCGGTGATCCGGCGCCATCCAGCGATCCGCAGAACTACAAGTATATCAATGGGTTCGTGGATGTTGGTGATCTGCCGTGCCGGGTGGCGACCTGGCGGGACGTGGCCACACGCACCGTCGAACTGCGCACCGATTGGCCGGTCGAGGCCCTCTACCTGCCGGGCAATAACCGGCGGGTGGAATTCAGCCAGTTCCGGCACCGGCCGACCCGGCTGGCCCGCTGGTGCCGGACGCGGGTGAGCAGTCGTGTCGACCGCTACTGTTCGTTTGAGCTCCGCACGCGGGGCGGCGTGCATATCTGGGTCGATGGCGAACTGGCCGGGCGCTTCGAGCCCTATACCCGCAATGCGGACCAGCGCAGCGTGGTGCACCTGCCTATCAAGGCCGATGGCAGCGATATCGTGGTCCTGACCGAGGACATGGCCGAGCGGGACACGAACTGGTTTTTCGAGCTGGTTCTGCTCGACGATGTTGCGCTAGACGTGCATCTGCCGGGGGCGAGCCTGGGCGACAAGGTGGAAGCCTTGCGGCAGTTGTCCACACAGGTGCGGCCGCGCGGCGATGTGGTTCTCGCCGATGAAAAGCTGGTGCTGGTGTTCGATACGCCGGTGCAAAATCCGGTCAAGGTGCGGGCGGTGATCGCGTCGACCTCGCATACGCGGGCCTTGCTCCTCGATGCCGAATTCGAACTGGCGCCGGGCGCGGTAGAACTGGAGTTGTGCCGTGGTGCGTCGCTGCCTCAGGGTTATCACGATCTGCGCCTGACATTTTCGGCCGGGGACAGCGTGGTCGAGAGGGCCATCGGCTGCGCGATCCTGCATCAGCCGGGGCCCGCTGATCTTGGCTTCAGTCTGGATGAGCGCAAGGCCGCGGCGCTTGCGCATGCGGCTGAGCACGGCGAGCGGCGCATGGGGCTGGTCGTGGCCCTGCTCGAAACCGGGCGGGTGGATGATTCCCGGATCACCGAGATCGTGGATGAAACCCTGCACACCATGGCCGAGCGGCACGATTGCGCCGACTTCATTGCCGTGCCTCTACTCTGGGTCTGGTATCGGCACCGGGACGCTCTCGATGCGGCGCTGAGCCAACGGATCCGGCAGACCTTGCTCGATTTCCGCTATTGGGTCGATGAGCCCGGCAATGATGCCATGTGGTTCTGGAGCGAAAATCACGCGCTGTGTTTTCATGTGGCGCAGTTGCTGGCGGGTCAGAGTCTCCCGGATGAACGGTTTTCTGCTTCCGGGCGCAGCGGGTCCGAGCAGGCGGAGCTTGCCGCGGCGCGGCTGGGGCAATGGTTCGATGCCGTCGAGGACGATGGCCTAGCCGAATGGAACTCGGCGGCCTACTATCCGGTGGATTTCATCGGCCTACTGACGCTGGCCGAACTGGGCCCGAGCGCATTGGCGAGCCGTGCCAAGTCGATGTGCGACCGGATATTCACCATGGTTGCCGTGCATACGCTGGAAGGCGTGCCGGCCGGATCCATGGGGCGGGCCTATGACAAGGAATTGCGGGCCGGGCCGCTGACCGAACTGGCACCGTTTGCGGCGGTGGCATTCGGTCGCGGCTGGCTGAACAAGGGCGTGGCCTCGCTGCCGCTGTTTGCTGCGGGGCGCTATGAACCGCCGGAGGGGCTGGGGCGCCTGGCCTGGCCGGGGCAGGGTGAGGTGATCACCGCCCGCTATCTGCAGGGATACGGGCCCGCGGCTTCGCTGGGCCTCTACAAGACGCGGCATGTGCAATTGTCCACCAATAGCGGTGCGAAGGCGGGCGGCTATGGGCACCAGCAGCATGTGATCGACCTGCGGTTTGCGACGCACCCGATGGCGCGTGCCTGGATCAATCATCCCGGCGAGGACGATCCGTGGGGCCAGCAGAGGCCGTCTTATTGGGCGGGCAATGGCGTGTTGCCGCGGGTGGGCCAGCATGAAAACGCTGCGCTCGTCATGTATCGGCTGGGCCCGGACGCGCGGCTGGGGTTCACCCATGTCTATGCGTCGCGCGCCGGGCTGATCCATCATCACCATGGTGATACGCTGATCCTTGAAGGCGGTGAGGGTTTCGTGGCCTTCAAGGCCACTGGCCCGCTGGAGGCGATTGCCAGGGGCCCGGCGGATGGGCTCGAATATCGGTGCCACGGAGCGCTCCATGGCTGGGCGGTTATCGCGGGTGACAGCGATAACCTCGCGGAGTTTGCGGCGCGCGTGGCGAGATGCCGGGTGGTCATGACAGGTGAGACATTGGCGCTGGACGGGCCAGGCCTGGCAAAGCTTGAGCTGGAATGGCGCGGGGGTCTCACCATCGACTCCAAGGCCCAGCCCCAACCGGATGGCGTGACGCCGATGGTTCAGACGAGAACGGTGTAGGAGCGGACGAACCAGATGCGCATCAAAAAGCTCGATCACCTGCTGAAACGCCTCAGGGACCGGATATTTACACCGATCGAGGCGGACTTGCCGCTGCGGTTCCGGAGGGGCCTGCCGGAGCAGCGGGCCGACATCGTGGCGCAGGATCCGGGCGCATGGGAAGCGGTGGCGGCCGACCTGGTCTGGGGTGAACCCGAAAGCTATTTCTGGTTTGCGACCGCGTTTGCAATGCCAGCAGAGGCCGACGGGCGCTGCGTCTTCCTCAAGGTCAATGCGCAGTTCGGCAATACGCGGGGACGCTCCGACCCGCAATGCCTGGTGCGGGTCAATGGCCGCATCGCGCAAGGTGCGGACGGAAATCACCAGGAAATCCTGCTTGGCAGGGCCGTGCGGGCCGGCGAGCAGGTGTCGGTGCTGATCGAGGCGGGTACGATCGAGGATCGGCGGCAATATGGGATGTCCCTGTCGCTGCTGGCGCATGACGAGCGGGCCGAGAAGGTGTTTTATGACCTCTCGGTGCCGCTCGACGTGGCGCGCCTGCTGGCGGCCGACGATCCCCGGCGGCATTTCATTCTCAACCGCGTCGATGCCGCCTTGGCAGTCATCGACTTCAGACCCGGCGACGAAGCGCGGTTCCAGGCATCACTGGACAAGGCCGAGGCGATCGCGGAGGCGATCTACGCTGCGCATGATTTCGAGGACATGCCGGTGATCACGGTCACCGGGCACACGCATATCGACGTGGCCTGGCTCTGGCGGGTGCGCGAGACACGCCAGAAGATGGCACGGTCCATGTCCACGGCCCTGGCCCTGATGGAGCAATACCCGGACTACCGGTTCATGTATAACCAGGGTGTGCTGCTGGACTATCTCAGCGAGGACTATCCGGAGATTTTCGAGAGGCTGCAGAGCAAGGTCAAAGACGGCTCCTTCGAGATCGAAGGTGCGCTGTGGCTTGAGCCCGACGCCAATATCACCAGCGGGGAATCCTTCGCCCGCCATATCCTGCATGGAGTGCGCTACCACGAGGACACGTTCGGCGTGACCCCGCGCGTGTTCTGGTTGCCCGATACGTTTGGCTATTCTGCTGCCTTGCCGCAGATGATGAAGCTGGCCGATGTCGACGTGTTCGTGACGCACAAGATGAGCTGGAACGACACCAACCGGATGCCGAACGAGACTTTCCACTGGCAGGGCATCGATGGCAGCACGGTGGCCGCCTATTTCATGACGACGCAGCCCTATACCGCCACCGGGTTCGGCACGACCTACAACGCCGATATCAAGCCAACTTTCGTCATGGGAACCTGGAAACGCCATGCCCAGCAGGCGCTGAACAGCGAACTATTCATGGTGTATGGGCACGGCGATGGCGGAGGCGGTCCGACGCGCGAAATGCTGGAGAACATCCGCCGCATGGAAAGGGGCATCCCCGGCTGCCCCAGGATCCGGCACGAGCATATGCGCCCTTATTTCGACCGGCTGCTCAAGCGCATGAACGACCGCGCCGGGGATTATCCGACCTGGGTGGGGGAGCTCTACCTCGAATATCATCGCGGTACGCTGACCTCGGTGGCCAAGAACAAGCGCAACAACAGGCTTGCCGAGCAGACCTTGCGAGAACTCGAAGTGCTCGCCGTGCTGGCTGGGGATCGTGCCGGGACGCCCTATCCGGCAGGCGAGTTGCATGGTCTCTGGCGGATTGTGCTGCTCAACCAATTCCACGACATTTTGCCCGGAACGTCGATTGGCGGTGTGTTCGATGACAGCGACCACGACTATGCCCGCTTCTTCGAGAGCGCCGACCGGCTTCGCGCCGATCTGACCGGTGTCCTGGCACAGAAGGGCGGGTTTGGCGTGCTCAATGCCCTGGGGCGCAACCGGGGCGGACTGCTCGAATTCGACGCGCCGGAGGCTTCGAGCCTAACGCTCCGCGGCGAGACATTGAGTGCTCAGGCTATCCATCGAGCCGATGGCCGGACAAGGCAGGGCGTTCTCGTCAAGAGCCTTCCGCCCGTTTCGGTGACGAGCGCGCGGCTGGGCGCACCTGTTGCCACGGGGGACAAGTCCACGCTCGCGGTTTCAGAGCGCCACCTCGAAAACGCGCTGGTTTGCGCCCGGTTTGATGATCGCGGGCGGCTGATCTCGTTTTTCGACAAGCGGACAGGCCGCGAGGCCCTTGTTGCCGGCCAACCGGGCAATCGTCTGCAGGCCTTCCGCGACATGCCGGTCGAGTATGACGCCTGGGATATTGACGACAGTTTTGAGGACCAGGTCTGGGACATCGACGATTTGGTGGATGCGCGGGTGGTCGAGACCGGACCGCACCGGGCAGCACTGCGTTTCGAATGGGCCTATGAGCGATCCAGAATCGTTCAGGTTATCGCCCT
Source organism: Devosia sp. (assembly GCF_025809055.1). Taxonomy (NCBI): domain Bacteria; kingdom Pseudomonadati; phylum Pseudomonadota; class Alphaproteobacteria; order Hyphomicrobiales; family Devosiaceae; genus Devosia; species Devosia sp. The sequence goes on along the minus strand of NZ_CP075529.1, from coordinate 991,249 downwards.
GGAAGAGGGGAGCGACCAGATCGACATCGACTGCTTCGCGGACTGGCGGGAGCACGACACCCTGGTGAAGACGGCGTTCACGCTGGATGTGCTGGCCCAAGACAGCACGGCCGAAATCCAGTTCGGGCATGTCCGGCGGCCTGGACACGCCAACACGTCCTGGGACCAGGCGCGGTTTGAAACAGTGATGCATCGCTGGCTGGATGTTTCCGAGCCCAATTTCGGCGTCGCGTTCCTCAACGACTGCAAATATGGCTACGACTTGCGGGGAAAGACAGTCAGGCTCACCCTGCTGAAATCTCCGGTCTATCCCTGGCCCGAAGCGGACCAGGGCGAGCATCATTTCCGCTATGCGCTGGCGCTGCATCACGGGCTTTTTGCGGCCGATATCCCGGCACGCGCGGAAGCCTTCAACCTGCCGCTCAGGCTGGTTCCGGGGAACGCAGAGTCGGATGCAGCCCGGCCGCTTCTGCAGGTTTTGGGCAGTGGGGTGACTTTGGAGGCGCTCAAGCAGAGCGAGGATGGCAAGGGCCTGATCGCCCGGCTGTGGGAGACGCATGGGCGCGCGGGCGAGGCCGTCGTCGTGCTGCCCGAGGGCACGCAAGGGGCCGAAATCGTCAATCTGCTCGAGCGCAAGCCTCAGCCACTGGTCATTGAAGATGGAAGAGTGACGCTCGACCTGTCGCCATTCCAGATCGTGACGCTCAAACTGACGCAAGGGGCGGCGGCGTGACGGGGGAGGCTCCGGGTGAGCGGCCGGGTATTTGGCTGAAGGGGGACTGGCACCTCCATTCCCGGCACAGCACCGATTCCACGAATAATCCGCTGTCCAAAATCATCGGTTTTGCCGAGCGCCATGGGTTCGACTACCTGGCCATAACTGACCATGACGTGCATGTGCTGGGGGCAGTGGCGAGCCACACCTGGGCAGACCCGGAATTTCATTCGGATCGCGTGCTGCTGTTCCATGGCGCCGAGCTCACGGCCAATCGCGGCCACATCAACATTCTCTCGACCGGGCCCTATGATCACCAGCGGGTGTTTGACCATCGCGATGCGCGGGACTGGGACCTGCTGGCGCTGAAGCGGGAACTGGGCGTGCATTTTTCCGCCAATCATCCGAGCACCAAAAACCATTATGGCTTTTCGTTCGACCTGGCGGATTCTGTCGAAATCTGGAACGGGAGCGTGTGGCCCAAGAACGTGCCGGGCGTGCGCATCTGGGACGACATGCTCAAATCCGGGCGGATGATCGGGGGACGCGGGGGCAGCGATTCCCATCATGGCGTTCCGGATGTGCCCGAATGGACCACGGCGCAATCGGTCGAGGCCACCGCGAATTATGTTGGAACGCCAACGACCTGGACCTTTGCGCGGGAGCGGTCATTGCCTGCGATCCTCGAGGCGATGGCGGCTGGGCGCGGTTCGGTCAGTTCCAACCCGTTCAATCCGCGGGTCGAACTGGTCGCCGATCACGATGGTGACGGCATCATGGACATGATGATGGGCGACAATGTCCGGGCGACGGGCGGCCCGGTGACCTTCGAGGTGCGCCTCGTGGGCGGCGGCATTGCCGGGACAATCTACCGGGTACGCGTGGTGCGCGACCGGGATGAGTTCGCGACCCTGCTGACCGATCCGGTGACCCGGAGCGTCCGGTTCTTCGACACGCCCGAGGTCGGCCAGCGCCACTACTATCGCGTCGAAATCGAAGGTCCGCAGGTGCCTTATCCGGAGGTGCCCAATTCCATGGCCCTCAGCCAGAACATGGTGGCGCTCTCCAACCCGCTGTACTTCAACTACGATCCGGACTTTTAGGGGAACAGGATCAAGCCCCACGCGGGGTTCGATGAAATGGTCGCGGATCAGGCTAAATGACTCATGCCTTTATAGCTTGCCTCAAGCACGAGATGAACGGCAGTCAAATCTTCGAAATAGGGGTAGGATGCAGCTCCTTCGGCATATCTGAAATTCAACCCCTTATGGCTCGGGTGTAGGACTGCGACAACCTTCTTCATCCCCTGAAGTTCGAAAGAGAACCCGTGTTTCTCGGCATCATCCATGAGCTTCTGAAGATCGTGTCCGTAGTCAGCGGGGTCTGCACCGATGACATCCCTGAGAAATGCTTTGAGGTAGAGCTCTACCGCGAAACCGAGGTTGAAGTAGTATCCTAAAAACAGCGCGAGCTGCTTCTCGTGCTTGGGGCGGATGTGCGGCCTTGCCAGTGTCGCCATATCTTCCATTGCGGCTGCAGCGCGATACAATTCCTGTGCGGTTGAAACTGACTGCGTTCTATGCATTTTGCTCCCCTTGTCCCATCCATCTCACATGGATTAGGTGGTCCTGTCACGTGAAGAGAAGCCGCCTAAGTTCCACTCTGTGTCGCATTGGTTCGTAAGGGGTGCCAGTGAAATCAGAGGGTTAGCCGCGCATCAAACTGCAATATGAACGGCAGCCGTCTGGTGTAGGCGATTCACTAGATCACTAAGATCATCTTGATTTCGATGGTGCCGGCAGCAGGGTTCGAACCCGCGACCCCCTGATTACAAATCAGGTGCTCTACCAACTGAGCTATACCGGCACTGGGCAGGCGTTTAGCATCGGTTCGGCGGAGCGGCAACATGGATTGCGTGGATTTGGTCGAGCCGGGCGGGGCAGGGAACTTTTATTCTGCCCATGTGGCTTCGGGCGCACTTTGGCTGGCCTTGAAAAGCGTGGCGAAGGAGGGTTTGGCACCAGCGTGCGCCTTGCCGCACTATTTTGCCCCAAGCCTTTGTATGCCCAGTGTTTCCGGCACTTTCCGGCTTGAATGAACATAGGCCGGAAGGATAGGTGTGACCCACGAGCCATGCAGCCGCATGGTGATTGTGAGGCGTGCCGGCGTGACCCAAGACAGACTGACCCATCTGCAGGCCCTGGAGGCCGAGAGCATCGAAATCCTGCGCGAAGTCGCGGCCAGTTTCGAGCGGCCGGTGATGATGTATTCGATCGGCAAGGATTCGAGTGTCCTTCTGCATCTGGCGCGCAAGGCGTTCTTTCCCAGCAAGATCCCGTTTCCGCTGTTGCATGTGGACACCACGTTCAAATTTCGCGAGATGATCGCGTTCCGGGACAAGACGGCGGCAGACTATGGGTTTGACCTGATCACCCATACCAACCAGGACGGGGTTCGGGACGGCATCAATCCGTTTGATCACGGGTCCTCGCGCTACACCGACATCATGAAGACCGCAGCGCTGCGCCAGGCGCTCAACGCCGGAAAGTATGATGCGGCCATTGGCGGCGCGCGTCGCGACGAGGAGAAGAGCCGCGCCAAGGAGCGCGTGTTCTCCCATCGCAATGCCAGCCATGCCTGGGACCCGAAGAACCAGCGACCCGAGTTGTGGCGAACGTTCAATACGCGGCTCAATCCGGGCGAGAGCATGCGGGTGTTTCCGATCTCGAACTGGACCGAGCTGGACGTGTGGACCTACATCTATTCGGAAAACATTCCGATCGTGCCGCTCTATTTCGCGCGGCCGCGTCCGGTGGTTGAACGCTCTGGCACCCTGATTATGGTCGATGACGAGCGTTTGCCGCTGGCACCGGGTGAGACGCCGCGCGAGGAGATCGTGCGGTTCAGAACACTCGGCTGCTATCCGCTGACCGGTGCGATCCGCTCGGGCGCGGCGGATCTGCCGTCCATCATCATGGAAATGCAGGCCAGCCGGACATCCGAGCGCGAAGGCCGTTTGATTGACAGCGATTCCGTCGGCTCGATGGAGAAGAAGAAGCAGGAAGGCTATTTCTGAGATGAGCGTAGCCACTGCAACTGCACATACCGACCTCGACCTTTGGCTGGAACAGCAGACCGGCAAGTCGCTGCTGCGTTTCCTGACCTGCGGCTCGGTCGACGACGGCAAGTCCACCCTGATCGGCCGGCTGCTCTATGACAGCCAGCTCATTCTCGACGATCAGCTGGCGAGCCTCAAAAAGGAAAGTCACAACCGGACGGTGGGCGACGAGGGGATCGACTTTTCGCTATTGGTCGACGGGCTCGTGGCCGAGCGGGAACAGGGTATCACCATCGACGTGGCCTATCGGTTCTTCTCGACCGACAAGCGCAAGTTCATCGTCGCCGACACGCCGGGCCACGAACAATATACACGCAATATGGCCACCGGCGCGTCCAATGCCGATCTGGCGCTGGTGCTGATCGATGCCCGCAAGGGCGTGCTTACGCAGACGCGGCGGCATTCCTTCATCCTGTCGCTGATCGGGGTGAAGCATGTTGTGCTGGTGGTCAACAAGATCGACCTTGTCGATTATGACCAGGCCACCTTTGAGCGGATCGTGGGCGAATATCAGGCCTTTGCAGAACCGCTAGGCTTCAAGACCCTCGCGGCAGTCCCGGTTTCCGCCCTGCGAGGCGACAATATTCTCACGCCAAGTGCGCGGACGCCGTGGTTTACCGGCACGCCGCTGGTGCCCTATCTCGAAACCATCGACGTTTCGGAGGACAGGACCACCGAAAAATTCCGGTTTCCGGTGCAGTGGGTCAATCGGCCGAACCTGGATTTCCGCGGGTTCTCGGGAACCCTGGCGGGCGGTTCGGCGCGCGTGGGTGACGAGGTGTTGATTGCATCCTCCCGCAAGCCGGCTGTCATCAACCGGATCGTGACCATGGACGGCGATCTCGACCGGGCGATTGCCGGGCAGGCGGTGACGCTGGTGCTGGACCGCGAGGTGGACATTTCCCGCGGCGATGTGCTGACCCATGCCGGGGAGACGCCGGAATTCTCCAATCAGTTCCAGGCGCGTGTGGTCTGGATGAACGAGGAAGCGGCCTATCCGGGGCGTTCCTATCTGCTCAAGATCGGCGCGCAAACTGTACCGGCGACCATTACCGACTTGAAATATCGCACCAATGTCAACACGTTGGAGCATTCAGCTGCGACAAAGATTGAGCTCAACGAAGTGGCGACGGTGACCATTGCCACCGACAAGCCGGTGGCATTCGATCCCTATGCCACCAATGCCCGGACGGGCGGGTTCATTCTGATCGACCGCATCTCCAATGCGACGCTGGGCGCGGGGACCATCGAATTCGGCCTGCGCCGCGCGCAGAACCTGACCTATCAGGCTTTCGATGTGAACCGCGAGGTGCGGGCCCGGCAAAAGGGACAGGCGGCGCAGATCGTGTGGTTCACCGGGCTTTCCGGTTCCGGCAAGTCCTCGGTCGCCAACCTGCTCGAAAAGCGCCTGACTGCCGAAGGGCGGCACGCCTATATCCTCGATGGCGACAATGTTCGCCACGGCCTCAACAAGGATCTCGGCTTCACCGAGGCGGCGCGTGTCGAGAACATCCGGCGCGTCGCGGAGGTCGCAAAGCTCATGGCCGATGCCGGGCTGATCGTGCTGGTCTCGTTCATCTCACCATTCGAGAAGGAACGGCGGCTGGCTCGCGAGATCGCCGGAGACATCACCTTCACAGAGGTCTTTGTCGACACGCCTATCGAGGTGTGCGAGGCGCGTGATCCGAAGGGGCTCTACAAGCGGGCCAGGGCAGGTGAAATCAAGAACTTCACCGGTATCGATTCTCCGTTCGAGCCCCCCAGCACACCGGAACTCGTGCTGCACGGTGCCGAGGCCGAACCGGTCGCGCTGGCAGACGAACTCCACGCATTCCTAAAATATTGAGGGCAGGGGCATTGCGGCTCTGGGAATGATCAGGGCCTGCTGATGCATTCTGTCAGCAGGCCCACTTAACTGAGCGGTTGTTCGACCGATCAGCGGAAGATTGATTTTCCTTCATGCGTCCATCGCTCCGGCAAAAGGCTATCGCCGTCTGCAATCGCAAGATTGCGCAAAAGGGCGCCGATGTCGGCGTGTCCTTCTATGCGTTCTTCGCCAACAGGAATGACGATCCCGAATTGCTGCTCGAGGCGGCGACGTGGTGGATATGGACCCACAGGCTTGACCATTTCGAGAAGGCTGTACGGATTCGCGACATGCTTGAACGTGGCGTATAGGCCGTTCACGTCCGGCCGAATTCGTCCTCAACGCGGATGATATCATCCTCGCCAAGATAGGATCCGGTCTGGACCTCGATCAGTTCCAACTCGATCTTGCCGGGATTGGCCAGTCGGTGCAGGCAGCCCTGGGGTAGGTAGATCGACTGGTTCTCGGACAGCGTGGTGACTGTGCCGTCGATGGTCACCTCGGCCGTTCCGCGCACCACGATCCAGTGTTCGGCGCGATGGTGATGCTTTTGCAGGCTGAGCTTCTTGCCGGGTTTGACGAAGAGGCGTTTCACCTGGAAGCGGTCCCCCTGCAGCATCGAGGTATAGCCACCCCAGGGGCGGTAGGCGGTGCGGTGAATTTCTGTCAGGCCGAGCGTTTTCGGGTCGTCCTTGAGGCGTTTGACAATGTCGCCGACGCTCTGTGCGCGGTCCAGTCGCCCCACGTAAACGGCATCGTAGGTCGCGACCACGGCAATACTGTCGAGGCCGCTCACCGCAACATGCGCGTGGTCCGTCAACACCAAGGAATTCTGGACCTCGTCGAGCGTGATGGCGCCGTGGGTAACGTTGCCGGGGCCTTCGTGTTTGCCGGTTTTCCAGACCGCGTCCCAACTGCCCAGATCCGACCAGGGAAAGTCGACGGCCACCATGGCTGCCTTGTCGGTCTTTTCAAAGATGGCGTAGTCCACCGAAATATTGGGCGCGCGCAGAAAACTTTCCTCATGCAGACGGACAAAATCGAGGTCAGTCCGCGCCAGGCTGACGCCGTCTCGCGCGGCGAGAAGAATGTCGGGGGCAAGGCGTTCGCACTCCGCCAGAAAGGCACCGGCCCCGAGCATGAACATGCCCGAGTTCCAGAAGTAGCCGCCCTCGGCCAGCATTTCTGATGCGCGCGCGGCGTCAGGCTTTTCCACAAAGCGCTCGATTCGCGCTGCGCCATCGCCCGGGGCAGCAGCCGACTTGATGTAGCCGTAGCCGGTTTCGGGATGAGTTGGCTTGATCCCAAAAGTGACCAAGCGCCCGTCGCGGGCGGCTGCAATCGCGGCGTCCAGGCTTTGCCAGTAGGACGCATCGATGGTGACGAGATGGTCGGAGGGCAGGATGTGCAGCAGGGCACGCGGTCCGTAGGTCTTGTCGACATAGGCCGCGGCGGTGGCGATGGCAGTTGCCGTATTGCGGGCGGCCGGTTCGAGGAGGATCGCCCCGGGTGCTTGGCCTACTTCTTCGGCCTGTTCGGCGACAATGAAGCGATAATCGTTGTTGGTCAGCACCAGAGGCGGATGATAGCGGCTACGATCCGAGACCCGCTCCAGAGCTTGCTGATAGAGGCTGGAATGCCCGGTGAGCGGAAGAAACTGCTTCGGTCGTGCCGACCGCGACATGGGCCAAAGACGCGAGCCCTGTCCGCCCGCCAAAATGACCGGAACGATTGGTTCGACCAAAATCATCTGCCCCCTTGCGATCTGCTTTTCCGGCACCCTAACCGGGATCGCGAGGGCGCGTCACCTATTCAAAATCGCTGTCGAGCGCCTGCAGGGCCTTGAGCAGCAGGCCACGATAGATGGGTTCGCGCTCGTCAGCATGAGCGGCGATGCGGGGAAGGCCGTTGATCTTGCATACCAGGGTGGACTGCAGGGCGGCGACGATTTCGTTGCGCATATGGGGCAGGGCGGCGGCGCCCGGTCCGACGATCAGGACGTGGGCCGGGTCGAGAACCGCCAACATGCGGCCGATGCCATAGCCGATGGCCCGGCCAGCCAGATTGAAGGCGTGGGAGGCGGCACGGTCGCCGGCCTCGGCGCGCTGGATCAGCGCCTGATATTGCTGAGCGGGAACGCTGGGCGCCGGCGTGGCCGTTTCGGGCACAGAATATGCGGTTCGCAGCACGCCGTAGTCGGCGGCGTAGGCCTCGATGCAACCGCGCATGCCGCAACGGCAGAGGGCCCCACCGGCAATGTGGTTCATGTGACCGAACTCGGTAGCCCCGCCATCACCACGCGCCATCATGCGGCCATCCGAGGTCAGGCCCATGGCAACGGTGGAACCGACAAAAACCGTGGCGACGCTGGCTTCATGCAGGGCAGGATCCAGCCAGCGCACGCCCTCGGCAAGCAGCCGGGCGCGCTTGTAGATGGCAACGGGGATGCCGGTGCGTTCCGAAAGCGCGGTGCCGAAGGCCGAACCGGCCAGGGAGGGCACCGGCGACCAGGTCAGCCCGGTACCCGTCTTGTCGAGTATGCCCTGGACTGAAATCGCCATGCGCCTGATCCGACCGGCGGCAGCCTTGTTGCGCTGCATCAGCAGGTGCAGGCGTTCCTCGATGTAGTCCGCAGGGGCCTGGGCCGCGAAGCTGGCCGGGGTGAGGTCATGATCGAGGCGATCGACGAGAATTCCGGCATAGTCCACGAGCGACATGCGCGCGTGATTGACGTCGATCTCGAAAAGGACCGCATAGGCGGCCGAACGGCTGAACCCGACCTGGGTGGGTGGCCGCCCGCGTCCACGAGAATCAGGCCGTTCCGCGACGCGCTCCTCGACCAGCCCCTGGGCGAGCAGGTCGCTCATGATTGCGGTCATGCTGGCATGGCTGAGGCCGGTCAGGCCGGCAAGTGCCGTGCGGGACTGATCGCCCTGGCGGCGCAGAGTCGACAGGACAAGGCCGCGATTCTGCCGGCGCACACTGTCGCTGTCGCTGACCGCTCGCGCCAAGCCCTCGTCTCCCCGCTACGCAACTCAATCGCCAACTGCATATCTCACAAAATGAATTTGTTCGAGACTCGAAATTGAAGTTGACTTGGCGTTGCGGCACATGCGAGACGTTTTTTCGAGCAACGAAATAATGCTCAGGGTGCAGGGTCGCGGCGTTTGAGGGCGCTGGCAGCCGTGCTTGCGGGCAGTACTGCCCATTGGGAGGACATCATGAACAAGTTTGTCGCGGCCTTGCTGGCCACGACTGTGCTCGCCGGTTCGGCGGTTGCACAGGATCAGATCGTTGTTGGCGTGAGCTGGAACAACTTCCAGGAAGAGCGCTGGAAAACCGATGAAGGCGCCATCAAGAGCGTTCTGGACGCGGCCGGCGCCCAGTATATCTCGGCCGACGCCCAGTCGTCCGCCTCCAAGCAGCTGACGGACATCGAAAGCCTGATCAGCCAGGGTGCAGACGTCATCATCGTGCTGGCGCAGGACAGCGAAGCCGTTGGCCCCGCGGTTGCCGCAGCCGTGGCTGAAGGCATTCCGGTGATCGGCTATGACCGCCTGATCGAAAATCCGGACGCCTTCTATCTCACCTTCGACAACAAGGAAGTGGGTCGCCTGCAGGCCGCGGGCGTTGCCGCCGTGCAGCCAGAAGGCAATTTTGTCTTCATCAAGGGCAATTCGGCTGATCCGAATGCCGACTTCCTGTTCGAAGGCCAGATGGAAGTGCTTCAGGCCGGTATCGACGCGGGCACGATCAAGAATGTCGGCGAAGCCTATACCGACAACTGGAACCCTGAAGTCGCCCAGGCGAACATGGAACAGTTCCTGACCGCCAATAATAACGAAGTCGACGCCGTCGTGGCCTCCAATGACGGCACCGCCGGTGGCGCCATCGCGGCGCTCGCCGCCCAGGGCCTGGCCGGCGCCGTGCCGGTTTCCGGCCAGGATGGTGACCATGCCGCTCTCAATCGCATCGCCCTGGGCACGCAAACCGTGTCCGTGTGGAAAGATGCGCGCGAGCTTGGCAAGAAGGCCGCTGAAGTGGCCATCGAACTCGCCGGCGGCAAGGCGCTCAACGAGGTGACCGGCGTGGTGCCGTTTGCCGGTGGACCCAATGGCGTCGAGATGAACGCGTTCTTCATCGCCCCCGTGGCCATCACACAGGACAACCTCAGCGTTGTCATCGATGCCGGTTGGGTGTCCAAGGATGTGGTGTGCCAGGGCGTAGCGGCCGGTTCGGTTGCAGCCTGCGATTGATCGCGTGACAATCTAGGCACAACATGGAGTGCCGCGACCCGACGGTTGCGGCACTTCGTCAATGGACAGCCCCGGCGGAACGGGGACTCGCCACGGGGGAATACAATGGCTGAACCACAGGCCATGTCCGGCACGACGCATCCAAGTCAGCTCGTTCAGAATCCATTGCAGCGCTTCCTGATGGCCACGGAGGTGGACACGCGCCTCCTGGGCATGATCGGTGCGCTCGCCATCATCTGGGTCTCGTTCAATATCTTTTCGGGTGGCCTGTTCCTGACGCCACGCAATCTGTGGAACCTGTCGGTGCAGACTGCCTCGGTGGCGGTGATGGTCACGGGCATGGTGCTGGTCATCGTGACGCGCAATATCGACCTGTCGGTTGGCTCCATTCTCGGGCTCGTGGGCATGGTCATGGGGGTGATGCAAACGCAGGTGCTGCCAGTACAACTGGGCCTAGGGCTCGGGCATCCCATGATCTGGTTGCTGTCGCTGGTCATCGGACTGGCAGTGGGCATGGGGATCGGCGCCCTGCAGGGCAGTATCATCGCCTATCTCAAGGTCCCGGCCTTTATCGTGACGCTGGGCGGCTATCTGGTGTGGCGCGGAGCGGCGTGGTGGGTGACTGCCGGGCGAACCGTGGCGCCCATGGATTCAACCTTCCAGCTCATGGGGGGCGGGCCGTCGGGTTCGATCGGCGCATTCTGGAGCTGGGTGGTTGCAGCCATTGCCTGTGCCGCCATTGTCGGCGCGCTTTATTTCGGGCGCGTGCAGCGGCGGCGGTTCAAGTTTCCGCAGCGGCCGGTCTGGGCCGAGGTGGCCCTTGCGGTCATCGGGTGTGGTGCGACCATCGCTGCGATCGCCGTCGCCAATGCCTATCCCTGGCCGGTGCGGATCGCCGAGAATTTTGCAACCGCCAATAATCTGCCGGTGCCCGAGGGTGGGCTGTTCATCTCGCACGGGATCGCCATCCCGGTGCTGATCGCGGTGGGTGTCGGAGTGGTCATGACCTTCCTTGCGACCCGCACCCGCTTCGGCCGCTATGTCTATGCCATGGGCGGCAATCCCGAGGCGGCGGAACTGGCGGGCATCAATACGCGCTGGGTGACGGTCAAGATCTTCATGTTGATGGGGGCGCTCTGCGCCATCGCGGCGGCCATTTCGACGGCCCGGCTCAACGCGGCAACCAATGCCCTGGGCACGCTGGATGAGCTCTATGTCATCGCCGCGGCGGTGATCGGGGGTACCTCGCTGGCGGGTGGCGTGGGCACAGTGGCCGGGGCCTTGCTCGGCGCGCTGGTGATGCAGTCCCTGCAATCGGGCATGGTGCTGATGGGCATAGACAGCCCGCTGCAATCGATCGTCGTCGGTATCGTTCTGGTCTTCGCGGTGTGGCTCGACACGCTCTACCGCCGGAACAAGCATTAGGAGTTCCGTTCATGCTGGATACCAGCGCACCCCTGGTCGAGATGACCGATATCTCCATCGCCTTCGGCGGCATTCGCGCCGTCGACCAGGCTTCCATCAACCTGCATCGCGGGGAGGTGGTCGGCCTTCTGGGACATAACGGCGCCGGAAAGTCGACGCTGATCAAGGTGTTGTCTGGCGCCTATAAGCGGGATGCGGGCGACATCCGCATCAATGGCGAGGCGGCGACGATCAACAATCCGCGCGATGCCAAGGCCTACGGGATCGAGACCATCTACCAGCAGCTTGCGGTTGCCGACAATGTCGATGCGGCTGCCAACCTGTTCCTTGGCCGGGAGATGACCACGGCCATCGGTACGCTCGATGACGCCGCCATGGAGTCCAAGGCGCGGGAAGTGATGGGGCGGCTCAACCCGAATTTTCGGCGCTTCAAGGAGCCGGTGAAGGCGCTGTCCGGCGGGCAACGGCAATCGGTCGCCATTGCCCGCGCCATCCTGTTCAACGCCCGCATTCTCATCATGGACGAGCCGACGGCCGCGCTTGGACCGCAGGAAACGGCACAGGTGGGCGAACTCATCAAGCAGCTCAAGTCGGACGGTATCGGGATATTCCTCATCAGCCACGACATTCACGACGTGTTCGATCTCGCGGATCGGGTTGTCGTCATGAAGAACGGCCAGGTCGTGGGTGAGGCCAAGACGTCCGATGTAACCAAAGACGAGGTGCTCGGCATGATCATCATGGGCAAGGTCCCGCCGGGTGCAACACCCGGTCCGGGAGCCATCCGCGACTGATCGGCGTTACACCTCAACGGTCAAACGAACCGGACGGGTGGACGGAACATGGCTCGATCAAGCCGAGGCGGGGCAGGGCCCGAGAAGACGGCAACCGGTGCGCGCCGGCACGGGGTCATGACACAGCGAATCATGCCGCGCCTTGCGCCATTCTATGGCGGGCTGGTGGTCGGCGTGATCGTGGCGGTCATCGCTTTGCTGGTTGTGCCCGAATTTGCGATCGGGCTCGGAGCGAGCGGACTGTTCGTGGCCTTTCTGGCGCTGACCGGCATCAAAATGCCGCTGCTGACCGCCGATTATCTCCGAGACCATGCCGGGGAAGAGGATACGCCGGTTGCGGGAATTTTCCTCATCGTCTTCATCGTCATTCTGGCGTCGGTCGTGTCGCTTTTCCTTGCACTGGGCGGCGGCAATCCAGACCCTTGGGAGGTTGCCGTGGGCGTGGGCGCCGTCGTGCTCGGCTGGTTCACGGTCCATGCCATGGGCGCGCTGCATTACGCCTACGAATATTACGAGACATCCGATGGTCCGGACATTGATGGCGGCCTCGGGTTTGCGGGACGGGACGAGCCGGACGGCTACGATTTCCTCTATTTCTCGTTCACGGTCGGTACGTCGGTGGCAACCTCCGACACCAAAGTGGAAAGCCGCAAGATGCGCCGGCTGGTGACAGGGCATCTGGTGTTCTCGCATCTGTTCAACACCATCATTCTGGCATCGGCGGTGAACGTCATTCTGAGCCTGGGCGGCGCCTGATGAGTTGATTGCCACCGGGCGGCCATGCCACCCTTGGCAAAACGATCAGGAGAATCCCATGAAGACCCGCGCCGCCGTAGCCTTCGCCGCCGGAAAACCGCTCAAAATCGTCGATGTTGACCTCGAGGGGCCAAAGGCCGGTGAAGTGCTGATCGAGATCAAGGCGACCGGTCTCTGCCATACCGATGATTTCACCTTGTCCGGAGCCGATCCCGAGGGCCTGTTTCCGTCGATCCTCGGCCATGAAGGGGCAGGAGTGGTGGTCGACGTTGGCGCCGGAGTGACGTCGGTGAAAAAGGGCGATCACGTGATCCCGCTCTACACGCCCGAATGTCGCGAATGCTATTCCTGCCGTTCGGGCAAGACCAATCTGTGCACAGCCATCCGCGCCACGCAGGGGCAGGGGCTGATGCCGGATGGCACCTCGCGCTTTTCCTTCGAGGGCAAGCCGATCTTTCACTACATGGGCTGCTCGACCTTCTCCAACTACACGGTGATGCCGGAAATCGCCGTGGCCAAGATCGACGCTGCCGCGGCCTTCGACAAGGTCTGCTATGTCGGCTGCGGCGTGACCACAGGTATCGGCGCCGTGATCAATACGGCGAAGGTGGAAATCGGCGCGACGGCGGTGGTGTTCGGGCTCGGCGGCATCGGTCTCAATGTCATCCAGGGCCTGCGGCTCGCCGGGGCCGACATGATCATCGGCGTCGATCTCAACAATGGCAAAAAGGAATGGGGCGAACGCTTCGGCATGACCCATTTCGTCAATCCGAGCGAAATCGGCGAGGATATCGTCCCCTACCTCGTCAATCTGACCAAGCGCCGTGGCGATCTTATCGGGGGCGCGGACTATACGTTCGACTGCACCGGTAACACCAAGGTTATGCGCCAGGCGCTGGAAAGCGCGCATCGTGGCTGGGGCAAGTCCGTGGTCATCGGCGTGGCCGGCGCGGGGCAGGAGATTTCAACCCGGCCGTTCCAGCTGGTCACCGGGCGCACGTGGATGGGTACCGCCTTTGGCGGCGCCAAAGGGCGGACCGACGTACCCAAGATCGTGGACTGGTATCTCGACGGCAAGATCGAGATCGATCCGATGATTACCCATACCCTGCGTCTTGAAGACATCAACAAAGGATTCGAGATGATGCATGCCGGCGAGAGCATTCGCAGCGTGGTTGTTTACTGAGGCATGTGGCTGCGACCTCCTGGTTCGACAGGCTCACCATGAGGCCTTTGAGACTGCCGATACGCTACTTTTGGTCGGGGGGCCTTGTTCCACGTTTGTTGAAGGACGAGGGCGGCCGTGGCTGACGACTCTGGCATGATAGAACCTATCATTTTCGTCGATGCCGACGCCTGTCCGGTCAAGGACGAAGCGCGCCGGGTGGCAGAGCGGCTGGGTCTGGTGGTCACCTTTGTCAGCAATGGCGGCATCCGGCCGTCGCGTGACCCGATGGTGCGCGTGGTGGTCGTGCCGGCGGGGGCGGATGCGGCGGATGACTGGATCGTCGAGCAGGCGCGGAGCAACGACATCGTCCTGACCGCGGATATTCCTCTGGCCAGTCGGGCGATCGACAAGGGGTGCCACGTTCTCGGTTTCACCGGAAAACCGTTCACGCCGGCGTCCATCGGCATGGCGCTGGCCATGCGCGACCTCAAGCAGCATCTACGCGAAACCGGAGAAATTGCCGGGCACAATCCTGGCTTTCGACCCGCAGACCGATCGGCCTTTCTCGGTGCCCTCGATGCGCTGGGTAGACGAGCCAAATCCTTGGCGGGTAAGTAGTTCTTAAGATTTCGCGAGGGGAATATTAACCATAATCGCAAATTGTTGGGCCCACGTAATGTTGTGTTGTGGGTGTGCAAGTGCGGTTGGTTCGAGGTCTGGTTGTTGCCGGTCTTTTGGCATGCCTGATGGGCGGTTGTGCAAAGCCGGTTTCTCCGACGGACCATGCCGGTCCGACCGACAGTTTGGTGACCGGCAGCATGCAACGACAGGCTCAGCCGACTATGGCGCAGAAAATGCCCAACCGGTTATTCGGCCATTCGAGCCTGGCCGGGCGCACTCTGGCCGTGGCCAGCACCGCCGATATCGTGCTGCGGCCGGGCGAGGTGATCCTCACATTCGACGACGGCCCGCGGGCCGGCAAGACCCCGGCAATTCTCGATACGCTCGACCGCTATGGCGTCAAGGCAACTTTCCTGATGCTGGGATCGGCGGCGCGCGCCAATCCTGCGCTGGCCCAGCAGGTTGCCCAGCGTGGGCACACTGTGGGCAGCCATACCTATAGTCATGTCGATTTGGGGACCCTCGACAGGCAGGCGGCGCTTGAGGAAATTGCCAAGGGCGAGGCCGCTGTTTCGGCGGCGCTGGCGGGCAGCGGCGAGGCCATGTCGCCCTTCTTCCGCTTTCCCTACCTGTCGCAGACCGGGTATCTGCGCACGACCCTGCTGCAGGGGGACCTTGTGGTGCTCGACGTCGATATCGACAGCAAGGACTACTATAGCGACAGCGCCCAGGCAGTGGCCGAGCGCACGCTGGAACGGCTGGACGCCCGCGGTAGCGGCATCGTGCTGTTCCATGACATCCACCAGCGCACAGTCGACATGCTGCCCGATTTCCTGGCGGAACTCTCGGCGCGAGGCTATTCAGTGGTGACGCTGGCGCCCAAGAATGGCGGGGTCTTTGCCCGCAGCATCATTACGGCCGAACTTGACGCCCTGCGCGGCGGCTACTGAGAGCCACTATTTCCAGATGCGGACGTGGCTTGCGGAAAGCTTATGCCGGGGCAGGGCGGGAAGCAGCATGTCCATCAAAGCGGCAATGGAAGGTCGATTGGAGCTGCCGGACCTGACAAATGTGCCGTTGGCCGTCACGTCGTAGCCTGCCAGCATCCGTTCGGCCAAGGCCTTGCCCTCACGCACGATTCGACGTTCGAAAAGGGGCTGTCCGGCATTGGGTACGCGCATTTCGGCCTCGCTCAATGGTTAGCGAAGTCTTAACGCATTGGGTGGCCTGCCGTCCAAGCCAGATTGGCTTAATGGTTTATTTCGAAGGGCGTCAGCCTTCGTCGTCCTCGACATCGACCAGATAGACCGAGATTTCGAGGTCGATGCCATGGCCGGCAATTGCCGCGGCGGCGTGGGCCGGCAGCCGGGCGGACATGGCCTCGCCATCCGGTGGGTAGTCGAAGGCGATGTCGAGCACGGCCCTGCCGATGCGCCGATCCTCGAGCATGGCGGCGATAGTGGCTCCCGAGCGGTCGGCAAGATCAAGAATGGCCCGCACCGGATTGTTCACGGGCACTTCGATCTGCGCGTAAAAACTACCCTCGGCGTCCTCGGTCTCATAGCGCACGACCAGTTGGCGCGTGGCGACCTCGAGATCTTTCTGGGAGAGCATAACGCCGCTCAATCGCAGTGCCATGGCAAAGGGTTCGAACGCGCTCACGGCTTTTCTCCGGCCGTCGCCGCGAAGAGAGCAATCGCCGCAGCGTTGGAGACGTTGAGCGACTTGATGGGGCCAGGCATGTCGAGGCGCACCATCTCGTCGCAGAGTTCGCGGGTGCGCTGGCGCAGGCCTTTGCCCTCGGCGCCCAGCACGATGGCCAGCGGCTTGCCGCCCCCGCGGGGTTTCAACTGTTCTTCAGCTTCTGAATCAAAGCCCAGGACCAACATGCCGCGCTGTTTGAGTTTTTCGAGTGCATCTCCCAGATTGCGCACCTCGATCATCGGTACGAGATCGAGTGCGCCCGACGCTGCCTTGGCCATGACCCCGGTTTCGCGGGGCGAGTGCCGGGCGGTGGTGATGACGGCATTGGCACCAAAGGCACAGGCGGTGCGCAGGATGGCGCCGACATTATGTGGGTCAGTCAGCTGGTCGAGGACCACCACCAGGCGTGGCTCGTGGATATCATCGAGACCGAAGCGGCTCACGGGGTCGACTTCAAGCGCCACGCCCTGATGCACAGCCTCGCCGCCCAGCAGCCGGTCCAGTTCCTTCGGCGTGGTTTCGGTCACCTTGACCTTGCCGATCTCTCCGCCTTCCTTGAGGCGATTGAGTCCGTTTGGCGTCGCCAGCAGGATTTTCTTGACCCGGGACGGGTTGTCGAGCGCCGAGCGCACCGTGTGCAGGCCATATAGATAGACCGGCCCGGTGTCGGGATCGTATTTCGGTTTGGGCGGGAACTTGTTGCGGCTCATGGCCGAGCGGTAGCTTTTTTGCCGGCGCTTCGCAAGCGGTGCCAAAACCTAGCCGAGGTCGCGGAGGCCGTATTTTTGCATCTTCAGATAGAGGGTCTTTCTGGAAATGCCCAGCGCATCGGCAGTTCGGCCTGCCCTGAAGTTGTTGGCGCGCAGGGCCTGGGCGATGGCGACCACTTCCGCCTGGTCCCGGTGGCCCTGCAGGGTGGTGTCATCCACCTCAGCATGAGAAGGGCTTAATTCGTCCAAGCCAAGGAAGTATCGTTCCGCCCGATTGCGCACCTCGCGAACGTTTCCCGGCCAATCGTGCGTGGACAGAAATTGCCTCAGAGCAGGGGACACCGCCGGCGGCGGCTGCCCCTCGCGTTCGGCGGCGAGGGCGAGGAAGTAGTCAAACAGCAAGTCGGCGTCGCCCGGCCTTTTGCGCAAAGGTGGAATATCGATGCGCGCCACATCGAGCCGGTAGGCGAGATCCTCCCTGAACAGCCCACGCCTGCTGCGCTCGACAAGATCTTCCTTGGCGGCGGTCACCACGCGGAGCTTGACGGGCACTTCGCGGTTTGAGCCGAGCCTGACCACGCGCCGCTCCTGCAACACGCGGAGCAGCCGGACCTGGGCCGCCATCGGCATCGCTTCAATCTCGTCCAGGAACAGTGTGCCGCCATCGGCGTATTCGACCATGCCAATCCGCTGCTTCCCAGCCCCGGTAAAGGCGCCAGCTTCGTGGCCGAAAAGCTCGGATTCGATCATGCTCTCTGCCAGCGCACCGCAGTTTACCGCGACGAAAGGGCGGTCCCGTTCGCCGCTAAAGTCATGCAGGATCCGGGCGGCCACCTCTTTGCCGGTGCCGGTCTCTCCCAACAGGAGAACATCGACGGAGCTCGTTGCCAGTCGCGCCAGTGTGTCCCTGAGCTTCGCCGTTGCAGGTGCAGATCCCAGAACGCGTCCTTCGATCGAATACATGTCCCGCGAGGCAGTCTTGAGGCGTCTGTTCTCCAATATTGCCGCTCGGTGCACCATCGCCCGCTTGAGTGACTGAACAAGCACCAGAGGGTCGGCGGGCTTTTCAAAAAAGTCCCAGGCGCCATTTCGCAGGGCCTGGACTGCCATTGGCACATCGCCGTGGCCCGTCAGCAATAGGACGGGGATCTGTGTATCAATGGCCTGCACGCGGGTGAGCAGGTCCAATCCGTCGATTACTGGCATCCGTACATCGGTAAGGACGACTGCCGGGGTTTGGGGCGACAGTGCCAACAGTGCCTGATCTGCCCTTGAGAAAGGCAATACCCGGAGCCCTTCGATCTGAAACGACTCGGTCAGGGCATCAAGGACCTCTGGATCGTCGTCGCAAAACAGGACTTCTACGTCAGTCACGGGCCCAGTCCTTGAGTTCAAGTATAAATACACTGCCGGAGGGGGAACTGCTCTCAAGAACCAGTCTGCCGCCAAAGTCGCGCGCTATGTTAAAGGAAATCGACAGTCCCAGGCCGAGGCCGGCGCCGGGGGCTTTTGTTGTGAAGAACGGGTCGAATATCTTGTCTTGCTCATCGGCCGAAATACCAGGGCCGGTATCACGCAACCGAACCTGAATGGACCCAGGTCCCCTCTGTAGTTCAACGTCTATCCGCCGTTCGGTGCGCCCGGCCATGCAGTCCATGCTGTTTGCAAGAAGGTTGATAAGGACCTGCTCAAGTCGCACCGGTTCGGCGCGCGCATCAAAGGTATCGGCGTTTGCGGGTTCGACCGAAATTACCACCCCTTCAGTTTCCAGCCGATGCGAAAGAAGCGCTATGGCTTCCGTCATCGATGCGCGCACGGACGTGCGTTCGAGGGTGTCTTCGGGTCGACGGGCAAATCGCCGAATGTGCGAAATCTGATTGCTCATCCGCTCGATCAGCCCAGTGATTTTTTCGAGCGAGACCTTTGCGGAGGCGACGTTGCCCCGATCGAGCTGGCGAGAGCCGTTAAAGGAATGCGATCTCAGGGCTGACAGGGGCTGGTTGAGTTCGTGGGCAATGCCAGTTGCCATTTGACCCAAGGCGGCCAGCTTTGCCGACTGGATGAGGTCATCGCGGGTTTGCCGGAGTTGCTCAAGAGCGGTGGAAAGTTCCCCAAGTTCACCATTGCGCGGAAGTGGTTCAGTGCTGGCCGGCAGACCTTGCGAAGCATTGACCGCCTCTTCGGCCAACCGCCGGATGCCCGCGACGATGTTCCGATAGACATAAAAATATGCCACGGCC
Organism: Devosia sp.; assembly: GCF_025809055.1. NCBI lineage: Bacteria > Pseudomonadati > Pseudomonadota > Alphaproteobacteria > Hyphomicrobiales > Devosiaceae > Devosia > Devosia sp. Next base: position 971,875 of record NZ_CP075529.1, on the reverse strand, counting down.
CAAGCCCCACCTATCGACAGGGCGACGATCGTGATCAGCAGAACGCGGCCAATCATCAGTACCGTCTCGACGCTGCTTGATGCCGCACGGGATACCGCCTCGCTTTCGCTGACCTCAAGGCCAATTTGCGCATTGAGTGCTTCCACCGCCCCCTGCGCAGAAACGATACTGGTCGTGATGTCCGTCAGAATGTCCAGTTCACCAAACTTGAGGGCAGGTAGCCCGTTCTCGCGGTCCGATAGGCTCAGCACGCGCGACGCGAGCTGTCTCACTGTAATGCTGTCTGACCAGGCCGTAAGGACCTCGATACTGCGTGACAGATCGTCTGTGCTGTCATCGAGAAATGCCAGTGCGTCACTGACACCCGAGCGGCTGGACAACTCGGAAAACCGAGACAGCAGTCCAACGGAAAGGTTGGCCTGTGCCAAAGTCGTCAACAGTGCCTCGCTACGAGCGGACTCGCGCAGAACGCTGTCGGGAGCCGCTGCAATCTGGAGATCCTGGGCAATATTGAATCGCGCATCGTCGATCAGCGGTTCAATCTCGACAATCAGGTCTGCCTGGAGCCATCTTAGTTCTTCAACCAGTTCACGCTGTCGCGCCGCGAGGTTGAACCGCAGCAATGCCAGCACCTCCAGCGCCTCAAGGTTTTCGGTGAGCTCGTGTTGCCGATCATGAAGCGAGGCGTTGTCACGCCATTCTGACGAACTGCTGATCGCACTTTCAAGCCGGGCAAACCGCTCCCTGGCTTCCTCAAAAAGCGTTTCGAATTCGGCAAGAGTTTCCGCGCGAGACAGCAGGGCCACGCTGGCATTGATGTCTGCCCCGGTCCGCGCAAGCCGTGTCGCGGCCGACAGTCGCGGCAATTCATGCTGGGCGATGCGCTGCATTTCAATGGACAGCCGCTCGTAGAGCAGCAGCCCGGCAAGGCAAGTGAGGCTGGAGAGACCGACAACCAGTGCAAAGGCAAGCGCGATGCGCGTCGCAATGCCCCATCGTGACCGAATGGGCCGCAACGTCAGGTCATTGGGTCGCTGGGTTACTTGCAACACGTTCCAACTCGCTTGCAATCATAGACAGGCGGCCGCTCACAGCCTGAGAAATCTCTTCAGAAACCTCCGGCATCTCCTCAATCGGCCCACCGTATCCAGCGTCATTTGGAATGGCCATAAGCTCTAGCGCCCGCAATTCGTCGATGGGCGGTTGGGTGAGCAGCGAAATGAGTGAACGAGCGCTGGTTGCGTCCATAGTGTTGACCCGAGCCCAGATTGCGCTGATCTCGCTTCGATGGTCCACAATCCAGGCGTCAAACAAGGCATTGACCAGTCCGTAGCGGTGCGCCGAAAGGGCGGCATCAAACGTGGCACCATTGTCCAGCAACGGGGCAGGCAGGCGGGTGCCGCGCTTGGCAAGAGCAAGCGTACGCAGTTCATCGATCACCGGAATGCGACCAAGCTGGGGGGACATCAGCATGAGTTGGACGTCCGTCGACAGGAGAAAGTCCACAAACGCAGCACCAGCGGTTGGGGACGCGCTGCGCTCCAGTACGGCGACGCTGGCCGGCACAAGAAACAGCGGATCCAAGACAGCGAATGCGATCGCGTCGGAGGATCGTTCGACCGTGGCCAAAAAGTCTATGCTTGGTCCCAGGCCAAATCGTGCTTGCTCGATGCCGTCGGCGATACCAAAACTGCGCGCGGTGATGGTGGACAGATTACCACCCATTCGTGCGATCAGTGCCCAGCCCTGATCCCAGCCATATGTCTGCAAGATCGCCTCAACGATAAAATGCGTTGTTCCGGATCGCGAGGGGGAGGTGACGCCCACATGCCCCCAGTACGCCGGTAGGGTCAGATCTGACCAACGTCGCGGAACCGGCAAATCGTGGCGTGCAAGATAGTCGGGATTATAGGCAGCCCCAAAAGTTGAGAATGCGAAGCCAAAGTAGGTGTTGTCCACGTCATTGACCGGATAACCGGCGACGGTCCGGTCTTCCAGCGGCGTCGACACCTGCAGTACGGCCAGTTGGTTCTGGCTTTTGAGCAGTTCGAAGGCGTCCGGGGAAGACGCCCAGAACACATCAACATCAACCCTGTCGCGCTCGAGCAGAAATCGGACGGCGCTGGTCGTGCTGCGTTGCACGATTTCAACTGTGATATCGGGGTGCGATTGCTGGAATTTCTCGGTGATAGGCTCATAAAAGGCCGGCGGGAACGATGTCAGGATGATCAGGTCCTCGCCATGCCCCGCCGGAACCTGTCCCACGAGGGCCAGAAGCGCAATCAATGGTCGTACGGCCCAGATTAGTTTTGACACTTGCACATCCTCCTCATGTGCGGGTGAACGGGCACGGCGCTAAGGCCGTGCCCAGGCTGTTATTGGTTCAACCACAGCATTGCATCCTGAGGCAGAAAAACCTCCATCTGAGCTCCCACCGCACGTACCTGGCCTTCGCTTTGGAACGGGGTTTCGACGAGAATAGTATCCGAACCCATCTTGAGTACATACCGCACTGAAGAGCCCAGAAACTCGATCGTTTCCACCACTCCCGGCAGGAGTGCATCGGTGGGATCGTTGCGGCTCAGGCTGCAATGCTGGGGTCTGAATACAAGCTTGGCACCTTCTGGCACTTCGGCCTTTTCACCAACGGTCAGGGCGACGGAGCCCGCGGTGGTAAAAATACGCGTGCCGCCTTCGCCGCTCAGTGTTCCTTCCACGATGTTGGCCGTGCCAAGAAAGCTTGCGACAAACAGATTGTCCGGCTTGGCGTACAAGTCCATGGGACGCCCGACCTGCTGGATCTCGCCTTCGCTGAATACCGCTATCCTGTCGCAGATCGTGTTTGCCTCTTCCTGGTCGTGAGTCACAAATATTGCAGTAAGCCCAAGACTTTGCTGAAGGTCCCGCAGTTCCTGACGAACCTGCACACGCATCTTCGCATCCAGGTTGGAAAGCGGTTCGTCGAGAAGAAGGACTTTTGGGCGAATGGCGATCGTCCGGGCCACGGCCACACGCTGTTGCTGGCCGCCGGAAAGTTGCGAGGGGCGCCTCTCCGCGAGGTGACTCATTCCGACCAGTGCCAGTGCAGCATCGACGCGCGCGTCGATCTCGGAGCGTGGCAATTTGCGCTCCTCAAGGCCAAAGGCGACGTTCTTGCGAACCGTCATATGTGGCCAAAGAGCGTAGGACTGAAACACCATGCCTACATCACGTTCCCAGGGGGGCGTGCCCTCAAGCTCAGTTGAGCCCACGGCCACGCTTCCAGAGCTTGCCGAAAGAAAGCCGGCGATCAGGCGGAGCAGGGTGGTCTTGCCGCAGCCCGACGGCCCAAGAAACGCGAACAGTTCACCCGGCTGGATTTCGAGATTGATGTCCTTCAGGACATGAAGAGGACCATAGTGGACGTTGACCCCGCGAATGCTGATCGGTTGAGGATTGATCGGGGCAACCTGCGTACGAGAGATGTCGAGTGGCTTGGTCATTTTTTCATTCCAAGGGATTTCTGGCTGCGTTCGATGACGATGTGCGACACGAATGTGCAGACGGCGACAAGGATAACGGCAATCACGCCAAGTGCTGCTCCGGGGCCGCGACCGGCGGGAGACTGCATGAACATATAGAGGCCATAGGCAATTGGTGCCTCGCTGGTCGATTGGATCAGCATGAGCGTCGCCGACAACTCCACAGCGGCTGTCGCGAAGCTGGTGACAAATCCAGCCAACAATCCGCCCAGCATGAGTGGCAGTACGATGCGCCGAACGGTCCGGCTCTTGTTGGCCCCAAGATTTTCGGCCGCCTCCTCAAGTGAAACCGAGATCTGCTGCATGGCAGCAAAAACGGCACGCAAGGCGTATGGAAGACGCCGGATGGCCAGTGCGAGGATCACCATGATTGGCAGTGTTGCCAGGGGTGTACCGTCGGGCAATGTCACGTCGTAGAACGTGCGCAAATATCCGATCCCCAGCACGACCCCGGGGACGGCCAAGGCCGCCGACGCGGCCCAATCGAGCCATTGCCGACCAAAGAGTTTCGTGCGGAGCACGAGATAGGCGATACCCCCGCCGATCACCACGTCGATCAATCCGGCCGTCGAGGCGTAAACCAGGGTGTTTCGGATGTAGATCGAGCTCTCCCCGATGACGCGGCCATAATGGGCAAGGGTATAGCCATCGGGCATCGGGCTGAACGACCAGATGGTGGCAAAGGACAGAAGCAACAATCCGATGTGGGGCGACAGCACCAGCAGCAGTACCAGCCCGACAACGCCATAGGCGAGGACCGCCTCCCCGCGGTTCAATTTACGCCTGGCCAGGCCTCCGCCGCCGCGCTGGACAGTAGAGTAGTCGCGGCCTTTCATGATGGCGACCGAGCCCCACATGGCAAAGATTGAAACTGCGATCAGGATTGAGGCAATGACGTAGCCCATTGGGTCAGTCAAACCGATGGACGTCACGCGCAGATAGGCCTGGGGGGCCAGCATGTCCTTGACATTGAGCAGTAGGGGAGTGGCCAGATCGTCAAAGACTTTGACGAAGACAAGGGCGGCGCCGGCGAGATATCCGGGCATTGCGAGCGGAAAAACAATCTTGCGGAACAACCGGAAACCGCTGGACCCGAGGTTCTGAGCCGCTTCCTCCATTGAACTGTCTATCTGACGCAGGCTGTTGGAGACGTTGATCAGAATGAATGGGAAATAGTGCAGCGACTGCACGAAAATAACACCATTCAAACCCTCCATGAACGGGAGCCTGATGCCGAAATTCTGCTCGAGCAGCAGGTTGACGGTGCCATTGCGGCCAAACAGCAGTTGCATGGCCACGGCACCAACGAAAGGCGGCATGATCAGTGGCAGGAACCCCAGGGTCTGGATCAGTACTGACCCGCGAAATTCAAATCGCGTTGTAATGACGGCCAAGGGGAGCGCGAAGATGCTGGCCCAGACTACCGACATTGCCGAGACATAGAGTGAGTTGGCAAACGAGCGCTTGAACAGGTCGTTTGAAAAAAAGTCGACAAAGTTGACGAGGGTGAATGCGCCCGTGCCTTTCTCGGTGAATGCAACGTAGATGACGGTACCTGCAGGGATAAGCAGGAAGATCGCCAAAAACGCTGCGATGCCGAGCATGAGCAGCACGAGACCAGACACCCGCCGCCCGGCCTTGGCCTGGGGTAAGCTGATATCAGCCATCGGATTATCTCTTTTTAGTGTTGAGTTGATGAGTGCTACCCGCCCCCGCCGGGAGGCGGCGGGAGCGAGCAACATCCCAAGCCGAGCTAGCTCAGGAGGGCCAGGGCCGCTTCAGCCTTCTCTTTGGCCTGGGCATAGTTGGTCTGGGCGAAGGTGGCCCATTCCTGCTCCAGCTGCGACTGGCGGGCAGAGGCCTGTTCCCCACCTTCAAAGGCGTCGACAATGTCCGGACTGATCGCTGCGGTTGCATCGACCGGCAGCGCGGCGACCAAGCCAATGGCTTCATCGATCAGCGCCTGGGCCTCGGCATTGTCCATGCCTATTGCTGCCGCTTCCGCTGCCTGGATTGCGCCAATGGCAGCCCGCAGGTTTTCGAGCTGGAATGTGATGGTCTGGTCGAACAGCGCGTCGACCACAGCGCTTCGCTGCGAAGACAGGTTGCCATCAAAAGTCATCATCGAGGCAAACTGTGCATCCTCGAATGGATTAGGGAGACCCTCTGGAGCGCGGTCATAAACTGCGGGATTGATCGGCAGACGCTGTATGGCGGGATCGAACAGAACCAGTTGCCCTTCCTCGGACAGCAGGAAGTTCACGAAAGCTTCCGCGCCGGCCAGATTGGGCGGGTTTGTTACAACGCCGATATTGGCAGGCACGACAGTGGTGACCGACGGATAGGCAAAATCGACTGGGAAACCACTGGCGCGTGCGGAAAACCCGAAGAAATCGATCACGATGCCAACTCCGGCCTGGCCTGAATTGACCGCGTCAGGAACGCCAAAGGATCGATCCGTGACCTGCTGAAAATTGCCGCCGATCAGCTTGAGCAATTTCCAACCACCGTCCCAGCCCTCGCCTTGCAGGATCGTTTCGACGGTGAGGTGGGTGGTACCCGAGCGCGAGGGCGCCGCGATCACGACGTGGTCGTGATATTGCGCCTCGGTCAGGTCATCCCATTCGGCCGGTGCTTCGATGCCGTTGGCATCGAGATAGCGGGTATTCCACATCATGCCGTAGCCGGAAGCCGCGAAGCCGAAGAAATACCCGTCCTGGTCGTTCACGTGATAGGAGCCAACGGTTTCCGGAATGCCTTCAACATTTGGGCGGAAGGGGTATAGCAGCCCCTGATCCTTCAGCGTGACGAACGCGTCGGGTGCGGACGCCCAAAACAGGTCAGTCTGGTTGTTCGAGCGGGTTTCCTCCAGGTAGACGACGCCAGAACTGGTGCTCTTGTTCTGGACCTCAAGGGTCATCCCGGGATTGCTGGCCTCGAATGCGGCCTTGATCGGGTCAGTGACGTCCTTGGAAAACGAGGTTACGACCGTGACCTGCTGGGCCATGGCGGTCGTGGACAGCAGCGTGGCTACCGTTAGGGCCAAAAGGCTCTTCTTCATGAACTCCTCCATACGCGCCGAGAATTGTTTTGTTTTGGCGCCCACTTCTCATTGCAACGGCCGTGCCAGGATCGATGAGTGAGCCGGCAGGAGGCATTTTCACGTCTGATTTCAGGATTTTACCTGAACTGGTGCAGGCGCCAGGCTGGAGCTGGTCGCGCCAAGAATGGGTCAATCCGGTAACATTGGAGATCGCGTTGGGGTCATGCGTGACCCTTAACTGGCGAGGGTCTTCGGCAAGTCTGTTGATTGGGAGGCCGCTGAGCGAAACGGAAATCCATTGCGGAATGGCTCTGATTTCAGGGGTGAACTTTGCCGGCCCGTGCCATTGCGGTGCGCTCCAATGGTTCCCGCCCGTCATCTGTGACGCAGAAACCAGAGTTTGGCACGGGGCTTGCTCCTTCAATGCAGGCTTCGGGCCCTACGCACCTATTTGAACGCAGAGTGGACAATTTCCCAATGAGACGGATCAGACGCGCGAAGATCCTAGCCATCCTCGGGCCAGCGAGCCATGAGGAGACCATGATCGAGGAGCTGGCCAAGGCCGGCGCCGATGTCTTCCGCATCAATATGAGTCATGCGAGCCACGAGGTTCTGCACCAGACCGTCAAGCGCATCCGCAATGTGGAGGCGCGCCTCAAGCATCCGATCGGCATCCTGGCCGACCTGCAGGGTCCGAAACTACGTGTCTGGAAGTTCGCCGGTGGCGCGGTCAATCTGGTGGCCGGCCAGAAATTCGTGCTCGACAGCGACAACAACGACCAGGGCACGGCCGAACGGGTTTACCTGCCGCATCCCGAAATCATCGAAAATGTCTCGGTCGGCGATCGGCTGCTGCTCGACGATGGCAAGCTGCAGCTCAAGGCCACCAAGGTCGGCGGCGGTGTCATCGAGACCGAAGTGGTCTATGGCGGCAAGCTCTCCGACAAGAAGGGCGTTTCCCTGCCCGATACGCTTCTGCCCACCGGGGCCCTGACCGAAAAGGATCACGCCGACCTGCTCGAAGCCCTCAAGGCCGAGGTCGACTGGGTCGCCCTCAGCTTCGTGCAGCGCCCCGAGGATATCATCGATGTCCGCAAGATCGTCCAAGGCCGCGCCGGCGTCATGGCCAAGATCGAAAAGCCCCAGGCCATCGAGCGGCTGGAGGAGATCGTAAAGCTCTCCGACGCCATCATGGTGGCCCGTGGCGACCTGGGCGTGGAACTGCCGCTCGAGACGGTTCCGGGCCTGCAGAAACGCATGATCCGCATGTGCCGCCGCTACGGCAAGCCGGTGGTGGTTGCCACCCAGATGCTGGAATCGATGATCACCGCGCCGGTTCCCACCCGCGCCGAGGTCTCGGACGTGTCCATCGCCGTGTTCGAGGGCGCCGACGCGGTCATGCTCTCGGCCGAGAGCGCCTCGGGCCAGTATCCGGTCGAAGCGGTCACGACCATGGCCAAGGTCGCCAGTGCCGTGGAGGGCGATTCCAACTATCGCAACATCATCCGCGCCGCCCAGACCGAGCCCGAGGCCACCGCCGCCGATGCCATCTCGGCGGCGACGCGCCAGGTTGCCGAAACCCTCGATCTGGCGGCCATCGTCACCTATACCGCCTCCGGCTCGACCGGCATCCGCGCCGCTCGCGAGCGGCCGAGCAAGCCCATCATCGCGCTCTCGCCCAATCTGCGGACCATCCGCCGCCTGTCGGTGGTCTGGGGCATTCACTGCGTGCAGACCGAGGATGCGGTGAGCCTGGAAGACATGGTCGATCGCGCCTGCGTCATCGCCTACCAGGAGGGCATTGCCCGCCCCGGCGACCGCATCGCCATCACCGCCGGCGTCCCCCTCGGAACCCCGGGCGCTACAAACATGCTGCGCATCGCAGAATTGGGCGCCGCCCTTGACTAAACCCCGCAAGAGACAGTGAGTTTGTGGATTGCCGACCCAAAAGCCAACCGTGCTGGTTATTCGACATGGTGAAACGCAGTGGAATCGCCAGGAGCGCCTGCAGGGGCGCCTCGATACGCCCCTTACGACAACGGGGTTTCAGCAGGCCCAAGCGGTGGGCGCATTTCATCGCGCCCGGATAACCGAGGCTCCCCATGTGGTTTTCTGGGTCAGTCCACTTGGGCGCGCAAAGCAGACCGCCTCGGTGTTGTCCGATGTTTGGCAGGTGCCCTACGATGACTTCCAGATCGTACCAGACTTGGCCGAGCGCTCATACGGTCAGTGGGAAGGTCTTTCAAGGCAGGACATACGTCAGGAATACGGTACAGAGTTGGACGAAAGCAGTCGAAACCCCTGGGGCTTTGCGATGAAGGGCGGCGAGAGCCGAGCGGAGCTGGACGCTCGCCTTGCGAACTGGATGGACAGCCTCCAACCTGGTCCTCTGCACGTTGCGGTTACCCACAGTGGGTGCCTCAGGGCATTGCGCGGACTACGTACAAATGACCCGCTGGGGGTAAGGCTCACCTACCAGGAGCCGCAAACTACTTCCATTCTGCTCGAGGAATTCGGAGTTTCAGTCCTTGATGTTCCGCAATCGATCCTGGAGGCCGCAGGTTGCTGGGGTACCGGACGAACCGTATGGATTTGAGCCCGGCGGTCATGGGATTTTCGACAGCAGCGGGTAGGGGGCTGACACAAGCGACGGCAGGTCGATCGCGCTTGGGCGATTTGAACTTATTCCCACCCTCAAGGAAGGTGGGATAGTCGGGTGTAGTCGGCTTCTATACCCCGGCCAACTAGGGATGCTGGGGGCCCATTTGTCATCGAAATATGCTGGTCTGCCAGTGCTGTGCGAGCGAATTTGAACCTGCGCTGCGGCTTCCGTGGGGGGCTTATAGCAAGGGAACTTGTTGCCGGTGTATCCCGCCCAATTTGTACCGAGGAGGGTGGAGGTTGACATCGCGAGTTGTCGTGGTAACGTTCCCATGGCCGTCGTCAGAACGGCAGGGAGAAGGCATTTGCGAAATCGTCGTCCGACGATCATCGATGTTGCCGAACGCGCCGGGGTGTCCAAGAGCACGGCGGCGCGTGCCATCGCCGGTGCGGAAAACATTCTGCAGGAAACGCGGGAGCGGGTGCTGGAGGCGGCACGTGCGGTTGGCTATGAGCGCAATCACCTGGCCGTCGGGATGCGTTCGGGCCGTTCGGGCATGCTGGGCCTGGTCATTCCCGATATCACCAATCCATTCTGGGCCGACGTGGCGCGCGGGGCGCAGGATCGAGCCGCTGCGGCCGAGGTTTCGCTCCTGGTCTTTTCCTCGGACTGGGATCCGCACAAGGAAGAAAATCACCTGCGGGCCTTGCGTCGCGCTCGTGTCGATGGCGCGATCGTCAATCCGGTATCTGATACGCTGGACGACCTCGATCGGTTCGGCCTGCCGTTCGTTCTGATCGGCTCAAGCGCCGAACGATTTGCTGATGTCTCCAGTGTTGGCTCCGACATCACACAGGCGGTCACGCTCGGTCTCGATCACCTGGTTTCAAAGGGTCACCATGCGCCGGTGCTGATCGTGGGGCCGAAGTCGCGCCTGGCGCGGACGCGGTTCCTGAACGCGGTCAACCGCCATTGCATTGCGCGCGATGTCGACCCAGCACAGTTGCTGGTGGTCGATGGCGAGTACACGCTTGAGGGCGGACGCCAAGCGATGCTTGACGTGCTGGATCGGCCGCATCTGGGCCATGTCTGTGTGTTCGCGGCCAATGACATGATGGCCATCGGTGCCATGCTGGCCGTACGGGAGCGCGGCCTGCGCTGTCCCGACGATGTGTCGATCCTTGGCTTCGATGGCATTCCGGCCGGGGAGTTTACCTTTCCGGGCCTGACCACAATTGCCAAGCCGGGTCGCAGCATCGGTGCGCGCGCGGTCGAAAGCCTGTTTGACGAGATCGAAGGACGGCCGGAACACGGCCGCGTCTATATGCCGTGTCGTCTGATCGCCCGGGGATCCCTGGCCGATCTGGCACGCGAACCCAGCCGGAAGGCGGGGTAGGGAGGAGTCTGCGATGACCGAGCAAGGCGAAGGCAGGATCGATGCATCACGAAATGGGAACGTTCCCAAATCGGATGGCGTTCCGATTGACGCCTGGCCGCAATCGGGTAGCGGACTGCTAACCTTTGCCAGCGCATTTCGTGTGCAATGGCGCCAATGGTGGCCCTATTACGCCATGATGGCGCCGGGTCTGATCTTCTTCGTGGTCTGGCACTATGTTCCGATCTGGGAGGCCAAGATGGCCTTCGAGCAGGTGCGGATCATTCCGCCCAATATCTGGGTGGGTCTGAAGAACTTCCAGACGCTCTTCGCCTCGCCCATTTTCTATCAGGTGCTGGCCAATACGCTGATCATTTCGGCGATGAAGATCGTGTTCGTCTTTCCAGTGCCGATCATGGTGGCGCTGCTGCTCAACGAGATTCGGAGCGGCAAGCTGCGGGGCGCGATCCAGTCGGCAATCTACCTGCCGCATTTTCTGAGCTGGGTGGTGATCGCGGCGGTGTTCATCGCGCTGCTTTCGCCCACCGATGGCGCCGTCAACCAGATCGCGCAGGCGATGGGGTTCGAGCCGGTCAACTACATGACCAATACCGGCACCATCCGCTGGGTCCTGGTGGTCTCGGAAATCTGGCGGTCGGCCGGATGGGACAGTCTTCTGTATCTGGCGGCCATATTCGCCATCGACCCGCAGCTCTATGACGCGGCTGAAATGGATGGGGCCAACCGCTGGCAGAAGATCTGGTACGTGACCATTCCGGGGATCGTGCCGACCATTGCCACGCTCTTCATCCTCAACATGGGCATGTTCCTCAGCGCCGACCTCAACCAGGTCATCAACATGCAGAACGCTGTGAACGCCTCCACGATCGATATTCTGGACACCTATGTGTACCGGCTCGGCCTTTCCACGGGCGAATATGCTTTGGCCACAGCCGCAGGCCTGTTCAAGGCCGTGATCGGCATGGTGCTGATCCTGGTGTCCCACACCGTCAGCAAGCGCCTGACCGGCAAGGGAGTGTGGTGATGGCCATCAAGACCCGTCGCACGCCGCTCGAGCGCATCGAATATGTCATCATCGTTTCAACGCTGCTGCTGCTCACCGTCTTTACCTTGCAGCCGCTGCTCAACCTGCTGGCGCTCTCATTTACCGCACCGGAAAACGTGGCGGGCTTTTCCGGACTGTCGATCTTTCCCGACGGGTTCTCGGCCGATGTCTGGATATTGCTGCTGCAGCACCCCAACGTGCAGCGGGGGATTTTCAACTCGGTCTGGATGACGGCCACGAGCGTGATGATCGGGGTGCTGTTCACCGCCCTGATGGCCTGGGGCATGTCCCGGCCGCGACTGCCCGGGCGCCGGCTGATCTTCATGATGGTGCTGATCACCATCGTCTTCGAGCCCGGCATCATCCCGGACTACTTTCTGATGAAGCGGCTGGGGCTGCTCAATACGCCCTGGTCGGTGATCCTCTACAAGGCCATCAGCGCCTGGTACCTGATCATTCTGATCCGCTTCTTCGAGGAAATTCCCAAGGAGCTGCTGGAGGCGGCCGAACTGGATGGCGCCAATCCGTTCCAGACCTTTTTCATGGTGGTGCTGCCCCTCGCAAAGCCGGCTCTTGCCACCATCGCCCTGTTCTATTTCGTGCTGCACTGGAACGAGTTCTTCCGGGCGATGATCTACCTCAACGACCAAAGCAAGTGGCCGCTGCAGGTGGTGCTGCGCCAGTTCGTCATCGAAGGCGACAAGGTCGCCATCGTCGGTGCGAACAATGCCAACAACAATATCGGCATTGCCCAGATCAATATCCGAGCGCTGAAGGCCGGCATGATCCTGATCACGATCCTGCCGGTGCTGGCGATCTATCCGCTCATCCTCAAGTTTTTCACCAAGGGCACCATGTCCGGGGCGGTGAAGGGATGAGGAAGATCCGGTTCCATGCGGTTTGCACCGCCCGCTATTCCAGCCGGCAAGTGGGCGGCGCGGGGCAAGGCCACCTCTCCCCTGAGGGGAGAGGTCGACCCGAAGGGTCGGGTGAGGGGTTCAATGTGGGAACAGGCACCGTGTTCCTCTCTTGCACTGAACCCCTCACCCCAACCCTCTCCCCTCAGGGGAGAGGGAGACAGGCCCAGTTGGCGGGGGAAGCCCAGCGCGACCGGGCGAACAGAATAACAAAAGTCTAACGGAGGAGACGATTATGACTTTGAAGAAACTACTCTTGGCGACCACGGCGGTGGCCATGCTCGGCGCCACGGCGGCGCCGGCATTCGCCCAGACGACCGTGCGCCTGGTCAGCAAGGACCTGCTCTCGACCAACTCCGATGACATGAAGGAAATCGAGGCGATAGAAGCCGCGCTCAAGGCGCAGGGCCAGGATATCGATATCCAGACGGTCGACCTGCCCGGCGGCACAGCTGCCTATGGCGAGGCTCTTGGGATCATGCTGCTCTCGGGCGACATTCCGGACATCATCTACTTCCAGGGCGGCGATCAGAAGATGGCCGACCAGGGCATCCTTGAGGACCTCAATCCCTGGATCGAGCAGTCCGAGAACATCAAGGCGGCGCTCTGGCCACACAATGTCGACCGACTGTCGAATTATCCCTACCTTCTCTATATCTACCCGCCACGGGCGCCCCAGCCGGTTATTCGGCAGGACTGGCTGGACCAGCTGGGCATGGAACCACCGACCACTGTGGAAGGCTATGAAGCGCTTTTCCAGGCCATCCACGATGGCGATCTGGATGGGGATGGCGTCGCGGGCAATACGCTGGGGCTGACCGGGTTCGGCTCGACCGCCGAACTGGACTCCATTTTCAACCAGGCGTTCGGTGTCACCGGGACATGGATGAAGAATGCCGAGGGCCAGTGGGTCAATGCCCGCGTGACTGACGCCGAGAAGGACAAGATCGCCTTCTATGCCGACCTGGCGGCCAAGGGTCTCTTCGACAAGGAATATGTCACCAACACGTTCGACGTGAAGGAGGACAAATTCTACACCGGAAAGGCCGGCGTGATCTTCGGCTCGTCTCCCGAAGTGATCGACATTTATGCGGGTAAGATGCGCCAGGCCCATCCGGGCGAGGACATTACCCTGGCCTTGCTGCCGGTCCCCTCAGGCCCGGGCGGCAAGGGGCTGGCAGCGGTCGATGTGTCCAAGGAGTCGCGTGGCTTTGCGATCTCCTCGCTGTCGGAAAACAAGGAAGCGGCGATGGCCGTGCTCGATTTCATGGCGTCCAAGGAGGGCCAGGACATCGACCGCATGGGCTTTGAAGGCACCCAATACACCAAGGATGCCAACGGCGCGGTGACTTTCACCGACCAGATCTCGACCTGGTATGCCCGCTTCTTCAATGCCGCCAACTGGACGCCGCCGACCCCGCTGCTGAGCCCGACGGCGCAGGCAGCGCTCGATACCATCAAGGCCGATTTCACTGCCGACAATGCGTTTGTCTGGCCGGCTGAATTTGCAGCCGATGTCGATGCCACCGAGCAGGTCTATCGCGCCTGGGTCGCCCGGTTCATCACCGGCGAAGCCAGCATGGATCAGTGGGGCGATTTTGTCGCCGAGTACAATGCGGCCGGCGGCGAACGTATGGCCGAACACGCCCGTACGGTGCTGGGCGAGTAGGCGACAAGAGGCTCCCTCCCCGCCGGGGAGGGAGCGCACTCCGCCTCTTCAACCATGGCGTCATTCCCGCGAAAGCGGGAACCCCTGTTCAGTAAACGAAGGTCCCCGCTTTCGTGGGGATGACACAGTGGGTGATTGGGGCAGCACGCGCCGGACCGGAAGGTTTGGCGACACCTAGAACGACAGAAAGCGGAGCAGATATGCCCCCATCCTTCCATTCCCGCGTGCGGGCCATGTTGTACGGTGTCGCCCTGGGCGATGCGCTAGGCGCGCCGGTGGAGAAACTGTCGGCGGCAGAAATCCGGGAGCGCTATGGGCGCGTCGACAATCTGACGGCGCGCTGGCACAAGATGGATTTGCCGCCCGAACAGCGCAATGGCCGCGTGCGGGGCGACGGCATCATTACCGACGACACGCTGATGACGCTGGCGCTATGCAGTGTTTATGCCCAGACCGGGCGGCATCTGGATGCCTGGGACATGGCAGACGGCATGGTGCGCCAGATTGCCTGGGAACCGCGCTGGGTGCCCGAACTGCAGCGCGAGGCGCTGTTGATCGATCGCCTGTTCTACCCCGAAAAGTGGATTTTCCAGCGGCATCAGCTGAGTGCCTGCGATCCGCGACAGGGCGGGATCGGCAACATGGTCAATTGCGGCGCGGCCATGTACATCACGCCCATCGGCGTGGTGAACGCAGCCAATCCCAAGGCCGCCTATGACGAGGCCATCGCCTTCGCCTCCGGACATCAGGAAAGCTACGGGCTGGAGGCGGCAGGGGTGCTGGCCGCCGCAGTGGCGGCAGCCTTCGTTCCGGATGCCACGATCGAGACAATCATCGAGACAGCGCTGGCGCTGGCCAAGGACGGCACCAGAAACGCCATAGCCGACATTTGCGACATCGCGCGCGCCATGCGCGGCACAGCGCCTGATCACAGAGCCGTTGTCGAGCGGTTTCACGCGGCCATCGCGCCCTATTCGCCCATGGGGGACGACGTCAACCACAGCGCCGCCAAGGCGGGACGGTTGACCGACGCCTACCAGCCCTCGCGCCTGCGCGCGATCGAAGAACTGCCACTGGCGCTCGGCTTTTGCCTCGTCAATGACGGGCAGTTCCGCCCCGCCATTGTCGACGGCATCAATTCGGGCCGCGACACGGATTCCATTGGCGTCATGGCCGGGGCCATCCTGGGTGCCCTGCATGGGGAAGACGTGATCGAGCCGGACGATCTCGATCGTCTCAATGGCGCCAACCGGCTCGATCTGATGGCCGCGGCAGACGCTTTCGCCAAGACCGCGGCCGGGATCATCGGCCGTGACCGCGTTTCCGCCCGGGAGCGCGACGCCGCTCTTACCCTTCTCGACCTGAACTCAGACGGACCCAATTGATGCTGACCGAAACGCAAATCCTCGAAAAGATCTATGCCGGGTTCATTGCCAAGGCGATCGGCGTGCGTCTGGGTGCGCCGGTGGAGCCGACGATCTGGAGTTACCAGCGGGTGCGCGACACCTATGGCGAGGTGACCGAATATCTCCGCGACTTCAAGAATTTCGCGGCCGATGACGACACCAATGGTCCGGTCTATTTCATCCGCGCGCTGCGCGACTACGGGCTCGATTGCTCGGCTGAGGATGTCGGCAGGACATGGCTGAACTATGCCGCCGAGGAGCATGGCATGTACTGGTGGGGCGGGTTTGGTGTGTCCACCGAGCACACGGCTTACAAGAACCTGCAGGCAGGCATTCCAGCGCCGCATTCGGGCTCGATTGCCACGAACGGCACGACGGTGGCCGAGCAGATCGGCGGACAGATTTTCATCGACAGCTGGGGCTGGGTGAACCCCGGCAATCCCAGGCGTGCAGCCGAAATGTCGGCCATGGCGGCATCGGTGGCCCATGACGGTGACGGGCTGAACGGGGCGCGGTTCTGTGCCGCGGCGATTGCGGCGGCGTTTGAAGCCAAATCGATCGACGAGATCATCAAGACGGCATTGGCCGAGATCGACGCCAATTCGACCTATGCCAGGGTGTGCCGGGCGGTGATCGATTTCCACGCGGCCAATCCCGACGACTGGCGAGCCTGCCGCGACATGCTCGAAGCCGAGTGGGGCTATGATCGCTATCCCGGCGTTTGCCACATCATTCCCAATGCCGGGGTGACGATCATGTCCATCCTTTACGGCAAGGGCTCGGTGCCGCGCACGGCCGAAATCGCGACCATGGCGAGTTGGGATACGGACTGTAATGCCGGCAACGCCGCGGCAATTGTCGGCACCTTTCAGGGGCTTGATCCGAGTTGGGACAAGTACCGCAAGCCGATCAACGATTTTCTCGTGGCCTCGGGCATTGTCGGCTCGATCAACATTGTCGACATACCCAGCTTCGCGCGGGAACTGACCGTACTGGCACTGCAACTGGCGGGGCGCGAGGTGCCGGCGCTATGGCGCGAGGATTTTACCCGGCGGGGGCTGCGCTTCGACTTCGACCTGCCCGGATCGACCCATGGGTTCCGCACCGAGGGCTTCAACCAGATCGCACTCAAGCATTCCGATGAGCGGCAGGTGGAGGGTTCGCGCGGGTCGCTGGAAATCCTGCTGGACCGGCTGGAGCGCGGGCAGGGTGGCCGCATCTTCTGGAAGCCGTTCTACCGTCGCACCGACTTTGACGACGAGCGTTATCGTCCGATGTTCTCGCCGGTCGTCGATGCCGGGCAGGTGGTGCGCTTCAAACTCTGGCTCGATCCCTGGAATGGCGATGGCCATCTGCGCGTCGCGCCCTATGTGCGGCGCACCATGAGCGGCGCTATCGAGGAAACCGGAGCCTGGATCGTACCCTCGAGCGAGGGTTGGCAGGCGTTCGAATTCGTCGTGCCTGACGGCGATGAGGCGATCGACGAGATCGGTCTCTGCGTCGAATATTTCGGGCGACTGAAGTTTCTCGGGCGGCTGTTCCTGGCCGATTTCTCGGTATCGGGACCGGGCCATCTCAGCATCGAGGCCAAAAAAGAGGTGCAGGAATGGGGGGCGATATCCCGCTTTACCTGGAACCGGGGGCACTGGACGAGGAGCGGTGACCGGATCCATGCGCATGCGGCACGCGATGCGGATATGTGGACCGGGCACTATTATGCCCGGGACGTGGTGGTCAGCGCCGATATCGAGGCACTGGCCGGGCAGTCGCATCTGGTGACGGCGCGCGTTCAGGGAACGGACAGGTTCTATGCCGCCGGTTTCCAGAACGGAGAGGCTGTCATTGTCCGCCATGATTTCGGGCAGGAGATTCTTGCCCGCCAGCCCTTCGTGCCCAAGGCAGGGCGTGTCTATCGGCTGGAGCTCTCTGCCGAGGGTGACCAACTCGCGCTGTCCATCGACGGTGCCGTGATCGTCACGGCTCGGGATGGCCGGTTTCACTACGGCATGAGCGGCCTGCGCCTGGGCGCCACGGGGCGCATGGCCGTCGACCGCTTCGCCGTGACCGAAAAATAGGAGGAGACCATGCCGGAAATCGAACTGCGCAATGTCAGCAAGAGTTTTGGCGGCGTGACGGTGATCCGCGAAATCTCGCTCAGCATGGAAGCTGGCGAGTTCGTGGTGCTAGTCGGCCCATCGGGCTGCGGCAAATCCACCTTGCTGCGCATGATCGCCGGGCTCGAGGATATTTCCGGCGGCGAAATCGTGATCGGCGGCAAGGTCGTTAATACCATGCCCGCCAAGGAACGCGACCTGGCCATGGTGTTCCAGTCCTACGCCCTTTATCCGCACATGAAGGTGGCCGACAATATGAGCTTTGCGCTCAAACTCGCCGGCGTGCCCAAGGACGAGCGCGACAGGCGGGTGGCCGAGGCGGCCCGTATTCTCGGACTGGAAAACCTGCTCGACCGGCTGCCGCGCGAACTCTCGGGCGGACAGCGCCAGCGCGTGGCCATGGGGCGCGCCATCGTGCGCAATCCGCGCGCCTTTCTGTTCGACGAGCCTTTGAGCAATCTCGACGCTAAATTGCGCGTGCGCATGCGCGGGGAGATCAAGGCGCTGCACCAGCGGCTGGGCAAGACCACGGTCTATGTGACCCATGACCAGACCGAGGCCATGACCATGGCCGACACCATTGTCGTGCTCAATGGCGGCCGCATCGAACAGGCGGGCGCGCCGCTCGAGCTCTACAATAATCCGGCCAACCTGTTTGTCGCAGGCTTCATCGGATCCCCGGAGATGAACCTTGTCGAGGTGACGACGATGGGCCCGGAGGCTTTGACGGTGGCCCTGGCGGGTGGGGTGAACCTGCCCATCGCCAAGGCGCTGGACCTCCCCGCGGGAACGCCGCTCGTCTACGGTATCAGGCCACAGCACATGGTGCTGGACCCGGCTGGCGTGCCTGCGGCCACGCTCGTGGTCGAGCCGACCGGGGAAGCCCAGGAAGTGCGGGCGCAGGTGGGCGATGTTGAACTCAGCGTCGTCATTCGCGATGCCGAATTGCTGGCGCCCGGCCAATCCATCGGCCTGGCCATCGACGTGGCGCAGGTCCTGCTGTTTGACAAGGCCAGCGGCGAGAGGCTGCGCCCGTGACGCTGAAACGGCTCCGTTTCGATCCTGAGGCAAAGGGACCCCTGGCGGGTCTGCGGGTCATCGACCTGTCGCGGCTGATGGCCGGTAATATGCTCAGTCTGCAACTGGCCGATTTCGGGGCCGATGTTATCAAGGTGGAGCCGCCCGAGGGCGACCCTCTGCGCGACTGGAAGGAAGATGGCCAGTCCTTCTTCTGGGAATCCTATGGGCGCAACAAGCGCTCGATCTGCCTCAATTTGCGCGACACGGCGCAGTTGGATGTGTTGTGGGCGCTCGTCGAGACGGCTGATGTGTTCATCGAGAATTTCCGGCCGGGCACGCTCGAGAAAATGGGATTGGCGCCCGAGCTGTTGCTCAAGCGCAATCCGAGGCTCGTGGTGGTGCGGATCTCTGGATTCGGTCAGACCGGTCCCTATGCGCATCTGCCGGGCTTCGGAACGATCGTTGAGGCCATGAGCGGCTTTGCGGACAGGACCGGTTTTCCGGATCGAGAACCGGTCCTGCCGCCGCTGGCGCTGGCCGACATGATTGCGGGCATCTATGGGGCATCGGCGACTATGACCGCGCTCTACGCCCGGGATGCCAGGGGCGGGGCAGGCCAGGTCATCGACCTCTCGCTGCTCGAATCCATATTTTCGGTGCTGGGGCCGGAGGCGGGTATTTTCGGCAAGACGGGGCGGATCAAGCAGCGCGTCGGCAGTGCGTCCAATACCGCGTCGCCACGCAATGTCTATCGCTGCGCCGATGGCGGCTATGTCGCGCTATCTGGATCGACCCAGGCCGTGGCCAAGCGCATTTTCGAAATTATCGGTCGCCCGGACATGAATGCGGACGCGCGCTTTGCGACCAATTCGGAACGGGTGAAGCACCGCGATCTGGTGGATGGCGCGATATCGGACTGGTTTGCACAACGCGACCGCGCCGTGGCGCTGGCGGAAATGCGTGCGGCAGGCGCCACGGTCGGCCCGGTCTTCAACATCGCCGATGCCATGGCCGATGCCCATTTCCAGGAGAGGGAAATCGTCGTGGCCCTCGACGGGGATGGCCAGGAGGATATGCCGATGCACAATGTGGTGCCGCGCCTCTCTGCAACGCCAGGTGTTTTTCGACGGCCGGCGCCGGACCTGGACGAGCATGGCGCCGAACTCCTTGCGGAACTCGGTCTGTCCGCAGGCTTCGAGCGAGGCCGGTGATGCGATCGCTGCTCTATGTTCCGGCCGACCAGGATCGGTTCATTGCCAAGGCCCACCTGCGGGGGGCGGACGGTGTCATTCTCGACCTCGAGGATGCGGTGCCCGAAGATCGGAAGGCCGTGGCGCGGGCCAATCTGGGCACGGCAATTGCCAGCCTGCGGCAAGGGAACGGACTGGCGGCGGTGCGGATCAATCCCGGTGACGTCGAAGACGTGCGCGCGGCCGTGGCGGCAGGGGCCGATCTGATTGTCCTGCCAAAGGCCGATGGCGTGGCGCTCGACACTTTGGCGGGCGTGCTGGCTGCCGCCGGAGTTCCGGACCAGCCGGTGTTGGCGACTATAGAGGGACCGGCCGCCCTGCTCGAAGTCGCGGCGATCGCCCGCCATCCCAACGTGTCTGCCCTCAATCTCGGCAGTGAGGACTTTTCGCTTGCCATGGGTGCAGTGCCTGACCCGGACGTGCTGCGCCAACCCAAGCTGATGGTGCACTACGCGGCCAAGGCGGCCGGAAAGCTGTCCCTGGGCCTCTTGCGATCGATCGCCGACTACGCCGATCTGGACGCCATCAAGGCGGCGGCTGCAGAGGCCCGGCGGCACGGGTTTGATGGCTCGACCTGCGTGCATCCATCTGCCGTCCCCTTTCTCAACGCGGCTTTTGCCCCCAGTCCCGAGGAGTTGCGTTGGGCTCGCGCGGTGCTGGCGACGTCCGGTACCGTGGGCCTTGACGGCAAGATGATAGACAAGCCCCTGCGCGAACGCGCCAAGGCGATCCTGCGGTCGGCCTCCGAGTGAACTTGACCTGCGGGGCCGCCATAGGCGTTCAGGCGCTGGATTTTCTGTTCGGCTCAAGGCGGAACACCCAGTTCGCCGTGAAAAATGGTCTCGATTAAGGCCGAGCGCGCCGTTGCTCCAGACGCCATTCCGCGGCAGGGGAGGTGCGCAACGATTAGGTGTCCGCACGGACCAGGCTCCAGGCCCACGCCGATCCGCATCGCCGAGGGCAGGTTGCCGGCGAATTGCCTCACAAGCGGTTTCGGAAGGCCTTTCTCCGGGCCCGCGTCGCCAAACGATTGCGAATCATAGCTTTATCGCAGGGGCATCCGTCCTCGACGCCCCTGCCGATCGGCCAAAACCGCGCAAGAGACTATACGACGCCAGCGCGGCGCGGTTCCGGGTATCCGGGTGCATTCTCTATCGGTCGGGGGGTGGTGGAGGGGACTGGATTCGAACCAGTGTAGCCTGAGGCGTCAGATTTACAGTCTGATGGATTTAACCACTCTCCCACCCCTCCACATTTCCGGGCAGGAGACGAAGGCTCGCGCTTTCGTCGGGGCGGTTTATGGTTGGCTGTCGCAAAGGTGTCAACACCCTTGCGCGTCCGGTCCGCAAGTTTTTGCCGGTGCAACCGAAATTTGCCGGCCGGCGGCCCTGAGACCCTTGCCACAGCCGGGGCGATCTTGCTAAGCGAGGCGCGTGGCGTCGCCTCCGGGCGGGTATAGCTCAATGGTAGAGCAGCAGCCTTCCAAGCTGAATACGCGGGTTCGATTCCCGCTACCCGCTCCAGAACACCCTTGGATTTTGGGTTTCTTGCAGCTGATGGCCGCCGCGATCCACTATTCCACCGTTTGATATGGTCGCGGCAAAACCCCACTTGCATCGCGGTGCCTTTGCCATTAGACACGGCCTCGCCTGAAGGGGTTTAGCTCAGTTGGTAGAGCATCGGTCTCCAAAACCGAGGGTCGTGGGTTCGAGTCCCCCAGCCCCTGCCAGGCCTAGGCCGCACAATGCGGCACCGTCTTTCCAACGACATTGTTGACCGAAATTTCAGCGGGTTAGGGCGCCGTTTGCGGTTGCCTTGCAGCCGAAGAACTCCTTGAGCCTGTAACGCTCAGCAGCCAGCGTCTGATCGGCTGGTCGTAGTGCCGGTCCAGAAACAGGCATATCGGCACCATGGCCGCAATAATCAGCAACCCAGACCAGGGCTGCATGGCCGTGACGGGATCCCTCAGACCAAAATTGGTGTTCACGATTCGCAGAAACACACCATGCAGGACATATATCCCGTAGCTGAGCGCGCCGAGAGCCGTCAGGAGCGGGATACTGGACGGTGAAGGCCGCGACCCAGCCGCAAAGATCAGAATCGCAGGCAGAAGCAACAGGATGGCGAGCAGATCGAAATAGGGTCTGAGGGCCTCGTTCGTCGGCCAGGCCAACACGACCGTCAACAACACAAATGACGGCCATGCCGTCCAGGACCAGTTCCGCACAAGCGCATCGCGATGCCTGTAGATGAGAACCCCCAGAGGAAACGAGAACAGCACTCGGCCAAGCCCGCCTGGGATGCCCTTCCAGGTGTAACCGACGTTCAATGAGCCGTAGCGCTGGCCATAGATCACGCAGAGGACGAAGCCGACCGCTGATGCCCCGATCAGTACTCTGGTCGTCAACCGCTTGTGAAAGGCCGCAAAAAGCAGGTTCACCAGCAATTCGAAGAACAGCGACCAGGAGGCAACGACCAGCCATCGCGGGGCTTCATGCGAGAGGTTGGGGACAAGAAAGAGGGCGAAAAAGCTGCGGCCCCGCAGGTCCTCGGTCGCCATATAGCCCCATCGGGAGCCTATCGTTATGACCAATGCCAGCAGGTAGAGCGGATACAGGCGAATTAGTCTCAGCAGGGCAAATCGCCAAAAACTCAACTGGCCGGAGGATAGTTTCGGGTCATAGGCGTGTGCGAGCACGAAGCCGCTGAGAAGGAAGAAGAAGTCGACCGCAAGATGGCTGCCGGGGAGGTAGTAGGTGAACCAGGTTCGGGCGTGATAGCTGACAACGATTATCGCTGCCAGACCGCGCAAGCCATCCAAGGCGATGTATTGGTGTCGTGATGAATCTCGCACGTCCGATCCTCAACTGCTTGGCTGTCTTGTTGCAGGACCGGGCAGCAGGGGTCAATTGGCGCGGGATGTTTCCCGGTCAAATCTGAACATGCGGATGTGCGGGGGGCTACTCAGCCGCGGCTGGGAGTTTTTCGCTGTGGCGGGTCTTGAGCTTGTTGAGCTGGTGGGCGGCGTGGGCGAGGAGGGATTGGCGGACCTTGTCCGAGGTCGCGTAATTGCAGTCGGCCTTGACCTTGAGGTCCAGCGAATACTCCGTCGTGGTGCCCATGAAGCCTTCACGGATGCGCACGCGGACGGCGCCGGTGACGCGGCCGGGAATGGCCCGGTGGGGGCCGAAATGCATGATCTGGCAGCCGATAACCTCGAAAGACATCGCCTTCCCCCGCGCGCTTTGCCACATTTAGGGCACAATTGATAAAAGCGGCAATTTGGCGCAGATTCAAGGGTGATTCTGCCAGTTGTGCACTTATCGTTTACAAGGCGATGCGGGTGATTGCGGCGGATGGCGCGCTAAGTGCGGCAAGGCTGTTGCAATATGCGGCCAAGTTCTCTAGATACCGCGTCTCTAGCCGTGCGGGATTCCTGCGCGGCGTTTGGTTTTGCACCAAGATACGAGTTGTTTGCCCATGGCCCGCACGAACCCAGTCCAGTTTTTCCAGCAGGTTCGCTCGGAAGTCAGCAAGGTCACCTGGCCCGGCCGCAGCGAAGTCCTGATCTCCTCGATCATGGTCGTCGTGCTGGTCATCCTGGCCAGCCTGTTCTTCCTGCTGGCTGACCAGGTCATTTCCTGGCTCGTGACCTTGATGCTGTCGATCCGCTGATCCGGATCATTTTATAGTTTAGTGGGAGCGGCGACCCTTTATGGCCAAGCGCTGGTACATCGTTCAGGCGTATTCGAATTTCGAGCGCAAGGTGGCGGAAGACATTCGCCTCAAGGCGGCTCAGAAGAAGCTCGAGCACCTGTTTGAGGACGTGATCGTACCCACCGAGAAGGTGGTCGAGATCCGTCGTGGCCGCAAGGTTGACACCGAGCGCAAGTTTTTTCCGGGTTATGTCCTGGTCAAGATGGACATGACCGACGAGGCTTTCCACCTGATCAAGAATACGCCCAAGGTCACCGGCTTCCTCGGCGCGGACAACAAGCCGATGCCGATTTCGGAGAGCGAGGCCATGTCCATCCTGCAGCAGGTGCAGGAAGGCGTGGATCATCCCAAGCCCTCCGTCAGCTTTGAAGTGGGCGAGAACGTTCGCGTGTCGGACGGTCCCTTCGCCAGCTTCAACGGCGTCGTCGAAGAGGTGGACGAAGAACGCTCCCGCCTCAAGGTCGAGGTCTCGATCTTCGGTCGCCCCACTCCGGTGGAGCTCGAATACGGTCAGGTCGAAAAGGTCTGACCAAACTGATCGGCTTCGGTCGGTCGGAAACCCGTGGAAGGGGATGGCGCTTAGCCAGCGTCAGGAAACCGAACCACGGCATCAACGGCCCCTCGGGGCACTTGCAAAGGATGAAACATGGCTAAGAAAATTACGGGCTATATCAAGCTCCAGGTGCCGGCCGGCTCTGCCACGCCGTCGCCCCCGATCGGTCCCGCGCTGGGTCAGCGCGGCCTGAACATCATGGAATTCTGCAAGGCCTTCAATGCGGCCACGCAGG
The DNA here is from genome assembly GCF_025809055.1 of Devosia sp. Classification (NCBI taxonomy): domain Bacteria; kingdom Pseudomonadati; phylum Pseudomonadota; class Alphaproteobacteria; order Hyphomicrobiales; family Devosiaceae; genus Devosia; species Devosia sp. The sequence goes on along the minus strand of NZ_CP075529.1, from coordinate 947,387 downwards.
AGCTGGAAAAGGGTTCGCCCATTCCGACCGTGATCACTGCCTATGCCGACAAGAGCTTCACCTTCGAGATGAAGCAGCCGCCGGTGACCTACTTCATCAAGAAGGCGATGAACCTCAAGTCCGGCTCCAAGCTTCCGGGCAAGGAAAGCGCCGGCACCATCACGCAGGCTCAGCTGCGCGATATCGCCGAAAAGAAGATGAAGGATCTCAACGCCGATGACGTTGAATCCGCAATGTCCATGATCGCCGGTTCCGCCCGGTCGATGGGCATCCAGGTCGAGGGCTAAGAGAATGGCAAAGATCGCAAAGAAGGCTGCCGCGGCTCGTGAAGGGCTCGATCGCAACAAGCTGTATCCGCTTGCAGACGCGGTGAAGATGGTCAAGTCGAAGGCTTCCGCCAAGTTCGACGAAACCGTTGAAATCGCCATGAACCTGGGTGTTGACCCGCGCCACGCCGACCAGATGGTCCGCGGCGTCGTCAACCTGCCCAACGGCACCGGCAAGACCGTTCGCGTCGCCGTGTTCGCCCGTGGTGCCAAGGCCGACGAAGCCACCGCCGCCGGTGCTGACATCGTGGGTGCCGAAGACCTACTGGAAACCATCCAGGGCGGCAAGATCGATTTCGATCGCTGCATTGCCACCCCGGACATGATGCCGCTGGTCGGTCGCCTCGGTAAGATCCTGGGCCCGCGCAACCTGATGCCGAACCCCAAGGTTGGCACCGTGACCATGGACGTCAAGGGCGCCGTTGGCGCTGCCAAGGGCGGCGCCGTCGAATACCGCGTCGAGAAGGCTGGTATCATCCATGCCGGTATCGGCAAGGTGTCGTTCACCGAGGACGCGCTGCTCGAGAACATCAAGGCTTTCACCGATGCCGTCGTGAAGTCCAAGCCGGCCGGCGCCAAGGGTACCTACGTCAAGAAGGTGTCCGTGAGCTCCACCATGGGCCCTGGTGTCCATGTCGAGCCGGGTACGGCTCTCTAAGAACAGGGCGCAGGCTCTCACCGGCGCAGCGCGCTGCCCTCGGGCTTGACCCGAGGGCGTTTCGCAATTAAGTGCCGCGCTGAGAGTGGCCCCCGGACCCGGTCCGAGGATAGCCCGATGGGTTGGGGTGGTTCGTGATCCACACCAGCCCGCACAGAATTCCGGACGGCTCAGGCCGCCCGGTGTTTCAACCTAAAGGCTTCGGCCTGCGGTTGAAAAAGTCCTGTCCGAGACTGCCGGCCGGCTTAGCCGTTAATCCCGAATGCGGGGCCAGCAATAGACGGGGTGAAAACCCAATTCCGGGCCATTGGCCCCGGGTTGAGGTTCGAACCTAGGCCAGTTGCCCCTCGGGGCTCCCGGTTGGCAGGCACTAACCGTTGTTCCCCGGTCCGCAAGGGCAGGGGGCAGCAATTGGCAATGGTTCCAAGGGTTCTCCCGAGGAACCAGACTAGTGGAGACTAGTGTGGAAAGAGCGGAAAAGAGTGCAGTCATTGCCTCGCTCCAGGACGCCCTCAAGGGCGCTGGATCGATCGTGGTTGCGCACAATACCGGCCTGACCGTCGCTGCGTTCACTGACCTGCGCGTGCAGGTCAAGAAGGCTGGCGGCAAGGTCAAGGTCGCCAAGAACCGCCTTGCCAAGCTTGCTCTTAAGGAAACCGATGTCGCGGACATTTCGGGCCTGTTCACCGGCCCGACCGTCATCGCCTATGCGGAAGACCCCGTTGCTGCGCCGAAAATCGCAGCAGCCTTCGCCGAGAAGAACCAGAAGTTCGTCATTCTCGGTGGTGCAATGGGTCAGACCGCTCTCGACGCCGATGGCGTCAAGGCACTGGCAACCATGCCGTCGCTCGACGAACTGCGCGCAAAGCTCGCAGGCCTCGTCAAGCAGCCGGCACAGAACATCGCTTCCATCCTCGTGCAGCCGGGTGCGGGCATTGCTCGCGTTCTGGCCGCCCACGCGGAAAAGAGCGAAGCGGCGTAAGGCCGTTCCGAACACCCTATACATTCGAACCCAAACCCAAACTGAAAAGAGTATAAAATGGCTGCTGATCTCGCCAAGCTCGTTGATGACCTCTCGGCTCTGACCGTCCTCGAGGCTTCTGAACTGTCCAAGCTGCTGGAAGAAAAGTGGGGCGTTTCCGCCGCTGCTCCGGTTGCTGTTGCTGCTGCCGCTGGCGGCGGTGCCGCTGCCCCGGCCGCTGAAGAAAAGACTGAATTCGACGTGATCCTCGCCTCGTTCGGCGACAACAAGATCAACGTCATCAAGGAAGTCCGTGGCATCACCGGCCTCGGCCTCGGCGAAGCCAAGGCCCTGGTTGAAGGCGCTCCGAAGGCCGTCAAGGAAGGCGTGTCGAAGGCTGAAGCCGAAGACATCCAGAAGAAGCTTGAAGCCGCTGGTGCAAAGGTCGAACTGAAGTAATTTCAGTTCCTGCCTTGAAATTTGCGAAATGGCGCTTTATGTGCCATTTCGCTTTTCCGTTTCTGACGGAACGATTCGCTGGGCCGATTGGATGGGTCCAAGCGCCAATTTGCGGAAATATATGACGATTTTTGATGTCGCGGGCACGTTGGAGCCTTTGATGACCTCGCCGCAGGTTTGCCTGCGAGTGGGGTTTTAGCCGTTCATCACGAGTCTGTGATCTCGCTGCCGGGCCTGGAGCGAGAGACGTCGACATCTGTCAGGCCCGCAGAAATTGAATGGGCATATATCCCGAGCGCCGACGGCTGATTGTCGGGTCTTTGGATATGTGCCTCCGAGACAGGCAATAACGCCGCGTCGCGGATGGCCCCAGGGCCGTTCGGCAGAGGCGCGGCAAAACTGAAAGTAGGAGCTTTCATGGCTACCACGTTCAACGGCCGCCGCAAGGTTCGCAAGTCCTTCGGGTCCATCCGCGAAGTCACGGAGATGCCCAACCTGATCGAAGTCCAGAAGGCTTCGTACGACCAGTTCCTCATGGTCGACGAACCCAAGGGCGGCCGGTCCGATGAGGGTCTGCAGTCCGTGTTCCGGTCGGTTTTCCCGATCACCGACTTTTCCAACACTGCCTCGCTGGAATTCGTGCGCTACGAGTTCGAGCAGCCCAAGTATGACATCGACGAGTGCCGTGCGCGCGACATTACCTTCGCTGCCCCGCTCAAGGTGACCCTGCGGCTGATCGTGTTCGAAGTGGACGAGGAAACCGGCGCCCGCTCGGTCAAGGACATCAAGGAGCAGGACGTCTATATGGGCGACATGCCGTTCATGACGTCGAACGGCACCTTCATTGTCAACGGCACCGAGCGCGTCATCGTCAGCCAGATGCACCGTTCGCCCGGCGTGTTCTTCGACCACGACAAGGGCAAGACCCATTCCTCAGGCAAGCTGCTGTTTGCCGGCCGCATCATTCCCTATCGCGGTTCGTGGCTCGATATCGAGTTCGACGCCAAGGACATCGTCTATGCGCGTATCGACCGTCGCCGCAAGATTCCGGTCACCTCGCTGCTCAAGGCGCTGGGCATGGATGCCGAGGAAATCCTCAGCACCTATTACAACACGCTGAACTACGAAAAGACCGACAAGGGCTGGCGCGTTCCTTACGATGCCGAAAAGTGGAAGGGTGCCAAGCCGACCCATGACCTGATCGACGCCAAGACCGGCGACGTGGTTCATGAGGGCGGCAAGAAGCTTTCCGCCCGCCAGGCCAAGAAGCTGGCCGAAAACGGCCTGACGCACCTGCTGGCGGTCGATGAAGACCTGTTCGGCATGTACCTGGCCGAAGACCTGGTCAATCTCAAGACCGGCGAGATCTATGCCGAAGCCGGCGACGAGATCGACGAAAAGCTGCTGACCAAGCTGGTCGGCCTGGGCTTTGACGAACTGCCGATCCTGGATATCGATCACGTCACCATCGGCGCCTATCTGCGCAACACGCTGGCCGTGGACAAGAACGAGACGCGCGAAGACGCCCTGTTCGACATCTACCGCGTCATGCGTCCGGGTGAGCCGCCGACCGTGGAAACGGCGGAAGCCATGTTCCAGTCGCTGTTCTTCGACAGCGAGCGCTATGACCTGTCGGCCGTTGGCCGCGTCAAGATGAACATGCGCCTCGAGCTCGACGCGCCCGACACCATGCGCACCCTGCGCAAGGAAGACATCGTGGAAGTCGTCCGCACGCTGGTCGACCTGCGCGACGGTCGTGGCGAAATCGACGACATCGACAATCTCGGCAACCGCCGCGTGCGTTCGGTCGGCGAACTCATGGAAAACTCCTACCGCCTTGGTCTGCTCCGCATGGAGCGCGCCATCAAGGAGCGCATGAGTTCGGTCGAAATCGACACGGTGATGCCGCAGGACCTGATCAACGCCAAGCCGGCTGCTGCCGCCGTGCGCGAATTCTTCGGGTCGTCGCAGCTGTCCCAATTCATGGACCAGACCAATCCGCTCTCGGAAATCACCCACAAGCGCCGCCTGTCGGCTCTTGGACCGGGTGGTCTGACCCGCGAGCGCGCCGGCTTCGAAGTCCGCGACGTGCACCCGACCCATTATGGCCGTATCTGCCCGATCGAGACGCCGGAAGGCCCCAATATCGGTCTGATCAACTCGCTGTCGACCTTTGCCCGCGTCAACAAGTACGGTTTCATCGAGACCCCGTACCGCAAGATCGTCGACGGCAAGCTGACCGACGAAGTCGTCTATCTCTCCGCCATGGAAGAGGCCAAGCACTACGTTGCCCAGGCCAACGTGCAGTTCACCAAGGGTGGCGAACTGGCCGATGACCTGGTTGTGGCCCGCCATGCTGGCGACAACGGCCTGACGCCGAAGGAAAACGTCGACCTGATGGACGTTTCCCCCAAGCAGATGGTGTCCGTCGCCGCTTCGCTGATCCCGTTCCTTGAGAACGACGACGCCAACCGCGCGCTGATGGGTTCGAACATGCAGCGCCAGGCGGTGCCGCTGCTGCGTGCCGAGGCTCCGTTCGTGGGCACCGGCATGGAGCCGATCGTGGCCCGTGACTCCGGCGCCGCCATTGCCGCCAAGCGTTCCGGCGTGGTGGACCAGGTGGATGCGACCCGTATCGTTATTCGCGCAACGGAAGAAACCGATGCCTCGAAGTCGGGCGTCGACATCTACAACCTGATGAAGTTCCAGCGTTCGAACCAGTCGACCTGCATCAACCAGCGTCCGCTGGTGGTTGTGGGCGACCACATCAATGCCGGCGACATCATCGCGGATGGTCCGTCGACCGAACTGGGCGACCTGGCCCTGGGCCGCAACGTGCTCGTCGCGTTCATGCCCTGGAATGGCTACAACTTCGAAGACTCCATCCTGCTCAGCGAAAAGATCGCCATGCAGGACGTCTTCACCTCGATCCATATCGAGGAATACGAAGTGATGGCCCGCGACACCAAGCTTGGTCCGGAAGAAATCACCCGCGATATTCCGAACGTTTCGGAAGAAGCCCTCAAGAACCTCGACGAAGCCGGTATCGTTCACATCGGCGCCGAAGTTCAGCCGGGCGATATCCTGGTGGGCAAGATCACCCCCAAGGGTGAATCGCCGATGACGCCGGAAGAAAAGCTCCTCCGCGCCATTTTCGGTGAAAAGGCCTCGGACGTCCGTGACACCTCCCTGCGCGTGCCGCCGGGCGATGCTGGTACTGTCGTTGAAGTGCGCGTGTTCAATCGCCACGGCATCGACAAGGACGAGCGTGCCATGGCCATCGAGCGCGAGGAAATCGAGCGCCTGGCCAAGGACCGTGACGACGAACAGTCGATCCTGGACCGCAACGTCTATGCCCGTCTCAAGGAAATGCTGTTCGGCAAGGCGGCCACGGCTGGCCCGAAGGGCTATGTCACCGGCACCAAGCTAAACGACTCCATCTTCGAAGCGCAGCCGCGTTCGAAGTGGTGGCAGTTCGCGGTCGATGACGACAAGGTCATGACCGAGATGGAAGCGCTTCATGCCCAGTATGAAGAAAGCCGGCGTCTGCTCGAGCAGCGCTTCATCGACAAGGTCGACAAGCTGCAGCGCGGTGACGAACTTCCGCCGGGCGTGATGAAGATGGTCAAGGTCTTCATCGCCACCAAGCGCAAGATCCAGCCAGGCGACAAAATGGCCGGCCGTCACGGCAACAAGGGCGTTGTGTCCCGCATCGTACCTGTCGAAGACATGCCGTATCTCGAAGACGGCACTTCGGTTGACATCGTGCTAAACCCGCTGGGCGTGCCTTCGCGCATGAATGTCGGTCAGATCCTTGAAACCCACCTGGGTTGGGCCTGTGCCGGCATGGGCAAGAAGATCGACGACATGGTCCGCGCCTATCAGGCCAAGGGCGATCTCAAGCCGCTCCGCGCCGAGATCGGTACGCTGTTCGCCAATGACAACAGCGTCAATGACTTGGACGACGACAGCCTGCTGCGCCTCGGCGAGCACCTGTCGAAGGGTGTTCCGATCGCGACGCCGGTGTTCGATGGCGCCAAGGAAGCCGACATCGTCGAGCTTCTGGAGCGGGCAGGGCTGAAGTCCTCGGGTCAGTCGACCGTGTTCGACGGCCGTACGGGCGAGCAGTTCGACCGCCAGGTGACCGTGGGCTACATCTACATGCTCAAGCTCGACCACCTCGTGGACAACAAGATCCACGCGCGCTCGATCGGTCCGTACTCGCTGGTTACCCAGCAGCCGCTGGGCGGCAAGGCCCAGTTCGGCGGTCAGCGCTTCGGCGAGATGGAAGTGTGGGCCCTCGAAGCGTATGGCGCCGCCTATACGCTGCAGGAAATGCTCACCATCAAGTCGGATGACGTGGCGGGCCGTACCAAGGTCTACGAGGCCATCGTGCGTGGCGACGACACCTTCGAAGCGGGCATCCCAGAAAGCTTCAACGTGCTGGTCAAGGAAATCCGGTCGCTCGGTCTCAATGTCGAACTTGAGAACCGCGAACTGGAGGCTCCGGCCAACGAAGCCGAGGGCGAGCTCGCACCTCCTCAGGAAGCGGCGGAATAATCCGGCACTTCCACCCCCATTCACCCACCGGACGGGTCCTGCGGAGCACCGCGACCCGGCCGGACAGAGGAGAAAATAGATGAACCAGCATTCCCACGTCATGGACCCGTTCAACCCGGCCATCCCCGTGCAGACTTTCGATCAGATGAAGATCTCGATCGCGTCGCCGGAAAAAATCCTGTCCTGGTCGTACGGCGAGATCAAGAAGCCCGAGACCATCAACTACCGGACGTTCAAGCCCGAACGTGACGGCCTGTTCTGCGCCCGCATTTTCGGGCCGGTGAAGGACTATGAGTGCCTGTGCGGCAAGTACAAGCGCATGAAGTTCAAGGGCGTCATCTGCGAGAAGTGCGGCGTTGAAGTCACGCTCAGCCGCGTGCGCCGCGAGCGCATGGGCCATATCGAGCTGGCCGCTCCGGTCGCCCACATCTGGTTCCTGAAGTCGCTGCCGAGCCGCATCGCGCTGCTGCTCGACATGACGCTGAAGGATATCGAACGCATTCTCTATTTCGAGAACTATGTCGTCATCGATGCCGGCCTGACCCCGTTCACCACGGGCGAACTGCTGACTGAAGAGCAGTATATCGACGCCCAGGACGAGTACGGCGCCGACAGCTTCACCGCCAAGATTGGCGCCGAAGCCATCCGCGACATGCTGATTGCGCTCGATCTGGAAAAGATCGCCGCCGACCTGCGCGTCGAGATCGCCGAAGCCACCACCGAGCTCAAGCCCAAGAAGCTGGCCAAGCGCCTCAAGATCGTCGAGCAGTTCATCATCTCCGGCAACAAGCCGGAATGGATGATCATGACCGTCGTGCCGGTCATCCCGCCCGAGCTGCGCCCGCTGGTGCCGTTGGATGGTGGCCGCTTCGCGACCTCCGATCTCAACGATCTCTACCGTCGCGTGATCAACCGCAACAACCGCCTCAAGCGCCTGATCGAGCTGCGTGCGCCGGATATCATCATCCGCAACGAAAAGCGCATGCTGCAGGAAGCCGTTGACGCGCTGTTCGACAACGGCCGCCGTGGCCGCACCATCACCGGTGCAAACAAGCGTCCGCTGAAGTCGCTGAGCGACATGCTCAAGGGCAAGCAGGGCCGGTTCCGCCAGAACCTGCTCGGCAAGCGCGTGGACTATTCCGGCCGTTCGGTCATCACCGTTGGCCCGAGCCTCAAGCTGCACCAGTGCGGTCTGCCCAAGAAGATGGCGCTCGAGCTGTTCAAGCCGTTCATCTACTCGCGCCTCGAAGCCAAGGGCTTCAGCTCGACGGTGAAGCAGGCCAAGAAGCTGGTGGAAAAGGAAAAGCCGGAAGTCTGGGACATCCTGGACGAGGTGATCCGCGAGCACCCGGTTCTGCTGAACCGCGCACCGACCCTGCACCGCCTCGGCATCCAGGCTTTCGAGCCCGTGCTGATCGAAGGCAAGGCCATCCGCCTGCACCCGCTGGTCTGTACCGCTTTCAACGCCGACTTCGACGGCGACCAGATGGCCGTTCACGTGCCGCTGTCGCTCGAAGCCCAGCTGGAAGCACGCGTGCTGATGATGTCGACCAACAACATCCTGCACCCGGCCAATGGTCAGCCGATCATCGTGCCGAGCCAGGACATCGTGCTTGGTCTCTATTATCTGTCGCTGATGAACGAGAACGAGCCGGGCGAAGGCATGGCCTTCGGGTCTTATGCCGAGCTCGAGCATGCTCTCGACAACAACGTCGTGACCCTGCACACCAAGATCAAGGCGCGCGTCCCGGCCTGGGATGCGGAGGGCAACCTCACCACCGAGATCGTGGAGACGACCCCGGGCCGCATGCTTATCGGCCAGATCCTGCCGAAGAACCCGGCCGTGCCGTTCGCGACCGCGAACCAGCTCATGACCAAGAAGATGATCTCCAAGATGATCGACACCGTCTATCGCGGTTGCGGTCAGAAGGAGACGGTCATTTTCTGTGACCGCGTCATGCAGCTCGGCTTCAAGAACGCCTGCGATGCCGGCATTTCCTTCGGCAAGGACGACATGGTTATCCCGGCGTCCAAGTACACGATCGTGGAAGACACAAGGAAGCTGGTCGAGGAATTCGAGCAGCAGTACAATGACGGCCTGATCACCCAGGGCGAAAAGTACAACAAGGTCGTCGACGCCTGGGCCAAGTGCGGTGACGCCGTTGCCGAGAAGATGATGGACGCCATCCGTACCGTCCAGATCGACAAGGAAACCGGTCGTCAGAAGCCGATCAACTCGGTCTATATGATGTCTCACTCGGGTGCCCGTGGTTCACCGGCCCAGATGAAGCAGCTTGCCGGTATGCGCGGCCTGATGGCCAAGCCGGACGGCTCGATCATCGAGACGCCGATCACCGCGAACTTCAAGGAAGGCCTGAACGTGCTGGAGTACTTCAACTCCACCCACGGTGCCCGTAAGGGTCTGGCCGATACCGCACTCAAGACCGCGAACTCCGGTTACCTGACCCGTCGTCTCGTCGACGTGGCGCAGGACGCCATCATCGTGGCCGAGGATTGCGGAACCGATCGTGGTCTGACCATGGAGCCGATCGTCGACGCCGGCCAGATCGTGGCCTCCATCGGCCAGCGCGTTCTGGGCCGTACGACGGCTGACGATGTGTTCCACCCGCTGACCGGTGACCTCATTGCCGCCAAGGGCGTTCTGCTCGAGGAAAAGCATGTCGACGTCATCGAGGAAGCCCGGATCCAGTCGATCCGTATCCGCTCGCCGCTGACCTGCGACATGCGCCAGGGCTGCTGCGCGGCCTGCTATGGCCGTGACCTGGCTCGCGGTACGCCCGTCAACATGGGTGAAGCAGTCGGCGTCATTGCCGCACAGTCGATCGGTGAACCCGGCACCCAGCTCACCATGCGTACGTTCCACATTGGTGGTACCGCGCAGGTGGTGGACAGCTCGTTCCTCGAATCCGGCGCCGAAGGCAAGATCGAGATCCGCAACCCGAACGTGGTCAAGGTCGAGGACGGCAAGCTTGTCGTCATGGCCCGTAACGTTTCGCTGGCGGTTCTGGATGCCGATGGCAAGGAACGCAGCGTGCACAAGGTGACCTATGGTTCCAAGCTGCTGGTGAAGGAGGGCGATACCGTCCGCCGTGGCCAGCGCCTGGCCGAATGGGACCCGTACACCCGTCCGATCCTCGCCGAAGTCGAGGGCGAGGTGGTGTTCGAAGACCTGGTCGATGGTGCATCTGTCGCAGAAAACACCGACGAGGCCACCGGCTTCACCAAGCGCGTGGTCATCGACTGGCGCGGCAACCAGCGTGGCGAGGGCCTCAAGCCCGCGCTTGCCATCGGCCGTGGCGGTGCCATTGCCAAGGTGGATCGTGGTGGTGACGCCCGTTACCTTCTCTCGGTCGACGCGATCATCGCGGTCGAGCCGGGCGAGAAGGTTTCGCCGGGTGACGTGCTGGCGCGTATCCCGCTGGAAAGCGCCAAGACCAAGGACATCACCGGCGGTCTGCCGCGTGTTGCCGAGCTCTTCGAAGCGCGTCGTCCGAAGGATCACGCCATCATCGCCGAGATCGATGGCACCATCCGCTTCGGCCGCGACTACAAGAACAAGCGTCGCGTGATCATCGAGCCGACTGAAGACGGTGCCGATCCGGTGGAATACCTGATCCCGAAGGGCAAGCCGTTCCATCTGCAGGAAGGCGACGCCATCGAGAAGGGTGAGTACATCCTCGACGGCAATCCGGCTCCGCACGACATCCTTGCGATCAAGGGCGTCGAGGAACTGGCGCGCTACCTGGTGAACGAAATCCAGGAAGTGTACCGTCTGCAGGGCGTGCTGATTAACGACAAGCACATCGAGGTGATCGTTCGCCAGATGCTGCAGAAGGTCGAAATCGTGGAACCCGGTGACTCCGGCCTGCTTAAGGACGAGCAGCTCGACAAGCTGGACTTCGACGAGCTCAACGACCAGCTTGCGGCCGAAGGCAAGAAGCCGGCGACTGCCAATCCGGTCCTGCTCGGTATCACCAAGGCTTCGCTGCAGACCCGGTCGTTCATCTCGGCGGCGTCGTTCCAGGAAACCACGCGCGTGCTGACCGAAGCTGCCGTTTCCGGCAAGGCCGACCTTCTCGAAGGCCTCAAGGAAAACGTCATCGTCGGCCGCCTCATTCCGGCCGGTACCGGTGCGGGCCAGTCCAAGGCCAAGCAGATTGCGTCCAAGCGCGACGACCTTATCCTGGACGAGCGTCGCCGGCAGGCCGAGACGGTGAAGATCGCCGCGCCGGCCGCCGAGTAAGCGTCGGACATCGCGAATTTGGGGAAGGGGCCTTCGGGCCCCTTTTCTTTTGCGTACGGTCAGCGGGGAGCTTGACGGATTATGCCAAGAATGGAATGTTTGTTTCGTGGTGAGTTAGAAATAGAATGAATAGGCTATTTCGAAAACCTTTTCACGAGGGAGGAAATCGATGAACATTATGACCAAGGGCCTTGCGGCTTTCGCTCTGGCCGCTGCCGTGATGCCGGCTACTGTTCTGCCGGCCGCTGCCGATGGTGAGCGCTTCGTACTAGTATCGCACGCACCTGATTCCGACAGTTGGTGGAACACGATTAAGAACGCTATCACCCTGGCCGGCGACCAGATGGGCGTTACGGTGGAATATCGCAATCCGCCAACAGGCGACCTCGCCGACATGGCCCGGATCATTGAGCAGGCAACGGCGTCCAACCCCGATGGCATCATCGCTACCATTGCCGATTTCGATGTGCTGTCCGGCCCGCTTTCTGACGCCGTTGCGCGTGGCATTCCGGTAATCACGATCAATTCCGGTACTGAGGAGCAGTCCAAGGAAATCGGCGCTCTGCTCCACGTTGGGCAGCCGGAATACGACGCAGGCTTTGGTGCTGGCGAACGCGCCAAGGCCGCTGGGGTGACCAGCTTCCTTTGCGTCAACCACTACATCACTAACCCGGCCTCTGTTGAACGCTGCCAGGGGTTTGCCGATGCCATCGGCACCGACCTGGGGAGCCAGATGATCGATTCCGGGCAGGATCCTGCCGAAATCATGTCCAAGGTGCAGGCCTATCTGCAGGCCAATCCCGACACGAATGGCATTCTGGCACTGGGTCCGACGTCGGCCGAGCCGACCATCGTCGCCCTAGATGCTACCGGAAAGTCCGGCGCCATCTTCTTCGGCACGTTCGACCTGTCCGAACAGATCGCCAACGCAATCAAGGCCGACGTAATTGCCTTCGCGATTGACCAGCAGCCTTATCTGCAGGGCTACCTGCCGGTGGTGTTCCTGACCAACCTTGCGCGCTTTGGCGTCATCCCCGGCAACTCGGTCAATTCCGGTCCCGGCTTTGTCACCAAGGACAATATCGCTCTGGTCGAGCAGTACGCCGGTACCTATCGCTAATCATCAGTCCGGGGCCGCGCGACGCGCGCGGCTCCTTCAATGCGCCATCGATCCCATGTGTCGATGGCAGTGGGGATAAGTCGAAATGACCGATCAGCCCTCTGCAGTGCCGTCCGACGAGCGCATGCAGCAGCAGTCGCACCTGCGCCGCGCCTTCGTCCGCCCCGAACTGGGCGCCATGGCAGGCACTGTCGTCGTTTTTATCTACTTTGCCGTAGTCGCGGGCGGCTCGGGCATGTTCGCCCCCGATGGCATCCTGAACTGGGGCGTTGTCTCCGCGCAGTTCGCCATTATCGCGGTTGGGGCGTGCCTACTAATGATCGCGGGTGAATTCGATCTGTCGGTCGGCTCCATGATCGGCTTTTCGGGCATTGTCATTGCGCTGTTGAGCGTACATCTTGGCCTGCCGATGTGGCTGTCGATCATCGCGGCATTCGGCGTGGCGATGCTGGTCGGATGGGCCAACGGCTACCTGGTTATCAAAACTGGGCTGCCGTCATTCATCGTGACCTTGGCCTCGCTTTATATCCTGCGTGGGCTAACGATCTACTTTTCCATCGCGACCACCCGACAGACCATTATCGGTGGCGTCAAGGATGCGGCGGAAGGGGACTGGCTGGCGCCGATCTTCGGCGGCAAGATACTGGGCTTTGTTTTCACCTGGCTGGCCGATATCGGTGTAGTCGCCAAGTTTACAGCCGGCAATCGGGCCGGACAGCCCGTGGTCGATGGTATTCCCATGCTCATGGTCTGGGCGCTGGTGCTGGTCATCTTTGCCCACGTGCTGCTGACCCGTACCCGGTTCGGCAACTGGATCTATGCCGCTGGCGGCGACGCAAAGGCCGCCCGCTATGTGGGCGTTCCGGTCGATCGAGTGAAAATCGCCATGTTCGTCTTTTCGGCCTTTTGCGCCACCGTCTTCGCCACGTGCCAGGTCATGGAGTTCGGCTCCGCCGCCGCCGATCGAGGCCTGCTCAAGGAGTTCGAGGCCATCATTGCGGTGGTGATCGGCGGTGCGCTGCTCACCGGGGGGTATGGTTCGGTCATCGGGGCGGCGCTCGGCGCGCTGATCTTCGGTGTCGTGCAGCAAGGCCTGTTCTTCGCCGGTGTGGAAAGTTCGCTTTTCCGGGTGTTCCTGGGCGTGATCCTGCTGCTCGCCGTTATCCTCAACACCTATATCCGCCGCCTGATCACCGGGGAGCGCTGACTATGGCCGATCAACCCCTCATTGAACTGGTCGAGATCAAGAAGCAGTTTGGGCCTGTCATTGCCCTCAATGGCGTTTCGGTCTCCATCATGCCCGGCGAATGCCATTGCCTGCTCGGCGACAACGGTGCCGGCAAGTCTACTTTCATCAAGACCATGGCCGGGGTCCACAAGCCAACCTCGGGCGAAATCCGCATGAATGGCAAGGCGGTGAATTTCGACACGCCGCGAGACGCCATGGAGGCTGGCGTAGCGACCGTCTACCAGGATCTCGCGATGATTCCGCTAATGTCGGTGACCCGCAATTTCTGGATGGGGCGCGAGCCGCGCCGCAGGTTCGGCCCCTTCCAGTTCCTTGATATGGACAAGGCCAATCAGGTCACCATGGAGGAAATGCGCCGCATGGGCATCAATCTGCGCGAGCCCGAGCAGGCCGTGGGGACGCTTTCGGGCGGCGAGCGACAAACCGTGGCGATCGCGCGCGCCGTTTATTTCGGCGCCAAGATTCTGATCCTTGACGAGCCGACCTCGGCTTTGGGTGTGCGGCAGACCGCCAATGTTCTGGCAACCATAGACCGAGTCCGCAAGACCGGCATTGGCATTGTGTTCATCACTCACAATGTGCGCCATGCTCTCGCGGTGGGCGACCGCTTCACGGTGCTCAATCGCGGCAAAACTTTGGGCACCGCGTGCAAGGGCGAACTCAGCCCGGAAGAACTGCAGGACATGATGGCGGGCGGGGCCGAATTGGCGGAACTGAGCTCATCGCTTGGTGGAACCGTCTAGGAGCAGGCCATGTCGGATACAATTGGCGTCGGACTTATCGGCACGGGATATATGGGCAAGTGCCATGCGCTGGCCTGGACTTCGGTGAAGGCGGTATTTGGTGATGGCCCGCGGCCGCGTCTTCGACACCTGGCCGAAGCAAGTACCGACTTGGCGGAACGGCGGGCAGGGGAGTTCGGATTCGAGCGCGCCTCCGGTGATTGGCGGCAGTTGATCGACGATCCGCAGGTCGATGTCGTCTCGATCACAACCCCAAATGCCTTCCATGCCGAGATGGCCGTCGCGGCGCTCGAAGCGGGAAAACACGTTTGGTGCGAAAAGCCTATGGCCGTGCACCTTGCCGATGCGGAGCGCATGGAGGCGGCCGCCCGACGAAGCGGGCGCGTGGCCATCCTCGGTTACAACTATATTCAGAGCCCGATGGTCCGGCAGATCGAGGAACTAATCGGGCAGGGTGCCATTGGCACGGTCAATCACGTCCGCATCGAGATGGACGAAGACTTCATGGCGGATCCGGAGGCGCAATTCTACTGGAAGAGCGAAGCCAGCTCGGGTTATGGGGCCCTGGATGACTTCGCGGTCCATCCGCTCAGCCTCATTCGTGTCCTGATCGGAGAGCTGACGCGCGTTTTTGCGCAGCAGGCCAAGCCTTATGACAGCCGCCCGACCCAGGGTGGCGGGAGACGCGCGGTCGAGACCTTTGACATCGCCAATGTGCTCTTTGAAGTAGGGGACGTCAGCGGCATCCTGGCGGTCAATCGCTCGGCATGGGGGCGCAAGGGTCGTATTGCCCTGCAGATATTCGGCTCGGCCGGGAGTATCCTCTACGACCAGGAGCGGATGAACGAGCTGCAAATCTACAGGGCCTCGGGGGCGGCAGCAGGGCAGGGATTTACCACTGTTCTGGCCGGCCCGTTGCACAAGCCATACGATCGGTTCATTCCGGCTCCCGGGCACGGGCTCGGGTTCAACGATCTCAAGATCATTGAATGCCACGAACTTCTGCGTGCGATCAGGGGCGAGCCGGCCAGGGTCATTGATTTTTCGGCTGGTCTGGGCATTGAACGGATCGTCCATGCCATGGCTCGAAGCCATCGGGACGAGCGTTGGGTGCGGCCGTAAACAAGCATCGCGAATCCTCGATCGAGTCCCTGCCGAACGGTTTTGCGGCAGTCCGTCCAGTCGCCCGATTCAGATCAGGGCGCGTGCAGGTGCCGCAAACGCATGGCTCTCCCTCGGTTTTTTCACGAAAGAATCCTTGACGAGGCGAGTCATCGGCTCTAAACAGCGCCTACCTTAGCGGTCGGTCGTGATTGTCACGCCGGGTCCCTGCCAACTTGTGCGGGAATCCAGGGCAATCAAACACACTGTCGGGTAGTTAGACGAAGCAAATCCTTGTGCGCATGACTGCTGCCGAAAGGCGGGTGGTCCGCTGCAACTGAGGCGCCGCCGAATCCCTTCCGGATCCGGGCGAGCGCCGCTTTGGTTTGCTTGTGCTGACCGTAAACTTTTGGACCAATGGAAAGAGCGCAATGCCCACCATTAATCAGCTGATCCGCAAACCACGCGCCAGCAAGCCAAAGCGGAACAAGGTTCCGGCCATGGAAGCCAACCCGCAGAAGCGCGGCGTATGCTCCCGTGTGTACACGACGACCCCGAAGAAGCCGAACTCGGCTCTGCGCAAGGTGGCCAAGGTTCGCCTGACCAACCAGCGCGAAGTGATTTCGTACATCCCGGGCGAAGGTCACAACCTTCAGGAGCACTCCGTCGTGCTCATCCGCGGCGGCCGCGTTCGCGACCTGCCGGGTGTCCGCTATCACGTGCTCCGCGGCGTTCTCGATACGCAGAGCGTCAAGGACCGCAAGCAACGCCGTTCGAAGTACGGCGCGAAGCGTCCGAAGTAAGGAGAATTTGAGTCATGTCCCGTCGCCATCGCGCCGAAAAACGAGACGTTATTCCCGATCCCAAGTTCGGTGATCTCGTCGTCTCCAAGTTCATGAACTCCCTGATGAAGGACGGCAAGAAGTCTGCTGCCGAATCCATCGTCTATGGTGCTTTCGACATTGTCGAAGCCAAGACCAAGCAGGACCCGATCGCGGTCTTCCACGGCGCCCTGGACAATATCCGTCCTGCCGTTGAAGTGCGTTCGCGCCGCGTTGGCGGTGCCACCTACCAGGTTCCGGTTGAAGTCCGTGCCGACCGTCAGCAGGCCCTGGCCATCCGCTGGCTCATCGACAGCGCCCGCAAGCGTGGTGAGAACACCATGCGCGAGCGTCTTTCCGGCGAGCTCATGGATGCCATGAATGGCCGTGGCCAGGCCGTCAAGAAGCGCGAAGATACGCACCGTATGGCTGATGCCAACCGTGCCTTCTCGCACTACCGCTGGTAGTAGGAGGTCCCTATGGCACGCGAATATCCGATTAATCTGTACCGTAACTTCGGCATCATGGCGCACATCGATGCTGGCAAGACGACCACGACAGAGCGTATCCTCTACTACACCGGCAAGTCCCATAAGATCGGCGAAGTCCACGACGGCGCCGCCACCATGGACTGGATGGAGCAGGAGCAGGAACGCGGCATCACCATCACCTCGGCTGCGACCACCACCTTCTGGAAGTCGCGCGAAGGCGTGATGCACCGCTTCAACATCATCGACACCCCCGGCCACGTGGACTTCACCATTGAAGTCGAGCGTTCGCTGCGCGTGCTCGACGGTGCCGTCGCTCTACTCGACGCCAATGCCGGTGTTGAGCCCCAGACCGAAACCGTCTGGCGCCAGGCCGACAAGTACCACGTGCCGCGCCTGATCTTCGTCAACAAGATGGACAAGATCGGTGCCGACTTCTACCGCTGCGTCGAGATGATCGGCACGCGTCTGGGTGCCAAGGGCGTCCCGGTCCAGCTGCCGATCGGCGCGGAAAACGAGTTCAAGGGCGTTGTCGACCTGATCGAGATGAACGCTCTGGTCTGGCGCAACGAAGAACTCGGCGCCCAGTGGGACGTCGTGGAAATCCCGGCTGACCTCAAGGAAAAGGCCGAGAAGTTCCGTGAGCAGATGATCGAAGCCGCCGTCGAAATGGACGACGCTGCGATGGAAGCTTACCTCGAAGGCGAAATGCCGAACAACGACACCATCCGTCGTCTGCTCCGCAAGGGCGTCTGCGATACCAAGTTCTTCCTGGTGTTTGCCGGCTCCGCCTTCAAGAACAAGGGCGTTCAGCCCCTGCTCGACGGCGTTATCGACTTCCTGCCGGCTCCGACCGACGTGCCCGCCATCCAGGGTATCGACGCCAAGACCGAAGAGCCGATCGAACGTCATGCCGACGACAGCGAGCCGCTCTCGATGCTGGCTTTCAAGATCGCCAACGACCCGCACATGGGCTCGCTGACCTTCTGCCGCATCTATTCGGGTCACCTCGAAGCCGGCGTCAGCCTGGAAAACACCGTGAAGGGCAAGCGCGAACGCGTTGGCCGCATGTTCCAGATGCACGCCAATAGCCGCGAGCAGATCACGGAAGCCTTTGCTGGTGACATCGTGGCCATCGTGGGCCTCAAGGATACCACCACCGGTGATACCCTGGCCCCGACCAACTCGCAGGTTATCCTCGAGCGCATGGTTTTCCCGGATCCGGTTATCGACATTTCCGTCGAGCCGAAGTCCAAGGCCGACCAGGAAAAGATGGGCCTTGCCCTCAACCGCCTGGCCGCCGAAGATCCGTCCTTCCGCGTCAAGACCGACGAGGAATCCGGCCAGACCATCATCTCGGGCATGGGCGAATTGCACCTCGACATTCTCGTCGACCGCATGAAGCGCGAGTTCAAGGTGGAAGCCAATATCGGTCAGCCGCAGGTGGCCTATCGCGAGACGATCACCCGCAAGACCGAAAAGGACTACACCCACAAGAAGCAGTCGGGTGGTTCGGGCCAGTTTGCCCGCATCAAGATCACTGTGGAGCCGGGTGAAGTCGGCAAGGGTCTGGAATTCGTCAACGCCATCGTTGGCGGTGCGGTGCCCAAGGAATACATCCCTGGCGTCAGCAAGGGTATCGAATCGGTCATGGGCGCAGGCCCGCTGATCGGTTTCCCGGTCGTGGACGTGAAGGTCACCCTGACTGACGGCGCCTACCATGACGTCGACTCCTCGGTGCTGGCATTCGAAATCGCAGGCCGCGCGGGTTTCCGTGAAGCCCTGCGTGAAGCCGGCCCGAAGATCCTCGAACCGATCATGAAGGTTGAAGTTACGACGCCGGATGAGTACATGGGCGACGTCATCGGCGATCTGAATTCGCGTCGTGGCCAGATCCAGGGCACTGAAGGCCGTGGTGTGGTCCAGGTCGTGAATGCCTATGTGCCGCTCGCGAATATGTTCGGCTACGTGAACTCGCTCCGCTCCATGAGCCAGGGTCGAGCTCAGTACTCGATGGTGTTCGATCACTACGAGCAGGTTCCGCAGGCAGTCGCCGACGAAGTCCAGGCCAAATACGCCTAACAACAGCGCAAGCTACAAACTCAACTGAAAGTCGGCGATTGCGCTGACGAATTTGGAGAAAAGTGATGGCGAAGGAAAAATTTGCCCGTAACAAGCCGCACTGCAACATCGGCACCATCGGTCACGTTGACCATGGCAAGACCTCGCTGACAGCGGCAATCACCAAGGTTCTGGCTGAGACCGGCGGCGCCACCTTCAAGGCGTATGACCAGATCGACGCCGCTCCGGAAGAGAAGGCCCGCGGTATCACCATCAACACCGCTCACGTCGAGTATGAGACTGAAAACCGTCACTATGCTCACGTCGACTGCCCCGGCCACGCCGACTATGTGAAGAACATGATCACCGGCGCTGCCCAGATGGACGGCGCGATCCTGGTTGTGTCGGCTGCCGACGGCCCGATGCCGCAGACCCGCGAGCACATCCTGCTCGCCCGTCAGGTTGGTGTGCCGGCCCTCGTTGTGTTCCTGAACAAGTGCGACATGGTCGACGATCCGGAACTGCTCGAGCTCGTTGAGCTGGAAGTGCGCGAACTGCTGTCCTCGTACGAGTTCCCCGGCGACGATATCCCGATCATCAAGGGCTCGGCCCTGGTTGCTCTGGAAAACGGCGATCCGAAGCTCGGCCACGACGCCGTTCTCGAACTGATGCGCAATGTCGACGAGTACATCCCGCAGCCGGAACGTCCGGTTGACCAGCCCTTCCTGATGCCGATCGAAGACGTGTTCTCGATCTCGGGTCGTGGTACCGTGGTGACCGGTCGCGTTGAGCGCGGTATCGTCAAGGTTGGTGAAGAAGTCGAGATCGTCGGCATCAAGGCCACCCAGAAGACCACCGTTACCGGTGTCGAAATGTTCCGCAAGCTGCTCGACTCGGGTGAAGCTGGCGACAACATCGGTGCCCTGATCCGTGGTATCGACCGCACCCAGGTGGAACGCGGCCAGGTGCTCTGCAAGCCCGGTTCCGTGACCCCGCACACCGACTTCGTTGCTGAGGCCTATATCCTCACCAAGGAAGAAGGCGGCCGTCACACTCCGTTCTTCGGCAACTACCGTCCGCAGTTCTACTTCCGCACCACCGACGTGACCGGCATCGTGACGCTGCCGGAAGGCACCGAGATGGTCATGCCGGGCGACAACATCAACATGAACGTTCAGCTCATCGTTCCGATCGCAATGGAAGAGAAGCTCCGCTTCGCTATCCGTGAAGGTGGCCGCACCGTCGGCGCCGGCGTCGTCGCGAAGATCCTGAAGTAATCGTCCCAAAGACTTTCGCGGCGCGCGTGTCAGCGCGCCGCGATCCATTTTGTCAGGATTTGAGAAGATGAACGGTCAGAATATTCGCATCCGCCTCAAGGCGTTTGACCATCGCGTGCTCGACACCTCGACCCGCGAGATCGTCAACACTGCCAAGCGTACGGGTGCGCAGGTACGGGGCCCGATCCCGCTGCCGACCCGCATCGACAAGTTCACCGTCAACCGTTCGCCGCACATCGACAAGAAGGCGCGCGAGCAGTTTGAGATCCGGACCCACAAGCGTCTCCTGGACATTGTGGACCCGACTCCCCAGACGGTCGATGCACTGATGAAGCTCGATCTCGCCGCCGGCGTCGACGTCGAAATCAAGCTCTAAGAAACGAGTTTCCGCGCCTGCCGCCAAAAGGGTCCTCTGAAGCCATGACCCGGCAGAGCGCCAAATGAGAAGGTAAAAACCGATGCGTTCTGGATTGATCGCACAGAAGCTGGGGATGACCCGCATCTTCGTCGAGGACGGCTCGCACGTCCCCGTGACGGTGCTGGGACTGCAGAACTGCCAGGTGGTGGGCCAGCGTACGCTTGAGAAGGACGGCTATGTGGCCCTCCAGCTCGGTGCCGGCCAGGCCAAGGCCAAGAACATTTCCAAGGCTGAGCGCGGCCAGTACGCCGTCGCCAAGGTCGAACCCAAGCGTCACGTGGCTGAGTTCC
This sequence comes from Devosia sp., assembly GCF_025809055.1. NCBI lineage: Bacteria > Pseudomonadati > Pseudomonadota > Alphaproteobacteria > Hyphomicrobiales > Devosiaceae > Devosia > Devosia sp. The sequence goes on along the minus strand of NZ_CP075529.1, from coordinate 926,591 downwards.
GCGTCGATGCCGACAACCTGATCGAAGTTGGTGCCACGCTTAAGGCCGACCACTTCTCCGAGGGCCAGCTGGTCGATGTGACCGGTACCTCGATTGGTAAGGGTTTTGCCGGTGGTATGAAGCGTTGGAACTTTGGCGGTCTGCGTGCTTCGCACGGTGTGTCCGTTTCCCACCGCTCCATCGGTTCGACCGGTGGCCGCCAGGATCCGGGCAAGACCTTCAAGAACAAGAAGATGCCGGGCCATATGGGCGATCGTCGCATCACCACGCAGAACGTCAAGGTCGTCCGGACCGACGTGGAGCGTGGCCTGATCATGATCCAGGGTTCGGTCCCGGGCGCCAAGGGCGCTTGGATCATGATCAAAGACGCCGTCAAGAAGCCGGCTCCCGCGAACGTGACCCTGCCGGGTTCGTTCGAGGCCGCAGCTGCGGGAGAAGCGAAGTAAATGGAACTCAAGGTAACCACTCTCGAGGGTAAGGCTGCCGGTACTGTCGACCTCAAGGACGACGTGTTCGGCCTGGAAGTCCGCCCCGACATCCTTCACCGCATGGTTCGCTACCAGCAGCTCAAGGCCATGGCCGGCACGCATGACGTGAAGAACCGGTCGGAAGGCGCGCGCACGGGCAAGAAGTTCGTGAAGCAGAAGGGTTCGGGCGGCGCTCGTCACGGCGACCGGAAGGCTCCCCAGTTCCGTGGTGGTGGCCGTGCATTCGGTCCGACCCCGCGCAGCCATGCCATCGACCTGCCCAAGAAGGTCCGCGCCCTGGCGCTGAAGCATGCCCTGTCGTCCAAGGCCAAGGCTGGCTCGCTGATCGTCATCGACAGCGTTGTCCAGAAGGAAGCCAAGACTGCAGCCCTGCGTACGACCTTCGGTAAGCTGGAATGGGCGAACGCCCTGATCATCGATGGTGCCAATGTCGACCAGAACTTTGCTCTGGCCGCGCGCAACATCCCGAATATCGACGTGCTGCCGGTGCAGGGGATCAACGTTGTGTCGATCCTGAAGCGTGACAAGCTCGTCCTCACCAAGGCAGCGCTTGAGGCGCTCGAAGCGAGGTTCGCATGAACAAGCTTGCCGCATACGACATCATCCGTAACCCCGTTGTGACGGAAAAGTCGACCATGGCTTCTGAAGCCAACCAGGTCGTCTTCGACGTCGCCATCGACGCCAACAAGACCGAGATCAAGGCCGCCGTCGAGCAGCTGTTTTCGGTCAAGGTCAAGGCAGTGAACACCCTGGTCCGCAAGGGCAAGGTGAAGCGCTTCCGCGGCCGCCTGGGTAACCGCAACGACGTCAAGAAGGCCGTTGTGACCCTGGTTGATGGTCAGTCGATTGATATTTCGACCGGCCTCTAAGGGACGAGAGACAGACAAATGGCTCTAAAGACTTACAATCCCACCTCCGAAGGCCGTCGTACCCTGGTCACGACCGATCGTTCGGAACTGTGGAAGGGCGCTCCGGTCAAGGCTTTGACCGAAGGCCTCAGCAAATCCGGTGGCCGCAACAATCGTGGCCGCATCACCGCCTTCCATCGCGGTGGTGGTCACAAGCGCAGCTATCGCATGATCGATTTCAAGCGCGTGAAGTTCGATGTCGTCGGGACCGTTGAACGTCTCGAATACGATCCGAACCGCACGGCCTGGATCGCCTTGGTGAAGTACGAAGACGGCGAACTCGCCTATATCGTGGCTCCCCAGCGTCTGGCTGCCGGCGACAAGGTCATCTCGTCGCTGAACGGTGCCGACGTGAAGCCGGGCAATGCCATGCCGCTGGAACGCATGCCGGTCGGTACGATCGTGCACAATATCGAGCTGAAGCCCCGCAAGGGTGGTCAGGTCGCCCGTTCCGCCGGTGCCTATGCCCAGTATGTGGGCCGCGACCAGGGTTGGGCCATTCTGCGCCTCAACTCGGGTGAGCAGCGCCGTGTCCATGGTTCCTGCCTGGCTACCGTCGGTGCCGTCAGCAACCAGGACCACGCCAACACCTCGCTCGGCAAGGCCGGTCGCAACCGCTGGCTCGGCAAGAAGCCGGTCAACCGCGGCGTGACCATGAACCCGGTCGACCACCCGCATGGTGGTGGTGAAGGCCGTACCTCTGGTGGCCGTCATCCGGTTTCTCCGTGGGGCAAGCCGACCAAGGGCAAGCGTACGCGTTCCAATAAGGCGACGGACCAGTTCATCGTTCGCAGCCGTCACGTGAAGAAGGGCAGGTAAGACATGACCCGTTCAATCTGGAAGGGGCCGTTCGTCGACGGCTATCTGCTCAAGAAGGCCGAGAAGGCCCAGTCCTCTGGCCGCAACGACGTGGTCAAGATCTGGTCCCGTCGCTCGACCATCCTGCCGCAGTTCGTTGGCGTCACGTTCGGCGTTCACAACGGCCAGAAGCATATCCCGGTCTCCGTGACCGAGGAAATGATCGGTCACAAGTTCGGTGAGTTCGCTCCGACCCGTACCTATTACGGGCACGCGGCCGACAAGAAGGCCAAGAGGAAGTAAGAGATGAGCAAGCCAAAGACTGAGCGCGCTCTCAAGGATAACGAGGCAAAGGCTGTTCTGCGCATGCTGCGCATCAGCCCTCAGAAGCTGAACCTCGTCGCGCAGTTGATCCGTGGCAAGAAGGTCGAGCGGGCTCTCGCCGATCTCGAATTCAGCCACAAGCGCATCTCCGGCCAGGTGAAGAAGGTGCTGGAAAGCGCCATCGCCAATGCCGAAAACAACCATGGCCTGGACACCGACGCCCTCGTCGTTGCCGAAGCCTATGTGGGCAATTCGCTTGTCATGAAGCGCTTCACCGCTCGCGGCCGTGGCCGTTCGTCGCGGATCGAGAAGCCCTTCTCGCACCTGACGATTGTTGTCCGGCAAGTTGAGGAGGCCGCATAATGGGCCAGAAAATCAATCCGATCGGCTTCCGCCTCGGCATCAACCGTACCTGGGACAGCCGCTGGTTCGCCAACAAGGGCGAATATGGCACGCTGCTGCAGGAAGACCTGAAGATCCGTACGGCTCTGATGGAAGACCTGAAGGCCGCCGCTGTTTCCAAGATCGTCATCGAGCGCCCGCACCGCAAGTGCCGCGTGTCGATCCACACTGCCCGCCCGGGCATCGTGATCGGCAAGAAGGGTGCAGACATCGACAAGATCCGCGCCAAGGTGAAGAAGTTCACCGACAGCGAAGTGCACATCAATATCGTTGAAGTGCGCAAGCCGGAAACCGACGCGACGCTGGTTGCCCAGGGCATTGCCCAGCAGCTGGAACGCCGTGTGGCCTTCCGCCGTGCCATGAAGCGTGCCGTTCAGACCGCAATCCGCATGGGCGCCGGTGGTATCCGCGTCAATGTTGGTGGGCGTCTGGGTGGTGCCGACATCGCTCGTACCGAATGGTACCGCGAAGGCCGCGTGCCGCTGCACACCCTGCGTGCCGACATCGACTACGGTACCGCCGAAGCCGAAACCACTTACGGCATCATCGGTATCAAGGTCTGGATCTTCAAGGGCGAAGTCCTTGAGCACGATCCTTCGGCTCACGAACGTCGCGCCACCGAAGGTGGTGAAGGTGGCCAGCGTAGCGAGCGCGAACCGCGCCGTGAGCGTGGCGATCGCGACCGCGAACGCGCATAAGAAGGTTAGTTCATTATGCTGCAACCAAAGCGCACTAAGTTCCGCAAGGCCCACAAGGGCCGCATCCATGGCCTGGCCAAGGGTGGTACCGACCTGGCATTCGGCCAGTACGCTCTGAAGGCCACTGAGCCGGAACGCGTCACTGCCCGCCAGATCGAAGCCGCTCGTCGCGCAATCACGCGTGAGATGAAGCGTCAGGGCCGTGTCTGGATCCGGATTTTCCCGGACGTGCCGGTCTCCAAGAAGCCTACCGAAGTCCGTATGGGTAAGGGTAAGGGTTCTGTTGAGTACTGGGCCGCGCGCGTTAAGCCAGGCCGCATCGTTTTTGAGATTGACGGTGTACCCGAAGACGTTGCAAAGGAGGCGCTTCGCCTCGGTGCAATGAAACTGCCGATCACCACGCGTATCGTTACGCGTATTGCCGACTAAGGAACACGAGCATGAAAGCCAGTGATGTGCGGGCCAAGACCGCAGACGAACTGAAAGATCAGCTCGTCGACCTGAAGAAAGAACAGTTCAACCTGCGTTTCCAGCGTGCTACCCAGCAGCTGGAAAAGCCGGCCCGGGTCAAGGAAGTCCGCCGCGACATCGCGCGGATTAAGACGATCCTGACCCAAAAGAACGCAGCTAAGTAAGGAATAAAACCCATGCCAAAGCGCGTTTTGCAGGGGACTGTCGTCTCCGACGCCAATGACAAGACCATCGTGGTTCGTGTCGAGCGCCGTTTCACCCATCCGCTTCTCAAGAAGACCGTGCGTCGTTCCAAGAAGTACCACGCCCACGACGAGAACAACGTGGCCAAGATCGGTCAGATCGTGTGGATCGAGGAAACCGCGCCGATCAGTAAGAACAAGCGTTGGACGCTTGTTCCGTCTGCGTAAGAGAAACAATTCAGGTCGGCGCGCCGGGTGACGGTGCTGCCGGTAAATTAGAAGGCATCCAGTTATGATCCAGATGCAGTCCAATCTCGACGTCGCGGACAATTCCGGCGCCCGTCGTGTCATGTGCATCAAGGTGCTGGGCGGTTCGCATCGCAAGTACGCCTCGGTCGGCGACATTATTGTCGTTTCGGTCAAGGACGCTATTCCGCGCGGCCGCGTTAAAAAGGGCCAGGTGATGAAGGCCGTGGTGGTTCGCACCGCAACCGACATCCGCCGTCCCGATGGCACCGTCATCCGTTTCGACAAGAACGCCGCAGTTCTTCTGAACAATCAGAAGGAACCGATCGGCACCCGTATCTTCGGACCGGTTCCGCGCGAGCTGCGCGCCAAGAACCAGATGAAGATCATCTCGCTCGCTCCAGAGGTGCTGTAATGGCCGCCAAGATCAAGAAGGGCGACAAGGTGGTCGTCCTGGCCGGCAAGGACAAGGGCAAGACCGGTCAGGTCCTGTCTGTCATTCCGTCCGAAACTCGCGCGATTGTCCAGGGGATCAACCTGGTCCGTCGTCACCAGAAGCAGACTGCCTCGCAGGATGCCGGCATCTTCACCAAGGAAGCGCCGATCCATCTGAGCAACCTGGCTGTCGCTGATGCCAATGGCAAGCCGACCCGCGTCGGTTTCCAGATCAAGGACGGCGCCAAGTCTCGCGTCGCCAAGACTACCGGAGATGCGATCGATGGCTGAGACCGCTTACGTACCGCGCCTGCGCACCCACTATGACGAGTCCGTCAAGGCTGAACTGAGCAAGCAGTTCAACTACAAGAACGTCATGGAACTACCGCGGCTCGACAAGATCGTGCTGAACATGGGTGTTGGCGAAGCCGTCAATGACTCCAAGAAGGTCAAGTCCGCTGCCGACCAGCTGGAACTGATCGCTGGTCAGAAGCCGGTCATCACCCACGCCCGCAAGTCGATCGCCGGCTTCAAGGTCCGTGAAAACATGCCGCTCGGCGTGAAGGTTACCCTTCGCAAGGTGCGCATGTATGAATTCCTGGACCGCCTGGTGAACATCGCCCTGCCGCGCGTCCGCGACTTCCGCGGCCTCAACCCGAACGCCTTTGACGGCCGTGGCAACTATGCCTTCGGTATCAAGGAACACATCGTTTTCCCCGAGATCAACTACGATCAGATCGATCAGGTCTGGGGCATGGACATCGTGATCGCCACGACCGCCAAGAACGATGATGAGGCCCGCGCGCTTCTCAAGGCTTTCAACTTCCCGTTCCGCCAGTAAGCGGCATAGGGAAGGGATAAAGGATCAGGACATGGCAAAGACCAGCTCCATCGAAAAGAACAAGAAGCGCGCCGCTCTGGCCAAGCAGTATGCCGACAAGCGCGCTGCGCTGAAGGCTACCGTCAAGAACCAGGACACTCCCATCGAGGAGCGTTTCAAGGCCAGCCTGAAGCTGGCTGAACTGCCGCGCAATTCGGCCAAGGTGCGCATTCGCAACCGTTGCGAAGTGTCGGGCCGCCCGCGTGGTTACTATCGCAAGCTCAAGATGAGCCGTATCGCCCTGCGTCAGCTGGGCAACCTGGGCATGATCCCGGGTCTGGTGAAGTCGAGCTGGTAAGGAGAAACATCAGATGAGCTTTTCCGATCCAATCGGCGATATGCTGACCCGCATCCGCAACGCCCAGGAGCGTCGCAAGAATACCGTTTCGACTCCGGCTTCGACCCTGCGCGGTCGCGTGCTGGACGTTCTCCAGTCCGAGGGTTTCATCCGCGGCTACTCGGAGACGAAGTTCGAGAACGGCGCAGCCGAGTACGAGATTGAACTCAAGTACTCGGAAAATGAAGGCGTCATCCGGACGATCGAGCGCGTTTCGCGCCCGGGCCGTCGGGTTTACGCATCCGTCAAGAATATCCCGCAGGTTGCCAATGGCCTGGGTGTCTCGATCCTCTCCACCCCCAAGGGTGTGATGGCCGACCACGAAGCCAAGGCCGCCAATGTGGGTGGCGAGGTACTCTGCCGCGTCTTCTAAGCCCTGGGGCTTAGAGGATCGGCAAGACGATTACTCAAGGAAGCATTATGTCACGTACTGGCAAGAAACCGGTGGCCCCGGTTAACGGCGTTACGGTCACCATCAATGGTCGCACCGTCTCCGCCAAGGGCCCGAAGGGCGAGCTGAGCCTTCAGCTCATGGACATCGTCAATGTCGAGCAGGGTGATGACGGCGTCGTCGTCGGGCCTGCGAACGACACCCGCGAGGCTCGCGCTGCCTGGGGTACCACCCGCGCGCTGATCCAGAACATGGTCACTGGTGTGAGCGCCGGCTTCGAGAAGAAGCTCGCCATCCAGGGCGTGGGTTACCGCGCCGCCATGCAGGGCAAGGATGTCAAGCTCTCGCTTGGTTTCAGCCATGAAGTGGTCTATGCGGCTCCCCAGGGTATTACCCTTGCCGTTCCGGCCCCGACCGAAATCGTGGTGACCGGCATCGACAAGCAGCAGGTTGGCCAGGTTGCGGCCGAGATCCGCGGCTGGCGTCCCCCCGAGCCCTACAAGGGCAAGGGCGTGCGTTACGCCAACGAGCAGGTCTTCCGCAAAGAAGGCAAGAAGAAGTAAGGAGCGCCGGAAATGGCAATTTCTGCAAAAGGTGCGGATCGCCGCAAGGCCCGTGTCCGCAAGGCGCTCAAGGCTCGTGCCTTTGGTCGTCCGCGTCTGTCGGTTTTCCGTTCGGACAAGAATATCTACGCCCAGATCATCGACGACGCGACCGGCCGTACGCTGGCTGCCGCTTCGACCCTCGAGAAGGACATCAAGTCCTCCGTCAAGAATGGCGCGACCTCCGAGGCCGCTGCCACCATTGGCAAGCTGATCGCCGAGCGCGGCGTGAAGGCCGGGGTTGGCGAGGTCATCTTTGATCGTGGCGCCTACATCTATCACGGCCGTGTTAAGGCCCTTGCAGACGCTGCCCGTGAGGGCGGTCTGCAGTTCTAACCACGGCGAGGAAGAGATAAAATGAGCAGAGACGTTCAAGAGCGCGAAAGCGAGTTCGTCGATCGCCTGGTCCACATCAACCGTGTGGCCAAGGTTGTGAAGGGCGGCCGTCGCTTCGGTTTTGCGGCACTCGTCGTCGTTGGTGACCAGAAGGGTCGCGTCGGTTTCGGTCACGGCAAGGCCCGTGAAGTTCCCGAGGCAATCCGCAAGGCCACCGAGCAGGCCAAGCGCCAGATGATCCGCGTGCCGCTGCGGGATGCCCGTACGCTGCACCACGACGTTACCGGCCGCCACGGCGCCGGCAAGGTCATCTTGCGGGCCGCCGTTCCGGGTACCGGTATCATTGCCGGTGGTCCGATGCGCGCCGTGTTCGAAACGCTTGGTATCAACGATATCGTTGCCAAGTCGCAGGGCACCGCCAATCCCTACAACATGGTTCGCGCCACGTTCGATGCGCTCAAGCGCGTTGACAGCCCCCGTTCGGTGGCCTCCCGTCGCGGCCTCAAGGTTTCCGAACTCCAGGCTCGCCGCGGCGAGACTGCAGTCGAAGCCTGATAGCGGGCTCCGGAGAGAAAAATGGCAAAAGCTAAAACCATCGTCGTGCAGCAGATCGGTTCGCCGATCCGCCGTGAGAAGAGCCAGCGCGCGACCCTGATCGGTCTCGGGCTCAACAAGATGAACAAGCAGCGTGAGCTGGTTGATACGCCCGAAGTTCGCGGCATGATCAACAAGGTCCCGCACCTCGTCCGCGTCGTCGGCGAGTAAGGGAAAGGTCGATACAATGACCCGTTTGAACGAACTCCGTGACAATCCCGGCGCCAACAAGGTGCGCGTCCGCATCGGCCGCGGCATTGGTTCGGGTGTCGGCAAGACCGGTGGTCGCGGTGGCAAGGGCCAGACGGCCCGTGCCGGTGTCGCCATCAACGGCTTCGAAGGCGGCCAGATGCCCCTTCACATGCGTATGCCGAAGCGCGGCTTCAATGCCTGGAATCCGAAGGATTTCAACGAAGTCCGCATCGACCGCATCCAGGCCTATATCGACAGCGGCAAGCTGGACGCCAAGGGCGTGATCGACTCGGCTGCCCTGATCGCTGCCGGCGTCATCCGTCGCCCCAAGGACGGTGTCCGCCTGATCGGCGCCGAAGGCTTTTCGGCCAAGAAGATGTCCTTCAAGGTTGACTACGCAACCAAGGGTGCTGCTGCTGCCATTGATGCAGCCGGCGGCAAGATCGAGCTGATCCCGGTCAAGGAGACCTGGAAGAAAGCCCCACGCGCCAAGTAATCCACTTGGCAGGGCGCACGCGGTCATAAAGGCCGGGTGCGCTCTTTTGGTTTGTTGCGTCCGGCAGGCACATATCCCATATATGCTGCTCCGGCGCTCCGAGCGCACCTGGCATATGGAGCATAGTGCGGCGCAGCGAAAACCGGTTTGCGGTGCCGCCTTGCGATAACAAATGACTGGGGCGGCATCCGACGTTCGTCCGAACGCACGCTGTTCCAGGCCATAGGAGCGATTTATATGGCGTCCGCAGCCGAACAGCTCGCACGTAATCTGTCTTTTTCGACCTTCTCGAAGGCGAAAGCCCTGCAGCAGCGCATCTGGTTCACACTGGGCGCGCTGCTTGTCTATCGCTTGGGCACTTTCATTCCCGTTCCGGGCATTGATCCCGACGCCTTCCGCGCGACGTTCGAACAGTCGCAGCAGGGTATCATCGGCATGTTCAACATGTTCTCCGGTGGTGCCGTGGAACGTATGGCGATCTTTGCGCTGAACCTGATCCCCTACATTACCGCGTCGATCGTGGTGCAGGTCGTCTCGACCGCATCGCCGCGTCTTGAGGCCCTCAAGAAAGAGGGTGGCGAGGCCGGACGGCGCAAGATCAACCAATATACCCGCTACCTGGCCGTGGTGTTCTGCGCCATCCAGGCCTATGGCATTGCCGTTGGCCTTGAAGGCAGCCAGGGCGTGGTGCTCAATCCGGGCTGGTTCTTCCGCATTTCGACCGTCATCACCCTGGTTGGCGGCACGATGTTCCTGATGTGGCTGGGCGAGCAGATCACTGCGCGCGGTGTCGGTAACGGCATTTCGCTGATCATCTTCGCCGGTATCGTGGCGAACCTGCCTTCGACCATTGCTCAGACTCTCGAGCTCAGCCGTACCGGCGCCCTGCCGGCTTTTGCCGGCCTTGGCATGATCGTCCTCGCCTTGCTGGTGATCGGCGTCATCGTGTTCTTCGAGCGCGCCCAGCGGCGGTTGCTGATCCAGTATCCGAAGCGCCAGGTGGGCAACAAGATGTTCCAGGGCGATACCTCGCACCTGCCGCTCAAGCTCAACACGTCTGGCGTTATCCCGGTGATTTTCGGGTCTTCGCTGCTGCTGCTTCCGGCAACCATCGCGTCATTCGCGGCGCAGGGCAATGCACCGGCCTGGCTGACGACGGTGACGGCACTGCTGGGCCGCGGGCAACCGCTTTACCTGGCCCTGTTTGCCTTCTTCATCATCTTCTTCGCCTTCTTCTACACCGCCATCGTGTTCAATCCGACCGAGACCGCTGACAATCTCAAGCGTTCGGGCGGGTTCATTCCCGGCATTCGCCCGGGTGAGCGGACTGCACAGCACATCGACTATGTGCTGACCCGCATCACGGTGGTGGGCGCGATCTACCTGACGGTCGTGGCACTGATCCCGGAAGTGATGTTCAGCCAGCTGGCGGTCAGCCAGTTCATCGGCGGTACGTCGCTGCTGATCATGGTGACCGTGACACTCGATACGATCACGCAGATCCAGAGCCATCTGGTGGCCCAGCAATATGAAGGGCTGCTGAAGAAATCCCGTCTTGGAGGAGGCAAGCGTCGATGAGGTTGATCCTGTTGGGACCGCCAGGAGCGGGCAAGGGCACGCAGGCAAAGATCCTGGTGGAAGCCTATGGCATCCCCCAGCTGTCGACCGGCGATATCCTGCGCTCGGCCATTGCGGCGAAAACGCCGCTTGGTCTGGAAGCCAAGGCGATTGTCGACCGCGGCGACCTCGTGTCGGATGCCATCGTCAACGGGATCGTGTCCCAGCGCCTCGATGCCGAGGATTGCAAGCCCGGTTTCATTCTCGACGGCTTTCCGCGGACCATCGCCCAGGCAGAGGCTCTCGATGAAATGCTCGCGGAAAAGGGCATTGCCCTTGATGCCGTCATCGAGATCAAGGCCGAGGCTGATGAACTGGTCAAGCGCGTGATCAACCGGGCCAAGGAATCGGGCGGCGCACGCGCCGACGACAATGAGGAAGTGCTGCGCAAGCGCCTCGGTGTCTATTCCGAACAGACGGCCCCGCTGGTCGCTTACTATTCCGACAAGGGTCTGCTCAAGACCGTGGACGGGATGGCGCCTGTCAATGAAGTAACCGCAGCGATCAATTCGGCGCTCGGCAAGTGAGTTTAGGCGGGGCAGGGCCTGTTGACTCTGCCCGGCCTTATCCTTAAAGAACCGCACCAGTCTCATGGATTATTGGGCTGGATTCGGTTTTCCCTTGGTTGGGGGTCGAAATCCGGTCCCTTGTTGTTTAAAGGCACCCGCCGTGATGGCGCGTGTTGAATGAAGGAGAGCAGACGTGGCTCGTATTGCTGGCGTCAATATCCCGACGAATAAGCGCGTGGTTATCGCGCTGCAGTATATTCACGGGATCGGCGAAAAGTTCGCCAATGATATCACTACCAAGGTCGGTATTCCGGCCGAGCGCCGCGTCAACGAACTGACCGACGCCGAAGTCATCCAGATCCGTGAAGCCATCGACCGCGACTACGTCGTGGAAGGTGATCTGCGCCGCAATGTTGCAATGAACATCAAGCGCCTGATGGACCTCGGTAACTATCGTGGCCTGCGCCACCGTCGTGGCCTGCCGGTCCGCGGTCAGCGTACCCACACCAATGCCCGTACCCGCAAGGGTCCGGCCAAGCCGATCGCCGGCAAGAAGAAGTAATTTCGTGCCCGCATGCGCGGGCAGGATATTGAACTGGATATGGCGGGGCAGGGCCTTTTGGTACCTCGACAGAGATACCAAAAGGGCTTGAACCGCTAAATCCGTGGTGGAGCTGCTGGAACTACGGCAGCGCCGATACCCCTAGAGGATAGTAATGGCTAAGACTGAAGTCGCGCGCGTCCGCCGTAAGGAGCGCAAGAATATCACTTCCGGCGTCGCACATGTGAACGCCTCCTTCAACAACACGATGATCACCATCGCCGATATGCAGGGCAACACGATTTCGTGGTCCTCCTCGGGCGTGATGGGTTTCAAGGGCTCGCGCAAGTCGACCCCTTACGCTGCCCAGGTTGCCGCTGAAGATGCTGCCAAGAAGGCGCAGGAACACGGCATGAAGACTCTGGAAGTCGAAGTGCGTGGTCCGGGTTCGGGCCGTGAATCGGCGCTGCGTGCTCTGCAGGCTGCCGGCTTCAACGTCACCTCGATCCGCGACGTCACGTCGATCCCGCACAATGGTTGCCGTCCGCGCAAGCGGCGCCGCGTCTAAACAGGCGCCTAGAAGGCCTCCCGGCCGATTGGATGGGTCGGGAGTTCTATTGTGTTTGCGGCGGAGCGACCGGGACGGTCGCTAATTTGAAAGGACAATACCGTGACGATCCAGAGGAACTGGCAGGAACTGATCAAGCCGACCAAGCTGGACATTGTTTCGGACAGCGACAATGCGCGGGTGGCTTCGGTAATCGCCGAGCCGCTCGAACGCGGCTATGGCCTTACCCTTGGTAATGCCCTGCGCCGCGTGCTGCTGTCGTCTCTGCAGGGCGCAGCCGTGACCGCGATTCAGATCGACGGCATCCTGCATGAATTCTCTTCGCTGCCCGGCGTGCGCGAAGACATCACCGACCTGGTGCTGAACGTCAAGGAAATCGCCCTGAAGATGGGTGGCGAAGGCCCGAAGCGCCTGACCCTCTCCAAGCAGGGTCCGGGTGCCGTCACTGCTGGCGACATCAAGGTTTCCGGCGATATCGAAGTGCTGAACCCCGACCTGGTTATCTGCCATCTCGACGATGGTGCGGAAATCAATATCGAGTTCACCGTCAATACCGGCAAGGGTTATGTCCCGGCCGACAAGAACCGTCCTGAAGACGCCCCGATCGGCTATATCCCGGTCGATGCGCTGTTCTCGCCGGTTCGCCGCGTGAGCTACAAGGTCGATGCGACCCGTGCGGGCGAAAGCCTCGACAAGGACAAGCTGACCCTCAGCGTCGAGACCAATGGCGCGCTGTCGCCTGAAGATGCCGTGGCCTTTGCCGCCCGCATCCTCCAGGATCAGCTGTCGGTCTTCGTCAACTTCGAAGAGCCCACCAAGGAAAAGGCACAGGATTCGGTTCCCGAACTGGCCTTCAACCCGGCGCTGCTCAAGAAGGTCGACGAGCTCGAGCTCTCCGTGCGTTCGGCCAACTGCCTCAAGAACGACAACATCGTCTATATCGGCGACCTCATCCAGAAGACGGAAGCCGAGATGCTGCGGACGCCGAACTTTGGCCGCAAGTCGCTCAATGAAATCAAGGAAGTCCTGGCACAGATGGGGCTTCATCTCGGAATGGACGTCAACAACTGGCCGCCCGAGAATATCGATGACCTCGCCAAGCGCTACGAAGATCATTACTGATCCGGCGCTGCCAAGATTTTAGGAGAAACCCATGCGCCACGCTAATCGAGGCCGCAAGTTCAGCCGGACCGCATCGCACCGCAAGGCGATGTTTGCCAACATGTCCGCAGCGCTGATCAAGCACGAACAGATCGTCACCACGCTTCCCAAGGCCAAGGACCTGCGTCCGATCGTCGAGAAGCTCATCACCCTGGGCAAGCGCGGCGACCTGCATGCCCGCCGCCAGGCCATCGCGCAGATTCGCGACGAGGCCCAGGTTGCCAAGCTGTTTGCCGTTCTCGGCCCGCGCTATGCCGAACGCCAGGGCGGTTACATCCGCATCTTGAAGGCCGGCTTCCGCTACGGTGACAACGCACCGCTGGCCGTGATCGAGTTTGTCGATCGCGATGTCGATGCCAAGGGCCTGGACTCCGGTCCGACCTTCACGCAGGACGACGAAGCCGAAGCAGCGTAAATTGCTGCAATCGGCGTGATTTGAGGCGGCCGCGGGATTTCCCGGGGCCGCCTTTTGCATTTTGGGGGCGAGAGATGATCGAGGGATTGGTGGTGGTCACCGGAGCCAGCGGCTTTGTGGGGAAATGGACCACCATCGAACTGCTGCGGGCGGGCTATTCCGTTCGCGGCTCCGTACGGTCCGAGACCAAGGCCGAGGCGGTGCGCAGGGCCGTCGAGGCGCAATTGGGGGCCGAAGCGCTCGGTCGGCTTGAATTCGTCCGGCTCGATCTCCTGAGTGATTCAGGTTGGGCGCCGGCGATGCGTGGGGTTTCGGCCGTCATGCATGTCGCGGCACAAATTCTGGCCGAAGAGCCCAAAGACCCCCAGGTGGTCATCAAACCCGCAGTCGACGGTACGGAGCGGGTCCTTCGATTTGCGGCTGCTGCGGGGGTCAAGCGGATCGTCATGACGTCCTCCATCGCCACGATCGGCTATGGCCATGGACAGACCAGCGGCGTGCGAACCTATTCTGAGGCCGATTTCACCAATCTAGACGGCATGCGGCGATCATGGGCCTATTGTATCGGCAAGACCCTGGCCGAGCGGTCGGCCTGGGCCTATGCCCGCGCCGAAGAGCTCGAACTGACCACGATTCACCCCGGTGCAATCCTGGGCCCGGCGCTCGACGCCGATGCCAGCATTTCCCTGGGCATGGTCACGGGATTGCTCGATGGTTCGACCCCGGCCATGCCGCGCATCGGATTTGTCGTGAGCGACGTCCGGGACGTTGCCGAAATGCATGTCGCGGCGCTGCAACGAGCAGAGAGCATCGGCCAACGCTATCTCTGTACCACCGACTACATGCGGTTTGAGCACGTGGCAGACCTGTTGCGCATGCATTACCCGGACGCGCCCGTGACCAGCCGGGTGGTGCCGGATTGGCTGCTTCAAGTCCTGGCGACGTTCGGCGGTTCAGTGCGCCAGATCATCAACGATGTCGGCAACGAGAAGCACTACGACGCGAGCAAGGGGGAGCGTCTGCTCGGCCGCCCCTACCGCAGCGCCGAGGAGGCGGTGTTGAGCGCGGCACAAAGCGCCATGGACACCGGGTTGGTCAAACAGGCGGCAAGGTGAGGTTCCACGCGGCGTAGAGCGCGTTGAGCTCGGCTTCGTTGTTGGCAAAGACATGCGGCAGGCCGGACTTGCGGGCGCGTTCGCGGCTGGCGACACTGGAGTTTCGCGTCTTCCAGAGCCATTGAAGCATTGCGAACTTGATTGAGTCCTTGTTGCCGGCGAGGGCTCCGTGCCGTTCGTTTTGGGTCAAACTTCGGCGAAGATACCGCCAGGTGCGACGCAACAGGCTTTCATCGACCACAATAATGCCTGTGGCCCTGTCGAGGCGCTTTGGCATGAGTCTTGAGTAATTTCCCTCCATGACCCATTCCGGTTCGAGAATGGCCTGGTCGTGCAGCGCTGCGAAATCTTCGTCGGGACGCTGCTGCCAATCGGTGTCCGGCAGGTGGCGGAACTGGTCGAGATGGATTGCCGGCATCCCGAGCTTCTTGCCGATCGAGGCTGCAAGGGTGGATTTTCCGGCATTGGTCGGGCCCAGAATGATGATCCGTTGACCCAGGACGGAGAGTTGCGGAATGCGGTCGGGCATGGATACCCCCTTCTGGTCTCCCCCGATGGAGGAGGAGCAGATCAAGCTGGTGACGCAAATATTGCCCGACCACGGGCTGAGTTCCTCCCCCTATCAGGGGGAGGTCAGGAGGGGGGCTGGCAGGTGTTCAGCCTTATTCCGGCGCGAGATCCTTGCCGGTATAAACGTCCTCGACCCAGTACTGGTCGCGGCGGATGAAGCCGTTGAACGGGGTCAGCGAGGCCTGGGTATAGGCGCCCATCAGGCCGAACTCGATCCAGTCGTCCTCATCAATGTCCGAGGGCAGGGTGAAGACCTGGGGCAGCACGTCATAGCTATCGCAGGTGGGGCCCCAGAGCGTGAATTCGCTGAACTCGCCGTCATTGTCATGCAGGCGCGGGCCGCGCCAGACCCGGACCGGGGGGGTGAAGTGCATGAACTTCACTTCCATCAGTGCGCCATAGGCCCCGTCATTGACGTAAACGGCCTGGCCGCCGCGCTGATGCTTGACGCGCAATAGCAGGGAGGTGGAAGACGTCACCAGCGCCCGGCCAGGCTCGATGATCAGCTCGGGCTTCTTCTTGCCGAAATGCTCTTCGACTGCGGCGCTGATGGTTTCGAAATAGTAGTCCATCGGCGGGGCTTCGCTGGTCGGGTAGGGCGCAGGGTAGCCGCCGCCGATATTGAGCCGCTTGAGCTCGATCCCGGCTTCCTCGACGATGCGGGCTGCCGCCGCGATGTGCCGTTCATAGGCATAGGCGTCCTCGCACTGGCTGCCGACGTGGAAGCACAGGCTTGGCGTGTAGCCCATCTTTTCGACGGCAGTGACGATCTCCGCGGCGCCCTGTTCCATGACGCCGAACTTGATGCCGAAATCGTAGGACTTCAGCGCCTTGCCGGCCTTGAAACGGGTGGTCACCTCGACATCGCGGCTGGGCGACACAACTGCGGCAAGCTGGTCGAGCTGCTGGGGATGGTCGATGGTGAAGCTGCGGACGCCGAACTCTTCATAAGCGCGCTCGATCTCGCGCTTGTTCTTGATCGGATTGTTGTAGTGCATCACCGCGCCGGGCGCGTAGTCGCGCACGAGTTCCATTTCCATATTGGAAGCGACGTCAAAGGCCTTGAGGCCCTCGGCGTGCAGCTGGGCAATGATATGGGGAGAGGGATTACACTTGACCGCATAGGTCAGCAGCCCGTCGAAGCCCTTCTTGAACACCCGGATGGCCCTGTGGAACTCCTTTTCGGAGAACAGGAAGCTCGGAAAGTCCGGCGTCTCCGCGGCAATCAGCGCAGACGTATTGGCATAGACTGTCTTCGGCTCGTCGGTCATTGGACAACAGGCCTTTCGGGGCTGGAGGGACGTTGAGGGTCTTGCATTTCCTTGGGCTTTGGCTCCCCCGCCGCTATCCGGAAATGTCAAAAGTGAGCGCTGCATATAGGGCCGTCGGCCCCCTCACGCAAACGTTTATTTCATCGTAGCAGCAACTATAACCACGCGTCATTTTCATGACAGATTCCGGGCGTTTTGCTCGCCGCGTCCATAGGGCAGGTTCCTGTTCATAAATTGAATCCAAAGAGATGGTCATGTCCTTGCGCAAGCTGATGTTTTCTGCGGCTGCTCTCGTCATTCTGGCATTGGGCGGCAGCCTCGCCGTCTCCTCCTGGAGCGGCACCGCGCCGCCGGTTGCACAGGCCGATCTGGACCCGCCTATTGAGACGGAACGCGTGGTGCCGCAATCCGATGCACAGGTGCAGCTCAGTTTTGCACCGGTCGTCAGGGCCGTGTCGCCTTCAGTGGTCAATGTCTATGCCACGCGTATCGAGCAGCAGGCCGCCTCGCCCTTTGCCAATGACCCGTTTTTCTCCCGGTTTTTCGGTGATCGCTATTTTCAGACCCGGCCGCGTGAATCGCAGTCGCTCGGGTCGGGGGTCATCGTTGAGGGAAGCGGCGTGATCCTGACCAACAGTCATGTCATCAATGGTGCCACCGATATCCGGATCGCGCTCAATGATGGTCGCGAATTTGCCGTTGATCTGGTGGTCGAGGATCAGCAGACCGATCTTGCCGTCTTGCGGGTCCGCGAACCCGGATCGGTGACGTTTCCGGCGATCACCTTTGCCGATAGCGACCAACTCGAGGTCGGCGACCTGGTCCTGGCGATCGGCAACCCCTTTGGCGTGGGACAGACCGTCACCAGCGGCATCGTCTCCGCGCTGGCGCGGACGGGTGTGGAAGCCTCGGACTACGAATTCTTCATCCAGACCGACGCGGCCATCAACCCGGGCAATTCCGGCGGGGCCCTTGTCGACCTGTCCGGCCACCTCGTCGGCATCAATACGGCCATCTATTCTCAGTCGGGCGGGTCGGTCGGCATCGGCTTCGCCATTCCGGCCAATATGGCGCGGCTGGTGGCGGATGCCGGGGTGACAGGTGGGGAGATCGTGCGGCCGTGGTTCGGGGCCAAACTGCAGGCCGTAACTCCCGATATCGCTTCGAGCCTTGGCATGGCGGCCCCGCATGGCGCCATGATCACCGAAGTCGCGCCGGCCGGGCCGGCCGAACGCGCCGGATTTCAATCGGGAGATGTTATCCTCTCGGTTGACGGCATGCCGGTGGATGATCCCAGCGCCTTCAATTTCCGCCTGGCAACGAGGCCCCTCGGGTCGCAGGCAGAACTGGTTCGGCAGCGCGGCAACAGCCAGGATACCGTCTCCTTTGCCGTAGAAGCGGCGCCCCGCCCGATAGATGGCGCCATTGCGTCGATCAGCGGCGACACCCGTTTTGCCGGCGTTACCGTTCGCCAGCTCGATGCGGCCCTCAGCGAGGCCAAAGGCCTGCCTTATGACGCCGCAGGCGTGATCGTCACCGCGATCGAGCCGAATTCCCCGGCCCAGGCCATGGGGCTGCGCGTTGACGATGTCATCCTGTCGTTGAACGGGACAGAGACGCGGGACGCCTCCTCGTTTTCGGACCTCGCCAGTCAACGCGTCCAGACCTGGCAGATCATCCTGCAACGCGGAGGCCGGGTCAGCCGGGCCATTGTCAGCGGATAGTTTGCCCAGCGCTGCCGGTCCCGGGGGATTTCCCAGTGTGATCTGTCGGAAACGCTACGAAACTCGATTGCAATGGGCTAAAACCCTGCCATGTCCGACCTCTTCGCCGCCGATCCCACGGAAACCGACAAGGCCCGTCCGCTAGCCGACCAGTTGCGGCCCCGTGGGCTCGACGAGGTTATTGGGCAGACCCATCTGCTCGGCGAGGGCGGTACCTTGCGCCGGATGCTGGCTTCCGGCCGGCTGGGCTCCCTTATCCTGTGGGGTCCGCCGGGGACGGGCAAGACCACGGTGGCGAGGCTTTTGGCGGACCAGATCGGCTACCGGTTCGAGCAGATATCGGCGATCTTTTCCGGTGTTGCTGACCTCAAAAAGGTGTTCGAGAAGGCGCGGTTCGAGCGGTTGTCCGGCCACCGGACGCTTCTGTTTGTCGACGAAATCCATCGGTTCAACCGGGCGCAGCAGGACAGTTTCCTGCCGGTCATGGAGGACGGAACTGTTGTTCTGGTTGGCGCCACCACCGAGAACCCGTCATTCGAGCTCAATGCGGCCCTGCTGTCGCGCAGCCAGGTGTTGCGGTTCGAGTCGCTGGGGCGGGACGATCTCGAAAATCTCCTGGGGCGGGCGGAAGAGCTGTTGGGCGCCTCGCTGCCGCTAGAAGAGGGCGCGCGCGAAACGCTGCTTGGGCTCGCAGATGGCGACGGGCGGGCTCTGTTGGGGCTGGTCGAGGAAATCCTGGCTTCGGCACAGCCTGACGAAACGCTGGATGCCACGAGCCTCCTAACTGTCGTTCAGCGCCGGGCGCCGATCTACGACAAGGCACAGGATGGGCACTACAATCTGATCTCGGCGCTGCACAAGACCATTCGGGGTTCGGACCCGGATGCGGCGCTCTACTATTTCGCGCGTATGCTTGATGCGGGCGAGGATCCGCTGTTCCTTGCCCGGCGCCTCATTCGCATGGCGTCCGAGGATGTCGGCCTGGCCGATCCGCAGGCGCTGCAACTCGCTATTGCCGGGCGCGACGCCTATCAGATGCTGGGGTCGCCCGAGGGCGAGTTGTCGCTGGCGCAGGTCGTGGTGTATCTGGCGCTCGCGCCCAAATCGAACGCGGTCTATACCGCCTACAAGGCGGCGGTGTCGGTCGCCAAATCCACGGGCTCGCCCACCCCTCCCATGGTCATCCTCAATGCGCCGACGAAGATGATGAAGGGGCAGGGCTATGGCGAGGGCTATATCTACGACCACGACACGCCCGAGGCCTTTTCGGGCCAGGAATACTTCCCCGAGAAAATCGGCCGGCAGGACTTCTACCACCCGGTTGAGCGGGGTTTTGAGCGGGATCTGCGCAAGCGAATGGACTATTTCGCGCGGCTGCGGGCGGCCAAAAATGGTGATGGGTCAGGGGACTAGAACATGCAGGCATATCTGTTGGTGGGCTTGGGTGGCGCCCTCGGTGCTGCTGCCCGCTACGGCATTTCCAGCCTGATCGGCCGCGCATGGTCGACCGGCTTTCCACTGGCAACACTGGTGGTCAATATCGCAGGTTCCTTTTTCATGGGCGTCCTGATCGGCCTTCTGGCGCGGACGATGCCCCAAATGGCCTACGAAATCAGGCTCTTCGTTGCCGTGGGGCTTTTGGGTGGGTTCACAACCTTCTCGTCCTTTTCGCTCGACACGATTGTTCTGATTGAGCGCGGCGAACTGGCGCAAGCGCTATTCTATATCGGCATGTCCGTTGTGATTTGCCTTGCCGGCCTATATCTCGGTCTGCTGATAACCAGAGGTGCGGCATGAGTGGCGTTCAACATCGTGAAGTGGCGGCGGATGATGATGGCGTGCGCCTCGACCGCTGGTTCGCCCGGCATTACCCGCAACTGGGCTTCGGTCGCCTGCAAAAGCTCATTCGAAACGGCGAGGTGCGGGTCGACAAGGCCAAGGTGCAGACCAGTACGCGCCTCAACGAAGGGCAGATTGTCCGCATTCCGCCGATCGATGACGCCGACACCGTTCGCCCGTTCAAGGTCAATGAGCAGGACGTCCGCTTTCTCAAGGACATCATCCTCTACGAGGACGACGATCTCTATGTCTTCAACAAGCCGCATGGCCTGGCCGTGCAGGGTGGTAGCGGCACGGTGCGGCACATGGACGGGCTGTTGAAGAACCTGCCGAACAAGCAGGGCGAGGCGCCGCGCCTGGTGCACCGGCTTGATCGCGACACCTCGGGCTGCCTGGTTGTCGCCAAGACAGCCGCCGCCGCCAAGCATTTTGGTTCGGTGTTCCGTTCGCGTTCTGCCCGCAAGATCTATTGGGCCCTGGTGGCGGGTAATCCGACGCCGCGTCAGGGTGAGATTTCCTGTTTCCTCGCCAAGCAGCAGACGACCGATGGCGAACAGATGGTCGTGGTGCGCAATGGGGCGCATGGGGCCGTTCACTCCTCCAGCTATTACTCAACCACCGATACGGCCAGCCGGCGTTTCGCATGGGTGACGCTGAAGCCGGTAACCGGCCGCACGCACCAGTTGCGCGTGCACATGGCGCAGTTGGGGACGCCGATCATCGGCGATCCGCGCTATTTCAACATCGAGAACTGGCAGCCGGCGCCAGGCCTGGGCGAGGGGCTGCATCTGCATGCCCGCCGCATTGCGCTGCCCCTGCGCAATGGAAAAAGGCTCGATATTTCAGCGCCTTTACCGCCGCATATGCGCGAAAGCTGGGATGCATTGGGCTTTGATGCGGACCGCTATGATGCGCAAAATACCGATCCCGAGGACGGCGCATGAAGCTGATCATGTTCGACATGGACGGGACGCTGATCGACACGGCGTCACTGATCGCCGAGCATATGGCGACGACCTTTTCGGAAGCCGGGCTGAGTGCGCCTTCGCCGGAGCGGGTGCGGCGGATCATCGGCCTTAGCCTGCCGCAGGCCATGCTGCGCCTTTTGGGCACGGATGACGTGGCTCTGGCTGAGAAACTGGCCACGGCCTATCGGGCCCACTACCGCGCTTCGCTGGTGGCTGCAGAGGGCCGGGAAGGCCTGTTTCCCGGGGCGCGGGAGGCGATTGTCGAACTGGCTGCGAGGGACGATATCGTCCTTGGCATCGCCACCGGCAAGGGGCTTGCCGGCGTGCATCGCCTGACGCAACTGCATGATATTGCGCAGTTTTTCTCGACGCTGCAGACGCCGGACCACAATCCATCCAAGCCGCATCCGGCCATGATGGAGCGGGCGATGGCCGAGACCGGCGCCCGGAGGGAGCGGACGGTTATCATTGGCGATACGACTTTCGACATGGAAATGGGCAAAGCCGCGGGCACGAAAACCATTGGCGTTACATGGGGTTATCACCACGCGAATGAGTTGACCGGGGCGGGTGCAGACATTCTTGTCAGCGCCTATGCCGACCTGCCTGCGGCGATCGACACGGTTCTGGAGACCTGACATGCGTGATCAGCTTGAAGAAGCACACCGGCATCGGGACGATGGCTATGGTCGGGCACAGCATCTGAACCGGGTGGAATTGCCCAAGCGGTTTTACAAGCAGGTGGACGTGGCACGCCTCGAAAACGGGTTTGCGGTGACGCTGGATGGGCGGCAGGTCCGGACCCCGGGGAAGAAAATTCCCGTTTTGGTAGAAGCACTTGATACCGCCCAGGCGATGGCTGCCGAGTGGGCCGGGCAGGGTGAGTTCATCGATCCTGGCACCATGCCCATGGTGCGTCTGGTCAATTCGGCGGTGGAGAGCGGCGATGAACTGATCCCGGCTTTCCGGGCCGAGATCATCAAATTCGCCGGCAATGACCTCCTGCTCTACCGGGCCGATTCTCCCCAGGAACTGGTCGCCGAACAGGACCGGATCTGGGACGGGGCGCTGGTCAAGCTGGCACGCCATTTCGAGGTGGCCTTCCAGCCGACCATTGGCATCCTGCATCAGGCGCAGCCCGATAACACCTTGCAAAAACTCGATAAATCGCTCGACGGTCTAGGGCTGCATCTGCTGACGGCGCTTGTTTCCTTGACCGGGTTGACCGGATCTGGACTGCTGACCATTGCGCTCTACAACAAGCTGCTGACCGCCGATGACGTGTGGACGGCGGCGCATCTGGACGAAGATTTCCAGATCCGGCAGTGGGGTGAGGACGAAGAGGCCAGCGAGCGGCGGGCGAAGCGCCGGGTCGAGTTCGACACGGCCGTGCGCCTGATGGAAGCCCTGCGCCAGGGGTGATTTGGTTAGCGCATTGCTAGCGTTTGCGACTGTGCCCTGTGAATGATCCAGTCGGCGGTTTCAGGCGAAATTTCCCGCAATGGCAAGAGAACGAAGTCACGTTCATGCGCAAACCGGTGTGGTAACACCAGCTTGGCGGATTCCACTTCCAGCCGCTCATAGGCGATGATGTCGATATCTATGAGGCGCGGGCCCCAGACTTCGTGGCGCACTCGGCCCATTTCCCGTTCGATGTCGAGGCAGACGTGCAGCAGGTCAACCGGCGCCAGGCTGGTTTCGACCGTCGCGGCCATATTGGCGAAATCGGGCTGATCGGTCTTGCCCCAGGCGGGGGTGCGGATGACTGCCGATTGCGCGGTGACGGCTATCTGCGCGTGAGTGTCGAGGCGGTCGATGGCGTCTGCGAGCTGCGCGGCCGGATCGCCGATATTGGCGCCGAGGCTGAGCCAGGCCGTGGCCATCACTGCGGCCTCACGCGGTGGAGTTCGACGGCGGCTTCGCCCCGCACCATGGCAATCGGCGCTTCGGGCTTGCGGACACGGACGATGATCCAGTCGATATCAGCGAAGGCGGCGAACAGGGCCGTCGCGATGTTCTGGGCCAGGGCCTCGATGAGCTTGGTCCGCTGGCCTTCGAAGGTGGCTTTCACCACATCGTAGATGTCGGCATAGGAGACCGTCTTGCCGATCTCGTCGGTCCTGGCGGGGGCGGAGAGGTCCACCCCGCATTGCAGGTCGATCAGGAAGCGCTGCCCCAGCTTGGCTTCCTCGCTGAACAGGCCGTGATAGCCGTAAAACCCAAGATCGTTGAGGATGATACGGTCGCCGGTGAAGGGTGCGGTCATGAGACGCTCCTGGCTTCATTGAGGAGGAAACGGGGGTTCCCGCTTTCGCGGGAATGACCCGGGGTTGGGGCGGCCTTCGCCGGGGTGACTGTCAGTGAAGAGGCCGCTCCGTCGCGCAAAGGTCTCGCGCCATCATTGTTCGGTCGGACCATACATGGTTGCTTCGGCGACGCGAAGGGCGTCGCGGTTGGGCGCAACGTCGTGAACGCGAAATATGTGGCCGCCATGCTCGTAGCCCTGCACGGTGGTCGCAATGGTGCCAGCCAGGCGCTCGGCCGGCTGATTGTCCAGTATCTTTCCGATCATGGATTTTCGCGAGGTGCCCACCAGAATTGCATTGTTCGGGAAAGTGCCTGCGAGGTCAGGGAGTTGCCGGAGAATGCTGTAGTTTTGATTCAGGGTTTTGGTGAAGCCGAAACCGGGGTCGAGGATGACGCGGCGCGGGTCGATGCCGGCATTGGAGGCGATAGACAGCGTGTGCTTGAACCAGGTGATCATGGACGGCATGGGATCGGTTTCTGCGCTCCAGTCGCGGTCCCAGTGCATGGCGATGACAGGCACATCCATGATCGCCGCAATCTCGGCCATTTCGGGGGCGCCCTGCAGCCCATTGACGTCGTTGATGATATCCGCGCCGGCCTCGATCGCCTGATGCGCCACAAGGGGCTTCATGGTGTCGATGGAGATGGGAGCCGAAATCCCGGCGGCACGGATGGCGTCGATAACCGGCAGGACGCGGTCCAGTTCCTCCTGGACGGGGACCGGCTCAGCACCCGGCCTGGTGCTCTCGCCGCCGATATCGATGATGTCCGCCCCCTCGTCGAGCATTCTGCGGGCCTGGGCGAGGGCAGCGTCGACGCGATTGTGGGTGCCGCCATCGGAAAAACTGTCTGGGGTGACATTGAGGATGCCCATGACCAGGGCCCGGCGGCCGAGCACAAGCGGGGGGCGGTTGCGCAGGCGAATGGTGTGGCTGGTGTGCATGGCGGCTCCGATGGGTCCGGCAGCTTGGGCCCCGAACTGCCACGGTGGGCATCCTCCGGCTTTACTCGAGGGGGGCGCTTGGGTTGCCATTAGGAAGTAAAGAGCCCTCTGGTCAAGCCCGGCGTGACGAAGGGTGGGTGGTGAGTTTACCCCCTCCCTAGCTACGCTATGGCCTGGCGGCCTAGCTTCGCTACCCTCCCCACAAGGGGGAGGGTGAAGTTGGCGCGCTCGCCAATGGGGCTGCTTGATCCTCACCCCCTCCTAGCGACGCCAGGTTGCTCCGCAACCAAGCTCTGCTACCTCCCCCTTGGGAGGGGGAGGTGGTGCCCCACCCAACAAGCGTCGACGCTAGCCGTGGCGGCGGGCCTCGAGGAGCGATTTCAGCACCAGGGTGACAATGGCGATCAGGGTTAGGGTCGAGGCGGCGGCGAAAGCGCCGGTGGTGTTGAAGTCGTTGAAGAGCAGGTTGATCTGGAGGGGCAGGGTATTGGTCTGGCCGCGAATGGCGCCGGAGACAACCGAGACGGCGCCAAACTCGCCCATGACGCGGGCATTGGTCAGGATGGCGCCGTAGAGCAGGGCCCAGGAGATATTGGGTAGGGTCACGTGCCAGAACATCTGCCAGCCATTGGCGCCCAGCGAGAGGGCGGCTTCCTCGTCTTCGGTGCCCTGCTGGCTCATCAGGGGAATGAGTTCGCGGGCGGCAAAGGGCGCAGTGACAAAGAGGCTCACGAGGACGATGGCCAATGGCGTGAACATGACCTGGAGGTTGTTGGCCTGCAGCGTGGGGCCGAGCAGGCCCTGGCCGCCATAGAGGAACAGATAGACCACCCCGGCGACGATGGGGCTCATGGAGGCGGGCAGTTCGATGAAGCTGATCAGCAATTGCCGGCCGCGAAAGCGGAACCGGGTCACCAGCCAGGCAAGGGCGGCGCCGACCGTCAGGTTGATGGGAACGACGATGAGCGCCGTCATTACAGTCAGCCAGACGGCGTGCAGGGTGTTGGGCTCGATGATGTTGGCGAGGTAAGTGCCGAAGCCTTCGCGCAGGGCGAAGGAGAAGATAAGCGCCAGGGGCACGACAAGGATGACGATGGCCAGGACGAGTGCCAGGGCGATCAGCGCAAGTTCACCGATGGAGCGGGCAGGGCGGGCCATCAGGCGCTCCTGTCCGCATAGCGCGTCTGCCACGCTGCCAGGGCATTGGTGGCGACCAGTGTGAGGAAGGCGACGAGCAGCAGCACGAAGGCGAGGGCAGCCGCGGCCTCGTAATTGTATTCGTCGAGCCGGATATAGATCAGCAGCGGCACGATTTCGGTGACGCCCGGCAGGTTGCCGGCGATGAAGACCACGGCACCAAACTCTCCCAGCGAGCGCGCGAAGGACAGCACGCAGCCGCCGATGAAGGCGGGAAGGATGGCCGGCCAGATGACGCGGGTGAAGGTTTGCCATGAGCTCGCGCCCAGGGTGCGGGCGGCAGCTTCGAGGCTTTCGTCGAGATCTTCGAGCACGGGCTGCACGGAGCGGACGACGAAGGGAATGGAAGTGAAGGCCATGGCGGCAACAATGCCGAGCTGGGTGTAGTTCACCTTGAGACCATTGGGCTCGAGAAACTGGCCATACCAGCCGGTATTGGCGAACAGGGTGACGAGCACCAGGCCGGCAACGGCCGTGGGCAGGGCGAAGGGCAGGTCGACCAGCGCGTCGAGAATGCGCCGGCCGGGAAAACGGTAGCGGGTGAGCACCCAGGCGAAGAGCAGGCCGACCACGCCATTGATCAGCGTGGCATAAAGGGCCGAGGTGAAGGTGATCTGATAGGCGGCGAGGGCGCGGCGCGAGGAAATGATGCGCCAGAACTCCGGCAGACCCATGCCGGCCAGTTTGAGCAGCATGGCGGCAATCGGCAGCAGGATGATGAGGGTGATGTAGAACAGGGACACCCCCATGGTCAGGCCGAAACCTGGAAGCAGATGCTTGCTGCGCGCTCTGGGCATGGCTGGCTCCGGCGTCTTGGCGGCTGACGTCTCGATTTTTGCGCATCCCTCCCCTTGATGGGGAGGGAACGAGAGAGGGGTGGGTAGGGGCACGGTCCGCGCGTCCCAGTCACCCCACCCCAGCTTCGCTATGGCCTGCGGCCTAGCTGCGCTACCCTCCCCATCAAGGGGAGGGAGTGCAGGAGCCTCGGCTCCAGATGCCTTGGGCTACTGGTTGACAAAAACCTGATCGAGCAGGCCGCCTTCGGCGAAATGCTCTTCGGAGACCTTTGCCCAGCCGCCAAAGGCGTCTTCGACGGTGACGAGGCGCACTTCAGGGAAGCGATCGGTGAACTCGGTGGCCACTGTCTCGTCGTTCACCCGGTGATTGCGCTCGGCGGCAATGCGCTGGCCATCGGTCGAGTAGATGAAATCGAGATAGGCCTTGGCCAGATCGCGGCTGCCGCGATTGTCGACGACCTTGTCGACGATGGCGACGGGGAACTCGGCCAGAAGGCTCACCGAGGGGACTACCGCCTGATACTGGTCGGCGCCCAGCAGGTCGACGGCGCTGAGCACTTCGGCCTCGAAGGTGATGAGGACGTCGCCAAGCTGGCGCTCGGTAAAGGCAGTGGTGGCGCCGCGGCCGCCGGTCTCGAAGACAGGCACGTTGAGGAAGACCTGGGTGAGGTATTCGGCCACCTTGTCCTGATCGCCACCGAACTCTTCATTGGCCCAGGCGCGGGCAGCCAGATAGGTGTAGCGCGCATTGCCCGAGGTCTTAGGATTGGGGAAGATCACCGCAACGTCGTCGCGGGCCAGATCGGCCCAGCCGGCGATGTTCTTGGGGTTGCCGGCGCGCACGAGGAAGGCCGGCAGCGAATAGAAGGGCGAGGCATTGTTGGGGAATTCGCCCTGCCAGTCGTCGGACACAAAGCCGCCCTCGACCAGCTTTTCGATATCGGTCACCTGATTGAAGGTGACGACGTCGGCCTGCAGGCCTTCGAGGATGGCCCTGGCCTGCGTCGAGGAGCCGGCATGGGACTGGTTGACGGTGACAGCCACGCCATTGGCGGCCTCATAGGCGGGGATGAAAGCGCCGTTCTCGGCCTCGAACAATTCACGGGCGATGTCGTAGGAGGCGTTGAGGATGTCGGTGGGCTGGGCCAGGGCCGGGGTGGACAGGAGGGCGAGGCCGGCCACTGCGGAAACGAAGAGTTTATTCATGACGACGCAATTCCATCGGTTCAGTCGAGTTGAGACGTGATGCGATGGCCGTGAGCGCCGCGTAAAGCGCTAAATGCTTGCTTCGGATGAGTAATTTACGAGGCTTGGGGCGCCTGAAAAGACGTTGCGCGGTCTGCCGGTCT
Source organism: Devosia sp. (assembly GCF_025809055.1). Taxonomy (NCBI): domain Bacteria; kingdom Pseudomonadati; phylum Pseudomonadota; class Alphaproteobacteria; order Hyphomicrobiales; family Devosiaceae; genus Devosia; species Devosia sp. Next base: position 898,920 of record NZ_CP075529.1, on the reverse strand, counting down.
GACGCCAATTCCTTCCGGCGGGTCACCGGCTGCCCGGGGGCAGCCGGCAGGATTTAGCGCCTTACAGCGCGGGCGATCGCGATGATGATGCAGGCGCCGAGGAAGCCTGCGATCAGGTAGCCGAGCCAGCCGCCGAACGAAATGCCCAGCAGGCCGAAAATCAGGCTGGCGACAATAGCGCCGACAATGCCCAGAAGGACATTCATCAGCACGCCGCCACCCGAATTCATGAACCGGCTGGCGAGCCAGCCCGCAAGTCCACCAATCAGAATGGCCGCAAGCCAGCCTACTCCGTCAAAACCCATAATGCTTCCTCCTCGCAAACTGAGTCTATCGACAGGACCAGCGTCTCACAGTGGACGGAAAACGCAAGAACGGTTCGGGCTGCTGAAGAGGGCAGCGATCAGAAGGGCCAGACGATCATGAGGGCGGGTACGCCGACCAGCACCACCAGGATCGACAGGGGCAGGCCGAGGCGCCAATAATCGCCGAAGCGGTAGCCGCCCGGCGCCATGACCAGGGTATTGCTCTGGTGGCCGATGGGCGTGAGGAAATCGCAGCCGGCGCCGATGGCCACGGCCATCAGGAAGGCTTCGGGGCTATAGCCGAGACCCGTTGCGAAGGCGGCAGCGATGGGGGCCATGACCAGAACGGTCGCGGCATTGTTGAGGAAAGGCGTGACCGCCATTGCCGCCAGCATGATGAGGGCGAGCGCGCCCCAGCCGGGCAGGGTGGAGGCGGTGACGGTCAGCCAGTTGGCGACGAGATCGGTGGCGCCGGTCTGCTGCAGGCTTTCGCTGACCGGGATCAGGCAGGCGAGCATGACCAGGATGGGCCCATCGATCTGGGTATAGACATCGCGCAGGGGCAGGGCGCGGGTGACGATCATCAGCCCGGCCGCGGCGAAAAAGGCGGGGGCTACGGGAATGATGCCGAACGCAGTTGCCGCCATGGCGATGAGCAGGATGGACAGCGGAAGCAGGCCGTTGCGGACGCTGCCCAGCTTTAGCCCGCGCTCGACCAGCGGCAGGCAATCCCATTCGCGCAGTAGTTCCGGAATGCGCTGCAGATGGCCCTGCAGCAGGATGACGTCGCCGTTCTGGAAGCGGATTTGTCCCAAGCGCTCGGTGAAGCGCTGGTCGCGGCGGGAAATGGCGAGAATATTGAGGCCCGTGCGATCGAACAGGGTCAATTCCTGGGCGCTGGCGCCGATGAGGGCCGAACTCTCGCCGACAATGGCTTCGATGACCCCGACATTGCCGCTGTCCTTGGCCGCGCCGCCGCGCCGCGACGCGAAGGACAGGCCGGACTGGCTGACCATTTTGTCGAGGGCCTCGGGTTCGCCTTCGATCAGGAGGATATCGCCGGATCGCAGGGTTGCGTCGGGGAATGGCGTGCGGCGACCGCCGGCGGCGCTGACAATACCGGTGATCATCGCGGCGCCATCGGTGATGGCCTGCAGTTCGCCCACGGTCATGCCGATAGCCGAACTTTCGTGTCCGACATGAGCTTCTGTCGTGTAATTCTTGATTTCAATGGCTTTATCCATGCCGACACTGGTGCGCTCGCGCTCCGGCAGCAGCCAATAGAACAGGGCCAGGAAGACGATGCCGACAGCGGCGAGGATGGCGCCGACGGGGGTGAAGTCGAACATGGTGAAGGCGGTGCCGGTCAGCTCCTGGCGCACGCCGGAAACGATGATATTGGGCGAGGTGCCGATCTGGGTCATCAGCCCGCCAAGCAGGGAGCCGAAGGCCATGGGCATGAGGAACATCGAGGGCGAGACGCCTGATTTACGCGCCATCTGGAAGGCGATGGGCATCATGATGGCGAGGGCGCCGATGTTTTTCACGAAGGCCGACAGGACGGTGACGATGGTGACGAGCACGATCAACTGCAGGCGCGGGCTGGTCAGATTGGGGGCATAGCGCCGGATGGCCAGTTCCATGATGCCGGAGCGCGCGACGGCGGCGCTGACCACCAGCGCGCTGCCGACAATGATGACGATATCGTTGGAAAAGCCCGAAAAGGCGTTCTCCGTGGGGACGATGCCCAGAAGCAGGCCGGTGAGAAGGGCGCAGACGGCCACCAGATCATAACGCCAGCGACCGGAGATAAAGGCAACCATCATGCCGGCGATGACAAGAAAGGCGAGGATCTGCTGAAGTGTCATCGGGGACTCCGAGGGTGAACCATCACAACGCGCTTGTCGGGAAGATGGTGGCGTCGGGCAAGGATTTATTTCTGACGCCGGATTTGCACCGAGGTCTCGGTTGGGCGCATGGTGGCCATGGGAGAACGCGCATGAAAACCCTGCATACCACACTTGGCCCCTATGAGCGGGGGCAGCTCGGACTGATCCTGCCCCATGAACATGTGTTCGTCGACCTCAGGACCCCGGACCAGCCGGGCTATGCACAGGCGGATGCCGCCGACGTGGTGCGGCTAATGGCGCCGCAGATCGAGGCGATCAAGGCGCAGGGCGTGACGGCACTGGTTGAATGTTCGACGGGCGGGGTCGGGCTGCGCGTGGATATCGACCTGGCCGTGTCGCGGGCGACGGGCCTGCCGATCGTGGTGCCGACGGGGAATTACCGGGAGCCGTGGATACCGGACTGGGTGCGTGAGGCCAGCGCCGACGAACTCGAGCGTTGGATGGTGAAGGAACTGACAAAGGGCGTGGGGACGACGGGTGTCGTGGCCGCCTGGATCAAGATCAGCGCCGGAGATGACGGGATCACGCCGCTCGAAGCGCGGATATTGCGGGCGGCGGCACGCGCCTCGGCCGCGACTGGGGCGTTGATCGGATCGCATACGATCAAGGGGCGCGTGGTGCTCGACCAGCTCGATATCATCGCGGACGAAGGGGGATCGGCAAGCCGGTTCCTGTCAATTCATACGCAGCAAGAGCAGGATTTCGGGCTGCACAGGGCCGTGTATGACCGGGGCGCGTGGATCGAATTCGACCATGTCGGGCGGGCACCCGATGCAGAGGTTCTGGCGCTGGTGACGCGGGCGCTGGAGGCAGGGCAGGGCGAGCGGCTGCTGCTCAGCCACGACCGGGGCTGGTACGACCCGGCCAAACCGGGCGGCGGGACGCCCATGCCCTATACTCATCTGGTCGACAGCTTCCTCCCGGCGCTGCGGCGGGCGGGTGTGGATGAGGCGACCATTACGCGGCTGACTCATGACAACCCGTTCGCGGCGTTCGCGCGGTAGGGGTCTGTGGTTCCCGCATTTGTGCTGCCCTCGGACTTGATCCGAGGGCCTGTTGCAACAATCACGATGGTGGAGGGTGGCCCTCGGGTCGGGCCCGAGGGCAGCGTGGTGTGGGGGATGGGCGTGGTGCGCGCGCGTTGAGAAGAGTGTTGCCAGCCATTCAGGCGCAGCCTTCATGGCCGCCTCACCTCCAACTGCTCCACTGGAGCATCTGGCCCATAGGGACGGTTCGAAGCCCCTCACCCCAGCTTTGCCAGGTCGCTGCGCTTCCGGCGACGCTACCCTCTCCCCGGAGGGGCGAGGGGGCGCAGGGGCACGGGTTCAACAGGTCAGGACTCCTTGTGAATGGAGTACCATCTAGCCCCGACATTTTTGCTGCCCTCGGACTTGATCCGAGGGCCTGCTGCAATGAACACGATGGTGGAGGGTGGCTCTCGGGTCAGGCCCGAGGGCAGCGTGGTGTGGGGATGGGCGCGGTGAGCGCGCGTTGAGAAGAGTGTTGCCAGCGATTCAGGCGCAGCCTTCATGGCCGCCTCACCTCTAACTGCTCCACTGGAGCAGCTGGCCCATAGGGACGGTTCGAAGCCCCTCACCCCAGCTCTGCCAGGTCGCTTCGCTTCCGGCGTCGCTACCCTCTCCCCGGAGGGGCGAGGGGGCGCAGGGGCACGGGGTTCAGCAGGTCAGGACTCCTTGTGAATGGAGTACCATCTTGCCCCGACATTTGCGCTGCCCTCGGACTTGATCCGAGGGCCTGCTGCAATGAACACGATGGTGGAGGCTGGCCCTCGGGTCAGGCCCGAGGGCAGCGTGGTGTGGGGGATGGGCGTGGTGCGCGAGGGGCGTAGTGAGGAAAGGGCCTGGTGAGGAAAGGGCTGCCGACCTTTCGGGCACAGCCTTCCTGTCCTCACCTCTAACTGTTCCACTGGAGCAGTTGGCCCATAGGGACGGTTCGAAGCCCCTCACCCCAGCTTTGCCAGGTCGCTTCGCTTCCGGCGACGCTACCCTCTCCCCGGAGGGGCGAGGGGGCGCAGGGGCACGGGGTTCAGCAGGTCGGGACTCGTTGTGAATGGAGTACCATCTAGCCCCGACATTTTTGCTGCCCTCGGACTTGATCCGAGGGCCTGCTGCAATGAACACGATGGTGGAGGGTGGCCCTCGGGTCAGGCCCGAGGGCAGCGTGGTGTGGGGGATGGGCGTGGTGCGCGAGGGGCGTAGTGAGGCAAGGGCCTGGTGAGGAAAGGGCTGCCGACCTTTCGGGCACAGCCTTCATGTCCTCACCTCTAACTGCTCCACTGGAGCAGCTGGCCCATAGGGACGGTTCGAAGCCCCTCACCCCAGCTTTGCCAGGTCGCTTCGCTTCCGGCGACGCTACCCTCTCCTCGGAGGGGCGAGGGGGCGCAGGGGCACGGGGTTCAGCAGGTCGGGACTCGTTGTGAATGGAGTACCATCTAGCCCCGACATTTTTGCTGCCCTCGGACTTGATCCGAGGGCCTGCTGCAATGATCACGACGGTGGAGGGTGGCCCTCGGGTCAGGCCCGAGGGCAGCGTGGTGTGAGGGATGGGCGTGGGCAATTTGGCGCGATGCCGGGGCTCGTCCTGAAATCCGGAGATGGATCCCGGCCTGCGCCGGGATGACATCGGGGCAGGCCGGAATGTACGTGTCTGAGACAGGCCGGTCAGGCTGATGCGGGTTCGGCGAAGAGGTCGTATTCGTCGTTGTCGGTGACGGTCACCGAGACGATGTCGCCGATCTTGATATTGGTCGCCTTGTCGATGATGACCTGACCGTCGATTTCCGGCGCGTCCCACTTGGAGCGGGCGATGGCGCGGTTCTGTTCGGGGCGGACGTCATCGACGATGACGTCGATGGTGCGGCCGACCTTTTTCTGCAGCTGGTGGAAGGAGACGTTCTGCGACACCTCCATGAGCTGGGCGAAGCGCTCTTCCTTGACCTCGTCGGGCACGACGCCTTCGAGTTCGTTGGCGGTGGCGCCGGTGACGGGCTCATATTTGAAGCAGCCGGCGCGGTCGATTTCGGCCTCCTCGATGAAATCGAGCAGCATTTCGAAATCTTCTTCCGTCTCGCCGGGGAAGCCGACGATAAAGTTGGACCGCACGGTCAGGTCCGGAACCTGGCGCTTCCAGTCGAGGATGCGGTTGAGGGTCTTTTCCTGATGCGCGGGGCGGCGCATGGCCTTGAGCACCTTGGGAGACGCGTGCTGGAAGGGAATGTCGAGATAGGGCAGGACGAGGCCTTCGGCCATCAGTTCCATGACCGGATCGACATGGGGATAGGGATAGACATAGTGCAGGCGCACCCAAGCGCCGAGTTCACCCAGTTCCTTGGCGAGATCGTAGAACTTGGCCTTCACCTCGCGGCCGCGATATTTGCTGGTCGCATATTTGATATCGAGGCCGTAGGCGCTGGTGTCCTGGGAAATGACCAGCAATTCCTTGACGCCGGAGCGGATAAGGCCCTCGGCCTCGGACAGGATGCCGGCGGCCGGGCGCGAGGCGAGATCGCCCCTGATCTGGGGAATGATGCAGAAGGAGCAACGGTTGTTGCAGCCCTCGGAAATTTTCAGATAGGCGTAGTGACGCGGGGTCAGCTTGAGCCCGCTTTCCGGGACCAGGTCGACGAAGCGGTTGGGTACGGGCGGCAGGTGGTCATGCACCGCCGAGACGACGCTTTCGTACTGATGCGGGCCGGTGATGGCGAGGACCGAGGGGTGGGTCTCGCGGATGAGGTTTTCCTCGACGCCCAGGCAGCCGGTGACGATGACCTTGCCGTTTTCGTTGAGCGCCTCGCCGATGGCTTCAAGGCTTTCCTGCTTGGCGCTGTCGAGGAAGCCGCAGGTGTTGACGAGAACGATGTCGGCGCCGGCATAGTCGCGGCTGAACGAATAGCCCTGCGCCCGCAGCGTGGTCATGATGCGTTCGCTATCGACGAGTGCCTTGGGGCAGCCGAGGCTGACGAGGCCGATTTTGGGCGCCTGATTCATGCGCGTGCAAGGTCCAGAATTGGAGTGGATGGCGCGTCATACAGAAAGTCGGGCGGTTACGCAATGTGACTGCCCTTCCGGACAGGCGGGGCTGACCTGTGCTGAGCGGTGAACACGCGAACTTGAATGTTTCCACCTGCCGAACAGAGCATCCGAAATTTCGCCGATTTTTCTGTCCAGGCAATTGCCGGTAGCCATATCGGCTCCGACGCCGATTCCGGCGCAGTCTCAAGGAACTCACATGACCGATCGTCTCTCCGCTTACGCGCCGCAGGCTCTGGCCGTTCTGCGCATCGTCGCCGCATTGCTGTTCATTCTTCATGGCACGCAGAAGCTGTTCGGCTTCCCCGCCACCGAAATGCAGCCGCCCCTGATGAGCCTTTTCGGTGCCGCAGGCGTCATCGAACTCATCGGTGGCCTGCTGATCCTGGTCGGTTTCTACAGCCGCATCGCCGCCTTCATCGCCTCGGGCACCATGGCCGTGGCCTATTGGATGGTTCATGCGCCGGGCAGCCTCTATCCCACCAATAATGGTGGCGACGCGGCTATCCTGTTCTGCTTCGTGTTCCTGTACCTGGTGTTTTCCGGTCCGGGCGCATGGGCCGTGAACCGCAAGTAAGCGCATTTGCCCGGCTGACCGGGCCTTAACGCCAATGAAGCTGGACCAGGTCTATGGCCTGGGCCAGCTTTTCGTCGACGATATGCAGATATTGCGTCCAGTCGGCGAGTTGGGTGGCATCCTCCTTGCCATCCGAGATGCCGCGTAGGGCGAGCACGGGAACCCCAAAACCCATAGAGGCGCGCAGCACCGCATAGGTCTCCATATCGACCATGTCCTCGGCAAGGGCGTCATAGGCCTGGCCCGAGACGACATTGGCACCCGTGGACAGCGAGGCCGGCTTGAGGCCAGGCACCAGCGGGGCGAGGGGAAGCTTTGCCGGCAGGTTGAGGAAGGGTGTTTCGCCTTTGACGAAGCCGAAGGCGGAGGCGTCCATATCCCGATAGCTGACGGATGTTGCCTGATAGACCTCGCACTGGGCCAGCCGGCGCGACCCGGCCGAGCCGAGCGAGACGACGAGCCGGGGCAGAGCCTCGCGGCGGGCCTCCAGGAGGCGGGTGGTGGCAATGGCTGCTTCGACCGGGCCGACGCCGATGATTTCGGGGCTGATACGCGAGCGTAAATGCGGGCCGTATTCCGCGTCGGCGGCCATGAGATAGAGAATGGTCATGGCGCCGGTTCTACCACGGCTCAACCCCGCTGACAGGCCTGATCGTTACCGGTTCGGTAACCGCCGTGTGACAAATTGAACTATGGGCCGCGCCCTTTGGCGGCTGGCCCCTGGACAAAGGCAAATGCGGTTCGCGGAGATCGGGTCTTCTAGAGAGTGGAGCGAGGCGCGGGACAGATCGGGGGTGCAGCGCACCATGATCGGCCCCGCACAGGTGGAGGCGGAAGCCCGCCGCCGCAAGACCATGCTCCGTGTCGATGAGTGGCAGTTGCGGGCCTATGTCACGGGGCGCCCGGTGCCCGACCGCATCGTGCAATTATGCGAACAGATCGACTTCGCCGCCCGGGCGCTGGCCACCATGTCGGTGATCCCCGCAGACTATGCCGACGATCTTTACTGGCCGCAGATCTGGTAGAGGGCGGCGCCGCTGTCAGGCGGCCTTCTTGACGCGGGGCGCGCGCTTGCGCACGGGCTTGATGAGGGCTGCGGCTTCGGCCGCGATTTCGCTCACGGCGCGGAACCAGAATGACTGATCCATGCCATCAGGACGGCCCTCGGCCTCCCAGAGTGCATAGGCGCGCTGCTGGATCTGTTCGTGCATCGGTTTTCTCCCGTGAACTGGATGATCCGAGCCTGCGCCGGCAGGGTTAACGAAAGCTGAATTGTGCACCCGGCCCCCTGCATGGCCGCCATGCGGGACCCTGAACCGGGGGTGACGGCAGGGGTAATTCCGGGAATGATGGGGCAAGCAAGAGGAGGATTTCCATGAACCGTGCGCTATTGGCGGCTGTTTTTTCACTGGTGGCCAGTTCGGCCCACGCCGAATGGACGTTCACCGATGTCAGCGACGAGGAGGTCACGGCCTACAAGGCCTGGACCACTGATTTCAGTGGTGACCTGGAACTGCAATATTATTGCGACAGTCTCTATCCGGACGCGATCGACCTGATCGTCTATACCGGCGAGGACTTCGAGGAGAGCACCAGCTATGCCGAGGACGGGGTGATGCGCGTCACCATCGATGGCGGTAGCGGGCTTGAGGTGACGGGGTTCTTCGACAACCATGACGGGGAACTGCTGGTCTATACCTCCAGTCTCGAGGTTGATGGAGTGGACCGTGTGGTGAAAGCCATGGCGTTCGCCAAGGACCGGATCGACATTTCCTATTATGAGCGCAGCTTTTCGTTTCCCGCGGCCGGCTCGTATGACGTGCTGGCCAAGATGGTGAGCGACTGCCCGTAGGGCGTTTTCGTGTCGAAGTGGAGGGTGCTGACTCGTCAGAAGGGCAGGTAAACACGGAGTGGACCTGCCATGCATGACGAGAAAAATCAGGTGCTGATCACAGGATCGGGAGTGCTGACATTTACTGTCAGTGCCGTTGCGCTATCTTGCGCGAAATGTTCGGGACGGCGTGTGTCCCAGTCCTTTTCCATGATCGGATTGCCGCGATGACGCCCTTTCATCAAATCCTGGCCAATAACCTGGTGGCCAATGTGACGAACTTCACCGTGTGGTTTGCGGTGACATTCTGGGTGTTTCTCGAAACCCAGTCGGTGTTCGCAACGGGCATGATTGCCGGCATTTTCCTGGTCTTCACGGCCGGGTTCGGCTTCTGGTTTGGCTCGATCGTCGACCACAATGCCAAAAAGACCGCGATGCTCGGTTCGAGCCTGGTATCGGGGATTTTCTATGCTGCGGGACTGGCGCTGCTGCTGTTGGAGCCGGAAGGGGCCTTTGCCGATCCCTATGGGCCCTATCTCTGGGTCTTTATCCTCTTGATCATGCTGGGCGTGATCGCGGGCAATATCCGCTCGATCGCGCTGCCGACCCTGGTGACGATCCTCATTCCCGAGGACCGCCGGGACAAGGCCAATGGGCTCGTCGGCATGGTCAGCGGCATCGGTTTTCTGACCACTTCGGTGATCTCGGGGTTCCTCGTGGCCTATACCGGAATGCTGGGCGTGCTGGTGATGGCGCTGTCTGCCAGCGTGCTGGTGCTGGTTCACCTCACCATTGTGCAGATCGACGAAGGGCGGGTGGTGCCGAGCCCGGAGGAGCCGGCCGAGCCCAAGCGCGTCGACATTGCCGGAACCATCCGGGTGATTGCGGCCGTGCCGGGCCTGTTTGCGCTGATCTTCTTTGCCTGCTTCAACAATTTCCTCGGCGGCATCTTCATGGCGCTGCTCGACGCCTATGGCCTGTCGCTGGTGGCGGTTGAGGTCTGGGGCCTGTTGTTCGGCGTGCTGTCGATTGCCTTCATTGTCAGCGGCATCATCATTTCAAAGACCGGGCTGGGCAAGAACCCGCTCAAGACCCTGCTCACGGTGAACCTGATCACCTGGGCGGTCTGCTGCGTGTTCACGCTGCAATCGTCGATCTGGCTGCTGGCGGCAGGGTGTTTCGTCTGGATGTTCCTCGGGCCGTTTGCCGAGGCAGCCGAACACACGACGCTGCAAAAGGTGGTGCCGCTGGAGCGCCAGGGCCGGGTATTCGGCTTTGCCCAATCGATCGAGCAGTCAGCTTCGCCGCTCACCGCGTTCATGATCGGGCCGCTGACACAGTTCGTGGTCATTCCCTTCATGACCGACGGCGCCGGGGCCGATGCCATTGGCGGCTGGTTCGGGACCGGGCCGGATCGCGGCATGGCGCTGGTCTTTACCGTGGCCGGGATGATCGGCTTCATCGTCACCATCATCGCCTTCAATTCCCGCTACTACCGGGATCTGTCGGCGGCCTATGCCAGCGGCAAGAATGATGATGACGGGGAGGGCGGGGCGGCTGTCGCCACCCCTGCCTGAGGGTGTCAGGCCGGCACGGCGCCTGTGGGCGCGGTGTCGGTCGTTTTTGGCGGGAAAGCCAGAGCCAGGGCGGCAGCACCCAGACCGACGGCGGCCGAGGCCACATAGAGCCAGTGGTAGTCGCTGTAGGTGTCATAGAGCCAGCCGCCGCCGACAGGGCCAAAGGCCATGCCGATCGAGGAGGTCATGGTGATGCCGCCAAGGACCGTGCCCATGACGCCGGGGCCGAAATAGTCCCGCGCCAGGACCGAGTAGAGTGGCATGACGCCGCCATAGACGAGGCCCAGCACAACGGCCAGCGCATAGAACTGGGCCAGGTCGCTGACATAGATGTAGCTATAGATGCCGGCGGCCTGCAGCAGCAGCCCGACGACGATGACGCGCTTGACGCCGATGCGGTCGGCCATGACCCCGAAGATGACGCGGCCGAAGAGCCCGGCAAAGCCTTCCACCGAATAGATGCTGGCGGCGGCGAGGGCCGAGGCGCCACAGAGCATGGCATAACTGACCGTATGGAAGATGGGGCCGGAATGGGCCGCGCAGCAGAGGAAGAACACCCCGGCCAGGATGAAGAATTGCGGCTTGCGGAAGATCGCCATCAGGCCTGATGGGCGCGGCTCGGCCGGCGCGACGTCAGTCGCAGGGCTGGGCGCTTCGGCCAGGACCTGCGGCGCCCGCCGGATGAGGAAGGCGGCCGGGATGATCAGTGCGGCGGCGGCGATGGCCGTCATCATCATGGCGGCGCGCCAGCCATAGCTGGCGATGAGTACGGTCGCCAGGGGCGTGATGGTCATCGGGGCAATGCCGCCGCCCAGGGACACGAGGGAAACGGCAAGGCTGCGGTGCTTGTCGAACCAGCCCAGGGTCGTGGCGATCAGGGGCGCGAAGAAGGCGCCGCCGGAAGCGCCAACCAGGCCGCCATAGGCAAACTGAAACATCAGCAGGTCGGTGGCGCGGCTGGCGATGAACAGCCCCAGCCCCAGCAGGACGGCGGCGATCAGCACAACAGGGCGCGCCCCGATGCGATCGGTCAGCGTGCCCCAGATGAAGCCGGCTATGCCCATGACGATGAAGCCGACGGTCATGGCGCCGGAAATACCGGCGCGGCTCCAGCCGGTCTCGTCGGCAATCGGCTGCAGATAGACGGGGAGGGCAAACATCGCGCCCATCGCCAAACACGTTATCACCGCACCGGCGGCGACGATCACCCAACCATAATGACGTTCCATTTCACCAGGGTCCTCCAGACATCCTGCCTCCACGACGTGCGACGTACCCGCGATTCGACATGACCATGCGGCGGGGCGTTCGGGCGGGTGAAGGAAGGCACGGTGTCCACGCCAGTGGCCGGAAGCGGCCGGTCCCTGCGCGTCAACGAACAGTCACAAGACCGTCGTGCAACTGTCAAGAATGTGTCGCCGTCCTGTTGCACTGGCCCGGTAGCCTCCGGCCGAAACTGAAACAGGACCGCTCCGATTGAAGATCGCCGCCTTTGTTCCCATCAAGCTCAACAGCCAGCGCCTGCCGAGCAAGAATATCCTCGACCTCGGTGGGCATCCGATGTGCAGCTACATCCTCAACACCCTGCTGGCCAGTCGCGGCATCGACAGCGTTTCAGTCTTTTGCTCCTCGCCCGCCATCCTCAAATACGTGCCGGACGGTGTTGGGCTGGAACTGCGGGACGCAGCGCTGGACCGTGACGAGGTGAAGGGGCTGCAACTCTTCCAGGGGTTCGCCAATGCGGTCGAGGCCGACTACTACCTATTGGGTCACGCCACGGCGCCTTTCATCTCCGTTGAGACGGTTGAAAAGGTCATCGCTGCCGTCCGCGAGGGGCGGCATGACAGTGCGTTCACGGCTCAAAAAGTTCAGACCTATGCCTGGTACGACAGCCGGCCGATAAACTATTCGCCGACGGACATGGCCCGTACCCAGGATACCAAGCCAATCCTGATCGAGAGCAGCGGCATCTATCTCTATTCGCGCGATCTGATCCTCAACGGTCATCGTCGAATTGGCGACAATCCTGGAATCATCGAGCTCGGATATCCGGAGTGTATCGACGTCGATACTCTGGAAGATTTTCGCCTGGCCGAAAAATACGTCGAACAACTTCCATTTCCCTACGACCGGAACACCGAGCAGGGGCTTCCCATTCATGCGGGGTACAGATGAGCATACTTTTTGATTTTGATGGCGTCCTTCTCAACTCGCGTGAAAACATGCGTCGCTCATGGCTTGAGGTTCAGGTCGAATGTGACGTGGGTGTGGATTTCGAGAATTACTTTGCGCTGATCGGCAAGCCATTTCAGGTCATCCTCAGCGAGTTGGGGATCAGCAAGAACCGCGAGTTGATCGAGCACACCTATTTTGCCGCTTCTTCCCGGCATATCGACGCCCTGTCGCTGTTTCCCGGCATTGCGGAAACCATCTCGGTCCTGGCCGAACTGCGTACGCCCATCGGCATTCTCACCAGTAAGGATCCGGTGCGCACGCGGCAGTTCGTGCGGCGGTTCCAGTTGCCGATCAGCATGCTCTACAGCCCCACAGATACGCTGCGCGGCAAGCCGGAGCCCGACCTTTTCGTTGCAGCCGCCGACGAGTGGGGCGTTGAGCCCGCCGACATCACCTATATCGGCGACATGAGCGTGGACGAGGAGGCCGCGACCGGTTTCGGTGCCGCCTATATCCACTGCGACTGGGGCTATGGTGCCCCGCTGACGCAGGATTGCAAGAAGGCCGCCACGCCTGCGGATCTGCTCGACCTGCTGGTCGCCCGCTATGCACCCAATCTCATGCCGTTCCTCAACACCGCCTCGATGCCGACCGTTGCGCATAGACACTAAACATCACCGTCTTCGCGAGTGCCGGCACGGCCCCATGATGTTTCTCAAGGCCGACACCGTGATCGGGCGATCGCTCGACCTTTACGGGGAGTGGTGCGAAAGCGAGATGGCCGTGCTCGGTCAGGTCTTGCGGCCCGGTGACTGGGTGCTCGACGCCGGCGCCAATGTCGGTACGCACACAGTGTTCTTTGCGAAGGCTGTCGGCAATCGCGGGCGGGTGGTGGCGGTGGAACCGCAAAGGTTGGTGCGGAACATTCTGTGCGCCAACCTGGCCCTCAACGACCTCCAGAATGTCAGGGTGGTCGATGCCGCTCTTGGCGCCGAACAAGGCAAGGTCTCGATTGCCGGATTTGGGCTCGACGAAAAGCGCAACCATGGCCGGTTCAGCCTGGAAGGGGCCGAACCCGGCAAGGAAAAGGTTGCGGTGCGCACAGTCGACAGGCTTGGCCTCAAGCACTGCCATCTCATCAAGATCGATGTCGAAGGCTTCGAACGGGAAGTGCTGCAGGGGGCGGCTGACCTCATCGCCCAGAAGCAGCCGGCAATCTGGTTTGAGAACAATGTCGAAGAACACGACCTGGCCCTGACGTCCTGGTTCGTCGAGCGGGGCTACAGCCTGCACTGGCACTTCGATGGCCGGTTCAATCCAAACAACTTTCGCGCAGTCCGTCGCAACATCTTCGAGACCGTCAAAATGCCTTCGATCAACATGCTGGCGCTACCCGTGGATGGCCGCGAGCCCCCGCGGGGCGTGATGGCCATGGAGCCGGGCGACACCATCGAAATTGCCCGGCAGCGCTGGTCGAGCAGGATGTTGTGATGGCGAGACGAGAAAGCCGGTTGCGCCGAACCGTTGTTCTGGCGATCGCACGCCCAGCCTTTGAGGTGGCCTCAATGCTGAAAGACTTCAGAAACGCCGTTAGGGCCTGGGCCGCGATACAGGCCCGGACGCTGGTCCAGATGCCGCTGGACGCGGTGTATAGGGTGGGCTTTGATCGCGCCGCAGAGGTCGCAGGGCAGTTGCCGACTGATCGTCTCAAATCGATTGCTTTTGGAGGGCTTGCGCGCTCGATAAGCGGCCTTGATCGCAAGCAGGAAATCCGGTTTGCCTGGAAGGGGCGGGCCGGAATGCGCGACCTTGTCATCGTCAACATTGTCGTGGTGCTGCATCAGGGTCAGAAGTACGACGCCGCAAAATGGTGGGCGCGGCGCCCGGTCCGATCCAAGCAGGTGAAACAGCTGCTCAACGACATGATCGTCGAGATCCTGCTCAAGGAGAACGATCTGGACGGCGCAATGGCATTTGTCGAAGGCGATGGTATTACCCGCTTGTTGCGCGCGCGGACGGAAGCCGAGGTGATGCTGCGACGTGGCGACATGGCAGGCTTTGACGCCGCCATTTCCAGCATGAAACGGCAATCGGTCGCCATCAGGCGGCCATATCTGCGCTGGCTGCTGCGATTGGTGGATCGCGCGCCTGACCCCACATTCCTGCTGGATGAAAGCCGAGCCCGGGCCGTGCTGGATGTTTCGGCGCGCGTGCAGTCCGTTGGCGACCACCGTCAGCTGGTCAATCATCTGAAGCCTTTGCCCGCGCCGGCTGGCAAGCCGCCGCAGAGCTGGAGCAACTATGCCGCCGCCATGGAACAGGCGCTGGCATCCCGCCGATGGAGTGACGCAGCCGACCTGGCTCAGGACGCCCCAAAGGTTACGCGTGCCCGCCTGGCCATTGCCGAATATGCACGCCTGCTCGCCATGCGCTGTGATGCCTTGGCGGCTATCGGCGACGAGGCCGGCGCGAAATCCGTGATGCTGAACGGCTTTGGGCGGATCATCGAACAAGGCAGCATCTTTCGGGCGACCAAAGCCTTTCACGGCATGGCGCGCCGGTTTCCAAACGAGGTCGAGCCCTTTGATCGCTTCGGCCGTGCGATGAGCCGCGCGGGCATGAGTGACGCCGCCGACCTCTGCCGACGCTGGACGCGGTCCAGAAACCTGGCGCTGCCGGCACCCGTAGCCAATTCGAAACGATGCTTTATCGTGGCCAACGGCCCATCCACCGCCGAAATGCCGCTTCACCTTCTGGACGGCGAGGATGTGTTCTGCGTCAACCGCGGCATTCGTGCGATGGAATTCGGGCTTCCGCGCCCCCGGTTCGTCGCGGTTTCCGACGCCGCCGTCTATCGCGACTATGGAAACGAGATTGACAGGGCGGACGTCGAGCGCCTCTTCGTCAATGGCAGCTGCCTTGTGGCGCGGCCGCGCAATTTTGCGCCCAACCTGATCGCATTCGGCAGCACCCAGCTCTACCTGTCGGCAGGCCGGCTGGTTCCGACACCCGGCCTGCTGCATCTGGGGTCCAGTGTCGTGCTGTCCGTGTGCCAGATTGCCCATTTCATGGGATATCGCGAGATCTACCTGCTCGGGGTGGATCTGACCTATGACGGCCCCACGACGCACTTCTACGGTGGGGGTGACAAGGAATCGCGGCGCCTGGCCAGTTTCAGGGAAGGTGAAAACGGCGCAACCTGGGTCAATATCGGCTTTGCCAATCTCCAGGACGTGCTCGCGCCCACGGGCACGCGCATGTTCAATATCGGGCGGGGAGGGCAGTTGAACGCCCTGCCGCGCCGAGCCTTCGAGAGCGTGCTTTCCGAGATGACCCCAGCCTGACCGGATCAGGCGGCAGGTGTGTCGGCAACGGCCTTGGGCTTGCGCTTTTCGGGTGGCAGGATCCATTTGGAATGCGTCTGCCGGAGTTTTAGCGCCGAATTGAAGAACCGCTGCACGCCCTGGGTCATGAGCCTGCAGACGAGCAGGCACAGGATGGCCAGATAGACGTTCAGATGCCACTGGAACACCAGATAGGCGAGAACGCCGAAGAGCGCGATGAACACGAATGTCCGGCTGTATTCAATAACCTGTGTCGGCTTCAGCTTCAGGAACGTGTGCCGCGGGCGCATGTTCGCAAAGACGTAGATTTCAAGGACGAAGGCGTAGCCCGCGAGCACCACAAGCGTGATGAGCGCAAAGGGCCAGTGGGCTATCGTTATTGCAATGGTACCGACAACCAGGACGAGCAGATCAGCGGAATTGCGCACCAGGGTGTCGCGGAGGCGCAGAAACAGCTTGAGATTGACCGGGTCGCCATCGACGGGCGGGATTTTCGCAGCCGGGGGCTTGTCCATCATGCGCTGGAAGATGGCCGTTGCAAGGATCGAGCCGATATACAGCACTGGAACGCAACCCATCATGATCAGGATCAGTACGTTCGGATCAATCGGCACGAGCTGCAGGATGGACGGCGCGCTGCTGCCGGAGAGCAGCATCAGCAACTTGATGGGCAGGAACAGGGCCACGGTCTGCAACAGGCGGGACGAGGCCAGTGCCGCTGCGGCAGTCCAGTAGCCCACCGTGCCGCCAAGCATTGCCCAGCGGGACATTCGCGCCAGAAAATTGAGGTATCTGAAGAAATTCACAGTCGGGTCCGTCATCGCAGCGGCACCTCTTAGGTCATGCCCTCGGAGAAAACGCAACCACAAAGCGGATATTCAGGCGGTCATACCGGCGCCGTCGCCGTTCAGATCCGCGCGAGCCAGGCCTTGTGGCTGTCGATCTCGAGCAGCATATCCTTGTAGCGCTGTTTCTTGATTTCATTGCCCTTGCGGATCGCGTCCGCCAGAGAAAAGTACAGCAGGCTGTCCCGGTAGTCCGTGTCGGTGACTTCAAGGTTTGGCGTGTCGTAGCGCGCGTCAAAATGGGGGTCAGGAACCCGCCAGTTACCGTAGTTTTCTTCAAGGTAGCGCTCCGGGTCGACAGGCACGGATTGCTCGACGCCGATGAACTCCACGGTTTTCAGCTCGAAGGGGGAATTCCACCATCGCGTCACGCTGCCGTCGTGCCAGACTTTGTCGCCTTCCTGGTAGTGCAGGAAAATGTCGACATCGACCCCGTTCCAATGCCGCACGCGAAGGCGTTTTTCGACGAAATCGATGCGGCGCACGTGGAAAGCGCTGTTGGCGGCCAGCTTTTCGCCCAACTCGCCCAGGGATTCCGCCGTACCGAAAACGCCGACATCGATATCCTTGTCCCAACCGATGATGGCGCCTTCCCGCACATAGCCAAGCAGCGTTCCGCTGATGAGGAAGGGCGTGGTGCCAAAAACCACACAGGACTGGCGAAGGTCGGCGAGCGCTACGGCCGCGCGCTTTGAAAAATCGCCTTCGCCTTCCTCGGCTATTTTCGGTAGCGGTCGCGCATTGAGGCACATGCGGCGCAACAGCAGGCGGGCCTCATCGTGCAGATTGGCCATGCAGGCCGCGCGGGCCACGGCGCGCAGAGCCGCCGGCAGTGATTTGGCGTTCTTCGGCGCCGCCATGTAGAGAGCGCGAATTTCCCAATAGTCCGACGCCTCGTTCATCGTCGATGGCAGCAGGCTCCAGAGGCTGCTGCGGGTCCAGCCCTTGTTGCGGATGCCGCTGACCAGGATTTGGCGGGCTTCGGCATCGAGACCATGCTCAAGCGCGAACTGGGCGTGCGTCAGGGCCTTAGCGCTCGGGACGGCCTGCGCCAGGCGGGCCAGCAAAAGGTCACGTGGTGTCACGATGCCATCTCCACGATCCGGCCGATGAAGGCTTTTTCAGCAGGGGGTATCGAAGTGTCTTGCTGCACCTGATCGGCCATATAGTGGAATTTCTCCATATTGCCGTTGGTATAGGCGATGAACGCCGCCCTCAGAAGATGGACGCCATAGTAGTCGGGCCAGGTAATCTCACGGTTCGGGCCCGACACAAAGGCATCGAACGTCTTGTCCGGCACGCGCCAGTCACCATAGTTTTCGGTGAGGTAGTGATCGGCATTGGCGGGAATTTTGACTGTCGCGCGCCCCACCTTGCGGGGTTCCAGCTCAAAAATATCGTTGCGCCAGCGCACAAAGACGCCATCGTGGTAGTAGGCATCGCCTTCCTTGCGGAACAGGAAGAGATCGATGCTTGCACCGGACTTGTGCTTTAGGCCGATCTTCGGGCTCTTGTCATGCGGAGCGTCGGGCCAGAAGCGTGGGTCGATCAGGAAAATGTCGGTGAGACGCTGGCGATCGAAGTCCTCTTCAAAAATGCCAATGTCGATGTCCACATCGTGCTTGAGGGGGGCGCCTTCCCGCACTATTCCCAATGCGGTGCCGGCAGCGGCAAAAAAGCGGATGCCGGCTGCGTTGAGGGTTTCGGCCGCATCCTCAAGAGCGGTCAGGCCTGCAGGGCCCAGCGAACCACGCATGCCGCTGTCTGCTTTCCGATCCGCTTTGAGAAACGCCTCGAACCCCTTGATAACAATAGAACGAGCGGCCGAAAAATTCTCGACGCGGGTGGCCGCAACTGTCAGCGGGCGCACCAGCTTGTAACTGATAGCTCCATCAGACGCAGTCGACTGGTCGAGCAGGGCCTGAAACAAGTCCGGGCGGTCACAGCTCTTGCAGGCTTCCCAGAAACCGGCCGACGACATGCCCTTGAGCAGCGCGAGTATTTCTGGCGTCGGTACACCGCGTTCAATGGCGAGGCGGATGGTGAGCAGGGCGGTTTCCCGGTCGGCCGTGCCAAGCAGCAGGGCGTTTCTGGCACTGGCCAATGCTTCATCGCTGCGGCCCTGCCGAAACGCCACTTCGGCCGCCAGGCGATGGAAGCGGCCATAGTCCGGGTACTGGTCAAGCGCTGCGCGAACCTGGGCGCCGGCTGCGGACAGGTCGCCTGACTGCAGGGCTTCCTTGGCCGTCTTGAACAGAGTTTCGGCCTCGCGCCGCGTGCCGTCGCGCCAAAGCGGGATAGAGCCACCGGACAGAACTGACTTGGCAAAGTGCGCCACGCCCAAATCGCGCAAACTGGACCGCACGCCCCGGGGCATCCGCCGATAGGCGGCTTGCAAAATGGATCTCATGGATGGTGCTTACGCCGCAGCAATACGCAGGGAATTCCGGACGATCGATGACGAGATGTCCGGAGTACGGCTGAGATAGACCACGTCGCAATACTGGCTCAGGTCGTCAAACTTGCCGGCCCAGTCGTCACCCATCACAAAGACATCTGCAGCAATGCGCTGAATATCCTGAACTTTCTGCTCCCAGGTCCGTTCCGGAAACACGTCGCTGACGAACCTGACTGACCTCAAGATTTCCTCGCGGTCCTGATAGCTGTACGTCGCCTTCTTGCCCTTGGCCTCGTTGAACTCGTCGGTGGACAGGCCGACTACCAGCCTGTCGCCTAGAGCCCTGGCTCGCTCCAAAAGCCGGACATGGCCAATGTGGAACAGGTCAAAAGTTCCATAGGTGAGAATTACCCGTTCACTCATGGTCTATGTACTCTCCCCACATTTCGTCAGTCGTATTTAGGGTGATTGTCGTGCCAGAGAACTGGCTGCCAGCATGACTCAATCAGATGCTGGCTTCAATGGAGCGATTTCCGTATTCTTTCTTGATGCGTTCCGCAGCCACAGCGTCCTTGTCGTAATTCTGCATGACGTCTTTCATCGTGGAAACGAACAGGTCCACCGGGCTCTCGTCCAGATCGACGCCCAGCACATACTTTCTGAGCCGGACGCGTTCATCGAAGAGATGATCTCCCTTGGAAATCTCTCCAAGTGGCTTTGCCAACTGGCTCATTTCCCGGTCAACATAGTAGGCTGCCCGTACCACCGGGTTCTGTGCAATCAGGGCTGCGTGGTCATTGAGCGGATCAATGATGAAGTATGGCTTGTTCGAGTACAGCCAGTCGGACAGCACGCTGGTGACGTCTGACAACATCGCGTCCGATTCGTTGATGCACTCGGCGATGGTCATCAGGCCATTTTTCTTCCCGGCTATACCGCAGTAAAATCCAACGTCGGCCTCGCTGTTATCGAAGAACTCACAGATTCGCTCGATCGTGGCTTTGTCGACGCTGCTCTTCATGCTGTAGGGATGCGGGCGGAAAATTACGCGGTAGCCATTTTCAACCAGTTGTTGAACGGCGTGGTACGCGTTCTCGATCGAGCCTGCATCGTCACCGTTGTTGTGATCCCTCCAGGTGGTCGCGTAGAACACGGTCTTGATGACCTTGGTGGGCTCCGTGGCCACGCCGAGCTCGCCGCATTGTGGCCGGCTGATGATCCTAAATTTCTCCGGAAGGATGGGAACGCCGTTGTTGAGGTAGCGGTCTATACCCAACTGGCCCGCGACCCCGACGATGTCGAACATCGTGGTAACCGGATTAAAGCTCGACGGTTTGTCGCTGTCACCATGCAGCAACTGCACATGGGTGAGATGGCGATGGCGAACCATCTGTGAGTTTTTCACGCTGTTGTTGGTGTAGAATACCGTCTTCGCGCCGGAACGGGACAACTGATCCACCACCGAGAGCGTCTTCACGAACATCGAGTTGTAGCCAGAGCGCACCAGGTCGATATGGTTCGGAAGTTCTCTTGTGGCAATCACGTAACTGCCGCCAAGCCGCGAAAAAAACGGGTCCCACATCTTTACCTGATAGGTGGCGCCCAACGGTCCGTCGAAATACACTATGAAGTCATAGTGAGACATAACTCGCGTTGTAGCCGGATACAGCTTTGGCAGAATGTGCTTGTTCGCCAGTTTCTTGGCCGTTCCATTGAATTTCTTGGAATTCCACTTGGGAATTCCTTTGGAAATTTTCTTTCGAACCGCAGGCGTAAGTACCGCAACTCCAGCCAGGAGGAGCAGCAGCGGCAACGTTATGAGGGCGAGCAGAAAGAACGGGAACAGCAAAGCGAGAGCGAGCAGGCCGATCAGTCCATTCCTGACGAAACGCTTCAATCCGCGCATGCTACAGTCTCACCACGATATTCTCTGTGTCCATGAATCGACCCTCTGCCGAGATCGTCAAAGCCACGACGTCGGCGACGCTTTCGGGTTGCATGATGGTGGTCGGATCCTCTTCCGGCGCAAGCGTACGGCGCAGGTCGGTCGCGCAACGCCCAGGAGAGAGGCAGATCACGCGTGTTCCCAGCGGCGCGAGCTCCTCGCGGATCGATTCCGAGAAGGAGATCATGGCGGCCTTGGATGCGGAGTACGTGGCCCAACCGGCCCGACCCTTCACCCCTGCGGTCGAGGCAATGTTCACAATATGCGTGAACGTGTTGCCTTCCCGGAGCATCTGCTGGACGATGTAGAAAGGCGCCCGCAAGTTCACCGCGAACGTCTGCTCAAGCTCGTCGACAGTCGCTTCGAAGATGGAATTCGGAGCGGTGAAACCTGCGTTGTTGACGAGAACGTCTATGTTCTCTTTTCGCGCGAGAACCTGTTTTACCGCTTCCTGAACATCGTCCAATTTTGAGAAGTCGCCATAGATGGGCACGACCTCCTGACCGTCCTTGCAGGCGGCCCTGAGCATCAGGATGGTTTCTGCGAATCTGTCGGTGTCACGAGCGGCCACGTAGAGGCGCCCGTATCCCTCGGTCAGGATTTTCCTTGCAATCGCGGCACCAATGCCGCGAGACGCACCGGTTACAAATGCGGTCTTATGACTCATCTTATAGAGTGTCCAGTTTTTCAGCTAGGATGTTGGCTACCGCCAGATCTTCCGGGGTCGTCACCTTGATATTGCGTGACGATCCCTGCAGCGTGTGGACGTCAAGACCGATATCGACAAGCATCGACGTGTCCTCGGTATGGTCTCGGCCCTGCTGAGTGGCAAACTCATGGGCGCGCTTCAAGTCCTCGAAGTTAAACTTCTGCGGTAGCTGTATATTGAGCAGCGTGCTTCGGTCAACGTTGCTCGAAATTCGCTGAGTCGCGTGGTCTATCTTGGCCACCGAGAAGGGTATTGCCAGGCCGAACGTAACATTCTGGTGCGTGGATTCAATAATTTCTTCGTAGTTTCTGGCCGTAACGAATGGCCGGGCTGCCTCATGAATGAGAATGTTATTGGTCGTAACCTTGTCCAGCATCAAGCTTACCGAAGATTGCCGACTATCGCCTGCAGGCACGAATATTACGTTCTTCTTTATTGCGTAGTTTGTGATGATGCTTTGGTATTCATCCAGCCATTCGCCCGGATAGTTCAGGATGATATTGTTTATCCGCTCAAGTTTGTCGATTTCGCGTAGCGAATAGACAAGGATCGGTACGCCATGGAGTTTCAGGAGTTGTTTTGGAACAGCCGCGCCAACTCTTGTTCCCATGCCACCGCTGAGCAAAAGGATGTCCAGTTTGTCCATGATATCTCCGACCGTTGGTTTTTCTGGCGGTTGCACGCTGCAACACTTCGGGTGGCAGACTTAATCCAATGTGCTGCCCGACAGTGCAAGCTGAATTTTGGTCTAATGCTAGAATGCCTTTTTCGTGGGCGTTTCTGCTGTTTTTTTGGTCACCGGTAGCCTCCTCCTTGTATTGTCTGCCTTTGCGGCGTATTTCGCCACATTGATGCTCCATCAACAGCCGCAGTTTTTTTGACAGCTCGAAAGTTTGCGCGATTATGACCAAAACCGCCTATGTCGGCATGAGCGCCGATCTCGTTCATCCGGGTCACCTCAATATCATCCAGCAGGCGGCCAAATATGGCGATGTGGTTGTCGGATTGCTGACCGATGAGGCCATTGCCAGCTACAAGCGCGTGCCGTTCATGTCGTTCGAGCAGCGGCGGCAGGTGATCGAGGCGCTCAAGGGCGTGGCGCGGGTGGTTCCGCAGACGACGCTCGACTATGTGCCGAACCTGGAAGAGCTCAAGCCCGATTATGTGGTGCATGGCGACGACTGGCGGACCGGTGTGCAGCAGCATACACGCCAGCGGGTTATCGACACCCTGGCCAAGTGGGGCGGCGAGCTGATCGAAGTGCCTTACACCGAAGGCATCTCCTCGACCAAACTGCATGCGGCGATGAAGGAAATCGGCACGACGCCCGATGTTCGCCGCGCGTCGCTGCGCCGCATGCTCAAGGTGAAGCCGATCGTGCGCATTGCCGACCTGCACAATGGCCTGAGCGGGCTCATCATCGAAAATATCGGTGTCGATACGCCACAAGGCCGGCGCGAGTTCGACGGCATGTGGGCCTCCTCGCTCACCGACTCGACCTCGAAGGGCAAACCCGACATCGAGGCCGTGGACGTCTCGGCCCGCATGATTACCCTGAACGAAGTTCTCGAGGTTACCACCAAGCCGATCGTCTATGACGGCGATACCGGCGGCAAGGCCGAGCACTTCGTGTTCACCGTGCGGACGCTGGAGCGCCTGGGCGTTTCCGCGATCATCATCGAGGACAAGACCGGTCTCAAGAAAAACTCGCTGTTCGGTACCGAGGTCGACCAGACCCAGGACAGCATTGAGGCCTTCTCGGAAAAGATCCGCATGGGCAAGAAGGCCCAGGCGACCGATGATTTCATGATCATCGCGCGCATCGAAAGCCTGATTCTCGACAAGGGCGTGGATCACGCCATGGAACGCGCTGCCGCCTTCCTCGATGCAGGCGCTGATGGCATCATGATCCACAGCCGTCGCAAGGAGCCGGCGGAAATCTTCGAGTTCTGCCGTCGCTACAATGAATTGCCGAACCGCAAGACCCTGGTCGCCGTGCCGTCGAGCTACAACAAGGTGACCGAGGAAGAACTGGCCGAAAACGGGGTCAATCTCGTGATCTATGCCAACCAGCTGCTGCGCAGCGCGTACCCGGCCATGGTGGCAACGGCCAAGTCGATCCTGACGCATCACCGTTCGGCCGAGGCCGATGCGAACATGATGCCGATCGGTGAGATTCTCGAGCTCATTCCGGGTGGCAAGTAATGATCTCTCCCCAGGCCTTTTATGAGGTGCTGTCCGGCGCCGGCGTGAACTTTCTCGTCGGCGTCCCGGATTCGCTGCTCAAGGAATTCTGCGCCTATGTCGATGCGGCTCTTCCGGCCGAGCGGCACCTGATCGCGGCCAATGAAGGCACGGCCATGGGAATCGCCGCCGGCGTGCACCTGGCCACTGGTGGCCTGCCAATGGTCTATCTGCAGAATTCGGGCCTGGGAAACACCGTCAATCCGCTGCTGTCGCTGGCCGACCCCGAGGTTTACGGCATTCCGATGATCGTTCTTATCGGCTGGCGCGGTGAGCCTGGCGTCAAGGACGAGCCGCAACACGTCAAGCAGGGGCGGGTTTCCGTCGCCATGCTCGATGCCATGGAAGTGCCCTACAAGGTTCTCGATGGTGATCCCGACGCGGCTGCCGAGGCCGGACGCTGGGCCGCAGCGGCTGCCATCGAGCGGTCCGGGCCGGTTGCCCTGCTCGTCCGCAAGGGGGCATTCGGCAAGGCGGAGGCGAAGCGCAACCCTGTTGCCCGGAGCGAAAACCTGCCCGGCCGCGAGGAAGCGATCGGTATCGTCACGCAGTCCCTGCCGCAGGCCTCCACGATCGTTTCGACCACTGGCATGATTTCACGGGAGCTCTATGAGCAGCGCGTACGCCTCGGCCAGGACAGGGCTTCGGATTTTCTGACCGTCGGGTCGATGGGACATGCCTCGCAGATTGCGCTGGGTATTGCGCTGACCCGTCCGGATGTTCCGGTGGTATGCATCGACGGGGATGGTGCCGCGTTGATGCACCTTGGCGGCATGGCGTCCATCGGGGTGCGTGCACCGAAGAATTTTGTGCACATCGTTCTCAACAACGGCGTGCACGACTCCGTGGGCGGGCAGCCGACCGTTGGTTTCGACATCAATCTCTGCGGAATTGCCAAGGCCTGCGGATACAAGAATGTCGAGGGACCGTTGACCGGTGCCGAGGCAATCAGCGAGGCGGTCGCGCGCCTTTCTTCCGCCGAAGGCCCGTCCCTGATCGAAATTCACGTCCGGCCCGGATCGCGCGCTGACCTCGGGCGCCCCAAGGAAACGCCTGCGGAAAACAAGGCTTTGTTCGTGGGCCGGCTTAAGGCGAGTGCATGAGCGGCTCCGGCTGGGCGTTCCACAATCCAACGCGGGTGCATTTCGGGGCCGGCGCGCGTGAGAAACTTGGTCCGATGCTGGCGGGCAAGTCAGTTCTCGTGGTCACGACGCGTCGGGGCAGGGCGCAGCTGACCAAGGACCGACTGCTCGGGGCATCCCTGCCGACCGGCGTGGTCTTTGTGGACACGGTGCTACCCAATCCCGGTCTGGCGGATCTGCAGGCTGGGATCGACGCGCTGTCCGACCGGCGCCTTGATTGCGTCGTAGGATTTGGCGGGGGCAGTGCGCTCGACGCGGCCAAGGCCTATAGCGTTGCGCTGGCGGGGGAAGCTCCAACGCGGACCCTGCAGACGCTGATCGAGCGGCCGTCGGACTGGTCTCAACTCAACGCGATTCCGCTTATCGCTCTACCGACGACATCGGGCACGGGGAGCGAGGTGACGTCCTTTGCGACGGTATGGGATCACGAGAACCGGCGCAAACTTTCACTTGCCGGACCTGCCGTGTCACCGCACACGGCCATCGTCGACCCGGAATTGACCCATGGCCTGCCGATGGATGCCACGGCATCAACCGGGCTTGATGCGCTCAACCAGGCCTGCGAGTCTGCGTGGAACAGGAATGCCTCGCCGGTAACGCTGGCGATGGCTGGCCGCGCGATCGGTCTTGCGCTGAGAGCCCTGTCGGTTCTGCAATCGGACCTGGGGAACGAAGCTGCACGGGCGGAATTGGCTGAAGCCAGCCTCTTGGCCGGTCTTTGTATCAGCCAAACCCGGACAGCGCTTTGCCATTCGATGTCGTACCCGATTACGGCTCACTTTGGGGTCTCGCACGGCTATGCTTGTGCCTTCACCATGTCCGCCGTTGCGGAACGAGCCATGGCGCACGATAGCGCGCGCTTTGACGATCTGGCCCGTGTCGCTGGATATTCCGGTCGCGGAGCGCTTCTGTCGGCCATTGCCGACATCGTCAAGCAGTTCGACGTGTCGGGAATAGTGCGGCGCGCCGTGCCGGATTCGGCAAGCCTTGTGGCGCTCACCGGTGAAATGGTTACGCCCGGGCGTGCCGACAACTACATCGTGCCGCTGGCGCCAAATGCGGTTGGCGCGATCCTGGAGCAATCGTACTCCTCCTAGCGTATTGCCCGTTGTGATTGGATCAGGGCCGGGGCCCTATGCCTTTGACCTGTCACGTTTTCGATCTTCAGGCCGGAGCCCGGGCAAGAAAGTGGGCCCGCCTTCCTGAAAACGCTCTGGCCCCTATCGCAGGCTTGCGAGCATGCGCCAGTTTCCTGTAGGACCGAGGCCGCCTGATATTTTGCCCTCCGAGGTTGCGTGACCACTCAGCGAGAGACTCCTTCCCTGGCGGCGGCGCTTGTGCCGCTACGGCCCTATCTGGGAAACTACTGGCTTGATAGTGGCGGGTTGCTTGGCGCCGTGCGCAGTGGCGCCCTCATGTCCTGGGACAGCGATATCGATCTGGGCATCTGGGAAGAAGATGTTGCCGGTATTGTAAAAGCCGTGCCGACATTGCGGGAGCAGGGGTGGCGCGTTCACACCCGGAGTTACCGCGGCCGCATTTATGGGGTGACCATCAAGCGACGCCGCGATCGGAGCGTGCGCGAGGTTCACGTCCATGTCTTCTTTCGCCATGGCAGCATGGCGTGGTCTCCCCAAACCGTCACCTATTATCCGGCTGAACGGGAAAATCTGCTGGCTGGCTTCGCGGACCTGCCTCGAACACGCGATTTCCTGCACAATGTTCGCAAGCAGGCGAGGCTCCGGCGCACCGGCCCGCTGTGGCAGAAGGTCCTCCGAAATCTCGTCGCCTTCCCTATCTGGGGCGCGTTCGTGGTTGCGCGCGATCGGCTGGAGCGCCAGCACTGGGCAACCGTGCCGCCGATCTCGGCGCTGTACTCGATGTTCACCTGGGTGGTCCCGGCCCGACACTTCGAGCGCCTGGAGCATATTCATGTGGATGGGATCGACGTTCCGATTCCCTCTGATGTGGAAACCTATCTGGCACTGAGATATGGCGACTGGCGAAAGCCGCAGAAAGACTGGTGCTACTGGGTTGATGATGGCTGCATCCGCCCCATGATCCCCGAAGACGCGATCGCGCAACTCGGGCAGGATGGTGCGGCGTGACCCACGAGCGTGCATTCGATGGCTCGGCATTGAAGGTGCTTGCAGGCATCGAGGCACTCGGACGCGAACACGGCCTGACTTTTATCCTCGACAGCGGCACCCTGCTTGGCCTTGTGCGCGGCGGCCAGCTGATTGCCGGTGACCTCGACGTGGACGTGTCGGTCGTGGACGTGGCAGCCTTCAAGGCCCTCGTGCGCAAGAGCGATGCGGGTAGGGTCTGGCGGTTTGCCGGGCAGCCATACAAGCTCGAACTGCCCCTGCCCGGCGTGGGGCACACGCTCGATGTGAAGCTGTTCAGACGAAGCGGTCAAGGCTGGATCAGTCCCGCGGTTGGCGCTGCTACGACGTCCGAAGGCGGCAGGGGTGGAGCGCGGCGCCTGTTGAGACCGCTCTGGCGGCTCGCACTCCGCCACGGGGACGCCGCACGATTTCCCATGAATATGGTGTCACGGACAGATGCCTGGGTCGTGCCTGCTGCCTATTTCGATCAGGCGGCACTGCTTGAGGGTTTTTCCCACTGCGCGATGCCTGCCGATCCGGAAGCCTATCTGGCCTATCGGTACGGCTCTGACTGGCAGGTGCCGCGCGCGAACTGGGTCAGCTGGCGGGACGATGGCGGATATGCGCGAGATCAGGGCCGGGCGCTGCGGGAGGCCGCAGGATCGTGAGTTCGACTGTCCGGCATTTTGTGATCATTGCCAATGACGCGTTTTCGCTTCTGAACTTTCGCGCGCCCCTGATCAGGGCCGTGCTCGCACGCGGCTGGCGTGTGACCGCCCTTGCCCCCAATTTTTCAGACGACCAGCGGCGGATCCTGACGGATATGGATGTCGCGGCGGAGGACTATCCGCTCAATCGGACCGGCATGAACCCCATTGCCGATATCGGTACCGTGCTTGCCCTTGCCCGAATTCTGCGGCGGCTGAAGGCGGATAGAGTATTTTCGTTCGCGATCAAGCCGGTGATCTACGGACTGATGGCCGCGCGATTGGCCGGCAATGTTCACGCTTATGGGCTGGTCGCCGGTCTCGGATATGCCTTTTCCGACAAAGGCGGGCCGAGGCAAAAGGCGGTGCGCTGGTTGACCTCAGGGCTCGCGCGCATTGCCATGAACGGCGCGCAGCGGGTGTTCTTTCAGAACCGGGATGACCTTGACGACCTCGTGAGATGGAACGTGATCCGCCGTGAGAAGGGCCTTGTCGTGGGCGCAACGGGTGTCCATCTCGCCGAGTGGCCGGTAGCCCCATTCCCAGAGGGGGAAGCGGTATTCCTGCTGGCGGCGAGGCTTGTGCGCGAGAAGGGCATTGTCGAGTTTGCCGAGGCGGCAAGGCGGATCAAGGCGGATTACCCGGAAGCCAGGTTCGTGCTGCTTGGCGGGCTGGACAGCAACCCCAACGCGCTAGCACGCGAGACTATCGAGGGCTGGAGCCATATTGAATGGGCCGGGCACGTGAGCAATGTGCGGGAATGGCTGGCCCGTTGCACCGTTTTCGTGCTGCCCAGTTATTATCGCGAGGGTGTTCCCCGCAGCACACAAGAGGCCATGGCGCTTGGGCGACCGGTTGTCACGACGGACTGGCCGGGTTGCCGGGAGACAGTCGTGGACGAACGGAACGGGTTCCTCATTCCCGTTCGGGATGATAGGGCACTGGAGGCGGCAATGCGTCGGTTTATCGATGATCCGGTCCTGGCCGAACGAATGGGGGCGGAAAGTCGCAGGATGGTGCTCGAGCGCTTCGATGCGGCTAGGATCAATGCCGGGCTGCTGGAGGCCATGGATATAGCGTGACCCCGAATACCTCACATATCCTGAACCAGGGCGGCACGTTGCGCGATCACCGTTTCATGCGGGATGTGCGCTTGTTCATCGTGCCCACGGTGGTTGCCATCGTGCTGCAGGGGGCGCTCTATGCGACGCTGTTGCGGCAGGCGGGGCGGAGCGACTGGCTAGTTCCGGTGGCGGTGATTGCCGGCGCGACGATCCTGTCGGCGCTGATGCTGACTGCGTTCAGGCGGCACCAATACCCGCTGACATCGTCTGCCTTGCTCACTGCCGCGATGTATTGCGTGGCAGTGACGGTCCTTTCGGCCCTGCGTATCCGCGTGAGTTATTTTGGCCTGACGCTTGCGGCGCCGATTGCCATCGGTTGCCTGGCCTATGCCAATATGCGGTTTCACAAGGCCATTTCGGACAATGTGGCCTTGCTGGAATTTCCCGGCGCGCAGGCGCTTGCCGTGTCGCTGGGGGTGCCGATCGCCAAGGAAAGCGACGAAATCGACCAGTTGCTGATCGATCCGGGCGAGCCGACCGAGCCGGGGCAATTAAACCGCTACTACATGCGTGGCGTCGAAATCGTGCCCTGGATGCTGTTTCTGGAAACGCGGCAGGGCCGGGTCGATGTGGCCAGCTTCGACATATCCCATATCCGGCTGTCGCCCACCCAGCTGCTCTATACCCGCGCCAAGCGCCTGCTGGACATCCTCGCCGTGCTGGTGACGCTGCCGATCACCGTGCCGCTATCCCTGCTGGTCGCCGGATTTATCCTGTTGCGGCACGGTCGCCCCGTGCTCTTCATCCAGAAGCGCTTCGGCTATGGCGGGCAGCACTTCTCGATGATGAAATTCCGCACCATGCATGAGGGCTCGGAGGGCCATTCGGCTGGCGTCGGCGACAAGCGGGTCTTTGCGGGCGGGCGCTTCCTGAGGCGGCTGAGGCTGGACGAGCTGCCACAGCTCTATAACGTGCTGATCGGCGAAATGAGCCTGATCGGGCCGCGGCCGGTATCGGATTTCGTGGCCACGCAATGCGAAGCGACCGAACCGAAATATGGGCTTCGCTATCTGGTGCAGCCGGGCATTACGGGGTGGGCGCAGGTCAACTCGGGATATGCGACAACCACCGAGGAGGAAATGCGCAAGCTGTCCTTCGATCTCTATTACATCAAGCACCAGTCCTTCGACCTTGATCTGCAGATCATTTTCCGCACGCTGCTGACACTGGTGCTGGGCAAGGGTGCGCGCTAGACCAGTCCGGTGCATGACTGATCTTGGGGTGGCGTTGTCGCTGGGCCGGGGCCAGAAACCACCCCCACCTAGCTCTGCTACGGCCCTGCGGGCCGAGCGGCGCTACCTGCCATTCGAGCGCAGCTCTCATGGCCTTTTCCGCTAAGATCGCTCCACTGGAGCGATCTTGCCTTCGGCCGCTTCAAAGCCCCTTCCAGGGGGAGGTGAAGAGGTTTGGAGCGTGGGTGTGCCATTTAATCGGCGAACCGCGCAATCCGACCGTGGCCACCGCGACGCAAGGTGCGCACTTTCCTGCCGGAAGGGGCGGGGAAGGTCTAGGCTCGTGCGGCGGGCCATGCTAAACCGCAGGCATCTCGACGCCAATTTCGGAATCGTTTCGTGGCCCAGTCCGGTATCAAGCAGTTTTTGACCGAAATCTTCTCCTGGTGGGGCGGCAATAGCTGGGGAACGCGGCTGTGGATTCGCCGGTTCGGCAGCTATGTCGGCTCGGATGAATTCGGCAACCGCTACTATTTCGACAAGAAGCACAACCGGCGCTACGTGACCTATGCCGGTGGCTTTGCGGATGCGTCGGCCATTCCGCCGGGCTGGCATGGGTGGATGCATCACCGGACCGATGTTCCGCCGGCCGATGCCAAATATGAGCCGCGCGCCTGGGAAAAGCCGCACCTGCCGAACATGACCGGCACCGCGGCGGCCTACCGGCCGGATGGCAGCCTGCTCAACAAGGGCGAGCGGCCACGCGTGACCGGCGACTATCAGGCCTGGTCGCCCGAATAAGGCGCGGGCGCGTTGCGGCAATTTCTTTTGGCTTTGTATCGGCCGCTGGCGGCAGCGATCGCCTTTTGCGGTCTGCTTGCCGTGCCGGCGCTGGGCCAGCCGCTGGCCAATCCGGTGGCGACCTTTGCCGGGCTGGACAAGATTACCGGCCGCATTACCCGATTTGATGTCTATGTCGATGAGACGGTGCTGTTCGGTGCGCTCGAGATCACGCCGCGCGCCTGCTATAATCGGCCATCGAGCGATACCTTGCAGCGCACATCGGCCTTTCTCGAGGTTGACCAACTGAGCCTTGATGGGTCCAGCGAGCGGATTTTCACCGGCTGGATGTTTGCCGACAGCCCGGCGCTCAATGCAGTGGACCATGCCGTCTATGACGTCTGGCTGATCGAGTGCAAGACCTCGACCAATGTGCCGCCGCCGGCTGACCGGTAAAAATTCGGGCGGTATGTCGAGGCGGGGCGGGTTCGCTCGTTGTTTGGCTAGAACCAGACCAACGAGGAGATCGATATGCTGACCCTACCGGAAATCGCGACGCGCGCCGCGCAGGCCTATGTCTATGTGCCCTTCACGGTGCGCATGAACCAGATGCAGCAGCCGGCCGGTGAGGGCTTTCCGCAGATTTTCGCGCATATCGCCAAGCATGGGCTGACGCCGGTGGGACCGGCTTTCTACAATTACCGGCGCATCGACATGTCCGACACGCTCGATGTCGAGGCCGGTATTGCCGTGGCGGCAGCCGGTCCGGAGGAGGGCAATGTCCGCAATGGGACGCTGCCGGAAGGGCGGTTCGTGTCGCTGACCTGGACCGGGCACCCGGACAAGCTGATGACCGTGACGGGGATGCTGATCGGCTGGCTCAAGGAAAGTGATACGGCGCTCGACGTGGCCGAAAAAGCCGATGGCGACCATTTTGCCTGCCGGCTCGAGCTTTATGAATCCGATCCCGCGGAGGTGCCTGACATGAATGAGTGGGTGACGACCCTGGCGTTCAAACTCAGGGATTAGGGCCTTCGTATTCGGGCCAAGCCTTTTTCTGTGTGCCTGCACACCCAGTTGAGCCCGGGCTGGCTGCCGGACATGGATCCCGGCCTGCGCCGGGATGACATCGTGTGGAGGAGAACCTTGGGCCAGCAGGCCTAAAACATCTCGTCCAGGGCGCAGTAGTAGCGGTAGCGGGTTTCGTCCCATTCGGCGCCATAGGCCGCAAGGAAGGCCGGGACGTGCTCCCGGCCGATATTGAACGCAATGCTTCGGCAGGCCAGGGCTAGGTCCTGCCAGGCGTCGGCGCGGCCCAGGCGGCCGCAATCGACGAGGCCGGAGAAGCGCTCGTCCAGCGCCAGGATGTTTGGGGTGGAGGCATCGCCATGGGTGACGATGGGGGTTTCCGTGCCCGGTCGATTGGCGTGGAGCCAGTCCAAAACCTGACGCCCGGTCCAGCCCTCGCGGTCGGTATCGAAATCGGTTGCGTCGACGAGGCCGGCCGCCAGCCGCTGTTCCGCTTCGGCGAGGCGCGCTTCGATCCCGTGATCAAAGGGGCATTGGGCGGGATCGAGCGCGTGGATGCGCTTGAGGCCCTGGGCATAGACGCGGACGAATGTCTCGGGGCGATCGGCCAGGTGGGTCAGGTCTTCTCCCGGAACGGCGCTCATCAGGAGCCAGAGCCGGTCCCTGGACTGCTCGGTGTCGACCACACGCGGGGACTTGAAACCCATGCGGGTCAGCCAGTTCAGCCGCTCGATTTCACCCGGCAGTTCGGCAAGGGCGTGCAGAGGCTCGCTCTTGAGGAAAACGGCGCTGCCATCGCCAAGGCTTATGCGCCAGACAGATGCGGACGATTCGCCGATGGTCACTTCGGACCAGGGCAGGGCCGCAAGCGGGCTCAGGCTTTCGGGGAGTTCAGTTGGGTCGATCATCTGGGTTCGTCCATGGCCGACCAGTCCGCCTCGGTGGTCAGCGCTTCGGCAAGCCTGTCCTCATAGTCGGCGCGGGTGATTTCCACGCCGCCCAGCGAGGCGAGGTGGTCTGTGAGAAATTGTGTGTCGAGCAGCCTGTAGCCGCCGGCATTGAGCCGGTCGACCAGATGCGCCATGGCCAGCTTGGAGGCGTCGGTGCGGCGGTGAAACATGGATTCGCCGAAAAAGGCTGAGCCGATCGCCAATCCATAGAGGCCGCCGACGAGGTCTTCGCCGTCCCAGACTTCGACCGTATGGGCAATTCCGCGGCGGAAAAGCTCGCCATAGACCTGGCGGATGGTGCCGTTGATCCAGGTGGTGTCGCGATCTGCGCCCACGGTGGCGCAGGCCTCGATGACGCCGTCCCAATCATAATCGACGCGGACCTGCCAGCCGGCCTTTCGCATGGTCTTGCGCAGGCTGCGGCTCATGTGAAAGCCGTCGAGCGGGATGATCCCTCGCAGCTCCGGGCTCACCCAGAATATGTTCTGGTCGGCCGCGTCCTCCGCCATTGGAAAAATGCCGGCGCGATAGGCGCGGATGATCAGCTCGGGGGTGATGTCGATGTGAAACGGATCGGGGCGGTGGGCCATGCTTGCGTCCCTCTTCGTCCGCTGCGAAACGCTAAGGCAGCGCAATAAGCCACGGCCACCGAGTGTACCATTCGAGCATGGCTCTCATGGCCCCGCCTAAATTCGCTCCACTGGAGCGAATTTGCCTTCGGCACGGCGAGAACCCCTCACCCTGGTTTTCTGCTGGACGCAGAAAACCTGTCCCTCTCCCACAAGGGGAGAGGGATGAAAGGGCTCAGGCCTTGTTTGCGGCCAGGAATTTTTCCAGCCAGTGAATGTCGTAATTTCCGGCCAGGATGTCGGGTTCCTTGATGAGACGCTGGAACAGGGGCAGGGTGGTCTTGACCCCATCGACGACGAATTCGTCGACGGCACGGCTCAGGCGCTTGAGGCATTCTTCGCGCGTGCGGCCATAGACGATCAGCTTGCCGATCAGCGAGTCGTAATAGGGCGGAATTTTATAGCCCTGATAGACGGCGGAATCGACGCGGACGCCGACGCCACCGGCGGGGTGGTAGAAGGTGATCGTGCCAGGCGAGGGCGCAAAGGTCTGCGGGTCCTCGGCATTGATGCGCACTTCGATGGCATGGCCATAGAATTGCACCTTGTCCTGGGTCATCGACAGCTTTTCGCCCGATGCGACCTTGATCTGCTCATAGACGATGTCGATGCCGGTGATGCGCTCGGTGACCGGGTGCTCCACCTGCAGGCGCGTGTTCATTTCGATGAAATAGAACTCGCCGTTCTCGTAGAGGAACTCGATGGTGCCGGCGCCGGAATATTTGAGCTTGCGCATGGCGGCAGCGCAGATTTCGCCGATTTCGTCGCGTTCCTTGGGCGAAATGGTGGGGCCGCCCGCTTCCTCCCAGACCTTCTGGTGGCGGCGCTGCAGCGAGCAATCGCGGACGCCGAGGTGGACGGCATTGCCCTGGCCATCGCCCAGCACCTGGACCTCGATGTGGCGCGGCTTGCCGAGATATTTTTCCATATAGACAGAGTCGTTGCCGAAGGCTGCCTTGGCTTCGGAACGCGCGGTCGACCAGGCAACCAGCAGTTCCTTTTCGGACTGGGCCACCTTCATGCCGCGCCCGCCGCCACCGGCTGTCGCCTTGATCAGCACCGGATAGCCGATGTCCTTGGCGGTCTTGAGGGCCTGCTGCTCGGTTTCGACGGCACCGGCCGAACCCGGGACCACTGGAATACCCAGTTCCACGGCGGTCTTCTTGGCGGTGATCTTGTCGCCCATGATCTCGATGTGATGCGCGGAGGGACCGATGAAGGTCACCTTGTGCTCTTCGAGGATCTTGGCGAAGCGGGCGTTTTCGGACAGGAAGCCGTAGCCGGGATGCACGGCGTCGGCGCCGGTGATTTCGCAGGCGGCGAGCAGTGAGGGGATGTTGAGATAGCTGTCCTTGGCCGAGTTGGGGCCAATGCAGACGCTCTCATCGGCCAGGCGCACATGCATGGCATTGGCGTCGGCAGTCGAGTGGACGGCGACGGTCTGGATGCCCATTTCCTTGCAGGCGCGCAGAATGCGCAGGGCGATTTCGCCGCGATTGGCGATCAGGACCTTCTGGAACATGAAAAGCCCCCTTTACTCGATGACGACGAGCGGCTCGCCATATTCAACCGGCTGGGCGTCATCCACCAGAATGCGGGTGACGGTGCCCGAACGGTGGGCCGGAATCTGGTTCATGGTCTTCATCGCTTCGATGATGAGAACCGTCTGGCCCTCGCTCACCTTGCCACCGACTTCCACGAAGGACGGCTTGCCCGGCTCGGGCGAACGATAGGCGGTGCCGACCATCGGCGAGGTCAGGGTGCCGGGATTGGACGCCAGATCCTCGGCCTTGGCGGGAGCAGCGGCAGGCACGGAGCCACTGGGTGCGCTCGGTGCGGCGGCCGGTGCGGCGCCCTGGGGGGCGGCCATGTATTGCACCGGGGCCGGGGCATAGGCAGGGGCCTCATTGGGATAGGACCGGGTCACGCGGACGCGCAGGTCTTCCTGCTCAATCTCGATCTCGGCGAGATTTTCCTTGTTCAGCAGTTCGGCGATAGCGCGGATCAGATCCTGATCCACCTGCGATGACTTGGTCATTTTTTCATTCTCCCGGCTCTTCGCGTCGAGTCGTTATTTGAGTTTTTCGGCCAAAGCTTGCAGGGCCAGTTTATACCCCAGCGAACCAAAGCCGCAAATGACGCCATAGGCGACACTTGAGACATAAGAATGGTGCCGGAATGGCTCCCGCTGGTGGATGTTGGTCAGGTGGACTTCCGCAGCCGGCAAGGCCACGGCCCGCAACGCGTCGTGAATGGCGACGGAGGTGTGGGAATAGGCGGCCGGATTGATGAGGATGGCATCGGCGGTTTTGCGGGCGTCCTGTATCCAGGTCACCAGCTCGCCTTCGTGGTTGGACTGACGGAAATCGACCGACAGGCCGAGTTCATCGCCGGTGGCCTTGCACAGCGCTTCCACGTCCCGGAGGGTTTCCGAGCCATATGTGCCTGGCTCGCGTGTGCCGAGCAGGTTGAGGTTCGGGCCGTTGAGGACGAGAACGCGTTTTGCCATGATCCAAGCCTTGTGCACCGGCGCTATCGACCGGCGCAAGGGCGGTTACACGAAATGCACTGAAAACGCTAGGGTTTGAAAGGCCTGCGCTCAGCCGCAGTCCGATTTTCCGCATTCGCGCATATTGGCGATCCGTGCCCGCAGGTCGTCGGCGCCGATGGCGCCGGGAATGATCTCGTTACCGATGATGTAGGTCGGGGTGCCGGTGATGCCGAGCGCCTGGGCGATCTTGTAGGAATTCTGGATGGTTTCGCTGACCTCGGGCTCCTGCATCCGCAATTCGAGACTGACGCGGGAGAGGCCGAGATCGGCGGCGGCGGCGAGTGCAACTTCCTTGTCGACCTGCGCGCGGCTGGTGAACAGGGCCTCGTGGAAAGCCCAGTAGTCGATGCCTTCTTCTTCGCCCACCAGGACGGCAACGCGGGCGGCATCCACCGACTCGGCGGAGAGAATGGGAAATTCCTTGAGGATGACCTTGAGGTTCGGGTCTTCCGCCAGAAGGGTTGCCAGATCGGGCAGGGCGCTGCGGCAGTAACCGCAATTGTAGTCGAAGAACTCGACCAGCGTGACATCACCCTCCGGATTGCCGAGGATGACGTGGTCATCGGCGTCATAGATGGCGGAGCGGAACTCGGCGATGGCCGACTGGGCCCGCTCCTGTTCCTCGGTGCGGAGCGTGTCGTCCAGGGCTACCGACATGCGCTGGAGGAGCTTGGGGTCGCTCATCAGGTAGGTTTCGATCATCGGATTGAGCACGGCGGGGTCGATTTCGGCCGTCTCGGTGACGTCCGGTTCGGCGGCTTCGCGCTCGGTCAGGATGCCCTCGACAATGGCCCGCACGGCGGCCTCGTCGGTCTGTGGCTCCGGCCGGTTGAGCTGGGAATATCCCAGGGCGCCAGCAAGGATGCCCACCAGGGCGACGAGGACGAGGGAAAGGCGGTTCATTGCGGAAAGCTCCGTGCGAGTCGGCTCGGTTCTAGCAGAACACGGCCAAACTAGCAGCCGATGATGCACGCATCCTTTCGCCCGGCATCAATTGTTGTTGAGGCCGGGAGCATCTGCGGTTAGTCCGGGGGCACGGGTTTCGGAGACAGCATGACGACGACAAGTGCCGACGGGCTGATGCCCTTTTATGCGATGGAAATCCTCAATCGGGCGCGCGCGCTCGAGGCCGAGGGGCGGAGCATCTGCCACCTGGAGCTGGGCGAGCCGGGCCAGCCGCCAGCGCCGCGCGTGCTGGAGGCCGTAGCCAAGGCCCTGCCCGACCCGCAGGGCTATACCAATGCCAAGGGGCTGCTCGCGCTGCGGCAAGGGTTGGCCGCGTATTATTCCAGCCAGCATGGCGTGGCCGTCGATCCCGAACTGATGCTGGCGACGATGGGATCGTCGTCGGGCTTCGTGCTGGCATTTCACACCGCCTTCCGGCCCGGGGCGCGCATTGCCATCACGCGGCCGGGCTATCCGGCCTATGTGAACACATTGCTGGGGCTGGGATTTGGCGTGGCCGAAATCCCGGTTTCGGCGGCCAATGGCTGGCACCTGACCGGCGCGGACATTGCGGCTGCCCATGCGCTTCAGCCTTTCGAGGGCCTGCTGTTTGCCAGCCCTGCCAATCCAACCGGAGCGGCGGTGGACCGCAAGCAACTGGCGGACATTGTAGACACCTGCGCGCGCCTGGGCGTGCGGCTGATTTCGGACGAAATCTATCATGGTCTCGACTATCGGGGGGCGTCGGTCAGTGCGCTCGAATTGACCCGCGACGCCATCGTCATCAACAGTTTCTCGAAATATTACTGCATGACCGGCTGGCGGATCGGCTGGATGGTGCTGCCCGAAGACCTGATCAGGCGGGGCGAGATCCTGCAGCAGAACCTCTTCATATCGGCGCCGACGCTGAGCCAGATCGCTGCCCGTGTCGCGCTGGGTGAGCGTGACTATGCAGAAGAGCAGAAGGCCGCCTATGCGCAGAACCGGACATTGCTGGCCGATGGCCTGCGCGAAATCGGGTTCGACCTGGCGTCCGCCGGCGATGGCGCCTTCTATGCCTATGCGGGCATTCGGGATTTTGCCAATGATTCCATGCGCTTTTGCCTCGACATGCTGCAGCAGGCCGGCGTGGCGGCGACGCCGGGTGTCGACTTCGACCGTTCGGAGGGCAATGGCTTTGTGCGGTTCAGTTTTGCCGGGACGCGGCCGAGCATAGAGATGGCGCTCGAGCGCCTTCGGGCTTTCGTCCGGGCCGGATCGTGAGACCATGATCATACCCAGGCTGACCACCGAGCGGCTGGTGCTGCGGGCTCCCGAGATGACCGACTGGCCGGACTATGCCGCCTTTCTGGCGTCGGAGCGGTCGCGGTTCATGGGTGGTCCCTTCGCCGGGTGGGCCGCATGGGGCATGTTCAGCAGCGATGTGGCCATGTGGTCGCTCTATGGGCATGGCGCGCTGATGATCGATCGTCGTGACACCGGGGTCTGCGTCGGGCAGGTGGGCATCAATCACGGGCCGATGTTTCCGGAAAAGGAACTCGGCTGGTTGCTCTATGCCGGTCACGAGGGCAAGGGCTATGCGACCGAAGCCGGCGCTGCCATGCGCGACTGGGCATTCACGACGCTGGGTCTTGAAACGCTTGTGAGCTATTTCGACGCCAGCAACAGCAGGTCCATGGCGGTTTCGGCCAGGCTTGGCGGGGTGCGCGACCCGGAGGCGCGCACGCAGGACGAGGGCGATGTCGTGTTCCGATACAATCGCGGCGACGACCGGCGCTAAGAAAAAGGGCGGCCCTGGGGCCGCCCTCTGCATTTTCTAGCCCAGACCCAGGCGGCGCTGCCACCAGCCGACTTTTTTCTTCTTTTCAGGCTCGGCGGTGTCGCTCTCCTCGGCAACCGGGGCCGGTGCCTCCGGCGCGGCACTGGAGGTCACGACAACACCCTCGGGCGGGAGTTCCTTCTTCACGCGACGGCTGCGGGCCGGCTTCTTGGCGGGCTCGGCTTCCTCGGCCACGGGTTCCGCGGCAGGGGCGGCCTCGGCGACGGCGGCAGCGGGGGCAGCCTCGGCCGGTTCGGCCTTCTTGCGGGTGCGCGGCTTGCGCTTCGGCTTCTCGGCCGCAGCGGGCTCTGCCTCGGCCTCCACCGGCGTGGTTTCGGCAGGAGCGCTGTCCTCGGTCTCGACGACCTTCTTGCGGCGCGACCGCTTGGGCTTCTCGGCGGGCTTTTCCTCGGCGGTAGCTTCGGAAGCCTCTGTCTCGGCCGGCTCGTCAAGCTCGACGTGATCGACAATGGCTTCGCTCGGCGCCCCGACAGCGGCTGCGGCGCCCTCGGTCTGTTGATCCTGACCATCGCGACGATTGCGGCGTCCGCCACGGCGGCCACGGCGACGGCGGCGGCGGGGTTCGCCATCGGCATCGGTCTCGCCCTCGGCGGTTTCGCGAGCGGTCTCGGTGTCCTCGCCCTCGTCATCGCCGGATTCGGGCGTTTCGGCCGCGTCGTCGGACTGCTGCTGGGGCTGGTCGCCATTGCGGCCACCACGGCGGCGTCGGCGGCGGCGCCGGCGGCCGGAGCCTTCGCCTTCACCGGCTTCGGTGCGTTCCTCGGCGGCTTCGGATTCGGCCTCTTCGACCTCTTCCTCTTCGGCGTCCTCGATGACGGCGCTATCGACGCGCACATGGGCAGCGGCGCGCTGATCGGCATAGGCAGAGGCGCGGGCCTCGCCCTTTTCGATGGCGAACTGGTGACCCGTCATCTTGCCATCGGCGGTGATGGTGATGGAGAGGTTGTTGCGCATTTCAAGCTGCGAAAGGGTCTCGCGCTTGTAGTTGAGGATGTAGAGGGCGACCTCTACCGGCACGCGGACATTGATCGACTGACCCTGCTTGCGCAGGACGTGGTCCTCGATGTGGCGCATGATCATCAGCGCCAGGCTTTCGGTGGACCGCACGAGGCCGGTGCCATCGCAGATCGGGCACTTGTGGGTCGACGATTCCACCACGCCGAAGCGGATGCGCTGGCGGCTCATTTCCATGAGGCCAAAGTGGCTGATGCGGCCCACCTGGATGCGGGCTCGATCGTCCTTGAGGCAATCCTTGAGCTTGCGCTCGACGGCCCGGTTGGACCGGTTCTCCATCATGTCGATGAAGTCGATGACGATGAGGCCGGCCAGATCGCGCAGGCGCAATTGGCGGGAGACTTCTTCGGCGGCTTCCAGATTGGTCTGGAGGGCGGTGTCCTCGATATTGTGCTCCTTGGTGGAGCGGCCCGAGTTCACGTCGATGGAGACGAGGGCTTCGGTCGGGTTGATGACGATATAGCCGCCCGAGGGCAGGGTGACCGTGGGCGAGAACATCTGATCGAGCTGGTTCTCGACGCCGTACTTGGAAAAGAGCGGCTGCTCTTCGCCATAGGGTTTCACGTTCTTGGCGTGGGACGGCATGATCATCTTCATGAAGTCCTTGGCCTCGCGATAGGCGCCATCGCCTGCCACGAGAACTTCATCGATGTCCTTGTTGTAGAGGTCGCGGATGGTCCGCTTGATCAGGCTGCCCTCTTCATAGACGAGGCAGGGGGCCTGGCTCTGCAGGGTCAGCGTGCGGACGCTTTCCCACAGGCGCATGAGATATTCGAAGTCGCGCTTGACCTCGGCCTTGGTGCGCGAGGCACCGGCCGTGCGCAGGATCACGCCCATGCCCTGCGGCACTTCGAGATCTGCTGTGATTTCCTTGAGGCGCTTGCGGTCGGCGGCGTTGGTGATCTTGCGGGAAATGCCACCGCCACGAGCGGTATTGGGCATCAGCACCGAATAGCGACCGGCAAGGGAAAGGTAGGTGGTCAGGGCCGCGCCCTTGTTGCCGCGCTCTTCCTTGACGACCTGCACCAGCATGACCTGCCGGCGCTTGACGACTTCCTGGATCTTGTACTGGTGCCGGCGCTGCTGGCCTGAACGGCGGCGTTCCGGCACTTCCTCGAGCGCATCGGCGCCACCGATCGATTCGACCGGTTCGCTGCTGGCCGGAGCCTGCTCGATATGGCTGTCTTCGCCGTGTTCCTGCGGATCGGCCTCGGCCTCGGCTTCAACCACGCCTTCGGGGACCGAGACGGTGTCTTCGGTCTCTTCGTGGTGGTCATCCTCGTGCTGTTCGTCGCGCAGCAGGGCTTCGCGATCGGCTACGGGGATCTGGTAATAGTCCGGATGGATTTCGCTGAAAGCGAGGAAACCGTGGCGATTGCCGCCATATTCGACGAAAGCCGCCTGCAGGCTTGGCTCAACGCGCGTGACCTTTGCGAGGTAAATGTTCCCCCGCAACTGGCGGCGGGTCGCCGATTCAAAGTCGAATTCCTCAAGCCGGTTACCGGCTGTAACTACAATCCGTGTTTCTTCCGGGTGGATGGCATCCACCAGCATTCTCTTGGTCGCCATAATGCACTCCGCGCACCCGCGCGCCGACAAGCGAGCGCGGTAAGACCGGACTGCTCATTCTGGCGCATTGCGGGGCGAATGGGTTGAGAGTTGAATGGCGCGAACCTCTCACGTTCTGCGCCTTGATAATTCCGGTCGTGGCCCCGAGAAGGTGCGAAGCAAAACGGCAATCGACTGCTGCGATCGCGTCACGCTTTGTCCGCCTGCGGGCCATCTGACCTCTTCCTATTGGGCGCCGATGGGGATCAGCACCGTCCGGCCTTGCGGCCGAAATTCTTCTGTGAGGCGCTGAAATTGCCGCTTTCCTCCAGACTCGCATCCGAACTAAGGGATGGATCTGGCCTGCTTCGCAGCGCCGTGAACAAAAGTTTTGTTCATCCTGGCGGGTCGCGAAGCACACGCGCCTGCATCTTTAGCGTGTAGGGGTGTTGCGGTTGAATGGCAACAAGAAAGTCAAAATTGCCGCTGCGGCGTGCTTTGTGATGACGGCTTTCTTGGCCATCCGCGCAAATCATCGCATAAGGCCGTGTTTGCCGAAGATTCGCCGCATTGCACCAGGTATTGCACGCGACACGCCGACGGGAGC
Organism: Devosia sp.; assembly: GCF_025809055.1. Lineage (NCBI taxonomy): Bacteria > Pseudomonadati > Pseudomonadota > Alphaproteobacteria > Hyphomicrobiales > Devosiaceae > Devosia > Devosia sp. The sequence continues at coordinate 856,865 of NZ_CP075529.1, read as the reverse complement.
CCGGTCGAGTTTGACCACGACAAATCTCATACGCCTGCTGACCCTTCTCGTGCTGTTCATCGGCCTGGCCGTGCCGGGCCATGCGCAGGAGGAGAGCGCGGCCGATCCAGCCGCCGAAACGCCAGCCGAAGTGGCGCTGCCCAATGTCATCGATGCCCGAGTGACATCAGCCGAGGACCGGGCGCGTCTGGTCATCGACCTCGCCGCGCGCACCGAATTTGCCTTTGTGTCGCTGACCGGTCCCGACCGGCTCGCCATCGATGTGCGGGCAGGCACGTTTTCGGTGCCGGAACCTGAGGGGGTACCTGCGGGCGATGCGGGACTGGTCTCGGGCTATGTGGTCGAGCAGGCTGGTCCGGACCGCATCCGCACGACGCTGACCCTTGCGGCGCCGGCCCAGGTGCAACAGGCCTATGTGCTCGATCCGTTCGAGGATCAGCCGGCGCGACTGGTCGTTGACCTGATCCCGGCTACGGCCGAGGAATTTGCCGCCAATGTCGAGCGTGACCTCAGCACTTCGGCCAGCCTCAGCCAGCCAGCACAATCCACGCCGGCCGGTGGATCGGAGCTGGCGATTGCCACCAAGCCCCTGGTGGTCATCGACCCCGGACATGGGGGTATCGACAGCGGCGCGGAGGCCTCGGGCGGCATCAAGGAAAAGGACATTGTCCTCGCCTTTTCGCTGCGCCTGCAGGAATTGCTGATGGAATCGGGCCGGTTCGACGTGGCGCTGACGCGGGAAGACGACACCTATCTGCGCCTTGAAGAGAGGGTCGCGCTGGCGCGGGGGAACAAGGCGGACCTGTTCATTTCCATCCATGCCGACAGTTTCCAGCAACCCGAAATCCGTGGCGCAAGCGTCTATACGCGCGATGAAAACGCCACGGACGTGCTGGACAAGGTTCTCGCCGACAATGAAAACAAGTCCGACGTCATTGCCGGCTTCTCGATGCCGCAACTGACGCCGGAGGTGGTCGATATCCTTGTCGACCTGATGCGCCGCGAGATGCGGGTGCAGTCTTTCCGTGCTGCTCAGGCCATCGTGCATCAGCTCGAGCCCAGCGTGGCCCTGCGCCGGTTTCCGGTGCGCCAGGCAGATTTTTTCGTGCTGCAATCGCCCGATGTTCCTTCGGTGCTGGTGGAACTCGGCTTCCTCTCCAATGCCAGCGACATGGCAAACCTGATGCAGTCGGACTGGCGGGATCGCACCGCCGACGCGCTGGCGCGCGGGATTTCGACTTATTTCGATGATCTCGAGGATGAAGAGTGATGTGCCTGGACACGTCCGCGGGATCAACTTCGGCCGCCAAACCTGATATGATCGGGTGCTGGACGCCACAATGCGTCGTCCGGGAGCGATAGGCGGAAATGCTCAGACTACTTGGTTGGCTCTTCGGTTTTGGGGTGTTTGCGGGCCTGGCCGGCGTTGCCGTGGCCGCCGTTTACCTCAATACGGTGATTGCCGAACTGCCCGACTATACGGTCCTGCAGGACTATCAGCCGCCGGTCACGACGCGCGTCCATGCCGCCGATGGCACGCTGCTGGCCGAATATGCCCGCCAGAGGCGGCTGTTCCAGCCTATTGAAACGGTGCCGCCGCTGGTGGTTCAGGCCTTTCTTTCGGCCGAAGACAAGGATTTCTACAATCACAACGGTATCGCTGTTGATGGCGTGATGCGCGCGGTGCGCGACAATCTCATGGCCTATCTCAACGGCAACCGATCCATCCAGGGTGGCGGTTCCTCGATCACCCAGCAGGTGGCCAAGAATTTCCTGCTCAGCTTCGAGCAGACCTGGGATCGCAAAATCCAGGAAGCGCTACTGGCGCTGCGTATCGAGAGCACCTTTACCAAGGACAAGATCCTCGAGCTCTATCTCAACGAGATTTTCATGGGTTCGGTCGGTGGCCAGACCTATGGCGTGGCGGCTGCAGCGCTCAACTATTTCGACAAGGCGCTCTATCAACTGACGCTGGGCGAGGCGGCGTACCTTGCGGCCCTGCCCAAGGGCGCGAACAATTATCATCCCTTCCGCTTCCCCGAGGCGGCAATCGAGCGGCGCAACTGGGTCATCGATCTCATGGTCGAGAATGGCTATGTGACCAGCGCGGAAGCCGAGATCGCCAAGGCGGAGCCTTTGAACGTCGTGCCGCGGACCGGCGGCAGCCAGGTTTATTCGGCCGAGTATTTCACCGAGGAAGTGCGGCGCGAGCTGGCCAAGCTCTATGGCGAGGACCAGCTCTATGGCGGCGGCCTTTCCGTGCGCACCACGCTTGAGCCTCGCCTGCAGGAATATGCGCGGCGCGCGCTGATGGATGGGTTGATCGAATTCGATCACACCAAAGGTTTCCGCGCGCCGGTGGCGACCGTGGCCATTGGCGAGGACTGGGGCGTTGATGTCGCCAGCGTCCGCCCGCTCAGCGACGTGCCGGAGTGGCAGCTTGCCGTGGTGCTGGAAATGGGCGCCAACGAAGCGCGGATCGGCCTGCGTCCTGAATCCGATGCGGGTGGCGGGGTGTCCCCGGAGCGTGTCGAGGGCACTCTGTCGGGGCCAGAAATCCGATGGGTTTCCAAGCCTTTGCAGGATATTCTGGATGTGGGAGATGTGGTCTATGTCTCGCCGGTATCCGGCAAGGACGGCATCTATACCCTCGAGCAGGTGCCCGAGATCGAGGGTGCACTGGTGGCCATGGACCCGCGCACCGGGCGCGTGCTGGCCATGGTTGGTGGCTTTTCCTTTGCCGAGAGCGAGTTCAACCGCGCCACCCAGGCGCTGCGGCAGCCGGGTTCATCGTTCAAGCCGATCGTCTATGCGGCCGCGCTCGACAATGGCTATACGCCGGCCTCGGTCGTGCTGGATGCGCCGGTCGAGGTGCGGATGAGCGACGGTTCAGTCTGGCGGCCGGAAAACTATTCGCAGGAATTTTATGGCCCGCAGACGCTGCGTCGCGGCATCGAGCGCAGCCGAAACGTCATGACGGTACGGCTGGCACGCGATATCGGCATGCCGCTGATCGCCGATTATGCCAAGCTGTTCGGCATCTACGACAATATGCAGCCGGTGCTGGCCATGGCCCTCGGCGCCGGCGAGACCACGGCCATGCGCATGACGGCGGCTTATGCCACCATCGCCAATGGCGGCCGCAAGATCGTGCCGACCATGATCGACCGTATTCAGGATCGCTACGGCACCACCGTCTATCGCCATGACGAGCGGGCCTGTGATGGCTGCGCTGCTGCCGACTGGCATGGGCAGGGCGAGCCGCGCATCATCGACAACCGGCAACAGGTGCTCGATCCGATGACGGCCTATCAGATCACCTCGATGATGGAAGGCGTCGTGCAGCGCGGCACCGGCACTGCCGCACGGGCCCTGAACCGCCCGGTGGCCGGCAAGACCGGCACCACCAATGACTACAAGGATGCCTGGTTCGTTGGCTTCACGCCGGAATTGGCCGTTGGCGTCTATATCGGCTACGACCAGCCGCGCTCGATGGGGTCATCCTCGACCGGCGGCGGCATGGCGGTGCCCATTTTCACCAATTTCATGGCCAAGGCCATGCAGGGCCGCCCGCCCACGCCGTTCAACGTGCCGCAGGGCATGTCCACCGCCTGGATCAGCGCCAGCAGCGGCGCCAAGGCCTATGAGGGGGAAGCTGCCGTGCTCGAGGCCTTCAAGCCGGGTACGGGGCCGAACCTGATGACCTCGGTCATCGGCATCGACGTCAATGCCTATGATGCCATCCAGCGCGAACAGATGATGCAGCAGCAATATGGCGGCGGTTTCACCAATACGCGGCCGAGTGGAAACGGCACCTTCCTGACCCCATCGTTCAATCAGTTCTGAACTGCGAAATCGCGGCCAAGCCCAGTTGCGCGTCCATTGCGAGTGCGATAGGAACCGAGCCCGTGCCCCTCTGGCGGAATGGTAGACGCAGAGGACTCAAAATCCTCCGCCGCGAGGCGTGCCGGTTCGAGTCCGGCGGGGGGCACCATATTCCTCATATTGCGATAGTGATCAGGCGCCAAGCCATTGGCGGACCAGATAGACCACGAGCACGCCGCTGGCCATGGCCGCAAAGAGATTGCGGGTGACGAGGAACATGGCGGCGGTCGCCAGAGCGGCGAGCGCCTCGGCGGGGCCACCGGTGAGAATCGCCGGGGCAACCAAGGCAGCGAGCACGGCACCGGGTATGTGCCGGAGCCAAGCCGCGGCGAAACCCTCGCGCGGGAGCCGGTCGGCCAGAAGCAGGCCACCGGCCTTGATGGCGATCGTGGCAATGGCCATGCCCAGAATGGCAATGATGGCCTCAGGTGAGCTGTGCACGGCGGCGGACCTCCATCAGGGCGCCGGCGAAACTGCCTGCAAGGCCGCCGAGCAGAATGTGCCAGCTGCCTTCGACATGCCGGGCGGTCACCACTGCGACCGCGGCGGCGACAAGCCAGGGCAGGATGTCGCCGCGGCCGCGCCACATGCCGAGCAGCAGGGCCAGGAAGGTCGCGGTGAAGGCGAAGTCCAGCCCCCAGCGGGCCGGGTCGTCAATGGCCGAGCCAAGCCCGTAGCCGATCAGGTTGGTGGACATCCAGGATATCCAGGCGAGCACGCCGCCGCCCATGAGAAAGGCCACGCTGCCACCGCCGCGCGCCATGGCGGCCACGGTCATGGCCCAGTTTTCGTCGGTCACGAGATACATGCCGAGGGCACGCGCGCCGAGACGTCCGGGCGGATAGAGCGGGCGCAGGGTGGCGGTCAGCAGCAGATAGCGCAGGTTGACGATCAGGGCCGCAAGGACCAGCGGGCCAATGGGCAGGCTCTCCGGTGTCTGCGTCCACAGGTCGAGGGCGACAAACTGGGCTGATCCGGCAAAGACCAGGCCGCTCATCATCGCGACCTCGATCAGCGACAGACCGGCGCCGCGCGCCAGCACGCCCCAGACCAGGCCATAGGCGGCCACCGACACGGCCACGGGCAGGCAGGCGCGAGCCCCGGCAAGGAACTGGGTCGTGAGCGATGGGGCAGGGCTGGCGTCTTTGTGCATCGGACTTGATCAGAAGGGGCGCAATTTCAAGCCGAACCGGCTGGGTGCGTTTGTTCAAGGCGCTGTAGCATGGACCGGGCCGGTATGGGCAGCACAAGTTTGCGCCGGTGGAACATGGGGCCATTGACGACTTTCGGCGTCGGGCGTAGGCAGGCGCTTGCATCACGCTCAGCCTCCAGCGCCCGTCCAGCCGGCACCGTTATCGGTGTGAACAGGTCCCTCCGGCACCTTCATCAGAAGACCCTGCCGTCCATGGGGCCCGCGCGGTGATGCACCACGCGATTTCTACTGGAGCACTTTCATGACGTCCGTTCCGATCCGCCCCCTCTGGCAGCGGTTTGCCATTTTCCTCGTGCCGCTGATGGCATCCAATATCCTGCAGGCGCTGTCTGGCACGATCAATTCGATCTATGTGGGGCAGATGATCGGCGTGGAGGCCCTGGCGGCCACCGCGACGTTTTTCCCAATCATGTTTTTCCTGATGAGTTTCATAATCGGCCTTTCGGCTGGGTCGACGGTCCTTGTCGGCCAGGCCTGGGGCGCACGCAATGTCGACAAGGTCAAGCAGGTGGCCGGCACGACCCTTTTCGCAGCCCTGGTTCTGGGCGTAGTGGTGGCCGTTATCGGTGGCATCTGGGCGGAGAATATTCTCGGCGTGCTGGGCGCCCCCGACAATATCCGCGACCTGGCCGTCGGCTATGCCCGCATCGTCTTGATCGGCATGCCCGGCTTTTTCCTGTTCCTGGTGGTGACCTCTGTGCTGCGCGGGGTCGGGGACACCATCACGCCGCTGTTTTCGCTGATCATGTCCATGGTGGTCAGCCTGATCGTGACGCCGGCGCTCATCCAGGGCTGGTTCGGCCTGCCGCAACTGGGCGTGGATTCCGCCGCGTTCGCCATGATCGCGGGCTTCCTGACGGTCCTCATCTTCCTCTTCATCTATATGCGGGCCCGCAAGATGCCCTTGGCGCCGGATGCGACGCTGCTGGCGGCGGTTGTGCGACCCGATATCAAGCTCCTGGGACTGATCCTGAAACTCGGCATCCCGGCCGGCCTGCAGATGGTGATTTCCTCCATCGCCGGAATCGTGGTCGTCGGGCTGGTGAACCGGTTCGGCTCGGATGCGACGGCGGCCTACGGTGCGCTGGGGCAGGTGATGAGCTATGTGCAGTTTCCGGCCATGTCCATCGGCATCGCGGCCTCGATTTTTGCCGCACAGGCCATCGGCGCCCGCAATGTCGATCAGATCGGGGCCATCACCCGTACGGCGCTCGGTCTCAACCTGGTGATCACCGGCAGCCTCATTGCGCTGGCCTATCTCTTCAGCCAGCACGTCGTGGCGCTGTTCATCACCGATCCGGCTGTGGTGGAGCTGACCGAGACGCTGCTGCACGTGGTGCTGTGGAGCATCCTGTGCTTCGGGTGGAGCGTGGTGTTTTCGGGCATCATGCGGGCGAGCGGAACGGTCTATGCGCCAATGATGCTGTCTTTGGCCTGTATCCTGCTGATCGAGCTGCCGGGGGCCATCTGGCTCAGCCAGACCGAATTGGGCCTGGCGGGCATCTGGGTGGCCTATGCGGCAAGCTTTACCATGATGATGGTGCTGCAGGCGGCCTGGTATCAGTTCGTCTGGAAGCGAAAGGCAATCGTGGCGCTCATCTGAGCGCCACTCTCATTCGCCCAAAGTCATGCGAATGGCGCGCTTGCCGCCCGGCGAGAAGACGTCGATTTCGACATGGGCTGGCTCCTGGGCCATGCGCCGCGTGCGGGCTGACAGGGTCATGACGACGCTGAGCAGATCACCGACGGAGCGGCGCTGCCGCGGCAGCATCCGTTCGGTCATGCCGCGCAGGGCCTTGTTGCGGGCCGTCATATCCGGTGAGGCCAGCGGCGACCGGCCGATGAAATTGGCCAGTTCGACCAGAGCACTGCGTTCACTCATTGGGCTACTCCATACACAAGCACCAAGGCGCGTCCCCGTGTGTTCGATCCAGCTCGTTCCGGCTGGTTGTCAGGCCGGCGGCATTACGCGCCGCCGGAAGTCGATGTCAGCCCTGCATGGCAAGGCAGGCCATGTCCTGCTCCTTGAGCCGGTTGCACATGGCGGTCGCGCCGTCGCGGTCACCAAAGCCGATGAAGCGGGCACGGTAGAAAATCTGGCCGTTGTTCTCGAAGCGCTCGACATAGGAGCGGAAGTCGCCCAGTCCGCCGACCTTGCTGGCCGCACTGGACAGGAGAGCGCGGGCGCTATCCTCGGTATTGCCGGCGCCAACCTGGACGATCCAGTTGCCTGCGGGCGCCACGGCATCCTGCACCGAACCGGAATTCATGAGATCGACGGCCTGACCTTCGGTGCCGACCTGACCCGGGGGCAGGAGGGGGGTGGAGGGCGCGGTCTGGCCAAGCGCGGCCGGGGGTGCGCCGAGATTATAGGTTTCGCTCAACCAGGCGCCGATGACGTCCTGGGTCGGATATTGCGGCTGAGCCTGGGTGGGCGCGGCGAGCACGGTGGCGGCCTGCACGGCCGGCGCGAGGCCCAGATCGGTTGGGGGCGGCGCCGGCATGGTCACGGCCACAGGGGCGGCGGAGGCGACGGCAACCTGAGCCTGTGGCTGGGCGCCATTGCCTGCCACCAGCGATGCGAGGCGGAATTCCGGCATCGGCACGGGCATGGCAAGGGTCGGCTTGCGGGGGGCAGCCAGCGCGAACTGGGTGCTGCCCTGGCGGCCGGGCACCGGGACCATGGCGGTCTGCAGGTAATTGCCCTGGCGGCCCTTGGTCAGGTAGGTCGAAACGAGCTGGCGTACTTTCTCGTCGCGTGCTGCGGCCGAGTTGAAGCCGAAGGCGACGATGACGATGTGGCGATTGTCCTTGCGGGCGGCAGTAAGAAGGTTGGAGCCGGCGGCATTGATATAGCCGGTCTTGATGCCGTCGACGGCGCCCATATAGCCCAGAACCCGGTTGTGGTTGCCATAGGTCTTGCCGCCATAGCGGAAGGCCGTGGTCTGGAAATAGTCGTAGTACTGGGAGAAGTGCTGGTAGATGGCGATGCCCAGGATGGCCTGGTCGCGCACCGTGGTCACCTGGCCGCCGTCGGGCAGGCCGGAGGCGTTGCGATATGTGGTGCTGGTCATGCCCATGGCGCGGGCGGTCGCGGTCATGCGCTCGGCAAACTTGCTTTCGCTGCCGGAAATGTGCTCGGCGATCACGCGGGCCATGTCATTGGCCGACAGGGTGACCAGTGACTTGATGGCATCTTCGACCGAAATGGTGGAGCCGGCGCGCAGGCCGAGCTTGGTCGGGACGGCCGATGCGGCGTGACGCGAGACGGTCATCTTGGTGGAAAGGCTGAGATTGCCGGCCTGGAGTTCCTGGAAGAGCACGTAGAGCGTCATCACCTTGGCCACGGAGGCCGGGTAACGCTTTGAATCGGCTTGCTCTTCGTACAGGATCTTGCCGGATTTGGCGTCGACGACGATGCCGGCATATCTGCGGAGGTTTTCGATGGCCTGCGTGGGCGCCGCGGCGGCAAGGCTGAGGCCGAGCACGACGAACAGGGCGGTAACGGCACGCAGAAACGCGATGTGCCAAGGGGTCTTCGCCAGGAAAATCACCCGGTACTCCAATTACTTACTCGGGCAAATAGCCCGTACGCAACTCGTTTGACGCGCTGTCCGCCCAGGTTGTCCCCTTGCCCGAAAGGCCAGCTTCAAGAAGGCTATCCGCCCGCCGTTACGAATCCGTAAAATGCGATGCTTTTTCGCGTTTGAGTCGCCGATGGGTCACAATCGCCAGCAGACTGTGCCCGTTTCCGGCCGCGCCGGGGCGCATTTGGGCGCCTCACGTCATCGCGAATGAGGGGGCCTTAACACCGCGCAGATTTTGCCTACATAATGGGTCCAACCTCACTGCTTCGTTTTCCGCGATATCGCGACCGCCATGACAAAGACTGCCACTCTGCCCCTGCCAAATCTGCCGCTCCGGATCGTGCCCGAGCCGCCCCCGGGCGTGCTTCGCGCCGCCAAGGACGGTGAGGGCGGAAACCGCGGCGGAGACGATGCAGGATTCGAATCCGGGACGGTGACCAAGACGCGTCCCAAAACCAAGCGGCCGAACCTCTATCGGGTTCTGCTGCTCAACGACGACTACACGCCGATGGAATTCGTCGTTCTGGTGCTTCAGGACGTCTTCAACAAGTCACGCGAAGACGCCATGCGCATCATGCTGCACGTACACCAGAAGGGGGTGGGTGAGTGCGGCGTATATCCATACGAGGTGGCCGAGACCAAGGTCACCCGCGTCATGGATACGGCACGCAAGAACCAGCATCCGCTGCAATGCGTGATGGAAAAACAGTAGGAACATCATATGCCCTCATTTTCGCGCGGACTCGAAAAGGCCCTGCATCAGGCGATGAACCTGGCGCGTGAGCGCAACCACGAGTTCGCCACGCTCGAGCACCTGCTCCTGGCCCTGACGGATGACCGCGAGACCATTGCGGTGCTCAACGGCTGCGATGTCGATATCGACGCGCTCAAGAGCGACTTGGAAGACTTCATCAACGAGGAACTGGACAGCCTGGTCGTGCCCAACGGCCAGGATGCGCGGCCGACCGCCGCCTTCCAGCGCGTGATCCAGCGCGCGGTGATCCATGTGCAATCCTCCGGACGGGAAGAAGTGACCGGCGCCAATGTGCTGGTGGCGATCTTTGCCGAACGGGAAAGCCACGCGGCCTATTTCCTTGAACAACAGGACATGACCCGGCTCGACGCGGTCAACTTCATCAGCCACGGCATCACCAAATCCGGCCCGGCCGAAGAGCGCAAGGTGCGCGGGGCCGAGGATGGCGAGGCTGGGGCCGAAGGCAGCGGGGAGGGCAAGAAGAGCTCAGCCCTGGCCGATTTCTGCGTCAATCTCAATGACAAGGCCAAGGCCGGCAAGATCGATCCGCTGATCGGCCGCGATGCCGAACTGCGCCGCACCATCCAGGTTTTGTGCCGGCGCTCCAAGAACAACCCGATCTATGTCGGCGATGCCGGCGTGGGCAAGACGGCCATTGCCGAGGGCCTGGCCCGCAAGATCACCGAAGGCGACGTGCCCGAAGTGCTCAAGGACGCGGTGATCTATGCGCTCGACATGGGCGCCCTCCTGGCCGGAACGCGCTATCGCGGCGATTTCGAGGAACGGCTCAAGGCGGTGATGAAGGAACTCGAGAAGATGCCCAATGCGGTACTCTTCATCGACGAAATCCACACCATGATCGGTGCCGGGGCCACCTCGGGCGGGGCGCTCGATGCCTCGAACCTGCTCAAGCCAGCTTTGGCGAGCGGCGCGATCCGCTGCATCGGCTCGACGACCTATAAGGAATACCGCCAGTTCTTCGAGAAGGACCGGGCCCTGGTCCGCCGCTTCCAGAAGATCGACGTCAACGAGCCGACCGTGCCGGACGCCATCGAGATCGTGAAGGGCCTCCGGCCCTATTTCGAGGAGTTCCACAAGGTCAAGTTCACCGACGACGCCCTCAAGGCGGCGGTCGAACTGTCGGCGCGCTACATCACCGACCGCAAGCTGCCGGACAAGGCCATCGACGTGCTCGACGAGACCGGCGCCAGCCAGATGCTGGTAACCGAGGACAAGCGCAAGAAGGTCATCGATGTCGAGGACATCGAGGCGACTATCGCCACCATTGCGCGCATTCCGCCCAAATCGGTCTCCAAGTCCGACGCCGAATTGCTGTCGGGACTGGAACAGAGCCTCAAGACGGTGGTGTTCGGGCAGGATCAGGCCATCGTCGCCCTGACCAGTGCCATCAAGCTGGCGCGGGCCGGGCTGCGCGAGCCGGAAAAGCCGATCGGTTCGTATCTGTTTACCGGTCCGACCGGCGTCGGCAAAACCGAAGTGGCCAAGCAACTGGCCGATACGCTGGGTGTGGAACTGCTGCGCTTCGACATGTCCGAATATATGGAGCGGCACACCGTGTCGCGCCTGATCGGCGCGCCTCCGGGCTATGTCGGCTTCGATCAGGGCGGGCTTCTCACGGACGGCGTCGACCAGCATCCGCATTGCGTGGTGCTGCTGGACGAAATCGAAAAGGCCCATCCCGATCTCTACAACATCCTGTTGCAGGTGATGGACCACGGCAAGCTGACGGACCACAACGGCAAGTCGGTCGACTTCCGCAACGTGATCCTGATCATGACCTCCAATGTCGGGGCTTCGGAACTGGCGCGCGCGCCCATCGGCTTCGGCCGCAAGCGCGAGCAGGGGGATGATGAAGAGGCGATCAACCGCACCTTCACGCCCGAGTTCCGCAACCGGCTCGACGCCATCATCTCCTTCGCGCCACTGCCGCGCGAAGTGGTGCGCCGCGTGGTGGAGAAATTCGTGCTGCAGCTCGAAGGCCAGTTGGCCGAACGCGGCGTCACGATCAACCTCACGCCCGAAGCCGCCGACTGGCTGGCCGAGCACGGCTATGACGAACGCATGGGCGCCCGGCCGCTGGGCCGCGTGATCCAGGAACACGTCAAGAAGCCGCTGGCCGACCAGGTGCTGTTCGGCGAACTGGTCAATGGCGGCAATGTCACCGTTGCCGTTGTGGGCGAGGGCGCTGAGGCCAAGCTGGAACTGGTGGCGACGCCACCCCGTCCGGCCAAGCCCAAGGCCCTGCCCAAGCCCAAGAAGCCCAAGGCAACGGCCGACAAGAGCTGAGCTGCATCAACGAACTTAAATGGTAGAGGCCGGGAGTGATCCCGGCCTTTTTTCGGGGGTGCTGGCATTCTGGTGGCTGGAGGGGGGCGCGTTGCGGTTGGCCTGGTTACCCAAGCGCGGGCCTTTGAGCCTACTGGGCAGGGCAAAATTTGAAGTACAGAGCCCTCGGGTCAAGCCCGAGGGTGACGCCCGGTGGGTGGGGGAAGGTAGGCGAATATCTGCGGCACCTCCATTTTCCAAACATGATCATCGCACCACGACTGGATCCGTTAAGCCGTTCAACCTGATCTGGTTCAACTCGGCGGCGGAGAAGACGCCTGCGTCATGAAGCCGGAAATATTCCTCGGAAACGCTGGCGCCAAACACGAGGACGTCGTCGGTGCTGATCGTGACGATTACGCCCGCGTCGTAAAGTGTTCTAATTGGATGGTTCGCGATGCTATCGACCCGGCCAAGCATGACGTTGGATGTCGGACAGATGTTGAGCCGAATATTGTGGTCCGCAAGGAAGCGCATGACGGCGGGCGATTTCGCTGCTGCAATTCCATGCTGGACTTCATCGAGCCCGAGTTCTTCGACCGCCTGCCAGACGTCGTCTGCTGTTCCCCATTCTCCCACATGAGCCTTGAGTTGCAGGCCCTTTGCCTGGGCGGCTCTATAGATGGGCTTGAATACGCCGATGGGCTGAGCAAGTTCGTCTGCGTATAGGTCGATACTTCGGTAGGAACCTGTCTCCAGTAACGGCATAGTCCAACTCATGAGGGCGTCGACCGGGCAGTGTCGCGACAGTCCCAATTGAGCGATCCATTCGATCTCAGGTGCCACTCGTTCGTGGATTTCCCGCATGGCCTGAGTGAGCGCCAAGGCGTCACCATTCCAAAGGGTTAGCGCCCAAACATCTTCTCCGGCTTCAAGGCGCGTAACGCCGTCTTCCTTGGCCTGAACGAATGTTGCCTCGAGTGCCAGCATTCGTCCGCTCGCGCCAGGGAAGGCCTCGCCAATCCGATTTGCACCTACCCATTCGTGCATCTCGTCCATGGACGACAAAACGCGATCGAGCGGAGCAATGTCGATACCAGTCTTCTCACGGACAAAGCTTCGGCTTCCGCCAAGGGTTGCGTGCGTATGAAGCTCACTCTTGGGACACGCAACGACAGCTTCGCGGTCGTGACTGGCGAGTGCAGCTTCAAATGTCATGGTGTCCCCGCTGGCAGGCCAAGCGAGCACAACATTGCCGCCATCGCCAAGTCAATGACTGCTATTTGGGATGTCCGGAACCTGAAGCCTGCAACTGCCTATGGTTGTACAGCAAGGCCACGTGGTCTGGCGGCGCCCGGAGAGCGGATAACCCATCTTTTTGGCTCTTCCTGCAGGTGACGGCGCAAGGACTCATGCTGGATGGAAACTCGCAACGCCTGCTTTTTCGGCAGTAAGCGCGTCGACAGTTGGTCCGCTTATTGCTCCAGATGTGACGAAGTCCGGCCCTTCATCAAAACACGGCACCAGGTCTTCTCTCCGCGCTACACCCGCGTTCCCGCGTAGCCATTGGCGGAGATGGTGCTGCAAAGGGTGTGCCATTCGCAGCCTGAGCAGGCGGCGCGGATGGTGTTGGCGGCGAAGGCCTGGCGCATTTGGGTGAGGCGTGGGGGATCAAGCGCCAGTCTGGCGCCGCTTTGTACGGGGCCGGGCAGGAGCGGGGTCAGGGCGGAGGCGGCGAGCCGGTCCCGTTCCCTGACACTGTCCCGCCTGCAATGCGGATCGGCCTCGGACAGGAGGGGCGCGCAAATGTCGTCGGGCCCCTCCACGATCACGATGTCCTCGCCATCGGCAATCCGCCCCGCGATCCCGTCATAATTGGCGGTGAACGCGGGGCTGTAGCCCTTGCCGGCATAGGTGAGCAGGCAAAGCAGATGGTGCGGACGCAGCCTGATCGTCATGCGGCCGGGCGCGTCTTGCCGCGCACCAGCAGGGCCAATACGGCCGCGCCAAGGGCGGATTTGAGAACTGCGCCGATGAGGAAGGGCGTTACGCCATGCACGATCGCCTGATCGAGGCCGATCAGGGTGGCGAGCCAGGCGGCGCCGATGACGAGGCAGAGTGCATTGCCCAGCAGCATGCTCACAAAGGCGAGGAGGGGCCGGGCGCCGTTCCAGCCACGCTCGGCCAGCCAGCCGACGAGGGCGCCAACGAGGGGGAAGGCGAAGAGATAGCCCGCTGTCGGGCCGACGAAGTGATGCGCACCGGCGCTGCCGCCGGACAGGACCGGCAGGCCCAGGGCGGCTTCGAGGAGCCATGCGACGATGGTAATGGCGCCCAGGCGCCAGCCATAGAGCGCCCCGACCATCGCGACGCCAAACGTCTGCATGGTGACCGGCACCGGGACCATCGGCACCTCGATCCACGAGCACAGGGCCAGGAACAGCGAGCCGATCACGACTGCACCGGCCTGCCAGAGCAGGGGCCGGCTGGCGAGATCAAAGGGCATTTGGGCCGGTTTCAGGGTCGGGGTGGCCAGCTTGGTCATGGATAGTCTCTCCAGTGTTGTGAATTATAGATAAAATAGATATCTATCGCTAAAGGACTCCACAGAATTCAGGCGCTGGCAAGCGCAAACCTGAATGGAGGACATGGCGGGGCTGGAATCAACCTGATTTCGGGACTTTCTGGCCGGTCCACTGGACGTGGCGCGCCAGCACCGCTGCGGCTGTTTCGACGTCGCCGACGCGCAAGGCGGCGAGAATCGCCTTGTGGTCGCGATCGGTAGGCGTGTCCCATTCCGCCCGCCAGCCGGAGAACAGGAAGCGGGCGCTGGCCGTGTGCAGGTCGTCAATCGCCTTGAGCAGGCGTGGCATGCCGCAGGGCTCCATGATGAGCCGGTGAAAGGCGCGGTTCGCTGCCTCCCAGCTCTGCACGTCCCGGGCCTGATCGCAGGTGCGATTGACCGCTTCGGCCTGGTCGAGGCGGGCTTTTGTCAGGTGCGGCGCGGCGTTACGGAGCGCCAGGACTTCCAGCGCGGCCCGCATTTCGGCGACTTCGCGGACGTCTCCGAGACTGAAGCTGGCAACCCGCACGCCACGGCGTGGCTCGCTCACCACCAGCCCCTGCGCCTCGAGCCGCCGGAACGCCTCGCGCACCGGCACGTGGCTGGCACCAAACTCCTCGGCAATATGGTCCTGGCGCAGCTTGGCACCGGCCTCGATCTCGCCCCCGATGATGCGGTTGGCAAGGATGCGGCTGATCTGCGCGGCGATGGTATCTGGTTTTGCTTTCGTCATAGATTATAGATAATTCTAATGTCCGGGATTGTCGATCAGCTTATCGGCGGCAAGTTGTCGAAATCTGCCCGCGCCATCCGTCGTTTCGACATAGCGCCCACATCCGGGGTGAACAGGAGACAATTCATGCGTTATTTCATGGCGATCATTCCGCCGGCCGATCTCAAGCCCGAAGACGTGTCGCAGGGGCTCATGGATGCCATGGGGCCGTGGATGGAAAAGAACCTGGCTTCAGGGGCGCTGGTGTCGACCGGCGGGTTGAAGCCTGCCGAAGAGGGCCGGCGGCTTGGCGGGCAGGGTGGGGCGGTTGCGGTGACCGACGGACCCTTTGCCGAGGCCAAGGAAGTGGTCGGCGGCTATGCCGTGTTCGAGGCGTCCGATCTCGACGGGGCCACGGCTTTGGCGCGGGAATTCCTGCAGATGCACATCGACAATGGCCTGTCCAATATCGTGCTGGAGCTGCGCGAAATCGCCGGCGGGGCGAATTACTGAGCCCAATCCCGGTGTGAACGGGGCCGGGATGGTCGCGGATCTGGCGGCCACGGCTTGCGATCGGGGCGCATTTGGGCCAGAACCAGCGGGTTCGTCGGACTCGGGCGCCTGCCCGGGTGGCTTCTCCGGGCGCCTATCCCCCGGTCACAAGAAAAGTTGGGTTCGATCGCCACCCTTCAGGTGCGGGCCAAACTTCTGACGCAATGGGCCGCGGATCGCGCGCTGCGCCTTGCCGCCCGTTGCTCTGGGTCTTGTTCATGTTCATGTCTGAAAACTACCGCGCCGAATGGCTGCGGAATGTGCGGGGAGACCTGCTCTCCGGCCTCGTCGTGGCTCTGGCGCTGGTGCCCGAGGCCATTGCCTTTTCGATCATTGCCGGCGTCGACCCAAAAGTGGGCCTCTATGCATCGGTGGTCATCGCCATTGTCATTTCCATCTTCGGCGGCCGGCCGGCCATGATCTCGGCAGCAACAGCCGCGACGGCGGTGCTGATGGGGTCGTTGGTGCGCGAGCACGGGCTCGATTATCTGCTGGCGGCCACCATCCTGGCGGGCCTGTTGCAGATCGGTGCGGGCTATCTCAAGCTGCATCAGGTGATGCGCTTCGTGTCGAAATCGGTGATGACCGGCTTCGTCAATGCGCTGGCGATCCTGATCTTCATGGCGCAACTGCCCGAATTGATCGGCGTGCCGTGGATGACCTATCCGATGATCGCCTTGTCGCTGGCCATCATCTACCTGTTTCCGCGGGTGACGACGGCCATTCCGTCGCCGCTGGTGGCCATTGTGGTTGTCGGGTTGATCGTGTTTTTCGGCGGGCTCGACGTGCATCTGGTCGGTGACATGGGTGCTTTGCCCACAAGCCTGCCATTCCTGCTGATCCCCAATGTGCCGCTGTCGCTCGACATGGTGTGGATCATCCTGCCCTATTCGGTCGGGGTCGCGGCCGTGGGCCTGCTGGAATCGCTGATGACCGCGCAGATCATCGACGACTTCACCGATACGCCCAGCGACAAGCGCATGGAAAGCGTGGGGCAGGGCATCGCCAACATCGCTTCAGGCTTCTTCGGCGGCATGGCGGGGTGCGCGATGATCGGGCAATCGGGCATCAATGTGCGCTCGGGCGGCCGTGGTCGCCTATCGACCTTCCTGGCCGGAGCGTACCTGCTGGTACTGCTGGTGATCCTGGGGGACCTCCTGCGCAATATCCCCATGCCTGCCCTGGTGGCCATCATGATCATGGTGTCCATCGGAACCTTCGACTGGCGCTCGATCGCCAATCTGCGGGACCACCCGCGATCATCCTCGGTGGTCATGCTGGCGACGGTCGCCTTCGTGGTCTATACGCACAACCTGGCGATCGGGGTTCTGGTGGGCGTGCTGCTCTCGGGCGTCTTCTTCGCCTGGAAGATTTCGCAGATCTTTGAGGTGCGCAAAGAATTGAGCACCGACGGCAAGACGCGAATCTATCACGTGCAGGGGCAGCTGTTTTTCGCCTCGGCCGAACAGTTTTCGGCGGCGTTCGACTTCGAGGAGCCGGTGGAGCGCGTGGTCATCGACCTCACCCATGCCCATATCTGGGATATTTCCAGCGTCGCCAGCATCGACAAAGCGGTGATCAAGTTCCGCAAGCTGGGGCGCGAGGTGACCCTGTCAGGCCTCAACAAGGCGAGCGCGACGATCGTCGACAATCTGGGCGTACACCAGAAGGCCAATGGCGACCTGCTGGTCGGCCACTGAAAGATAAAGGCCCGGCTCCATGCCGGGCTTTCCCTTCAAGAGCGTTTCGCCCTTAAACTGAACCATCGCCTTCATCGCCCCCTCTCCCCTCAGGGGAGAGGGATGGGGTGAGGGGTGAAGGCCCCTCGACAAGAACGCGAGAGTGAACCCCTCATCCGGCGCTTCGCGCCACCCCGGATCAAGTCCGGGGCAGGCTCTTCTCCCCTCAGGGGAGAAGGGAAAGGCTCCGACGATTCAGTCCTGTCGTGAAGTGGTCTAGAGCTTGGCTGCGATGTCGCGGGCCAGGGCCGCGAGTTCGGCGTCGTCGGCCTTGCCGCCGCCATGGGTTCCCAGGGCAACGCCCTCATAGGCGGGAATGATATGGAAATGCAGGTGAAAGACCGTCTGGCCGGCGGGGGCTTCGTTGAATTGGGCGAGGCGGATGCCGTCTGCATTGGTGGCGGCCTTGACCGCCCTGGCGACGCGTTGGACCAGCGGCATCACGGCAGCGAGGGCCTTTGGATCGGCATCGAGCAGGTTGCGCGAAGCGGCCTTGGGGATGACCAGGGTGTGGCCCTTTGACTGGGGAAAGATGTCCATCATCACCAGGGCCGTTTCGTCTTCATGGACCTTGTGGCAGGGCAGATCACCGGCAAGGATTTTTGCGAAGATATTGGCGGGGTCATAGGTCATGGCGGTGCGTCCTTTGGTGCTGACGTATCTCTATTGGTTCGCGTGAGGCCTGTCATCCCGACCTGTTAGGCGCTTCGGGCCACCCCCACCCGACCTCCCCCTGAAGTAGGGGGAGGAGTGAGCCGGTGTGTGTTCATCCGACTGGGCCCGTCGCTATTGCCGGTCGCCCTTGCGGAAGGGGGTGAAGGTTTCTAGGACTTCCTGCTGGTGCTCGACGGCGGGGCGTTCTTCGGCGAGGTAGTCGGCGACGGCGCGGCGCAGGCCGGGATGGCCGATCCAATGGGCCGAATGGGTGAGGACGGGCTCATAGCCACGGGCAAGCTTGTGCTCGCCCTGGGCGCCGGCTTCGACGACAGCGAGTTTGTGGGCAATGGCGTAATCGATGGCCTGATAGTAGCAGACCTCGAAATGGAGAAACGGCACGTCGCGGATGGCGCCCCAATTGCGCCCAAAGAGGCGGTCGCGGCCGCGAAAGTTGATAGCCCCGGCAATGGGATTTGGGCCGTCGTAGGCCAGCATCAGCACGACGCCGTCGGCCATGTACTGGCCGAGCAGGGAGAAGAACGCCCGGTTGAGATAGGGCCGGCCCCATTTGCGGGCGCCGGTATCCTCGTAGAAATCGAAGAAGGCATCCCAATGCGCCTCGGTGATTTCGGCCCCGGTCAGCCATTTGACGGTGATGCCATCCACGAGGGCGTCGCGGCGCTCGCGGCGGATGGTTTTGCGCTTGCGGGACGCGAGGGTGTCGAGGAACTGCTCGAAATCAGTGTAGCCGCGATTGTGCCAGTGGAACTGGGTATCGGTGCGATGCAGCCAGCCGACGGTTTCGGCCAGGCTGGCCTCGGCTTCGGGGACGAAGGTGAGATGCACGGAGGACGCCTCGGTGCGGGCAGCCAATTGCTGTGCGGTCGAGAGCAGGGCCGATTGCGCATCGAGGCTGGCTGAGGGAATCAGCAATTTGGGCGCGGTTGCGGGCGTGAACGGCACCGAGCCCTGGAGTTTCGGATAGTAGCGCCCCCCGGCCCGCTCCAAAGCGTTGGCCCAGCCATGGTCGAAGACATATTCGCCCATGGAGTGGGACTTGAGAAATAGCGGCATGAGGCCGACTGGGGTGCCGGCCTCGTCGCTCAACAGGATGTGTTGCGGCTGCCAGCCGGTCTTGCCGGTGGCGCAGCCCGATTCCTCGAGGGCGAGGAAAAAGGCGTGGTCGAGAAAGGGATTGTCGACGACGCCATCGGTCTGCGGGACAAGGCTGTTCCAGGCCGCGGCCCCTATGGAGGCCGTGCTGGGATGGATCGTGGCCGTGTAGCTAGGCGCTGGCACTGTCTGGATTGAAGCCTTCAAAGACGATCTGGTCGAAATGGGGAGGGACCGCCTTGAATTCAACCATGGACTTGAGTGTCCAGGCGGTTACTGGCTTGCCAAGGGCGCGCCAGAAGGCGATGGCCGGCAGATCCAGGGCCTCATGGTCGCAGGAGATGAAATCGAAGCGCGTCTCCAGCCAATGCAGCAGGTGCGTGAGGATGTAGCGCTCCTCCGGCGAGCGGTCGCCATGGTTCGCCTCAAGCTCGAAATTGTGGAGGATGATGCCGCGCGGCCCGGAAAAACCGGCGTCGCGGACCAGGGAGATGAGGCGCGGGTCGAAGGATTCGACGGTGGCCGGGCCCTGATAGGTCTTGAGGGCATCGGCTGCCGCCTTCGCCAGTTGCTGGCGCGATGCGTCATCGATCTGGGGCTTGAGCTCGATCTGAAGCTGGGTGCGGCCATCGACCTGGGCTAGAAATTCCTTGAATGTCTGCGGCGTGTCGGCGGCTGCGCTGTCGAGCAGCGTCAGGCGCTGCATTTCGGCGGCGGTGCGCTCATAGACCACGCCTTCGGCGCCCGTCAGGCGGGTGAGCTTGCGGTCATGGAAAACGATGGGAATGCCATCGCTGGTCAGTTGCAGATCGCACTCGATGGCGAAATTGCCCTCGATTGCCGCATCGAAGGCGGTCCTGGTGTTTTCGATGACACCGGCGGCACGATCGTGCAGGCCGCGATGGGCGATGGGGCGAGGGAAAAGGGGCTGGGTCATTGAAATATGCCTGTTGTCCGGGCGGGCGAGATCGCATGTCTGCGTGACAGCATTATTGCGATTTGGATCATTGCTGATTGCGACTGTGTCGTCACCCCCTCAGGATCACCCCCACCCAGCTTTGCTACGGCCCTTTGGGCCTAGCGGCGCTACCTCTCCCATCAGAGGAGGTGGGGGCAGGTCTGAACCACAAGGTCATTCCCGCGAAAGCGGGAACCCCTGTTGCGGGAAACGGAGGTCCCCGCTTTCGCGGGGATGACACCGTGCGAATTCGAGGGAATCGCGCCTGGTACACTCCACCTAAGGAGGAGGCGGGTGCCTGCTGAATCCTCGAAGCGGGCTCAGACTTCGATGACGGCGTCGATTTCGACGGCGGCGCCCAGGGGCAGGGAGGCGACGCCGAAGGCGGCGCGGGCGTGCTTGCCCTTGTCGCCCAGGACGCCGACGAAGAGGTTGGAGGCGCCATTGGCCACCAGGTGCTGCTCGAAAAATTCGGGCGCGGAGGCGACGAGCACGGTGAGCTTGACGATCTGCTTGATCTCATTGAGGGGCACGCCGGCCATGTGGACCACCTGCGCCATGATGTTGACGGCGCAGAGCTCGGCGGCATTGCCGCCCTGGACGACATTCATGTTGTCGCCCAGCCGGCCCTGGACGACGCCGGCTTCATTGCTGGAAATCTGTCCGGACACGTAAATGAGGTTTCCGGTGCGGGTGACGGGGACATAGCTGGCCACCGGCGCCTTGGGGGCGGGGAGCTCATAGCCATATTCACGGAGCTTTTCGATCGGATCGGTCATCTGGTCCTGCCTTCGAGGTCGTCTGCTTCTTCTTCCGATACCGGCGCGGCAGCATCGGTCCGGGTCTGGTACAACTTGCCCCGCACCACCGCCTCGCGGCCGAATCGGCTGCGAACACGGTCCATGGCGCGTTCGGCCGCTGCTTTCCGGGCCACTTGCGGCTCCAGAAGATCGGCCGGATCGGTGCCATCGGCCTGTTCCAATCCGGAAATGCCGATGCCGATCAGTCGAAACGCGGTGCCATCCGCCTCACGCTGCAACAGGCCGAGGCCGGCTTCGTAGAGAACGTTGGCAAGCTGTGTGGGCATCATCAGGTGTCGGGCGCGCGTGCGCAACTTAAATCCGGCGGTCTTGAGCTTGAGCGTCACCGTATCGCCGACCAGGTTCTTGGTCTTGAGGCGTTCGGAGAGGCGTTCGCTGCATTTGAGCAGCTCGGTGGAGAGCGCTTCGAGCCCCGCAATGTCGGTATTGAACGTGGTTTCCGAGGAGACCGATTTCATTTCGCCATCGGTGGCGACGACGCGGCTGTCCTGGCCCTGGGCGAGGCGCGCCAGGCGGGCGCCGGTTTCTCCATAAAGGCGCATGAGCCGGTGGGGGTCTTCCTGCTGCAACTGGCCGATGGTGTGGTATCCATCGCGCTTTAGGGTTTCGGAAAACACCTTGCCGACACCGAAGATGATGCTGATGGGCTTGGGGGCGAGAAAATCTATGGTTTCGGCCTTGCCAATAACGGCAAAGCCGCGCGGCTTGTCGAGATCGGAGGCGATCTTGGCCAGGAATTTGTTGTGACTAAGGCCGACGGAAATGGTGACGCCGATGTCCTCCTCGATAGTCTTGGCAAAGCGGGCGAGGCTGAGAGCAGGCGGGGCCCTGTGGGTGCGCTCGGTGCCGGTGAGGTCCAGAAAGGCCTCGTCGATGGAGATGGGCTCGACCAGCGGTGTCAGTGCCTCCATGTGACGCCTGATCTGCCGGGAAACCTCGACATATTTGCTCATGTCCGGCTTGATGACGACGGCGTCGGGGCAGAGCTCGCGGGCCTTGAACATGGGCATGGCCGAGCGCACGCCGGACTGGCGGGCAATGTAACAACAGGTGGAGACGACGCCGCGCACGCCGCCGCCGATGATCAGCGGCTTGTCCCTGAGCGATGGGTCGTCGCGTTTTTCGACCGAGGCATAGAAGGCGTCGCAATCGACATGGGCGATGGAGAGTTCTGACAATTCGACATGGCTGCGCAGGCGTGGCGACCCGCAGCACGGACAGCGCTGATGGGTGTCTCCCGGGCCGGTGCTGAGGCAATCGCGGCAAAGCCAGGTCGGGGCCATGTCACTCGACCTGATTGTGCTTGTGCCACACGCGCATGAAGGATTCGGGGGCAATGCCGGCATTCGCGCATAGGGCGAGCAGAATCGCTTCGTTTGCGGCAAAATGGTCCAGCAGACCCTGTTGAAGCCGCTCGGTGCCCATGGCGTCGCGCAGGGCCTGCGGGGTCAGCCCGGCCTGCTGCAAGAAGGAGAGCAGTTCGTCGGGGTTTTCGGCCAGATAGGCAAGGCAGGCGTCGGCAAAAGCGGCGCGGTCGGGGGCCGCATGGTCGGAACGGGGCACTGCGTCGCCTCATTTGGTGTTTTGTAACGGATTCGATGCTAGCCGAAATGGCGGGAAAATCGAAGCATTGCGCGACTGGGTCGATGAGACCCGACCATTCTGGATACCCTGGGTGCCGATGGTGCCCAAGCGAGGGAAAATGCCCAAATCTGTGATGATCGTGGAAGACAACGAGCTCAACATGAAGCTCTTCAACGATCTGCTCGAGTCGCGCGGCTATAGTGTCATCCAGACCCGCAACGGGATGGAAGCACTCGATCTGGCGCGGGCGCATATGCCGGATCTGATTCTGATGGACATCCAGCTGCCCGAAGTCTCCGGCCTCGTCGTGACCAAATGGCTCAAGGATGATGACCAGCTGGCGCATATCCCGGTGATCGCGGTCACCGCATTCGCCATGAAGGGCGATGAAGAGCGCATTTTGCAGGGCGGTTGTGAGGGCTATATTTCCAAGCCCATCTCGGTGTCTCACTTTCTGGAAACCATTGCCCACTACATTGGACAGGCCTGAGCGGACACGCGTATCCGGTCCGATCTCTGGCGGGGCTCGACGCTGCTCGTGGACGCGGGTGGCGGGCTGATGGTTTCCGGGGTAGTGGCGTGACTGCGCGCGTTCTGATTGTCGACGATATTCCCACCAATGTGCGGCTGCTCGAAGCGCGGCTGACGGCCGAATATTACGAGGTGCTGACGGCGACTTCGGGGCCGGAGGCACTCGAAATCTGCCAGACGCAGGATGTCGACATCGTGCTGCTCGACGTGATGATGCCGGACATGGATGGGTTCGAGGTATGCCGCCGTTTGAAGGCGAGCACCAGAACGCATCACGTGCCCGTGCTCATGGTCACGGCGCTCGACCAGCCATCCGACCGGGTCCTGGGGCTGGAAGTTGGCGCCGACGACTTTCTCACCAAGCCGGTCGACGACATGCAACTCATGGCGCGGGTGAAGAGCCTTGTGCGCCTGAAATCGCTGACCGATGAACTGCGGGCCCGTGCGCTCACGGGTCAGCAGATCGCCATCGAGGACGCGCTGCGGGCCATGGACACCATTTCGGCCTCGGGCGGCTCAATGCTGATCGTGGATACCGACAGGCGCCAGGGCGAGCGGATCAAGGCCTATCTGGAGCCCGACCACAAGGTGGACCTTCTTACTGAGCCCGCGGATGCGGTGTTCCAGGTGTCTGGGGCGCGATATGAACTGGCGCTGGTCAGCATGGGGCTGGAGGGTTTTGACCCGCTGCGGGTCTGCTCGCAGATCCGCAATGTCGAACATGCGCGCAACCTGCCGATTATCCTGATCTCCGAGGAAGCCGACAAGCCGCGCGTGGTGCGGGCACTCGATCTCGGGGTCAACGACTTCATCAGCCGGCCAGTCGAGCGCAATGAGCTGGCGGCGCGGGTGCGCACGCAGATCCGGCGCCACCGCTATGCGCTGGAACTGCGCGAAAGCGTCAACAACACCATGGCCCTGGCGGTGACGGACGAGCTGACCGGGCTCTACAACCGCCGCTATTTCGAACGGCACCTGCATGTCATGCTGGGCAAGGCCCATGAGCAGGGGCGCGACCTGGCCGTCATGATCCTCGATATCGACCACTTCAAGGCGGTCAATGACGGCCATGGCCATGATGCCGGCGACGCCGTGCTCAGAGAGTTCGCGGCGCGCGTCAAACGCAATATCCGCGGTGTCGACCTGGCGTGCCGCATGGGTGGCGAGGAATTCGTGGTGCTCATGCCCGATACGGACAGTGCCCAGGCAGAGGCCGTGGCCGAGCGCGTCCGTCAATCCATCGCCGAGCGCGCGTTCGAGGTGAGCGGCGGCCGGCCGCTATCGGTGACCGTATCGATCGGCGCCTCCCGCATCGAGACGCCCGCGGATACGGCTGAAATGCTGATCAAGCGCGCCGACGTGGCACTCTATCGCGCCAAGCATGAAGGGCGGAACCGCGTCATCTTCGATGCGGCATGAAACAGCAGCAAGTTGATGCATTAGGGTTATGCATTATGATTAATGCGGAGTTGATCTGCGTTAACCATCAGATTTAGTTGGTATTTTTCCGCATCGGGCATAGGGTTTTTCTAACGGTGGACTTGGCGATTGCCGCGCCTACCGCAGATTCCCTACGGCCCATCTCAGGTCCGCCGCAACTCCTGAGTCCCGTAGGGCGGTTGGTCCGGATGCGGACAGAGTGGCCTCTTCGACATGCCGCTCCGGACCAGCCACTCTTTTCCAAAGCAGCGCTGCCCGAGACGGTTAGGCCGGAACCAGAGGCTCCCGCTTTCGCGGGAGTGACTCGGTGGTGTGGGTGAGATCCCTGTGGCGTAAGGAGACATCCCGGCGGTGTAGAGTGACCGCCGGAATCGACCTAAAACAAAAGCCCCGCAATTGCTTGCGGGGCTTTGTTGATTCGGTATGGAAGGACCAGATTACTTGATCTTGGCTTCCTTGAATTCGACGTGCTTGCGAACGACCGGGTCGTACTTCTTGAACGAGAGCTTCTCGGTCTGGGTACGGGCGTTCTTCTTGGCAACGTAGAAATAGCCGGTGTCGGCCGACGAAACGAGCTTGATCTTGATGGTGGCGGCCTTGGCCATTTTCGTGGTCCTTCACAAAGCGAAAGGCGCCGCACACGGGGCAGCGCCGGAATTTGCGCGCAACCTACGGATTTACGGCCTGTTGTCAAGGTAATAGCGTGTGTGCAGGAGAAGCATATGAGCGCACAAGCAGAATTGGCGGCCAAGCTGCAGATCAAGCCGGGCAGCCGGGTCTGGCTGGTCAATGCACCCTCGGGCATTGCCGGTCAACTTTCGGCCAGTGCCGGTCTCGAAATTGTCGATGACCCGGAGGCTCCCGATGCGATCCTGTGCTTCTTCACCGGCGCCAGCGAAGTGAAGGACTTGGTGCCCCGGCTGTTGTCAAACCTGCCCGCGGACGGACTGCTCTGGGTTGCCTATCGCAAGGGGCCCGCTGCCAAGGCCGCCGGGCTCAATCGCGATGCCGGTTGGGAACCGCTCGAAGCCGCCGGGTGGCGGCCGGTGCGCCAGATCGCCGTCGATGACGAATGGTCCGCCCTGCGGTTTCGGCCGCGCGAGATGGTCAAGGCGAGGGAGGGGAGCCGGTTTGCGTGAGGGGGTGGAGTTGGGGTGGCAATTTTGCCCGCCACTCGAGCCCGCCACTCGAGCTTAGCTCTCGTGGCCTTCTCACCTAAAATCGTCCCACCGGGACGATTTTGCCTTTGGCACGGATCGAAGTCTCCTGGCCTTCGGACCTCGAATTGATCCACTGGATCAATTCGCGCTGCGCGACGGGCCGCCCCGCCAGTCCAGCGTAGCTGTCCTGGCCTTCTTGGCTTGAAAGGCTCCACTGGAGCCTTTCATCTGCTGCGCAGACCGCCGGCGAAGCCATACATCCTGTTTGCCCATTGGAGGCCGACAATGGCGCCCTTGATGGAGGGCAGCATGAGGAGCGGGAGGACGATGGCCAGCGGGACCATGGTGTAGAGATAGGTCAGCGGATTGACGTGCCAGACCATTTCCATGTGCAGCATGATGCCGACCAAGAGGTGGCCGACGATCATGATGGCGATATAGGGCGGAAAGTCGTCGGCGCGATGATGGAGGAGTTCCTCGCCGCAGGCGTTGCACGCGCTGGCGACCTTGAGATAGCCGGTGAAGACCCGCCCCTGGCCGCAATGGGGGCACTTGCACAAGGTGCCGCGCCACATGGCCTGGGCAACGCTGCGCTGTTCGAGGGTTTCGATCTGTCCGGGGTTCATCGTTTTCTCCGTCCCTTGGGGCCGTAGCTCTTAGATGGACCTTTTCGTGGCCGCCTTCCAGATGGCGGATTGCCGCGCTTGCCTTCCGACAAAAGCTCGAATCTGAGGGCGCCTGCGACAGGCGCTGCTTCCAAGAGGCGGACCAGCACCCGGTCGCCAAGGGTGAAGGTTTCGCCCGACCGTTCGCCGATCATGGCCTGGCGCTCTTCCACATAGCGGTAGAAATCCTGACCGAGAGTGGAGGCCGGGATAAAGCCGTCGGCGCCGGTTTCGAGGAGGCGGATGAACAGCCCGGAACGGGTGACGCCCGAAATGCGGCCGTCGAACTGGGCGCCGATGCGGTCGGCGAGATATTGCGCCAGGAGGCGGTCGGAAGTTTCCCGTTCAGCCAGCATGGCGCGGCGCTCGGTGGCCGAGATGTGTTGGGCAATGCCGGCAAGCTTGGTCGCTTCCTGCTCGGTGAGGCCATCATCGCCCAGCCCCAACGCTCGGATCAGCGCCCGGTGGACGATGAGGTCGGCATAGCGGCGGATTGGGGAGGTGAAGTGGGCGTAGCGGTCGAGATTGAGGCCAAAATGGCCATAATTCTCGGCCGCATATTCGGCCTGGGCCTGGCTGCGCAGCACCATTTCACTGACCTGCTCGATATTGCCGGCCTTGCGGGCCTGGCCGAGAATGCCGTTGAAATCGGCGGCACGGACGCTGTCCGACTTCTTGACCGAGATATCGAGGCTGCCCAGAAACTCGCGCAGGGCCTGCAGTTTTTCCGAGCTCGGTTCGTCATGGACGCGATAGAGCAGTTCGCTGCGCTTCTGCTCCAGCGTTTCGGCCGCGGCCACATTGGCGGCGATCATCATTTCCTCGATGAGCCGATGGGCATCGAGCCGCTCTGGAATACGGATGTCGCGGACGAAACCCTTGTCGTCGAGCAGGATCTTCCGCTCCGGCAGGTCGAGATCGAGAGGGCCGCGCTGATCGCGGGCCCTGGCCATGGCGGCATAGGCGGCCCAGAGCGGTTTCAGGATGGGTTCGAGCAGGGGGCCGGTCTGGTCGTCGGGCGTGCCGTCGATGGCGGCCTGGGCCTGCTGATAGGAGAGTTTTGCGGCCGAACGCATGAGGATGCGATGGAAGGAATGGCTCTTCTTGCGGCCGTCGGCACCCATGACCATGCGGACGGCAAGCGCGGCGCGCGGCACGCCTTCCTTGAGCGAGCACAACTCGTTTGAAATGCGCTCGGGCAGCATGGGCACGACGCGGTCGGGGAAATAGACCGAGTTGCCGCGGAGATAGGCTTCCCGGTCGAGCGGCGTGCCGGGGCGCACATAGGCGGCCACGTCGGCAATGGCGACGGTGACGACGAAGCCGCCGGGATTGGCCGCGTCCTCGTCGGCCGCGGCGTGGACGGCGTCGTCATGGTCCTTGGCGTCGGCGGGGTCGATGGTAATGAGGGGCAGGTCGCGCCAATCCTCGCGGCCCTTGAGCGTGGCTTCCCTGGCCTCCCCGGCCTCGCGCACGACACTGGCCGGGAAGACGTGCGGAATTTCGAGATTGTGGATGGCGATGAGGGAAACTGCGCCTTCCGAGCGGGGATTGCCGATGACAGTGGAGACCCGCGCGCGGGGAATCATCAGGCGCCCCGACATCTTGACGTCGACCTCGACCAGGTCACCGTCGCTGGCCTCGCCGAGATCGCCCAGGGGAATGCGCATTTCCTTCTGCTTGCGATCGATCGGAATGAGGCGGGCGCCCTCGTTGTCCATGCGCACGATGCCGATATGGGCGCGGCGCGGCTTGTCGAGGACCTTCATCGGCTTGGCGGTGTAGTCCGGGACCAGGTCTTCGCCGGCGTCGATGCGCGCCAGGATGCGGTCGCCGGGCGCGGGCACCACGCGGGAGCGGCCATCGACCAGAACGCGGACGCGGGGCCTTTCACCTTCCTCGTCGTTCCACTGGGCCGGGAAGGCATGCAGATCGTCCGGGTCGGCATCGGTGGGAATATCGAGCACGGTGACGTGGGGCAGGGCGGCGGTGCGGCGCAGGGTCTTGCGGGTGCGGGTGATGACGCCCTCGCCCTCAAGCTCGTTCAGCATGGCCTTGAACGGCTTGCGCAGATCGCCGCGAATGCCGAAGACCTTGGCCAGATCGCGCTTGCCCTTGATGTCGTCCTGCTGCGCCAGAGCCTCAAGAAGCTGCTCGCGGGTGGGCAGCTCATAGGCGGCGACCTTGCGCGGGCGTTTGGGACCGGACGTGTTCTTGGTTTTGGGGGATTTGGCCATCGGATCGTGCCTTGGAATTTGGCCTCTATGTAGGGGATCGGGCCGGCTTTGCCAAATGTGCAGGCGGCCAGGCGGGCCACTTTGATTGTGGGCTTGCCCCGCTTTTTCCTTGTGAGCCCGCCGGGCAAGGGGATAACTCTGGGTGAAAAGGGGAGGCGATATCATGCCCACCGACATTCTTTCGCTCGTGCTGGCCGCCGTGCTCGGCTACCTGTCCGGCTCCATCCCGTTTGGCCTGCTGCTGACGCGCGCGGCCGGACTGGGCGATATCCGCAATATCGGCTCCGGCAATATCGGCGCGACCAATGTGCTGCGCACCGGCAATCGCCAGATCGCCGCCGCGACACTGGTGCTCGACGCGCTCAAGGCCGTGGTGCCCATTCTTCTTGCCCGGTATTTCTGGGGCGAGGATGCAGCGCGCCTGGCGGCACTGGGTGCCTTTCTCGGCCATTGCTTTCCCGTCTGGCTCGGATTCAAGGGCGGCAAGGGCGTGGCGGTGATGATCGGGTCGTTGCTGGCGCTTGCCTGGCCGGTGGGGCTCATCTTCTGCGCCGTGTGGCTGTTGATTGCCTTTGCCCGCAAGATGTCGTCGCTGGCGGCGCTCACAGCGGCGGCGACGGCGCCCATCTTTGCCTATGTGCTCAATAACGAGCGGCTGGCCCTGGTGGTGCTGGGACTGGCGCTGCTGCTGTTCTTCCAGCACCGCGAGAACATTGCGCGCCTGCTCAAGGGCACGGAACCGACAATCAACGGCAAGAAGGCCAGTTGAGCCCATGGGGCCGGTGTCGATCACGCTGACGCCGGACCAACGCATTTCCTGGCTACGGCTGGTGCGGACCGACAATATCGGGCCGGTGACCTTTCGGCAGTTGCTCAATCGCTTTGGATCGGCAGATGCGGCAATCGAGGCGCTGCCGGGACTGAGCAAGGGGGCGGGTCGCCCGCTCAGCGTCATCTCCAGGGCCCGTGCCGAGGATGAGATTGCTGGTCTCCAACGGTATGGCGCCCGGCTCGTGGCGCAATGCGAGGCCGATTATCCGGCCCATCTCAATCACATTTCCGGCGCGCCGCCACTTGTGACCATGGCCGGGGGCGAAAGGCTCGACTGGCGGCGCAGCGTGGGGATCGTGGGGGCGCGAAACGCATCCTCCGCCGGGGTGAAGATGACGCGGATGCTGGCCGGGGACCTTGGAGCTGCCGGGTATGTGGTGGTTTCCGGGCTGGCGCGCGGTATCGATACGGCGGCCCATCGGGCAAGCCTTGCGACCGGCACAGTTGCCGTGCTGGCTGGTGGCTTCGACCGCATCTATCCGGACGAGAATATTCCCCTGGCGCACGACATTCTCGACAATGGCGGGGCGCTGATCACGGAAATGCCGCTGGGTTGGGAGCCGAGGGCGCGCGACTTTCCGAGGCGTAACCGGCTGGTTTCGGGTCTGTCGCTGGGCGTGGTGGTGGTCGAGGCAGCCAAGCGGTCGGGCTCGCTGATCACGGCGCGGCTGGCGCTGGAACAGGACCGGGAGGTGTTTGCCGTGCCCGGTTCGCCGCTCGACCCGCGCTCGGAAGGGGCCAATCATCTCATCCAGCACGGGGCGCGGCTGGTCACCTCGGCGAGCGATATCATCGAGGCGCTGAGTGGCGCCGACCCGTCGCGAAAAAGCCTGTTCGAGCCGGAATGGCGGCCGGATGGCGCCTTGGTGCCCGATGATCTGCAGCTGGCGGAATCTGACCGCGACCGGGTGTTGGAGGCCCTGTCGACGACGCCGGTGGAGGTGGATGAACTGATCGCGCAGACGGGAATCGGGCCCCATGCCATGCAGATCGTGTTGCTCGAACTGGATCTGGCGGGACAGGTTGAGTGGTCGAGCGGCCAATTGGTCGCTCGACGGCATGGGTGAGGAGGGGCGCACTCGCGGTTTGGTTGGGTCCACCTAGTCTGTGGAGAGATGCGGAGATGGATCCCGGCCTGCGCCGGGATGACATCGTGGCGGGGGCCTGTTCTGGCCCGTCAAAATCCAAGAAAGGGGTCGCTGGCGGGCATGGCCTATCCCGAAGGGACGGTCAGCGGCCGCCTTCGATCTTGCGGTTGCGTTGCTGGATGCCGCCGGCGCCATAGGGGTAGTCGGCGACGGGCGGCTTGCTGACGGTGTCCAGCCCCTCGGTCTCCTCGGCGGTGAGATGCAGGTCACCGGCGCCGAGATTGGCCTTCAGTTGATCGCGGGTTCGGGCCCCGAGGATGACCGAGGTGACGGCCGGGCGGTCAGCAAGCCAGGCGAGTGCGACTTCCGCCATCGAAACGCCGCGCGCCTTGGCAATGTCTTCCACCGCGCCGATGACGGCCCAGGTGCGCTCCTCCGCATTTCGTTTTTCATAGGCTTCCATGCCGCGCTTGGGATTTTCGCCTAGACGTGTGGCGCCGCTCGGCATCTGGTCGCGCCGATATTTTCCGGAGAGCCAGCCGCCACCCAGCGGCGACCACGGCAACAGACCCATGCCGGCATCAAGGCAGGCCGGAATCACTTCATGTTCGATGTCGCGCACCAGCAGGTTGTATTGCGGCTGCAGCGTTACGGGCGCTGCAAAGCCCTGCATTTTCGCCAGCCAGACCGCCTTGGTGATGTGCCAGCCCAGATAGTTGGAAAAGCCATAATAGGCGATCTTGCCGGCGCGGACCGCGTCGTCGAGGAAGCGCAGGGTTTCCTCAAGCGGGGTCAGGGCGTCCCAGGCGTGCATCTGATAGAGGTCGATCTGCTCGACGCCGAGGCGCGTGAGGGAAGCCTCCAAGGCCTCGGCAAGGTGTTTGCGCGAGGTGCCGTGATGGTTGGCGCCAGTGCCCATGGGAAAGCGCGCTTTTGTGGCGATGACCAGATCGCGCTGGTTCTTGCCCCTGAGCCAGCGGCCGATGATTTCCTCGGAAATACCGGCGGAATAGACATCGGCCGTGTCGAGAAAATTGCCGCCGGCCTCGACATAGTCGTCCATGATGGCAAAGGCGGTGGCTTCGTCACTTTCGGCGCCGAATGTCATGGTGCCGAGGCACAGATTGGTGACGACGGCTCCGGAATTGCCGAGCTTGCGATATTCCATTTCGGGTTCTCCTCAGACCGATGAAGGCCGTGCGGCACCGGGCCAGTCCATGGGCTCGCTGCAGGTCAGACACGGCAAAAGGGATGTGCAAACGGGGATGTGCGTTGGTTAGTGTGACATGTATGGAAGCCGCGCCGCAAGCCTTCCATCGGCAGGCGCCGATAGTCTGACGCAACCGTGTCCCCGTTGACACCGGCATTTGCCTTCACCATGTTGCGCGCTCTTTGATTGAGCAGTTGCGGATAAGCGGAACATGAAGGTCGTCGTCGTTGAAAGTCCGGCCAAGGCCAAGACAATCAACAAATATCTGGGCAAGGACTACGAGGTTCTCGCCAGCTTCGGTCATGTTCGCGATCTGCCGGCCAAGGATGGTTCGGTTCGTCCGGACGAGGATTTCGCCATGTCCTGGGAGGTCGATACGGCCGCCCGGAAGCGCATTGCCGATATTGCCGGTGCGCTCAAGGGCGCCGACGGCCTGATCCTCGCCACCGACCCGGATCGCGAAGGCGAAGCGATCTCCTGGCATATCCTGGATGTGCTGCGGGCCAAGAAGGCGCTGAAGAAGGACGTGCCGGTTCAGCGCGTGGTGTTCAACGCGATCACCAAGGACGCCGTGACCGCGGCAATGGCCAAGCCGCGCGATATCGATATGCCGCTGGTCGACGCCTATCTGGCGCGCCGGGCGCTCGACTATCTTGTCGGTTTTACCCTCTCGCCCATCCTGTGGCGCAAATTGCCGGGGTCGCGATCGGCGGGCCGGGTGCAGTCGGTGGCACTGCGACTGGTTTCGGACCGGGAGTCCGAGATCGAGCGCTTCCGGGCCGACGAGTACTGGTCGGTCGAGGCGCAACTGGCGCAGGGCGGCAAGAATTTTCTGGCGCGGCTGTTTGCCGTCGACGGCAAGAAGACCGACAAGCTCGATATCAAGACCGGCGAGGACGCAGCAGCGCTCAAGAAGCTCATCGAAGGCGGGCAGTTCAATGTCGCCAATGTCGAGAAGAAGCCGACCAAGCGCAATCCCTACGCACCGTTCACAACCTCGAGCCTGCAGCAGGATGCCTCATCGCGGCTGGGCCTTTCGCCATCGCGGACGATGCAGATTGCCCAGCGCCTCTATGAGGATGGGCTGATCACCTATATGCGAACCGACGCCGTGCAGATGGCGCCGGAAGGCATTGCCATGGCGCGCTCGGTGATCGGGAAATATTTCGGCGAAGAGTATCTTCCCGAAAAGGCCCGCATCTACCAGACCAAGGCCAAGAATGCGCAGGAAGCGCACGAGGCCATTCGCCCCACGGACATGTTCAAGCGTCCGGAAAGCCTCAACCTCGATGCCGACCAGGCCAAGCTCTATGGCCTGATCTGGAAGCGGACGCTGGCCAGCCAGATGGCGTCGGCGGCCATCGACCGGACCACGGTGGACGTGGCGGTCAACGTGCCCGGACGGGCCGTGACGCTGAGGGCCACCGGATCGGTCGTGACCTTCCCCGGATTCCTGACGCTTTACGGTGTCGAGGCCAAGACCGATGGCGACGAAGACGACGATGACGGCCGCGAATTGCCGCCGCTGGCCGTGGGTGACAAGCCGAGCCTCAACAAGGTCGAGATCGAGCAGCATTTCACCCAGCCGCCGGCGCGCTATTCCGAGGCGAGCCTGATCAAGAAGATGGAAGAGCTGGGCATCGGGCGCCCCTCGACCTATGCGGCGACGCTGTCGACCCTCAAAGACCGCAACTATGTGCGGCTCGACGGCAAGGCGTTGCATCCCGAGGATCGCGGGCGGATCGTCACCGCCTTCCTCGAAAGCTTCTTTACCCGCTATGTCGAATACGGTTTCACCGCGGGGCTCGAAGAACGGCTCGACCAGGTGTCGGCCGGTGATCTCGACTACAAGGTGCTGCTGCGCGACTTCTGGCGCGATTTCACCGCGGCTACCGAGGAAATCAAGGATCTGCGGGTTTCCGAGGTGCTGGACGCACTCAATGACCTGCTCGCCGACCATATCTTCCCGGCCAAGGCGGACGGCTCGGACCCGCGCCGTTGCCCCACCTGCGGAACCGGCACCCTGTCGCTAAAGCTCGGAAAGTTCGGCGCCTTTATCGGCTGCTCGAACTATCCCGAATGCAAGCACACGATGCAACTGT
This sequence comes from Devosia sp., assembly GCF_025809055.1. Taxonomy (NCBI): domain Bacteria; kingdom Pseudomonadati; phylum Pseudomonadota; class Alphaproteobacteria; order Hyphomicrobiales; family Devosiaceae; genus Devosia; species Devosia sp. The sequence continues at coordinate 823,177 of NZ_CP075529.1, read as the reverse complement.
CGGACGCGGCCTCGGGGCAGTCCTCGGAGGCGGCGGCGGGCGATGGCGTGCTGGGCGCAGACCCGGCGAGCGGCGAAGAGGTGTTTCTCAAGTCGGGCCGTTTCGGGCCCTATGTGCAGCTCGGAGATGGCAAGGAGCCGAAGCGCTCGTCCCTGCCCAAGGGCTGGGAGCCGGGATCGCTGACGTTGGAAAAGGCGCTGCAATTGCTGTCGCTGCCGCGCGAGGTGGGCCTGCATCCCGAAACCGGCCTGCCGATCAGCGCGGGTCTGGGGCGATATGGGCCGTTCGTTCTGCATGATGGCAAATATGCCAACCTGCCCGATGTCGAAGAGGTGTTCACCGTCGGGCTCAATCGCGCCGTCGACCTGATCGCCCAGAAGGCGGCGGGCGGTGGCCGTGGCGGACGCGGCGCTGCCCCGGCGGCGATCCAGACTTTTGAGCGCGACGATGGCCCGATCACGGTGCGGGCCGGACGCTATGGACCCTATGTCAACCAGGGCAAGATCAACGCCACGCTGCCCAAGGACATGAAGCCCGAAACGGTGACGCTGGATCAGGCCATTGCCCTGTTGGCGGCCAAGGCCGGAGCGGGCGGCGGCAAGAAAAAGGCACCGGCCAAGAAAGCCGCAGCCAAGAAACCGGCTGCCAAGAAGGCACCAGCCAAGAAAGCGGCGCCAAAAAAAGCTGCTGCAAAGAAGACGGCGGATTCAGAGGACGTGCCGTTTTAGCAGTGTGGTGCCTGCGACCTTGCCTTTCGGCGGGCTCAGGGTATGCCGGATATCTTTTCCGATGAACTGATCCATCGGCTCTATCGCCCCCTCGCCCCTCAGGGGAGAGGGCCGGGGTGAGGGGTGAAATCCCCTCGGGTGACGCGTGTCTGAACCCCTCATCCGGCGCTTCGCGCCACCTTCTCCCTTCAGGGGAGAAGGGACGGGCGCTTGTCACAAAATCAGGTTAATCGTGGCGACGAATACACGGCCGTAACGGCAAGCTTACCCTATCGTGCGTTCGATCAGGCCGAGCCAGTTGTCCAGCGCGATTTTTCGGACCAGGGTTTCGCCATAGCCGTGCGCCAGCATGGCGTCGAAGAGGTGGGGGACGCCGGTGACGTCGCCGATTTCGGTGGGCATCATGGCGCCGTCGAAGTCGCTGCCCAGCGCCACGCCGTCTTCGCCCAGAGCCTCGATGAGGGCATCGAGGTGTTCGAGCATGGTGGTGAGCGGGGTGTCGGCGACGAAGCGTCCATCCTGGCGCAGGAAGCCGGTCGCAAAGTTGAGCCCGACGAGGCCACCGCTTTCGCGGATGGCCGCAAGCTGCCAGTCGGTCAGATTGCGGGTCGAGGCGCAGATGGCGTGGACATTGGAATGGGTTGCGACCAGTGGCCTGGTCGAAATCGCCGCCACATCGCGGAAACCAGCGGCATTGAGGTGGCTGAGATCGATCGTCACGCCGCGCTGGTCGCAGAGCCGCACCAGGTCCTTGCCGGCATCAGTCAAGCCCGGGCCGATATCCGGATCGGCCGGAAAGCGGAACGGCACGCCGGTGCCGAAGGCATTGGCCCGACTCCAGGTGATACCGATGGAGCGCAGGCCGGCGGCGTAGAGAACTTCAAACGAGTCGAAATCCGGATCGATCGCCTCGGCGCCCTCGATATGGAAAATCGCTGCCAGCTTTTCGGCCTCGATGGCCGACCTGATCTCGCCCGCCGTCCGGCAGATAGACAGCGCTCCGGCGCGTTCGAGCTGCAGCAGGAGCGAAGCCATGCCATTGGTGGATTTGGCTGCTTCGGACAGTTCCAGCAGCGGCGGCAGGTCGCCCTTGGCGTAGTCGGGGGCCGCGACGCTGGCGAGGCTCGATTTGACTGGGGGCGGGAACATGGCGAAGAACCCGCCCGCCATGCCTGCCGCGCGGGCCCGCGGCAGGTCGATGTGACCCTCCTTGCTGCCGTCGATGAAGCCGGACAGGCGCTCGGCCTTCGGCTTTTCCAGGAGGCGAAGCAGGGTGTCGTTGTGGCCGTCGAAGAAGGGAATGGTCACGCGTCTTCCTCATGCACGAAGACCGTGCGGCCATTGACCAGGGTCCGCATGACCTTGCCCTGCATGCGGGCGCCCTCGAAGCTGGTGTTGCGCGAGCGCGAACGGAAGGTCTTTTCGGTGACCTGCCAGGGATATTCGAGATCGAACAGGATGAGATCGGCCGGTGCCCCGCGCGCAATACGTCCGGTTTCAAGACCGAGGATTTCGGCGGGGCGGCTGGTCATGGCCCGCAGGATGGTCATCAGCTCGACATCGCCGGAATGCACCAGCCGCAGGGCGGCCGCGAGCAGAGTTTCGAGGCCGATGGCGCCATAGGAAGCTTCGGCGAAGGGCTGGCGCTTGACCTCGCTGTCCTGCGGATCGTGATCGGAATGGATGGTGTCGATGGCGCCCGAGCGCAGGCCATCGATCACCGCGCGCCGGTCGTCCTCGCTGCGCAGGGGCGGATTGAGCTTGAAGAAGCTGCGGTAGCGCCCGATGTCATTTTCGTTGAGGCAGAGATTGTTGATCGAGATGCCGGCCGAGACGCGGCTATTGTTGCTCTTGGCGGTGGCGAGCAGGTCCACGGAGCCTTTGGTCGACACCTGGGCGGCGTGATAGTTCACCCGGGTCAGGGCCGCCAGTTGCAGGTCACGGGCGAGGGGGATGGTCTCGGCCTCGCGCGGAATGCCCTTGAGGCCCAGAACCGTGGCGAACAGGCCCTCGTTCATGACGCCGTCGCCCGCCAGGCTGGCATCGGTCAATTGGTGGACGAGAGGCATGTCGAAATTGGCGGCATAGGTCATGGCGCTGCGCAGCAGGGCACTTGACTGGATCGATGCGGAACCGTCGGAGAGGCAGGCGGCGCCCGCTTCCTTGAGCAGCCCGAACTCGGTGATTTCCTTGCCGGCCAGCCCCCTGGTGATGGCAGCGGCGGGAAGGATGCGGGCCGGAGACTGCGCCTCGGCCCGGCGGATCAGGAAATCCACCAGCGCGCCATCGTCCACCGCCGGGGTCGTATCGGGCATCATCACGAAACTGGTGACGCCGCCTGCAACGGCAGCCGCGCCGGCCGAGGCCAGCGTCTCGCGATATTCCTTGCCGGGCTCGCCAACAAAAACCCGCATATCGATGAGGCCCGGCGCCAGCACCATGCCCTGGGCGTTGATGACTTCGGCGCCGTCCGGCACCCCGGCCGGACCGCCGATGGCCAGATCGGAAATGCGGCCGTCTTCAATGAGAACCGCTCCGGTCTGATCGGTATTGGAGGCCGGATCGAGGATGCGGGCATTGTCGATGATGAGGGGGCGGATCATGGCTCGTTCCTCGCCGGGAGCAGGGCATCGAGCACGGCCATGCGCACGGCGACCCCCATTTCGACCTGGTCGGTGATGACGCTGCGATCACCATCGGCAATGGCGGGGTCGATTTCGACGCCGCGGTTCATGGGGCCCGGATGCATGACGATGGCGTCAGGCTTGGCATGGGCCAGCTTGGCCTCGTCCAGACCATAGAAGCGGTAGTATTCGCGCACCGAAGGGATCATGCGGCCATTGGCGCGTTCGTGCTGCAGGCGCAGCATCATCACCACATCGGCACCCTTGAGGCCTTCTTCCATGTCGGTGAAAACTTCGGTCGCCAGGTTTTCGATGCCGGCGGGAAGCAGGGTGCGGGGCGCGATGACCCGGGTGCGGACGTTGAGCGCGCCCAGGAGCAAAAGGTTGGATCGGGCGACCCGGGAATTGGCGATGTCGCCACAGATGGCAACGGTCAGCCCGGCAAGCGTACCCTTGTGGTTACGGATGGTCAGCGCATCGAGGAGCGCTTGGGTCGGATGTTCGTGGGCGCCATCGCCGGCATTGATCACGGCGCAGCCGACCTTCTGGGAGAGCAGTTCCACCGCACCAGCGGCGGAATGGCGGACGACCAGGACGTCCGGGCGCATGGCGTTGAGGGTCGCGGCGGTATCGACCAGGGTTTCGCCCTTGGACACCGAACTGGTCTTGACCGACATGTTCACCACCAGCGCACCCAGGCGCTTGCCGGCGATCTCGAAGGAGGACTGCGTCCTGGTCGAGGGTTCGAAGAAGAGATTGATCTGGGTCTTGCCGGACAGCGTCGGCAGAGACTTGCGCTCCTGCCGGGACACTTCGATCATGCCCTCGGCGCGGTCCAGCAGGTCGATGATTTCGTGCGGCTGGAGATCGGCGATGGAAATGAGGTGTCGTTGCTGGAACGGGGGGAAGTCACCGGAATGGCCGGTGCGTGAGCTCTGCTGCGGCATGTCGCATCCCTTGCGATTTGCTGCGGTCTAGCCGAGGGGGCAGGGTGGGGCAAGCCCACCCTGGCCGTTTCGCGAAATTATCCCCGCCGCAACCGCCAAAGCGCCAGGGCAAAAGCACCGCCCAGAGTCAGTTCGACAACAGCAACCCAGATCAAGGCTGGCGATGGCGGCCCGTCGGTGAGGATGGCGACCAGCCGCGACAGGCCAAAGCTCAGATAGAGCAGCAGGCCCGCCGCGACACCGACCTGCTGGTACCTGGCCTGCACGAGGCCAACGGCCTGGATCAGGCCTAGGGCAAGGATGAGCAGGGCCGGGGCCTTGAGCTCATTGAGCAGGCTCACCTCCGCGCCGACCGCAATTCCGTAACCGGAATAGAACGGAACGGGCAGGAACAGGATCGACAGGGCCAGGGCAGCTGCCGTCAAAGCGCCGATGGCCAGCAGCAGCCGCGTGAAAATGGCCACGGCTAGGCGGCCAGCCGCCAGGCGCCGGCTTTTGCGGCCCCGACGCAATAGTCAGCAAAGTCTCGCGGCGGACGGCCAAGGGCTTCCTGGACGCCGTTGGTGATCGACTCATTGCGGCCATCGAACAGTTCCCGGAACAGTTCTGTGTAGAGATGGGCGTCATCGGGCCCGATCGCGGCTTCCATCGCCGCCTGGAATTGATCGAGGGATATGGGAGCGTAGGCCAGTTCGCGCCCCGTGGCGGCATCGATCTCGAACATGGCATCGGCAAAGGTGAGCAGGCGCGGGCCGGTCATTTCATACACCTTGTTGTGGTGCCGGTCGTCGACCAGGGCGGCTGCGGCCACTTCAGCGATGTCGTCGAGGTCGACGAAGGGTTCCGCGCGCGTGCCAGCCGGCAAGGCGAGCAGGCCGTCCATGACGCCCTGGTGCATAAGGCCCTCGGAAAAGTTCTGGTTGAAGAAGGCCGAGCGCAGGATGGTGTAGCCGAGGCCGCTGTCGCGCAGCACGTTTTCGGCCCTGATCGCGCCGCTTTCGCCGCGACCGGAAAGCAGGGCCATGCGCCTGAGACCCGCAGACCTGGCGGCGGCGACAAGGGCCGCGATATCATCGGCGCTTTGGGGTGAAGCCAGGTCTGGATAGTAGGCGACATAGGCCGTGTCCACGCCGGAGAAATGATCGGCCCAGTTCGAGCGGTCCTGCCAATCAAACGGCAATGCGGTGCGGCGGCCCGCCGGACGGGTGGGGCGGTTCATGTCGGTCAGCTTGGCGACGACTCGGCGGCCTACCTTGCCGCTGGCGCCAATGACGAGGATGGGTGAATGGCTCATAGGGATCTCCCGTTTTGCTTACGACCGGGAGATTGGCGACGTGGGCTGGACTTTCCATCGCCGAATGGCCAGTTATCTATGCAGATCGTCCAGCAAGTTTGTTAGGATTGGTGTCGCATGGCCGTTTCGCACTTCCAGCCCCCCGCCGCCTCGGACCCGCTCGGCGATGTCCTGCACATGCTGCGGCTCAATGGCACGCTCTATTGCCGGGCCGAATTGGGTGCGCCCTGGGGCGTGGCGCTGCCGCAGATGGAAAATGCGATGCTGTTCGTCATCATAACGGCGGGCGAGGGCTGGATGCGCCTCCCCAATCGTGATGCTGTGCTCGTGCGCGAGGGCAGCATGGTGGTGCTGCCACTGGGCACGCCGGTTGAACTGGCCAGCTCGCCGGATATGAAGACCACGCCCCTGTTCGACCTGCCGGCGACCCGTGTCAGTGAGCGCTATGAACTCATGTCCATTGCCGGGCCGGGGCCAGTGACGCGCGCCATGACCGGGGTGGTGGCGTTTGACGATGTCGCGGCCCGCCGGCTGGTCGAGCTGCTGCCGGACGTATTGATCGTCGATCGCTGGCACGATGCGGCCGGTGGCTGGGTGCGCAGTACGCTCGACCTTATCTCCCATGAGGCGGCGGACTTGAGGCCGGGGGGCGAGGCGGTCATCACCCGGCTGGCCGATATCCTGATCATCCAGGCGATCCGCACCTGGCTCGATACCGCGCCGGAGAGCCAGACGGGCTGGCTCGCCGGGCTGCGTGATGCACAATTGGGGCGGGCGCTGGCGGCCATGCACAATCGTCCGGGTGAAAACTGGACGCTGGAACAGCTGGCGCGGATTGCCGGCATGTCCCGCTCGGGATTTGCGGCACGGTTTGCCGAAACTCTGGGCGTGCCGGCCATGCGTTACCTGACCGATTGGCGCCTGCAGCGGGCGCGCCTGGCCGTGGTAGAAGGGCGGGAGACACTGTCGCGCATTGCCCGCCATGCAGGCTATCAGTCGGATGCGGCCTTCGGGCGGGCGTTCAAGCAGGTTTTCGGTGAATCGCCGGGAAGTCTCAGGCGCGGCACCTCGAGATCATTTTCTGAATTGGATCAGAAAATGGCTTTAAGCCATTGATATTGTAGCGCTTACGGACTCGAAAGTGGATTACCAGTTGCGCAACCGGTCAAGGGCGCCCTGCAGGATGTAGCTGGCGGCCAGTTTGTCGACGACTTCCGCGCGGCGGTCGCGGCGCAGGTCGGCCTCGATCATCATGCGGGTGACGGCCGAGGTCGATAGGCGCTCGTCCCAGAAGGCGATGGGCAGCGTGATCTTTTGCGCCAGGTTGCGGGCGAAGGCGCGGGTCGACTGGACGCGCGGGCCCTCGCTGCCATCCATGTTGAGAGGCAGGCCGAGAATGATCGCCACCGCCTGATTTTCGGAGATGAGTTCGATGAGCCGCTCGGCGTCCTGGGTAAACTTCGTGCGCTTGATGGTTTCGAGCGGGGTGGCCGAATAGCGCATGGCGTCCGAAACGGCGACACCGATGGTCTTGGTGCCCAGGTCCAGCCCCAGGATTTTTCCTGAGGGCGGAATGGCGGCAAGGGGATTGGTCAGGTCTTCGGTCACGTCAGGATTCCCAAAGACCTCATCCTGAGCTTGTCGAAGGACGAGGTCGAGCGAGTGGAGGCTGGCCTGCCGCGACCTCGTGGTTCGACAGGCTCACCATGAGGGCTACTGGTCCTTGCCAGTTGATCGACCTCCTATAGGCTGTTGGCGACCTTGGCGACAGGAATCGATGGATGAAACTCACCTGGTTTGGCGGAACCGCCTTTCGCATTCACATCGGCGGCCAGATCATCGTGGTCGATGCGGAGCAGGCGATCGGCGTCGATTCCGGCGAACTGGTAAGCGGCGCGGATATCGTCACTGCCATGGACGCGCCACATAAGCCTGCTGATGGGACCAATTGGACTGCCCGGCCCATCCAGAGACTGCTCGACGCCGACGAATCGCTGCGCCCCGCGCAGATCTGGACGCTGGGAGAGGGGGCGCTGCTGGTTGATGCGGATGAGGATCGTCCGCTGCTGTTGCTGGCCGGCGAACCACCGGCTCTCGGCCGTTGGGTGGAAAAGGCCGTGGTGGTGATGGCGGGGGATGACCTGGCGCGGCGGGGTGCGGCACTCCTCGAAAGCCGCAGGCCGCACCTGATCGCGTTTGGCGGCAGCGACGCGGCGCGGGATCAGGCTTTTTCGATGCTGCCCCCGCTGCTCGACGGCGCCGGGCTCATCGCCCTGGAGCCCGGCCTCGCCGTGGAAGTCTGATGTGACGGATAAGGCATTTTCATTGTCTTTTGCCGTGGCGGATTGCTAATAACGCCGCGAACACGCATTCCGCTGGAGAAATTCATGTCCGTCGACGCCGCCACCGTAAAGCGCATCGGTCGCCTGGCCCGTATCCGCATCGAGGAAACGGAAGTGGCCGGCTATCAGCAGGAGCTCAATGCCATCCTGGGCTTTGTCGAGCAGCTTGGTGAGGTGAATGTCGATGGTGTCGAGCCGATGACCTCGGTGACGCCAATGACACTGCGCCGCCGCGACGACGTGATCAGTGACGGCGGCTATCCCGAAAAGATCGTGGGCAATGCACCGCTGACCGAAGACAACTTCTTCATGGTCCCCAAGGTGGTGGAATAAATGGCGATCAGCATCGCCATCGAAACGCCGCTGCAGGACGACGTGCGCGCCCTGGTCGAGCAGCTCAATGCGCACCTCTTGCCGCTGTCGCCGCTCGAATTCCAGTTCAAGATGACCGTCGAGCAGATGGCCGACAGCGCCACGACCCTGTTCGTGGCCCGTGATGATAGCGGCAAGGCCGTGGGCATGGGTGCGTTGAAACTGCACGGCCCGGAGCTGGGCGAGGTCAAGCGCATGTTCACCCTGCCCGAAGTGCGGGGCCAGCGCGTCGGGCGGCAACTGCTGGAGCGCATCATCGAGCTGGCGCGCCAAAAGGGCTTGCCGGTGGTGATGCTTGAGACCGGCACGGGCGACGGCATGGCCGAGGCGCACCGGCTCTATACGCGCTACGGCTTTGTCCAGCGCGGCCCCTTCCTCGATTATCCCGACAGCGAATGGTCGGCCTTCTTTGAACTGCCGCTATCGGCTCCGGCTGGGGTGGCCTGATCGCCGCCCGCCGTGACGAATGAGAGATATTTCCGTGACTGACCTGACCAAACTCAGCCTCGCCGATGCCCGCAAGGGTCTCAAGGACAAGAGCTTTACAGCGCTCGAATTGACCGACGCCTATATCGGGGCCATCGAGAAGGCCAATCCGAGCCTCAACGCCTATGTGGCGACGACGCCCGAACAGGCGCGGGACATGGCCAGGGCCAGCGACGAAAAACTGGGCAAGGGGCAGGGCGGTACGCTCGAGGGCATCCCGCTGGGGGTCAAGGACCTGTTCGCGACCAAGGGCGTGCACACCCAGGCCGCCAGCCATATTCTCGATGGCTTCAAGCCGGAATACGAATCCACCGTGACGGCCAATCTCTGGCGCGATGGCGCGGTAATGCTGGGCAAGCTTAACATGGATGAGTTTGCCATGGGCTCGTCCAACGAGACGTCCTATTACGGCCCGGTGACCAGCCCGTTCCGGGCCGATGGCAGCAATGCCAGCCTGGTGCCGGGCGGATCGTCGGGTGGGTCGGCCGCGGCCGTGGCGGCCTGGCTCTGCGCCGGCGCGACGGCAACCGATACCGGCGGCTCGATCCGCCAGCCGGCGGCCCTTACCGGCACGGTGGGGATCAAGCCGACCTATGGGCGTGCATCGCGCTGGGGCACAGTCGCTTTCGCATCCTCGCTCGATCAGGCCGGCCCGATTGCCCGCACGGTTGAGGATGCGGCAATCCTGATGACCTCGATGTCGGGGTTCGATCCCAAGGATTCGACCAGTGTCGATATTCCGGTTCCAGATTTTGCCGCCGCCGTCGAGCGTGGCGTGAAGGGCCTGACCATCGGTGTTCCGAAGGAATACCGGATGGACGGGATGCCGGGAGAAATCGAAAAGCTCTGGACCGAGGGACTGGAATGGCTGAAGGCCGAGGGCGCTACGGTCAAGGACATCTCTCTGCCGCACACAAAGTATGCGCTGCCGGCCTATTATATCGTGGCCCCGGCCGAAGCCTCGTCCAACCTCGCCCGCTATGACGGCGTCAAGTATGGCCTGCGCGTCAGCGGCAAGGACATCACCGACATGTATGAATTGACTCGCGCCGCCGGTTTCGGCCGGGAGGTAAAGCGCCGCATCATGATCGGCACCTATGTGCTCAGCGCCGGCTATTTCGATGCCTATTACGTCAAGGCGCAGAAGGTGCGGACGCTGATCAAGAAGGATTTCGAGGACGCCTTCCACGGCGGGGTCGACGCCATCCTGACGCCAGCGACGCCTTCGGCGGCTTTCGGCATCGGCGACGAGACGCTCGCGGCCGATCCGGTGGCGATGTATATGCAGGACGTTTTCACCGTGACCGTCAACATGGCGGGCCTGCCGGGCATCGCGGTTCCGGCCGGAAAGGACGGGCAGGGACTGCCGCTCGGCCTGCAATTGATCGGCAAGCCTTTTGACGAGGAAACCCTGTTCGCAGCCGCGCGCGTGATCGAAAAGAGTGCCGGCGGCGACTTCTCCCCGAAACCCTGGTGGTAAGCATCTGGAGGTCGCGCCGCTTGATTGCGGCGCAAAACCGCACTATTTGCGGCCAATGCACAAGTTGAAACTGGTTGTGACGCACCCGCTGGTCGCGTCCGGGCCAACAGGAATTTCGCCGATGGCCACTGATATCTTTACGACGCTCGACTGGTCCGAGCCTCCCAAGGACATGAGCAAGCCGCTGCAGGCCCTGTGGTGGCTGAAAAAGGGTGAGATGCGCGTCGGGCCCGAATGGGAAAAGGCGCACACGATCGTGCAGGCCATGGAAGGCGTGCAGGCCTTCGACTGGGTTCATGCCCTGATGCACTGGATCGAAGCCGATATGGGCAATGCCGACTACTGGTATCGCCGCGCCGGCAAGCGCCGCGCCACCGCCAGCGTTTCGGCCGAATGGGAACACATCGCTGCGGCCCTCAGCGACGTGACGCGGCATTAGCCTACGCAGGGCGCCGCCTTCGGGCTTGACCCGAAGGCCAGTCTCAACTCGGTGTGAGGTCTGAATGGCCCTCGGGTCGAGCCCGAGGGCAGCGCCGTGTTTTGTGGTGCTGTAGGCCGCCTTTAGCGATTGTCCACCTGGCTGCGGACCAGTTCGAGCCCGCGCTTGGTGATCCTATAGGGTCCACCACCCTGGGATTTGATCGCTTTCTTTGCCTTGAGCTTGCTGAAGATGAGCGGGGTGAGCCCGTTGATCAGCCAGCCGTCGCGGCTGAAAAACTCGAAAGCAGCGATCTTGCCGCGCTCGTCCTTGATGGCGGCGATGCGTCCGCCCTGCGCGAGCGCGTGCAGCACCCGCTGTTCGTTTCGGGAAATATCCATGGAAAAGTCTGAAGCCTGAATGGCGGCATGTGGCCGCAAACAAACGGAGCCACGCCCGCGTCACGCCCGGCAGCGGCTTGGTTCATTCATGCCCGTCGCGTCGTGGACGGGCTATCAGACAATCTCAGACTGGCTAGACATGGCTCATGATTAGGTCGTGCCGGCCGGATTGGCCATAGGGATCATGGCCGGCGGGTTGAAATCGTGCGGCAGCCGGTGCAAACCAGCAACAGATCAAATCCACTTTGGATGAATACATGCCTACGCCCAATGACCACCTCGTGCTTGCCAGAGAGAAGGCGGGCTACCCCACAAAAGAAAGTGCTGCCCAGGCTCTTGGGATTTTGCCTGAGACGTATCGACATCACGAGAATGGAACTAGGGGCCTAACTTGGGAAACAGCAAAGCGATATGCTTCCAAATTCGGAGTATCACCTGACCATCTGATGGAAGGCGTTAGACGAAAAGTGCCAGCTACCTTGAACAATCCTAAACAGCCTGCCGAATGCCAGACCAAGGACGATGTCCGTTTCGAAATCGACCGGATCGACCAGGCCCTGCTGGCCCTGTTTGCGGAGCGCCACGGCTATGTCACCCGCATGGCCGAGATCAAGACCGATCCACACGAAGCTTATGATCCCGCCCGTATCGAGACGATCGTATCAAAGGTCAGAAGCCGCAGTTTGGACCTTGATCTCGACGAGGATCAGGCCGAACTTATCTGGCGGACCCTGATCGACTGGAACATCAATTACGAGAAGGGCATCATCGCAGCCAGGCGACGCGCGAAATAGGAGGCCAGAATGTCGGGCATTCGGATACGCAAGGCGGAGATCTCGGATGCCCCACGACTGGCCGACATCGCCTATCGCGCGTGGGAAGACGGCATCCTGCCTGTGGTGGGCGAGCGACCGGGTATCCGCGATGAAGAGCGCCGGCGGCTGTCGCATGCCGTTGGCCAATACTGGCCCCACACCATCGTCGTGGAACTGGACGGCGTCGTTGTCGGCTGGTGCGCGCGGGTCAAGGGCCGCAATTACATTCCCTACCTCTTCGTGATGCCGGACCTGCAGAGCAACGGACTGGGCCGGATGTTGCTGTCGCGCATGGAGGCCATGCTGGAACTCGAGGGTGCGCAGCGCATCCGGCTGGAAACGCCCGCCGACCATGTGCGGGCCGTGCAATTCTACGAACGGCAGGGCTATCGCATTCTGGCCCTCAAGACAGATGGGCGGCGCAGCCAGGACCCGTTCGGCAGCGTGCATCTGGAAAAATGGCTGCATCCCTATGACGGGGAGATCGAGGACCTCGACTAGCCGGTTCGCGGCGGTTGCATAGAGCGGGCAAGCCCGGTAAGCACGACACCGGAATTACCGTGTTTCAGGACCGCAAAGTGACACTCGTCGACACCCGCACCCCCGACAAGAAACGCCTGATCTCCGGTTCGACCGGCGACTGGGAAGTGATCATCGGCATGGAGGTGCATGCCCAGGTCACCAGCGAGAGCAAGCTGTTCTCCGGTTCCTCGACAGCCTTCGGCAATCCGCCCAATGCCAATGTCAGCTTCGTGGACGCGGCCATGCCCGGCATGTTGCCGACCATCAACGAGGAATGCGTGCGCCAGGCCGTGCGGACCGGGCTGGGCCTCAAGGCCCAGATCAACAAGCGCAGCGTGTTCGATCGCAAGAACTATTTTTATCCGGACCTGCCGCAGGGCTACCAGATTTCCCAGTTCAAGGACCCGATCGTCGGCGAAGGCAAGGTGTTGCTGGATGTCGATGGCGAGCAGATCGAGATCGGGATCGAACGGCTGCATCTGGAGCAGGACGCCGGCAAATCGATCCATGACCAGCACCCGAACATGAGCTTTGTCGACCTCAACCGGTCCGGGGTGGCGCTGATGGAAATCGTCAGTAAGCCCGACCTGCGCTCGTCCGAGGAAGCCAAGGCGTATCTCTCCAAGCTGCGCACGATCCTGCGCTATCTTGGCACATGCGACGGCAATATGGAGCAGGGCTCCATGCGTGCCGACGTCAACGTGTCCGTGCGCAAGCCGGGCGGGGAATTCGGGACGCGCTGTGAGATCAAGAACGTCAATTCGATCCGTTTCGCCGGCCAGGCCATCGAATATGAGGCGCGCCGGCAGATCGACATTCTGGAAGATGGTGGCAGCATCGACCAGGAAACGCGCCTGTTTGATCCCAAGAACGGGGAAACCCGCTCCATGCGCTCCAAGGAAGAAGCGCATGACTATCGCTACTTCCCCGATCCGGACCTGCTGCCGCTCGAATTCGACGATGCCTTCATCGCTGGCCTTGCCGAAAACCTGCCGGAACTGCCGGATGAAAAGCAGGGGCGCTTCATCAAGGACTATGGCGTCACCCCTTATGACGCCATGGTGCTGACGCTCGATCGTGAGACCGCCGACTATTACGAAGCCTGCGTGAGCTTTGGCGCAACCAAGCGGGACGGCAAGGCGGTCGCCAATATCCTCAATGGCGATGTGGCGGCCTTCGCCAACAGCCAGGGGCTGGCGGTGTGGGAAACCCATCTCAAGCCGGCGCAGATTGCCGGGCTGGTCGACCTCATCGCCGGCGGCACGATCTCGTCAAAGGGCGGCAAGGACGTGTTGCAGATCCTCATCGCCGAAGAACCCGAGGGAGAACCGGCCGAGATCGTCGAGCGTCGCGGGCTCAAGCAGGTGACGGACCTTGGCGCCATTGAAAAGATCGTCGACGACATCATCGCCGCCAATCCCGACCAGGTGGAAAAGGTGAAGGCCAAGCCGACCATGATCGGCTGGTTCGTCGGCCAGGCCATGAAGGCCTCCGGTGGTAAGGCCAATCCGCAGGCGCTGAACGAATTGATGAAGAAAAAGCTCGGGATCGAGTAGAGACCAGAGGCTTCGATTTTGGCGGGCCGGACCCTTGTGTCCGGCCCTTTTTTCGTCGCGCGCACGCTGCACGCGCCTCAATTCTTCGTTCATAAACTCGAGTTTACGGCCCTAAACCCTGGCCATATTGGCTGCCGCCTAAACCCGGGGGTAATGGGACTATCGGGTTCACGCCGCCTTCATGGTGCTTGCCGGCAGGGCGATTCCCACCGGCTCGATACACACCATGAGGAGACTGAACCATGAAACTTCGAATCTTGGGTGCGGCAGCCGTTCTGCTGATGACCACCTCGATGACCCAGGCAGCCTGGACCGGCGAGGAGATAGCTCGGCAATACCAGGAGAAAGGGTTCACCCGCGTCGAGGTCGAGCTTTCGCGTACGCAGGCCAAAGTGGAAGCCTACAACCAGGAAATGAAGGTCGAGGTGATCTATGATCTCGACACTGGCGACGTGCTGAGGATGGAAACCGAATCCATCGACGCGGACGACGACACGACTCCCGGCATCTATTTCGACGAATTCGATGATGATGGGTTCACCGACGAAGACGCCTTCGACGATGAAAATTGGGACGATGACCGGGACGACGACGGGGATGATGACCGGGATGACGACCGGGATGACGATCGTGATGATGATCGGGACGACGACCGGGACGATGACCGGGATGGCGATCGGGATGACGACCGTGACGACGATCGGGATAACGATCGGGACGACGACCGTGACGACGACCGGGACGACGACCAGGACGACGACCAGGACGATGATCAGGACGATGATCAGGACGACGATCAGGACGACGATCAGGACGATCGCGATGACGACGAGGACGATGAAGACTAATCGTCAACTTTGCGTATGGGGGCCGGCCTTGCCGGTCCCCGCACGAACGCTGTAGCCTGATGGCAGGAGTAGGATGACATGCGCCGTCGACAGTTTTTGATCGCCCTGACCGGCCTTACATTTGCATTTCCGCAGATGGCTCATGCGGACTATGTCGATAGCGTCGTTGCCCAACTCGAAGCGCAAGGCTACCGGGATATCGAGATAACCCGGACATTGCTTGGCCGAGTCCGGGTCTTGGCGACGCATGCGCAGGGTGTCCGTGAGTTGGTGATAAACCCGCGGACCGGGGAACTCCTTCGCGATGTCTGGACCACCGCCGGCGGTCGCACCGTTCCCTCCGCCACGATCCCGTCGACGACCAGTGGTACGGAAGGCGAAAGGTCGGATTCGGATGACGATGAGGACGATGGTGATGACGACAGCGACAATGACGACGGCGATGATGATGACGGCGATGACGACGATGATGACCGGGATGACGACTGAGCCCGCGATCAGATGAGCCGGGTCTGGGCTATCGTCGTCATTCTCTTGGTTCAGGTCGTCAGCGCGTTCTTTTTCGTGTCTGACATTTTGTCGTCCTATATTGGATTGTGGGCTGGTCCGCTCTCCTGGGAGGCCCGGGAACTGCTGGAGATCGGAGCGGCGCTGGGGCTGGTTGTCGGGGTTGGTTTTGGTGCCGTCTCACTTTGGCAAGCGGACCGGAACCGGCGTCTCGCGGAAGAGCGACTGCGGCGCGCTTCCGGTGCCTTCATGGAGCTGTTGAACGAACGCTTTCTGGAATGGCGGCTGACTCCGGCCGAGGCCGACGTCGCGCTTTTCGCGCTCAAGGGGCTCTCGATCTCGGAGATCGCCGGCCTTCGCGGTACGTCCGAAGGCACTGTAAAAGCTCAGACCAACGCGATTTATCGCAAGGCTGGCGTGACCGGCCGCACCCAATTGCTGTCGCTGTTCATCGACGACCTGATGGAAGACGACAGCGCCATTCGCGCTTCGCTCGTCCCGTTGCCGCCGCCAGCAGAGCCGCCCGTGTTGCCCGCACCTGCGGAGACCACGCGAGGACCGATCCTACTGGGTCGCGCTTCGACCGGGAAATAGGTTGCGAATGCGGCCGTCGATGAAGAGCAGGCCGAAGAAGATCACGAACATCCCCAGAATCTGGACCGGCAGGATGGTTTCGCCGAGCACGGTGACGCCGATCAGCAGGGCCGAGATTGGTGCAATGAAGGTGGTCGTGGCGAAGTTGGTGGCGCCGACGCGGGGGAGAATGCGGTACATGATCTGGAAGGTGAAGGCGGTCGATAGCAGACCAATGGCCAGTGCTGCGCCCCAGGTTTCGGGCCGGGTCATGACCGGAGCGCCTTCGGTGAAGAAGGCGACGGGGGTTGCGATCACGGCAGCGCCTGTCAGGGCGATCGCGGCAAAGGCCGTTGGCTCGACGTGTTTGAAGCTGCGGGTGATGTTGAGGGTGAGCGCGTAGCAAAGGGTGGCACAGAGGCAGGCGGCCACAGCCCAGAGCTGGGAGGACCCGCCTGACGTCAGGGCTGGCGAGACCAGGATAGCGGCGCCGGCAAAGCCGATGGCTACGCCGGTGAACTTGGTCGGGGTGGCCTTCTCGCCGCCGATCCAGAAATGGGAAATGACGGCCGTGACCATGGGGGTCAGGGCATTGATGATGGCGGCGATACCGCTCGCAAGATGCGCCTGGGCGAGGGGAAAGAGCGCAAAGGGGATGGCATAGGCGAGAACGCCCAAAGCCGCCAGTTGCAGCCACAGGCGCGGGTCGCGCGGCACCTTTTTTCGCAGGGCGAACATCACGGCCCAGCATCCCAGAGCGCCGATGCCGACCCTGAGCGCGGTGACCCAGAGGGGCCCGAGCTCGCGGATCAGCAGGGCATTGAAGACGAATGAGCAGCCCCAGATGGCGCCCAGCAGGACAATTAGCGACCAATCGCGCAGACTCATGGGGCACCTCTCAGACAGGGCGCGACGCTACGCCGAGGTGGAACAAAGGTCGAACCGATTTTGACGATGAGGGTCATCAATTGCTGTGATGGGTCAATTCCAAACGGCAGCAAGGAAAGCACTGACCGACGCGTTGAACACACCGGGCCGTTGCAGGGGCGCGAAATGGCTGACATCGGGCAGCAGGTGGAATGACCCGTTGGGCAGGGATGCTGCGATGTATTCGGCATGATCGCGGCGGATGAACTCGTCACCCGTGCCGATCACACTCCATACCGGGACGCCGATGTCCGCGAGATCGGCAGCGGTGTAATTGGGCTGGCTGGATTGCATCACCCCAAGATCGTCGCGCATCCGCTCGAATGCTTCGGGTGTCGGGGAGAGCTTGGCATATTCGCCGACGTGATGCGCGTAGATGCGATCGATCACTGGCGTCGGCTGGAAGGGCAGGGCACCGGTGGCGTCGACATTGCAGGCGAAGAAGTAGAGCCCTTTTATGCGCTCGGGGTGTTGCCGGGCCATCACCAGCCCGGTGTCGGCGCCATCGCTCCAGCCGACAATGGCAGCCTGCCCGATCCCCAATTTATCCATGACAGCCAGCGTGTCCCGGCCCATCTGGTCGTAGGTATAGGGGTCATCCGTCCGGCTCGAGTGGCCCTGGCCGCGGCTGTCTATGGCGACAACCTGGTATCCGGCGCCGATCAGGTCTTCGACCTGGTAGGCCCAGTTTCCGGCATGGCCAAGGCCGCCGTGGAGCAGGATGACCGGGCTGCCGGTCCCCCTGGTCCAGTACCAGATTTTGGCGCCCTCGTTCTCCACCATGCCGGACTGATCCGGGCTGGGGAGGTCGGGCATTCCATGTTCGGCAAGGTGAGTCAGATCGTCGTCGGTATGGGTCATGATATTCTCCTCTGGTCCACGACGGGCATCTGCCCAGCCGTTCGACAAGATCAGAACGTGACCCGGCCCTCGGCGAGCATTTTGAGGGCTTCGGGATAAATGCGGTGTTCTTCGATGAGCACGCGGTCGGCCAGAGATTGCGGCGTGTCCCCGGCAAGCACCGGCACTTTGGCCTGAACAATTGCGGGGCCTTCATCGAGGCCGGGCGTTACGAAATGCACGGTGCAGCCATGCACGCTCGCCCCGTCGGCCAGGGCGCGCTCGTGGGTATGCAGCCCCTTGTAAAGCGGAAGGAGGGACGGGTGGATGTTGATCATCCGCCCCTGCCAGCGGATCACGAAATCCTCGCCCAGGATGCGCATGAAACCGGCAAGACAGACATAGTCGACTTCCCAGCTCTCCATGATCTGGGTCATCGTGTCTTCGAACATGTCGCGGCTTGGAAACTTGCTCTGGGCAAGCGAGGCCGTGGCGATGCCGTCATTTGCCGCGATCGCGAGGCCGGGTGCGGCGGCCTTGTTGGACAAAACGCCGACGATCTCGGCCGGATAGGCTGGGTCCCGGGCGGCGTCGATCAATGCGGACATGTTGGAGCCGCGCCCGGAGATCAGAACGGCGACGCGCTTGCGGGTCACAGCGAGAGTGATCCCCTGAAGGTCACGGGCTCGCCGGTGCGCTCGGTCAGACTGCCGACGACAGCAGCGGTTTCGCCGGCCTGGGTGAGATGGACGACGAGCTTTTCCGCATCCTCGGGTGAAACCGCGACCAGCATGCCGACGCCGCAATTGAAGGTGCGCAGCATTTCGCGTTCGCTCATACCGCCGACCTTGGCCAGCCAGCCGAAGACGGGCGGCACGGAGACCGCGCCAAGATCAATACCGGCGGCCAGGTGATCAGGCAGCACACGCGGAATATTGTCGATGAAGCCACCGCCGGTGATGTGGGCGAGGGCCTTGATGCCAATGCCATCCGCAAGCGCGGCGAGGAGCGGCTTCACATAGATGCGGGTGGGTTCGAGCAGGGCTTCGGCCAGCGATTTGGCCGGAGCAAAGGGGGCCGGGGCGTCCCAGGCCAAGCCCGACAGCTCAACGATCTTGCGCACGAGCGAATAGCCGTTGGAATGGACGCCGGACGAGGCAATGGCGACCAGCGTGTCGCCCGCGGCGATATCCTTGCGGGGCAGCAGCGCATCGCGCTCGGCGGCGCCGACTGCAAAACCGGCGAGGTCGTAGTCATTGCCGTGATACATGCCGGGCATTTCGGCGGTTTCGCCGCCAATCAGCGCGCAGCCGGCCAGACGGCAGCCATGGGCGATGCCCTCGACAATGGCCGTGCCCTGGGCAACGTCCAGCTTGCCGGTGGCAAAATAGTCGAGAAAGAACAGCGGCTCGGCGCCTTGCACGACAAGGTCATTGACGCACATGGCGACGAGGTCCTGACCGATGGTGCCGTGAATGCCGGTATCGATGGCGATCTTGAGCTTGGTGCCGACGCCATCATTGGCCGCCACCAGCACCGGGTCCTTGAAACCTGCGGCTTTCAGGTCGAACAGGCCGCCGAAGCCGCCGATCTCGCCATCGGCGCCAGGGCGGCGGGTGGACCGCACGGCCGGCTTGATGGCCTCGACCAGAGCATTTCCGGCGTCGATGTCGACCCCGGCTTGCTTGTAAGACAGTCCGTTTGGTGGCAGGTTTTGCGTGTCGGACATGAGCCTTTGCCAATGCTGGGGATTTCGGGCGCAAGTGAGCGCGCGCGATCCGGGTTGGTTGAAGTTTTCGATGGTGGCCGTTACATGGCCTGATAACTTCTAGATTACCCGTAGGCAAGGGCTGCACGACGCCATGGCACTTAGAAATCAGGTGATGATCTGGATCGGATTCCTCGTGGTCCTGATCCTGGCGATCTGGGTGTTCCGCGGCATCCTTCTGCCCTTCGTGGTCGGGGCGGCTCTGGCCTACCTGCTGAACCCGCTGGTGAACCAGTTGCAGAAGTGGCGGTTCAGCCGCACCTGGGCGACCGTGGTGGTGCTGCTCCTGATGCTGACCATCATCATCGCGCTGTTCGTGATGTTCGTGCCGCTTATCGGCCAGCAGATCGTGGGCCTGATTCAGCGCCTGCCGGCCTATGTCAGCGATCTGCAGCAATTGGCCATCGACTATTCGCCGACCATCAACGAATGGCTGGGTGCAGAGCGGGCGGCGCAGGTGCAGGCCAGCATCAATGACCTGACGCGCCAGGCGCTCGGGTTCATCGCCACGATTCCGGGGGAACTGGTCAATATCGGGATTACCGGCGCGGTCGTGGTCGGGCTGATGGTGCTGACGCCAGTGGTGGCCTTCTACCTGCTGCTCGACTGGGAAGGCATGGTGCGCGGCATCGATGGCCTGCTGCCCAAGGAGCACAAGAGCGAGATCAAGGGCATCCTGCAGGAGATCGACAAGTCCATGGCCGGCGTTATTCGCGGGCAGGGCGGTGTGCTGCTGATCGATGCCGCATTCTATGCCACGGCTCTCAGCCTGGCCGGGCTCAACTATGGCCTGGCCGTGGGTCTTATTGCCGGGCTCATGAGCTTTATTCCCTATGCCGGGTTCACGATCGGCCTGGGCCTGTCGGTGGGTATCGCCTTCGTGCAGTTCGCCCCGAACTGGTGGATGGTGGGGCTCATCGCCGGGATTTTCCTGTTCTGGCAGTTCATCGAAGGCAATGTGCTCTACCCCAAGCTTGTGGGGTCCTCGATCAATATCAACCCGGTCTGGATGATGTTTGCCCTGCTCGCCCTGGGCGCGGTCTTCGGCTTCGTGGGACTGCTGCTGGCGGTGCCGATGGCGGCGATTGCCTCGGTGCTGGTGCGGTTCGGCGTGCGCAAATACAAGGAAAGCTACCTCTATCTCGGACCCAATGGCGGTGGCGACGGCAACGATGGCATGGCCTGAAGGCGGACCCCGCCAGCTCGCACTCGACCTCGGCCACGAACCCTCGCTGGCGGCCGACGATTTTCTGGTGGGCACGGGCAATAGCGTGGCCCATGCGCGAATCGCTGCCTGGCCGCACTGGCCCGAACACCTGACGGTGCTGGTGGGGCCGCCGGCCTCCGGCAAGTCTCACCTGGCGCGCATATTTGCCGATATCAGCCATGCCCATATGGCGGGGCCGGACGAGTTGGCGGAGCTTGTCGCCGATCCGGACCGGCGGGCCCTGGTGATCGAGGATGTGGATCGTGGCCAATATGACGAAGTGGCGCTGTTTCACCTGCTCAATCAGTCACTGCGCGGCGAGCGATCGCTATTGCTGACGGCGCGCGGTGACATCGCCCAATGGCCACTCAAGACCGACGACGCCAGATCGCGGTTGCGCCGGGCACCGCTGTTCCGGCTGGAGAGCAGCGACGACATTGAGTTGTCACATATGTTGGTGAAACTGTTCGGTGATCGGCAAATCAAGGTCGAACCCAGGGTGATCGGCTATCTCGTGGCCCGTATGGAGCGCAGCCAGGAGGCGGCCACGGCCCTGGTCGACACAATGGACCGACTCGCGCTGGCGCGGGGTTCCGCCATCACCCGGACAATAGCAGCCGAGGCCCTTGCGCTCCGCCACGATGCGGCGGACGCAGACCGGCAGGAAGACTGGAACGACGATGAATGAAATGAGCGAGTTTCCCGAGACCGAGGGCGCGGTGCCCGATGCTGATGCCCTGCGCAACAGCCCGGCGCGTTTCGTCAACCGCGAGGTGAGCTGGCTGCAATTCAACATGCGGGTGCTCGAAGAGGCGGGAAATGAGGCCCATCCGCTGCTCGAACGGCTGCGGTTCGTGTCCATCTCGGCGAACAATCTCGACGAATTCTACATGGTGCGGGTCGCCGGCCTCAAAGGCCAGATCCGGGCGGGGCTGGCCAAGCAGAGCGCGGACGGGCTGACGCCGGGCGAACAGCTCGAGGAAATCGCGACCCTGGCCCAGCATCTGCAGCTGGAGCAGCAGGATCATTGGCAGAGCCTGCGAGAAGCGCTGTTCGAGCAGAACGTGGTCATCCACGAGTCCAATGACCTGACCGAAGAGCAGGTCTCCTACCTCCAAAAACTGTTCCGCGAAGAAATCTTCCCGGTGCTCACCCCAATTGCGGTTGACCCGGCGCATCCTTTCCCCTTCATTCCCAATCTGGGTCTGGCCCTGGCCTTCGAGCTCAAGCGGCCTGACAGCGACCAGCCGCTGACCGCCCTCGTCCGCATTCCCGGCAATCTCGATCGCTTCATCAACCTGCCGACCGGGCTGGTGTCCGAGGGGCGCACCGAGGTCGTGACCATCGACACGCTGGTCAAGCTGTTCTTCCACAAGATGTTTCCGGGCCATGAAGTGGTGGGTTCGGGGGCGTTCCGCATCATCCGCGACAGCGAAATCGAAATCGACGACGAGGCGGCCGATCTCGTGGTGGAATTTGAGTCTGCCCTGCGCCAGCGCCGGCGCGGGCAGGTGATCCGGCTCGAAATCGAACGCACCATGCCCAGGGCCCTCAAGCGCCAGATCGGCGAGCAGCTGGGGGTCAAGGAAGCGGACGTGTTCGAGGTGCACGGGTTTCTCGGCCTCGCCGATGCGCGCAAGATCTGCGACGTGCCGCGGGCCGACCTCAAGTTTCCGCCCTACCTGGCGCGCTTTCCCGAACGCATCCGCGATTACAATGGCGACAGCTTTGCGGCCATCCGGGCCAAGGACATTCTGGTTCATCACCCGTTCGAGAGCTTCGACGTGGTGGCCCAGTTTCTCATGCAGGCGGCGCGCGATCCGGAAGTGGTGGCGATCAAGCAGACGCTCTATCGCACGTCCTCGGACAGCCCGATCGTCAAGGCGCTGATCATGGCTGCGGAGGCGGGCAAGTCCGTCACGTGCCTGGTCGAACTCAAGGCGCGGTTCGACGAGGAGGCCAATATCCGCTGGGCCCGCGACCTGGAACGCGCCGGGGCGCAGGTGGTGTTCGGGTTTATCGAGCTCAAGACTCATGCCAAGATGAGCCAGGTGATCCGTCGCGAGAAGGGCAAGCTGGTCAGCTATTGCCATATCGGCACCGGCAACTACCACCCGATCACCGCCAAGATTTATACGGACCTGAGCTATTTCACCATCGACCCGGCGGTGACGCGCGACGTGGCGCGGGTCTTCAACTTCATCACCGGCTATGCGCGACCGACCGAGCTCGAAACCATTGCCGTGTCGCCGGTCAATCTCAGGCAGACCCTGATCGACAGCATCGGAAGGGAAATCGAACTGGCCCGCAGCGGACAGCCGGCCTCGATCCTGCTCAAGATGAACTCGCTGGTGGACCCGCTGGTCATCGATGCCCTCTACGACGCCAGCCAGGCCGGTGTGAAGGTCGACCTGATCGTGCGCGGCATCTGTTGCCTCCGGCCCGGTATTCCCGGCTTCTCGGACAATATCCGGGTCAAGTCCGTAGTCGGCCGGTTCCTCGAGCACAGCCGCATCTATTGTTTCGGCAATGGCGAGGCCATGCCCTCGACGCGGGCCAAGGTGTATATTTCCTCGGCCGATATCATGGGCCGCAATCTCGACGGGCGGGTCGAGATCATGGTGCCCATACTCAACAAGACCGTGCACAAGCAGATTCTGGATCAGATCATGGTTGCCTATCTCAAGGACAACCAGCAGAGTTGGGAAGTGCTGCCCGATGGAAGTTCGCATCGGGTCCGGCAGGCGGAAGGGGAAGAGCCCTTCAACGCCCACAAGTACTTCATGACCAATCCCTCGCTGTCCGGCCGTGGCAGCGCCGGCATGGTCGATCGCGACGAGGGCTGAGCTTGACGCAATTCTGGGGCGTTGACGCAGACCCCACCGCGCAGGGGCGCCTCAAGGGTGCCCGGCCGGTGGCGGTGCTGGATATCGGGTCGAATTCGGTGCGCTTGGTGGTCTATGAGCGGCATGCCCGCGCGCTGACGCCGCTGTACAATGAAAAGGCCTCATGTGCGCTGGGCCGCGGCATTGCCAAGACGGGACGGCTGGCCGACGACAACATGGCCAAGGCTCTCGAGGCCATGAAGCGGTTCGAGCTGGTGTCGCGCATGATGCGGGTCGGCAAGATCTATGTGCTGGCGACGTCCGCCGTTCGCGATGCGGCGAACCGGCAGGAGTTTGTCGCGGCAGTCGAAGCCATTCTCAAGACGCCTGTCCGCGTTCTCGATGGCGAGGAAGAGGCCCATTACGCTGCCCTGGGCGTCGTGGCGGGCATTCCCGGTTTCCGGGGAATTGTCGGCGACCTTGGGGGCGGGAGCCTCGAGCTGTCGCATATTTCCAATGGTGCCGATACGGACGGGCAATCGTTCGAACTGGGCGTTATTCGCCTCCAGGACGATGCTCAGGGATCGCCCGTGCAGGCCGCCGAGATTGTTCGCGGGCGGCTGGCGAAGTCCATTCTATCCGGGTGTGAGAAAGGCGGCCGGTTTGCCGCCATTGGTGGCACCTGGCGTTCACTGGCCAAGCTGCATCAGGCCGAAACCAAGTACCCGCTCTATATGGTGCAGGACTATGTGGTGCCGGCCACCGACATGATCGCGTTCTGCGAGCATATCGTCAAAGCCGACTCGCTCAAGTCCTATCCGGGCTCGTCCGATGTCAGCAATTCCCGGCGGGAGCTGGTCCCCTTCGGTGCGGCAGTGCTGGCCGAGGTGCTCAAGGCGGGCACGTTCGAAAGCGTGGTGTTTTCGGCGCTGGGGGTCCGCGAAGGCTATTTGTTCGGGATGCTGGACGAGCGCGAGCGCGCGACCGATCCGCTCATCCAGGGTGCCGAAGAGCTGTCGATTCTGCGGTCACGGTCACCGGCTCATGCGGATGATCTGATCGAGTTCACTGGCAACTATCTCAGCGTCGCCGGAAGCAGGGAGACTGCCGAGCAGACCCGGCTCCGCCGGGTTGCGTGCCTGCTCGCCGACATTGCCTGGCGGTCGCACCCCGATTACCGGGGTTCGCAGAGCATCGACTCCATCGCCTATGGCTCGCTGACAGGGGTCGACCATCCTGCCAGGGCCTTCCTGGCTCAGGTCATGGCAGTCCGCTATGACGGGCTCAAGGCCAAGGGGGCCTCGCCCCTTGCAGTGCTGGGGGACCCGGAGATGATCACCCGGGCCAAGACGATCGGGGCATTGTTCAGGGTTGCCTATCCGATGACGGCGGCCATGCCGGGCATTCTGCCGCGCATTGCTTTTTCGGTGCGCGAGGACACGCTGGTGCTGAGAGTGCCGGTTGACCTGGCATTTCTCAATGGCGACCACCTGCGTAATCGATTGAGGCAGTTCGGCGATCTTGCGGGCTACAAGGCCACGGCGATCGAAATCGCCTGATCCTGCTACTCGGCCGCCTGGGCCGGGTTCACCGCAATTTCGAGAATGCCCTTGCGGGTGGCGACCAGGCCGATCTTGCCATGCTTGAGGGACAGCGCCTTTTCGCCGAACAGCTTGCGCCGCCAGCCCTTGAGCGCGGGAACATCGGCCTCGTCGTCGAGCACCAGGGCGTCGATTTCGTCTGACGTGGCGATGATTCTCGCGGCCACGCCATGCTGTTCGGCCACGGCCTTGAGCAGAACGCGCAGGAGATCGCCGACCGCGCCCTTGGGCGATGGCCCGCGATAGCGCTCCGGCATGGCCGGCAGTGCCGACTTGGGCAGGGCATCGACCTCCTTGAGCAGCGCAATGATCTCGCCGGCGGCGCTGCTGCGGCCGTAGCCGCGCGGCACGGCCCGCAATTTCTCGAAGGCATCCGGGGTGAGGGGACGCTGGGTGGCCAGCTCCTGCAACACATCGTCCTTGAGGACGCGGCTGCGCGGTTGATCGGTATCCTGCGCCTTCTGCTCGCGCCAGCGTGCCAGCACCTTCAGCGCGGCCAGATCGCGGGGACGGTTGAATTTCATCTTCAGCCGTTGCCAGGCCTGCTCGGGCTGCACGACATAGGTGTCGATGCTGCGCAGAACCGTGAGCTCGTCCTCGACCCAATCGCCGCGCTTGGTCGATTCGACCTGCTGGCGCAGCTCGCGGTAGATGTCACGGAGCCAGGTGACGTCGGCCAGGGCATAGGTGCTCTGCTTTTCGGTCAGCGGACGTGCCGACCAATCGGTGAAGCGGGACGACTTGTCGATCTCGACATTGCAGATCGCCCGCACCAGGCTGTCATAGGAAGCGCTATCGCCAAAGCCGCAGACGCTGGCTGCGACCTGGGTGTCGTAGATATTGGCAGGCACCGCTCCCGTCAGCTTGACGAAGATCTCGATATCCTGCCGCGCGGCATGGAAAACCTTGGTGACGTCGGGATTGGCTAGAAGGGCAAAGAAGGGCGCGAGGCGGATATCGGGCGCCAATGGGTCGATCAGCACCGCTTCTTCATCGGTCGCCACCTGGATCAGGCAAAGGCGCGGCCAATAGGTCGTCTCGCGCAAAAACTCGGTATCGACGGTAACATATTCAAATTTTGCAGCGCGCTCGCAAAATGCCGCAAGCGCATCTGTGGAAACAATCGGGTCCATGCCGTCTTCTGTCCAAAAAAAGTCAATATTCTTCCTAGCAGGTGCGCGCGCGTTGCTCCACCTTCGATTTTCCTTGGGTTTCCGCGAAGAAGCCGGTATGCCCCTTTCCTTGACATTGGGGATGCGCCATGCGCTTTTCCCGCCCGAGAATCCTGCCTTTCCTTAGCAAATCCGAGCCTGACCATGACGATACATCGCTACCGCACGCATACCTGTGGCGCCCTGACGGCGAGCGATGCCGGCAATTCCGTCCGCCTGAGCGGATGGGTGCATCGCGTTCGTGACCATGGTGGGCTCCTGTTTATCGACCTGCGCGACAACTACGGCATCACCCAATGCGTGATCGATCCCGATTCCGCGGCGTTCTCGATGGCCGAAAAGGTGCGTTCGGAATGGGTGCTGCGCATCGATGGCGAGGTGAAGCTGCGCGATGCGGCGGCGGTCAATGCCAACATTCCAACCGGCGCCATCGAGGTCTTCATTCGCGAGATCGAAGTGCTTTCGGCCGCCAAGGAACTGCCGCTGCCGGTCTTTGGCGACCAGGACTATCCCGAGGATGTCCGGCTCAAATACCGCTTCCTCGATCTGCGCCGGGAGAAGCTGCATACCAACATCCTCAAGCGCACCAAGATCATCTCGGCTATGCGCAATGGTATGGGCGAGGCCGGTTTTACCGAGTTTTCGACGCCGATCCTGACGGCCTCGTCGCCGGAAGGCGCGCGCGATTTCCTCGTGCCCAGCCGCATCCATGCCGGCAAGTTCTTTGCGCTGCCCCAGGCGCCCCAGCAGTACAAGCAATTGCTGATGGTGGCCGGGTTCGACCGCTATTTCCAGGTGGCGCCGTGCTTCCGTGACGAAGACCCGCGCGCTGACCGCCTGCCGGGTGAGTTCTACCAGCTCGACCTGGAAATGAGCTTCGTGACCCAGGAAGACGTGTGGAACACGGTCGAGCCTGTGATCACCGACGTGTTCGAGAAATTCGCCGACGGCAAGCCGGTGACCCAGGGATGGCCGCGCATTCCTTATGAGACCGCGGTGCGCAAATACGGCTCGGACAAGCCCGACCTGCGCAATCCGATCGAGATGCAGGAAGTGACCGAACATTTCCGCGGGTCCGGCTTCAAGGTTTTTGCCGGGCAGATCGAAGCCGACGACAAGGTCGAAGTCTGGGCCATTCCCGCCCCGACCGGCGGCAGCCGCGCATTCTGCGACCGCATGAACGCCTGGGCCCAGGGTGAGGGCCAGCCGGGTCTCGGCTATATTTTCTTCAAGGACGGCGCCGGGTCTGGCCCGATCGCCAAGAATATCGGCGAGGAGCGGACAGAGGCGGTCCGGACCCAGCTTGGCCTGGCCGATGGCGATGCGGTGTTCTTCGTCTGCGGCCGCCCGGAAAAGTTCTACAAATTTGCCGGCGAGGCCCGGAACAAGGCTGGTTTCGATCTCAACCTGGTGGACACCGAGCGGTTTGCCCTGTGCTGGATCGTGGACTTCCCGTTCTACGAGTGGGACGAGGAAGAAAAGCGCGTTGACTTCGCGCATAACCCGTTCTCCATGCCACAGGGTGGCCTGGATGCCCTGGAAAACCGCGACCCGCTGTCGCTCAAGGCCTACCAGTACGATGCGGTGTGCAATGGCTACGAAATCGCGTCCGGGTCGATCCGTAACCAGGAACCTGAGACCATGGTCAAGGCGTTCGAATTGACCGGCAAGTCGCGCCAGGAAGTCGAAGAGCAGTTCGGTGGGCTTTACCGCGCGTTCCAGTATGGGGCTCCGCCCCATGGTGGTGCGGCGTTCGGTATCGATCGCATCGTGATGCTGCTGTGCGGCGTGCAGAACCTGCGCGAGATCACTGCTTTCCCGATGAACCAGCAGGCCGAAGACCTGCTCATGGGCGCGCCGAGCCAGGCCAATGCCAAGCAATTGCGCGAACTCAGCCTGCGGCTCAACATCCAGAGCTGATTGCCCAAAAACGTATCTGCGCAAGGGGCCGGCAAGTTGATTGCCGGCCCCTTCTTCATGCCGCGGGGCAGGGCCCACTTCAGTGCTCGTTAATCAGCGTTAATGATGCGTAAAGCCTTGATTGCTATGCCCTAGAGGTCGCTTTCTGGGGTTGGATTCGCGCGTGAGATCCAGACTGTCCCACATCCTGATGCTGCTCGGCGCGATCCTGGCATTCGCGCCGATTGTCGCCGTGGATTTTGTGCTGGACGCCTATGTTCGCTATCGCGAAGAAAATGTTTCCCAGCAATATGTTGACGAGCTTTCATCATACATCAATGCAAGAACGGGTGATGCGGTAACGGCGCTTCGGGGCGTCATTTCGGCTAGTCCATCGCTGTGCACGCCCACCTTCGTGGCCAATGCGCAGGGCGCCATCGAGCGCTCGGTCAATCTGAAGCAGGTGCTGGTGGAGAACCTGGATGGGGTTCAATATTGCGATGCCTATGGACGCGACGTGGATTATTCGCCGCTGTCCGATCCACTCCCGGTGCCGAGCCTGACAGAAACCATCTCGGTCGTTCGCCTTGGCGAGATGGAAGGCCCCGCCCTCAAGGTCACCCAGACATTCGGTCAAACCCGTAGGGTATCGGTGTTTGTGCCGGTGCTGGGGCAATCCCAGGACGCAATGGCTTCGGTTTTGCCCGAAGCGGCCGTGCTGCGCGTGTCACTGACCAGTGGCGTGCCGATCGTGGCGATCGGGGACACGTCGCGGCTGGATCAGCGCAGCGACGCCGCAGAACTGGTGGCTGCGCAGGGTTATGCGGGGCAATTCCCGATCAAGGTGGAATATGCAGCGCCCTTCGCCTTGCTGCGGGGCGGCTATGCCGACCTGGACGTCACGTTCACAATCTTGGCGTGCCTGGGCAGTGCGCTGATGTTGCTGGTTATCCTGCAATTCGTACGCAAGACGCGCGTGCCGGCCTTCAACCTGGAACGCGCCATCGGCCGCAGCGAGATCAAGCCCTATTACCAGCCAGTCATCAACCTGCGCACCGGCGCGCTCATGGGCTGTGAAGTCTTGTGCCGGTGGGAAAAACCCAATGGTGAGGTCGTGCCTCCGGGGGCCTTCATCGAATATGCCGAAGCCACGGGCCTCGCCATTCCGATGACGCTCTCGCTGATGCAGCAGGTGCGGCACGATCTGGGCGACCTGTGCCTGGCGATGCCCGATCTCAAGGTCTCGATCAATCTCTTCGAGGGCCATTTCCGCGATGGGGGCGTGGTCGAGGACGTGCAGGCCATCTTTGGCGGCTCCAATATCAGTTACCGCCAATTGGTGTTCGAGATTACCGAGCGGCGTCCGCTGGCCAACAATGTCGTCACCACAAGCGTGATTTCGGGCCTGCACGCGCTTGGAGCACGGCTGGCAATGGACGACGCGGGAACGGGACACTCCAATCTGGCTTATCTGGCGACCCTTGGGGTCGATGTCATCAAGATCGACCGGATCTTCGTCGACATGATCAAGCCGGAGACCAGCCAGGTGCCAGTTCTGGACGGGCTCATTTCCATGGCCAAGGACCTCGATTGCGAAATCGTGGCCGAAGGCGTCGAAACCGAAGCCCAGGCGCACTACCTGCGGGCTCGCGGCGTCGTGCAGGCGCAGGGTTATATTTTTGCCCCCGCCCTACGTGTCGGCGCCTTCCGCGAACTGGCAATGGCGCTTAAAGGCGTCGATCCGCAGGCCGATGGCGGCAGTTCGGCCAAGGTGGCCAGCGCAGCCTAAATCCATGGCATCGATTGCAGGGTGCGTCCGCGTGGCGGTTGCCCCTTTTCATTGACGGCGATTGGTGGCACCTACGCCTGCAATAGCCAGGCGGGAGGATTTTTTGTCCACAGACCACAATGAACAGCGCAAAGCGCTGCGGGAAGCAGCGCTGCATTTCCATGAGTTTCCCAAGCCCGGCAAGCTTGAAATCCAGCCGCTGAAGGCGCTCGGAAACCAGCGCGACCTGGCTCTGGCCTATTCGCCCGGCGTGGCGGCACCCTGCGAGGAAATCGCCCAGACGCCCGAATCCGTGGCGCGCTATACCTCGCGGCAAAACCTGGTCGCGGTGATTTCCAACGGCACGGCGGTGCTGGGCCTGGGCAATATCGGTGCGCTGGCCTCCAAGCCCGTCATGGAAGGCAAGGCGGTCCTGTTCAAGAAGTTCGCCGGCATCGACGTGTTCGATCTGGAAATCGATGAGATCGCGCCGCAAAAGTTCATCGACGCCGTGGCGCCGCTCTGGCCGACCTTTGGCGGCATCAACCTCGAGGATATCCGCGCACCGGATTGTTTCGAGATCGAGGAAACGCTGCGCGAGCGGATGCCTATCCCGGTTTTCCACGATGACCAGCATGGCACAGCGATCATCGTTGGTGCTGCGGTGCTCAACGGGCTCGAACTGGCGGGCAAGAAAATCGAGGAGGTGAAGATCTGCACCTCCGGGGCAGGGGCAGCGGCCATTGCCTGCCTCAATGTGCTGGTGGCGCTCGGCGCCAGGCATGAGAACATCTGGGTGGCCGACAAGGACGGTCTCGTCACGCACAAGCGCAACGACGTCAACGACAAGTGGCGCGGGCAATTCCGCCGCACCAGCGATGCCACGAGCCTGGCGGAGGTGATCGATGGCGCGGACGTATTCCTTGGCCTGTCGGCCGCCGGCGCCCTAAAACCCGAGATGCTGGCGAAGATGGCGCCAAAGCCGCTGATTCTGGCGCTCGCCAACCCGAACCCCGAAATCATGCCGGAACTGGCCAAGGAGACGCGGCCCGATGCCATGGTGTGCACAGGGCGCTCGGATTACCCGAACCAGGTCAACAACGTTCTCTGCTTCCCCTTCATCTTCAGGGGCGCGCTCGACGTCCACGCGACGACCATCAACGAAGAGATGAAGCTTGCGGCCGTGCGGGCCATTGCCAAGCTGGCGCATGAGCCGGGCCTCGAGGTATCGCCTTCCGGGGCACCGGCCGTCTATGGACCCGAGCACATCATCCCCAATCCCTTCGACCAGCGGCTCATCCTGCGCATCGCCCCGGCCGTGGCGCGGGCCGCGATGGAATCGGGCGTGGCCAAGCGGCCCATCGAGGATTGGGACGCTTATCAGGATGGGCTGAACCGCTTCGTGTTCCGCTCCGGCCTGGTCATGAAGCCGATCATCGACCGCGCCCAGGGCAAGGGCAAGCGCGTGGCCTTCGCCGATGGCGAGGACGAGCGCGTGCTGCGCGCTGCGCAGGTGCTGCTGGAAGAGCGTATCGCCCGGCCGATCCTGATCGGGCGCCCGGCCGTGCTCGAGGCCCGTATCGAGCGGTTCGGGCTTTCCATCCGGCCCGGCGTCGATTTCGAGGTGATCAACCCTGAAGACGATCCACGCTACCGCGATTACGTCGGCCTGTTTCATTCCCTCGTCGGCCGCAACGGGGTCACGCCCGACACGGCCAGGACCATCGTGCGCACCAACACAACGGTGATCGGGGCCCTGGCGGTCAAACGCGGCGAGGCGGACGGCATGCTGTGCGGGTTGCAGGGGCGCTATATCAAGCATGTCCGCGACATCCGCTCGATCATCGGGCTGCAGCCGGGCGTCAGCGACGCTGCGGGCCTGTCCATGCTGATCATGCCAAAAGGCGCATTCTTCCTCACCGATACCTATGTGAACCAGAACCCCGGCGTCGACGAAATCGTCGCCATCACCCTGCAGGCGCGCGATCACCTCAAGCGCTTCAACATCGAGGCGCGTGCCGCGCTGCTCAGCTACTCGAACTTTGGTTCGCGTGACGGCGACAGCGCCTTCAAGATGCGGGAGGTCTATCAGAAGCTCAAAGTCGTGGCGCCCGACCTCATCGTCGAAGGCGAAATGCAGGGCGACCTGGCGCTCAATGCCGGTCTGCGCGACCGTTACGTGCCGGACTCGGTACTGCGCGGCGAAGCCAACCTGCTGGTCTTCCCCGATCTCGACGCCGCCAACCTGTCCATGACCCTGCTCAAGGAAATGACCAGCGCCCTGGCCGTTGGACCCATCCTGATGGGGACCAATGCCCCAGCGCATATTCTAGCGCCATCGGTCACCAGCCGCGGCATCGTCAACATGGCCGCAATCGCGGCCAATGAGGCCGTGGGGATCGGGGAATGATCCGGCACACGGTGGTCTTTACGCTCAAGCACGCTGCGGGCTCGCCCGAGGAGCAGGCTTTTCTCGGCGATGCGCTCATTCTCGAGCGCATTCCGGGCGTCGAAAAGTTCGAGCGGCTGCGGCAGGTGAGCCCGAAGGCCGATTTCGACTTCGGTTTCTCCATGGAGTTTGCCGATCAGGCGGCATACCGGTCCTACAATGATCATCCTGATCATGTGGCCTTTGTGCGCGACCGATGGGTGCCCGAAGTCCTGCGGTTCCAGGAGATCGACTACGTTGCACTTTGACGCCCAGCAGTGCTAAGTGCCCGCAGGTCGTAGTCATAGCCAGCCGAGGACCATGATGAACCAGATCGCTGTGTTCAGTGGGAGTGCGCATCCCGGTCTGGCGGAAGAAATATGCTCGGCCCTGGGCGTTCCGCTGCATCCGACGCGGCTGAGCCGGTTTTCCAATGACTGTATCGAAGTGCAATTGCAGGCCAATTGCCGCGAGCAGGACGTTTTCATCGTCCAGACCTTCAGTGCTCCGGTTCAGGATCACCTGACCGAATTGCTGCTGATGCTTGATGCGGCGCGGGGTGCATCGGCGGCGCGCATCACTGCGGTCATTCCGCACTATGCCTATGCCCGCTCCGACAAGAAGGATGCGGCCCGCATTTCGATCGGTGGGCGGCTGGTTGCCGATCTCCTCAAGACCGCCGGCGCCGACAGGGTGCTGACCATGACGCTGCATTCGCCGCAGGTGCATGGCTTTTTCAGCGTGCCGGTCGATCACCTTCATGCGCTGAACGAGCTGGCGCAGCATTTCCACAGCCGCGACCTGAGCAATACCGTGGTGGTGTCGCCGGACCTCGGCTATGCGAAAACCGCGGCCGCTTTTGCGCGCAAGCTTGGCAGGCCCGTGGCGGCCGGCGCCAAGGAGCGCATTTCCGACACGCAGGTCCATATTTCGGCGATCATCGGGGAAATCCGCGACCGCGACGTGATTGTCCTCGATGACGAGATCGCCAGCGGCGGCTCGATACTGGAATTGCTCAAGCATCTGCGGGCAGGGGGTGTGCGGTCGGTGCGCATCGCCTGCACGCACGGCATCCTGGCCGGAGACGCCGTCCAGCGCCTGGCGGATGAAGCGGGCGTTGTCGAAATTGTCTGTACGAACACACTTCCCAATGCCCAGAACTACCCCAATGACAAGTTGACCGTGCTCTCGGTCGCGCCGGCACTGGCCGAGGCCATGCGCCGCATCAATACCGGAGAATCGGTCAGCGCCTTGTTTGCCGAAGGGGCGCAGGTCGGACCGTTGGCCGCCGAATAGGAAACGGGGCATTAATCCCTGGTCCTGTAGGGTGGGTCGTCCACAACCGGATTGACCATGCCCACCCGACTCAAGCGACCTGCGTTCTGGCGTCCTCTGGCTCTGACCGTGACCTTGCTCGCCTTTCAGGGCTATCTGGGCTATTCGGCGATATCGGGCCAGTTCGGCATTGAAAGCCACGAAACCATCGTCGCAGATATCAAGGTGCTGGAAGATCGCAGCGCTGCGCTGCAGGTTGAGATCGACACGTTCACGCACCGGATTTCGCTGATGAATCCACGGCACCTCGACCCTGACCTCGTGGTCGAACGGGCGCGGGCGCTGCTGAACATGGCCCATGCAGACGACATTCTCGTCATGGTCAATCCGCAGAACGGTAAACCAATTTCCGGTAAATTTGAAGAATTAATCGATGATGAGTTAATCTCGATTATTCAAGCAGATTCAACGCTCTAAGTCGCGCGCTTTTCTCCTGACCGGCAATGTTATTGCGCGAACGCTTGCGCTATAGTGCCCGTCGTGGCCTGATCGGCCAAGCGGCAAATCCCGACCCAAGCGGAGAGTAGCATGGCGCGCAAGGCGACGGCCACCAAGGCCAAGACGCAGCCCAATGTCCCCCAGTTTACGCAGGAACAGGACCTCGAGGCCTTCCGCGAAATGCTGTTGATCCGGCGTTTCGAGGAAAAGGCCGGCCAGCTCTATGGCATGGGCCTGATTGGCGGTTTCTGCCACCTCTATATCGGGCAGGAAGCAGTGGTGACCGGGATCACCATGGCCTCCGAAAAAGGCAAGGACGCGCAGATCACCGGTTATCGCGACCATGGCCACATGCTGGTCATGGGCCTCGATCCCAAGGGTGTCATGGCCGAATTGACCGGACGGCAGGGTGGCCTGTCGAAAGGCAAGGGCGGCTCCATGCATATGTTCTCCAACGAGCACCGCTTCTACGGCGGCAATGGCATCGTGGGCGCGCAGGCTTCGCTCGGAACGGGCCTGGCCTTTGCCAGCAAATATACCGGAGACGGTTCGGTATCGATCACCTATTTCGGTGATGGTGCCGCCAACCAGGGCCAGGTCTATGAGAGCTTCAACATGGCCAAGCTCTGGAACCTGCCGGTCGTTTACATCATCGAGAACAACAAATACGCCATGGGCACGTCCATCGAGCGCGCGGCCGCGACCACCGACATGTCGCAGCGCGGCCTGTCGTTCAACATTCCCGGCGAACAGGTCGACGGCATGGATGTGCGCATGGTCTATGACGCTGCCAAGCGCGCCATCGAGCACGCCCGGTCCGGCAAGGGCCCCTACATCCTCGAAATGCTGACCTATCGCTATCGCGGGCACTCCATGTCCGACCCGGCCAAATATCGCAGCAAGGATGAGGTCACCAAGTACCGCCAGGAGCGCGACGCCATCGAGCAGGTGCGGGCGCGGCTTTTGGAAGGCGGCAAGGTCGACGAGGAAGACCTCAAGAAGATCGAGACGGAAATCCGCGCCATCGTGACGGAAGCCGCCGATTTCGCGACCAATGGCGCCGAGCCGGATCCCTCCGAGCTCTGGACCGACATCACCATCGACGCCTGATCCCGCTGCCATGTCCATCCTGCTCGGTGTCATCGTCCTGTTCGCGATCCTGTCGGCCACCCTGGCCGGGATGCAGGCCATTGCGATCAATCGACTGGCGCCGGCAGGAGAGTGGCGTGGCTGGGTACTCGGCTGGTGGCGCTTTGACGAGATTGCGCAACGCGCCGGTCTCGGCGGCGAAGAAAACGCCGCGATCTACAAGCGGGCCGTGATCGCCACTGTCATTTTCGTCGTGTTCGGCCTGGTTCTGAGCGGCTGGACCCTGCAACAGCGCCCCCAGGGCGCGGCCCATATCGGGCAGTACACATTCGATGGCGGGCAGAATGACATCGCCGCCGTGACCAACAACGCTATTTTCCGCCCTGTGGCCCCGACGCCCGGCGCGACCTTCGTGGAGAGCTGATATGCCCCAAATCCTCATGCCCGCCCTGTCGCCGACCATGGAAGAGGGAAAGCTCGCCAAGTGGCTGGTCAAGGTCGGTGATACAGTCAAATCCGGCGATGTGCTGGCCGAGATCGAAACCGACAAGGCGACGATGGAAGTCGAGTCGGTCGATGAAGGCGTGGTCAAGGAAATCCTGGTCGAGGAAGGCACAGAGGGCGTGAAGGTGAATACGCCGATCGCGCTGGTGCTGGCCGATGGCGAAGAGGCCGGTGAAGCGCCGCCGGCAGCGCCCGCTGCGGCCGAAGAGCCGGCGCCCAGCATGGTCCAGGCCGAAGCTCCGGCAGAAGCCCCGGCCAGCGTGCCTGCTGCCGCCGAAGCCCCCAAGTTCGTCGCCCAGAACGATCCCGATCTGCCGGCCGATGTCGAAATGGTCGAGATGACCGTGCGCCAGGCGCTGAACGAGGCCATGGCCGAGGAGCTGCGCCGCGACAAGGACGTCTTCATCATGGGTGAGGAGGTCGCCGAATATCAGGGCGCCTACAAGATCACCCAGGGCTTGCTGCAGGAGTTTGGCAAGGAGCGCGTCATCGACACGCCCATCACCGAACATGGCTTTGCCGGTCTCGCCGTCGGCGCCGCCTTTGCCGGCCTCAAGCCGGTCGTCGAGTTCATGACCTGGAATTTCGCCATGCAGGCGATCGACCAGATCATCAATTCCGCCGCCAAACAGCTCTATATGTCCGGTGGACAGGTGACCGCGCCCATGGTGTTCCGTGGTCCCAATGGTGCGGCCGCCCGCGTCGCCGCCCAGCACAGCCAGGATTATTCGGCCTGGTACAGCCATGTTCCCGGCCTCACCGTGATCGCGCCCTATAGTGCTGCCGACGCCAAGGGGCTGCTCAAGGCCGCCATTCGCTCGCCGAACCCGGTGGTGTTCCTCGAGAACGAAATTCTCTACGGCTCGACCGGCCTTGTGCCCAAGGTCGACGATTTCGTGCTGCCCATCGGCAAGGCCCGCATTGCCCGCAAGGGCGCGGATGTCACCATCGTCTCGTTCTCGATGGGGATGCGTTACGCCACCCAGGCCACCGAAAAGCTGGTCGCGGCCGGTGTCGATGTCGAACTCATCGACCTGCGCACCCTGCGGCCGATGGACAGCGATACGGTCATCGAATCGGTCAAGAAGACCGGTCGCCTGGTCACCGTGGAAGAGGGCTGGCCGCAGGGCGGCATCGGTTCGGAGCTGTCGGCGCGCGTCATGGAACAGGCTTTCGATTATCTCGATGCGCCGGTCATGCGCGTCACCGGCAAGGATGTGCCCATGCCCTACGCCGCCAACCTCGAAAAGCTGGCGCTGCCCAACGTTGATGAAGTGATCGCGGCCGTCAACGCCGTGACCTATCGCTCGTAAGGAGACCAAGGGATGCCAATCGATATCACCATGCCGGCGCTCTCTCCGACGATGGAAGAGGGCAAGCTCGCCAAGTGGCACGTCAAGGAAGGTGACAGCGTCTCCTCGGGTGACGTGATAGCCGAAATCGAAACCGACAAGGCCACGATGGAAGTCGAGGCCGTCGACGAAGGCAAGATCGGCAAGATCCTCGTTGCCGAAGGCACAGACAATGTGAAGGTCAATGCCGTCATCGCCGTGCTGTTGCAGGACGGCGAGGATGCCAGCGCCATCGGGGCAGGGGGCGGCAAGGCTGCCGATGCGCCGAAGGCCGAGGCGCCCAAGGCAGAGGCTCCGAAAGCCGAGGCGTCGAAAGAGGCCGCGCCTGCGGCCGCTCCGGCAGCGAACAATGCCAATTCTGGTTCAAGCGCTCCCGCTGCCAAGGCGGCTGCTGCGCCTGCAAAGGCAGAGGGTGGCCGCGTTTTCGCTTCGCCGCTGGCCAAGCGTCTCGCCAAGGAGGCCGGGATCGACGTGGCCGCCATTTCCGGCACCGGGCCCAAGGGCCGCGTGGTGAAATCGGACGTGGAAGCTGCCAAATCCGGCAAGGCGCCGCTCAAGGCGGCTGCGTCGGCCGCTGCACCGGCTGGTGCAACCCTGTCGGCGGGCCTCAGCAAGAACCAGGTCATGGCCATGTTCGAGGAGGGCACCTATGAGGCCGTTCCGAACGATGGCATGCGCAAGGTCGTGGCGGCACGTCTCACCGAAAGCAAACAGACCGTTCCGCATTTCTACCTGACGCTCGACTGCAAGATCGACGCCCTGATGGCGGCGCGCGAACAGATCAATTCCACCGCGCCCAAGGGCAAGGACGGCAAGCCGGGCTTCAAGCTGTCGGTCAATGATTTCGTGATGAAGGCCTGGGCGGTCGCGCTGCAGCGTGTGCCGGCGGCCAATGCGACCTGGGCCGGGGATTCCATCCTCTATCACAAGCGCTCGGACGTCGCGGTTGCCGTGTCCGTGCCCGGCGGCCTGTTCACCCCGGTGGTAAAGTCGTGTGATACCAAGACCCTGCGCGAAATCTCTGACGAAGTGAAGGACCTGGCGACCCGTGCCAAGTCCAAGAAGCTCGCTCCGCATGAATATCAGGGTGGCTCGTCCTCGGTGTCCAATCTGGGCATGTTCGGCATCAAGCACTTTGCCGCCGTGATCAATCCGCCGCATGGCACCATCCTGGCTGTCGGCGCCGGCGAAGAACGCGTTTATCCGGAGAACGGCCAGATCAAGATCGGCCAGTTCATGACCGCCACGCTCTCCTGCGACCACCGCGCCGTCGATGGCGCCCTGGGTGCGGAAGTGCTGGGCGTCTTCAAGAGCCTGATCGAAAACCCGGTGATGATGCTGGCGTGAGGATGTTCGACGTGGCCTCGCTCGTTTTTCCACGGAGTCATTCCCGCGAAAGCGGGAACCGCCGTTTGACGATGCAGGAGAACGAAAACAGAGGTTTCCGCTTTCGCGGGAATGACCCGGTGGGTGGTTTGCTTTCTGCCAGCCACCTCTCCAACGGAGAAGGCGGCGCATGAAAACCATCCTCGCCTATGGCGACAGCCTGACTTATGGCGCGGACCCCGGTGGTGGGCCGCGGCACGCCTTTGAGGACCGCTGGCCAACCACGCTCGAAAAAGGGCTTGGCGGGCAGGCGCGGGTGATTGCCGAGGGTCTGGGCGGCCGAGCAACTGCCTATGATGACTGGACGGCCGCTGCTGATCGCAATGGCGCCCGCATCCTGCCGACGCTACTCGACAGCCATAAGCCCCTTGACCTGATCATCATCATGCTCGGCACCAATGACCTCAAGCCGTTCGTCGCCGGCACGGCGGCCTATGCGGCCCGGGGCGCGCGGCGCCTGATCGAAATGACCCGTGGGCATTTCGCGGCGACGGGCGAAGCGGCGCCGAAGATCATCCTGGTTTCCCCGCCGCAGGTGGTCGAAACCACCAATGAGGCCATGCTGAGCAATTTCGGCGGTCTTTCGCACCTTCTGCGCGAGTCGCAGGACTTTGCCCGGCACTACCGCCGCCACGCCGAGGAAACCGGCGTGTCCTTTTTCGACGCCGCCACGGTCGCCAAGGCCGATCCGCGCGACGGCGTTCACCTCGACCCGGCCAATACCCGCGCCATAGGCGAAGGGCTGGTGCCGCTCGTCAAACAGGTTCTGGGCATTTAGCCCGAATATTTCTGGAGGCCCTCATGGCTGACCAATACGATCTTCTTGTCATCGGCGCCGGTCCCGGCGGGTACATCGCCGCCATCCGTGGTGCACAACTGGGCATGAAGGTGGCCATTGTCGAGCGCGAGCACATGGCCGGCATCTGCTCCAACTGGGGCTGTATCCCGACCAAGGCCCTGCTGCGCTCGGCTGAAATCTACGGCCATATGGGTCATGCCAAGGATTACGGGCTCACCGCCGAGAAATTCGGCTTCGACCTCGACGGCATCGTCAAGCGGTCGCGGGCCATTGCGGCGCAGATGAACAATGGCGCGCAGTTCCTGATGAAGAAGAACAAGATCGACATCATCTGGGGCGAGGCGGTCATCACCAAGCCGGGCGAGATCAAGGTCGCCCCCACCAAGAAGAAGATCGTCGAGCCGCAGGGGCCCATTCCCAAGAACGCACTCGGCGAGGGCACCTATAAAGCCAAGAACATCATCATCGCCACCGGCGCCCGCCCGCGCGTTCTGCCGGGCATCGAGCCGGACGGCGACAAGATCTGGACCTATTTCGAGGCGCTCAAGCCTGCCGAAATGCCGAAGTCGCTCGTGGTCATGGGATCGGGCGCCATCGGCATCGAGTTTGCCTCGTTCTATCGCTCGCTCGGCGCCGAAGTGACCGTCATCGAATTGCTGCCGCAGATCCTGCCGGTGGAGGATGCCGAAATTTCCGCTCTCGCCCGCAAGCGGCTTGAAAAGCGCGGCATCAAGTTCCTCACCGAAGCCAAGGTCGCCAAGGTCGAGAAGACCAAGGATGGCGTCGTCGCCCATGTCGAGACCAAGGACGGCAAGACCCAGCAGATCGCGGGCGACAAGCTGATTTCGGCGGTTGGCGTGCAGTGCAATATCGAAGGCCTCGGCCTCGAAACCGTCGGTGTGAAGACCGAACGCGGCGCTATTGTCATCGATGGCTATGGCAAGACCAATATCGATGGCATCTGGGCCATCGGCGACGTTGCCGGCCCCCCGATGCTGGCCCACAAGGCCGAGCACGAAGCCGTCATCACGGTCGAAAAGATCGCCGGCCTCAAGGTTCATGGGCTCGATAAGTCGAAAGTGCCGGGCTGCACCTATTGCGAACCGCAGGTCGCCTCCGTGGGCCTCACCGAAGCCAAGGCCAAGGAAACCGGGCGTGAAATCAAGGTCGGCCGCTTTCCGTTCATCGGCAACGGCAAGGCGATCGCTCTCGGCGAGCCGGATGGCCTGGTGAAGACCATTTTCGACGCCAAGACGGGCGAACTGCTGGGCGCGCACATGGTGGGCTCCGAAGTCACCGAACTGATCCAGGGTTTTGTGGTGGCCATGAACCTCGAAACCACCGAGGAAGAGCTCATCCACACCATCTTCCCACACCCGACGCTGTCGGAGACGATGAAGGAAAGCGTGCTCGACGCCTATGGGCGTGCATTGAATATATAGGGTCATGTCCCACCCACGGCGTCATTCCCGCGAAAGCGGGAACCCCTGTTTGCACTAACGGAGGTTCCCGCTTTCGCGGGAATGACCCGGTGTTGGGTGGCGGGACCCAAAAACCAGAGGAGTTATCCACATGGTCAAGGCAATCCAGATCGGTCTGGGACACTGGGGTTTCAGCTGGTCCAAGGACGT
The DNA here is from genome assembly GCF_025809055.1 of Devosia sp. Lineage (NCBI taxonomy): Bacteria > Pseudomonadati > Pseudomonadota > Alphaproteobacteria > Hyphomicrobiales > Devosiaceae > Devosia > Devosia sp. Next base: position 782,295 of record NZ_CP075529.1, on the reverse strand, counting down.
TATCCCCAAAGTTCCCACTGTTGAAATGGTGGGCTATGTGGATACCAATCCGGAGGCCACTGCGCGCATCCAGGACGAATTGGGTGTGGACGCAAAGCTCTGCTTCACCAGCCTTGAAGACGCGGCAAAGCATACCGACGCGACGCTGGCCCTCTGCACCCTGCGGACCGAGGCACACTATCCGGTGGTCAAGCGCTGCCTTGAACTCGGCTTCAATGTGCTCGTGGAAAAACCCTTCACCACCACCATTGCCCAGGGCAAGGAACTGGTCGCGCTGGCCAAGGCGCAGAACAAGCTGCTGATGGTCAGCCAGAACTATCGTCATCAGCCGGCGCCCATCGCTGCGGCCGACCTGATTGAGGCCGGAAAATTCGGCGCCCTCAATATGGTGTCGCTCGACTTCCGGCGCCATGGGCCGAGCCAGGGCTATCGCTATTGGGATATGCCGGACCCGCTTCTGGCCGATATGTCGATCCACCATTTCGACCTGATGCGCATGGTGCTGGGCGACGAGCCCAAGCGCCTGACCTGCCGCACCTGGAATCCCATGGGCAGTCCGTTCCATTTCGACCCGTCCGGGGCGGCTCTCATCGAGTTCGAGCGTGGCACCATGCTGTCTTATCGGGCGAGCTGGATGAATACGGGCCCGGTAACGCCCTGGGCGGGCGAGTGGGTCATGGATGCGGCCGAGGGCCAGATCGTGTGGAGTTCACGCGACCATTTCCGCGACAAGGCCGGGCCGGATCGGCTGGCGGTGCGGCCCCTCGATGGCGAATTGCAGCCGGTGCAACTGGCTACGGTGGCCTTTCCGGACCGCACCGGCACGCTTTCCACCATCGCGGCGGCCGTCGACACTGGTGTCATCCCGCCACGCTTCAGCTCGGGCGAGGACAATCTCAAGTCGCTGGCCCTGGTGCGGGCGACCATACTTTCCGCATCGCGCAATGGCGACTGGGTAGAGATCGAAGAGGTCATGCAATAGACCCGGGTGTCGAGCGCTGCCGCTCACGCATGGGGCCAATACCTAAGGCTCGCTTGATCCGGGCGCCCTGAGCGCCGATATAGCGGGCGAGTTCAATCGGCAAGGCCGCCGAAAGGCGGCGCAAGCCAGTCAGGACCACAATGGTTACGCTGATCGACAATGCGGCGCGTCCGCGCCATCCGGAAAAGGCCAACCGGCCCGAAAGCACCGTGCTGCGCAAGCCGGACTGGATTCGGGTCAAGGCGCCAGGGTCGCCGATCTACAAGGAAACCCAGCAGATCGTGCGCGAGAACAATCTCGTCACGGTTTGTGAGGAAGCCGGCTGCCCGAACATTGGGGAATGCTGGAGCAAGAAGCACGCCACCATGATGATCATGGGCGAGATCTGCACCCGCGCCTGCGCCTTCTGCAACGTGCGGACCGGCCTGCCGACCGCCCTCGATCCCCATGAACCGGAAAACGTCGCCAAGGCGGTCGAAAAGCTCGGCCTCGAGCATGTGGTGATCACCTCGGTCGACCGCGACGACCTGGCCGATGGCGGTGCCCAGCACTTTGCCGACGTCATCCTGGCCATCCGCGCCCGCAACCCCAGGACGACGATCGAAATCCTGACGCCCGACTTCCTGCGCAAGGATGGGGCTCTTGAAATTGTCGTGGCGGCCAAGCCGGACGTGTTCAACCATAATCTCGAAACCGTGCCGTCCAAATATCTCAAGGTCCGGCCGGGCGCGCGCTATTTCCACTCGATCCGACTGCTGCAGCGGGTCAAGGAGATCGATCCGACCATTTTCACCAAATCCGGCATCATGGTCGGGCTCGGCGAAGAGCGGAACGAGGTGCTGCAGCTGATGGACGACCTGCGCTCGGCCGATGTGGATTTCCTGACCATCGGCCAGTATCTGCAGCCGACCAAGAAGCATTATCCGCTGCAGCGGTTCGTGACGCCGGAGGAGTTCAAGTCCTTTGCGACGGTGGCCAACGCCAAGGGGTTTCTGCTGGTTTCGTCCAGCCCACTCACCCGCTCGTCGCACCATGCGGGCGAGGATTTCGCACGGCTCCGGGCCAACCGGATGGCCAGGCTGGGTCACTGAATGAAGCGCTTTTTCGACCGGCACGTTCCGCACCTGCCCGAACGCATGTTCGATATCGTCGCGGATCTCGAAGACTATCCGCGCTTCATTCCCAATTGCAAAAGCATGGATGTGAAGCCCGATCCAAAGGCGCAGGCCGGTGTCGACAGCCGTCTGGCGCGCATGACCATTTCGTTCGGACCGGTCACGCAGGCCTATACCAGCCGGGTCACGCTGGACCGGCAGGCGCTGACCATCACCGCCAAGGCCGTGGACGGCCCCTTTGCCTATCTTGACAGCGTCTGGCGCTTCGTCGGCGAAGGGGAGGGTACACGGGTGCGGTTCGAGATCGATTTCAAGATTTCCAACCCGCTGATCGCGGCCGTGGCGGAACCCGCCTTTGCCGCCAAGCAGGAAGAGATCATGCGCGCCTTTGGCGAGGAAGCGGATCGCCGCTACGGAGAATAGCCATGGCCGGCAATGTCCGCCTCTCTGGCCGGTTGATCTGTGTTTCGGAAGCCGAGGCCGGACTGGTCAGGCGATATCTGCCCGAGCATATTGCGCTGACGCGCGCCGAGACCGGGTGCCTTTCCTTCGAGGTGAGCCCGACCGATGACCCCCTGATCTGGCGGGTCGAGGAGGTCTTCGTCGACCAGGCCGCCTTCGAGGCACACCAGGCGAGGACCGGTGCATCCGAATGGGCCCGGCAGACAAAGGCCATCCGGCGGGACTATGCGGTCAGTTCGGTGGATCGCTCGTAAGCACCTGAAGGACGAGGTCGAGCGCCGCCTGTACCGTGGCCTGGCGAATGGCGTCGCGGCCGATGTCGCCAAAGCGGTGCTCGATGACCACGGTTGCCAAGTCCGAGGACACGGCAACATAGACCAGTCCGACCGGTTTCTTGTCACTGCCGCCATCCGGGCCGGCAATGCCGGTGGCTGAAACCGCGATGTCGACATTGGCTGTGTTGCGGGCACCATCGGCCATGGCGCGGGCCACCTGGTTGCTGACGGCTCCATAGTCGCGGATCAGGCGCGATTGCACGCGGATCATCTTCGACTTGGCCGCATTGGCATAGGTCACATAGCCGCCATAGAGGGCGGCGGACGCCCCCGGAACATCCGACAAGGACGCGGCGATCAGGCCACCGGTACAACTCTCGGCGGTCACGATGGTCTGTTTCCGCTCCGACAGGATATCGATGATCTGCTTGCCGACAGGTTGGGATTTCACCTTGCTTGCCATTCAGTCCTCCCGCGGTAGTTCAATGCTTGCGCTGGCCATGGCCACGATCCCTTCCTCCCGCCCGATGAACCCGAGCTTTTCATTGGTCGTCGCTTTCACCGCCACCCGGTTTGCCGCAATGCCGAGGGTATCAGCAATCGCGGCGCACATGGCTGGCGCGTGTGTAGCAATCCTCGGAGCTTCCGCGACGATTGTCACGTCGAGATTGACGATGCGGCCGTTTCTCCGGCGCACCAGTTCGCCTGCATGCTTGAGGAAGATCGTGGAGGCCGCCCCCTTCCACTGGGGGTCGCTGGGCGGAAAGTGGACACCGATGTCACCTTCGCCGATGGCGCCGAGAATGGCGTCGGTGAGGGCGTGGAGCGCCACGTCGGCATCCGAATGGCCCTTGAGGCGGGCTGTATGGGGAATGCGCACGCCGCAGAGCCAGACGGCATCGCCCGTGTCGAAGGGGTGCACGTCGTAGCCGGTACCAATCCGCGTTTCCATGGCGCTGCGTGCCCCCAGAATGTTCTCGGCCCGCGCAAAGTCGTCGGGGTGGGTGATCTTGATATTGTCCCGGCTTCCCGGAACGATGGCAACGCCAAGGCCGGCCCATTCGGCGATCTCGGCATCATCGGTGAACTCCCGCCGGACCGTCGCCGCCCGCATATGGGCTGAGAAAATCTGGCCGAAGCGGAAGCCCTGTGGGGTTTGGGCAGCGAAGAGCTGTCGCCGGTCTTCGGTGGATGTGATCATTTCGCCATCCAGAGACCGCTTTATGGTGTCCGTGACGGGCAGGGCGGGGATTGCGCCATCGTGGGCATCCAGCCCGGCCAGAATAGCCGCGAAAAGCTCCGGCGGAGGGAAGGGGCGGGCGGCGTCGTGAATCAGAACGCGGTCCGGCCGCAGTGGCGCCAGTGCTTTCAGTCCCTCAAGAACGGATTCCTGCCGGCTTGCCCCGCCGTGTACCGGTTCTGATATCCGTGGGCCGCCAATGCCCAGGCCGCTCCAGAGATCGGCATGATCACGGTGTATGACCGGGATAACCTGGCCAATTGCCTCGATCGCCAGGATCGCGTCCAGCGTGTGGGCGATGACGGGCCGGCCCGCCAGGTCACGATATTGTTTGGGGCGGCTCTGCGCTGCCTGGGCCGCGCGCACACCCTTGCCGGCTGCGACGAGGATGACGGCGACGGATCTGGCACGCATAGTCTGGAAACGCTCTGAACAAGTGGCAGTCTGACTATCGTCTAGCCAAGCCGCCGTCATGCGGCAAGAGCAGGGCTGATTTACATGCCCGAACACCACTGGAGTGGTTGCGTGACCCGCGCAATTGACTATTGTGCGGGCATCCATTTGTAAGTGAACATTTCTGGGGCAATTGATTGTCGGCGAATGCCTTCTCATTGAGCATTGGTGGTCATACGGTTCGCAATCGCGCCTTCCTGGCTCCCATGGCCGGGATTACTGATCGCTCATTCCGGGAAATCGCCGAACGCTTTGGTGCTGGTCTGGTGGTTTCCGAGATGGTTGCCAGCGCCGCCCTCAGCACCGGTCACCACGACATGGTCCGCAAGCTTGGGCGCGCCGGGTCATTGCCGCATGTCGTCCAACTGGCTGGTTGCGAGCCCCGCTGGATGGCCGAAGGCGCGCGCATTGCCGAAGCGAGCGGCGCCGACATCATCGACATCAATTTCGGCTGCCCGGCAAAGCGCGTGACCACCGGCTATGCCGGCTCCGCGCTGATGCGCGTTCCAGATCAGGCTCTGGCCATCGTCGAAGCTGTCGTTGGCGCGACGTCGCGGCCGGTGACGGTCAAGATGCGGCTGGGTTGGGACGACGAAAGCCTCAATGCGCCACTGATCGCGCGGCTGGCCGTGGATGCCGGCGCGCAGATGATCACGGTCCATGGCCGCACCCGGCAGCAGTTTTACAAGGGGCAGGCGCGCTGGACCCTGGTGCGGGAAGTCGTCGAGGCGGTGCCTGTGCCGGTAGTGGTCAATGGGGACATTACCGATCTCGCCACGGCACGCGAGGCCCTGGAGCAGTCGGGAGCCTCGGCCGTCATGCTTGGGCGTGGTGCGCAGGGGCAGCCCTGGCGCGTGGGGCAGATCGGTGCGGGACTCCAGGGCGCATCCGGTCCGGAGACGCCGCAAGGGAATGCTCTCGTGACCCTCATTCGCACCCATTACGAAGAGATGTTGATCGAATACGGCACAGAAGTCGGGTTGCGCGCAGCCCGCAAGCACCTCGATTGGTATGCGGAGGCCGCCGGCCTCGATCTCGACAAAGCCACGCGGCGCCAATTTCTCGACAATGACCAGCCCAGCGACGTGATCGACATGATCGGGCGGCTGTTTTCCGGCGAATGGAGGGCAGCGGCATGAGTGGGGCAAAGTCTCAGGCCGGAGATGACCTCCCGGCGCGTGCGGTGCTGCAGGCCTTGCCGCAGCCGGTGATGGTGCTGGACGATACGCGGCGCGTGACCTTTGCCAATTATGCGGCCGAAGCCTTCTTTGGCGCCTCGCTGAGCGTGCTCACGCGCCAGACGCTGGACGACCTCATTGCCTTCGGCTCGCCGATCATCACCCTGGTCGAGACCGTATTGTCGCGGCGCGCGCCGATGACGGAATATCGGGTGCGCGTGGGTTCGTCCCGTTTTGGCGACGAGCGGATCGCGGATGTCTTTGCCAGCCCCCTGTCAGAAACCGACGGGCGCGTCGCAGTGCTGATCCAGGAACGCACCATGGCCGACAAGATTGACCGGCAGATGGTGTCGCGCGGCGCCGCGCGGTCGGTCACCGGCCTTGCATCAATGCTGGCGCACGAAATCAAGAATCCGCTTTCCGGCATCCGGGGCGCGGCGCAGCTGCTTGAACAATCCGTACCGGCGGACGAAATCCCGCTGGCCCGGCTCATACGCGATGAAACCGATCGCATCGTGGGCCTCCTCGACCGCGTGGAGGTGTTCGGCGACGAGCGGCCGCTCGAGCGCGAGCCGATCAATATTCACGTGGTCCTGGACCGGGTGAAGCTCCTGGCCCGCAACGGCGTCGCCCGCGGAATCGCCTTTGCCGAGGAATATGATCCGTCCCTGCCGCCGGTGCTCGGCAATCGCGACCAGCTGATCCAGGTCTTTCTCAATCTGATAAAGAATGCCTCGGAAGCCCTTGAACGCACTCAGAAACCTGAAATCAAGCTGACCACTGCCTTTCGGCCGGGTATCCGTATCAGCGTTGCCGGTGTGTCGGAGCGTATTTCGCTGCCGCTCGAAATCGTCATCGAGGACAACGGCCCCGGCGTGCCACCGGACATCCTGCCGTTTCTGTTCGATCCCTTCGTGACCACCAAAACCAATGGCTCGGGCCTTGGCCTTGCCCTTGTCGCCAAGATCGTGGGCGACCACGGCGGCGTCATCGATTGCGACAGCCGTCCGGGCCGAACCAAGTTCCGCATCCTGCTGCCGGTCGCCAGTGGCGCACTCCAGTCTCCCGCCGAAGCCGAAAAGGGTTCGCCTGAATGAGCCACGTCGTTTTGCTCGCCGATGATGATGCCGCGATCCGCATGGTGCTCAACCAGGCGCTGACGCGCGCCGGATATGAAGTCAGGCCAACGGGCAATATCTCGACCATGTGGAACTGGGTAAGCCGCGGCGAGGGGGACATTCTCATCACCGACGTGGCCATGCCGGACGGCAATGCGTTCGAGGTGATGCCCAAGATCAAGAAGCTGCGACCCGATCTGCCCATGATCGTGATGAGCGCGCAGAACACCTTCATGACGGCGATCCGGGCCTCCGAGGTCGGCGCCTATGAATACCTGCCCAAGCCGTTCGACATCACCGAGGTGCTATCGGTCGTGGCTCGGGCGCTGGCCGATGCGAAGAAGCCGACCACCGCAGACCGCAAGAGCGAGGAGGCGGGAGAGACCATGCCCCTGGTGGGCCGGTCGACCGCCATGCAGGATATCTACCGGGCCCTTGCACGGCTGATGCAGACCGATCTCACTGTGATGATCACTGGCGAGAGCGGCACCGGCAAGGAACTTGTGGCCCGCGCGCTGCATGACTTCGGCAAGCGGCGCAATGGTCCGTTCGTGGCGATCAACATGGCCGCCATCCCGCGCGATCTCATCGAGGCCGAGCTCTTCGGGCACGAAAAGGGCGCCTTTACCGGCGCCAATACCCGATCCTCCGGCCGCTTCGAGCAGGCCGAGGGTGGCACACTGTTCCTGGACGAAATCGGCGATATGCCGATGGATGCCCAGACGCGCCTGCTGCGCGTGCTGCAGGAAGGCGAATACACGATGGTCGGCGGGCGCAGCGCCATCAAGACCAATGTGCGTATCGTGGCGGCGACCCATCGCGACCTCAGCCAGATGATCCGGCAGGGCCTGTTCCGCGAGGATCTTTACTATCGGCTCAACGTCGTTCCCATCCGGCTGCCACCCCTGCGCGAACGCATCGATGATATCGCGGACCTGGTGCAGCACTTCCTACGCGATGCCTTGCGTGAAGGCGAGCCGATGAAATCGGTGTCGCCGGAAGCGATCCGGCTGATGCAGAACTATTCCTGGCCGGGCAATATTCGCGAGTTGGAAAACCTCGTCCGGCGGCTTTCGGCGCTCTATGCCGACGAGCAGATTTCGGTCGAAATCGTTCAGAACGAGCTGAACATTGCCGATCGCCCGGCCAGCTCTGCCGCGGGCGGGCCGGTGGACGTGTCCACAGCGGTGGAAACGCATGTTGGCCAGCTCCTGCGCGAATACGAGCCCAACCTGCCGCCTGCGGGGCTCTATCAGCGCGTCATCGACAAGGTGGAGGCCCCTCTGATCGCCATGGCGCTCAATGCCTGCGGCGGCAACCAGATCAAGGCAGCCGACCTGCTCGGGCTCAATCGCAATACCCTGCGCAAGAAGATCCGCACACACAGTATCGAGATCGTGAAGCATAGCCGCCGGGGCGGTTGAGCGGGATATTGTCGCGATGCCGGTGGTATCGCATGAGGCCCGCGTCTGGGCCCTGCGCGCGTAGTTCTCCCATGGCGTCGTCTCCCAAAATCCGCTCTGCTGGCGCAATTTCGTCGGCACAGCCGGCCGGAGTTTTCGTGCCATTCGAGCGTAGCTCTCATGGCCTTGGCTGCGGAAAACGCTCCACTGGAGCGTTTTCTCGTCGCAGCCAAGTGTCACATTTTAGCAACAATTGTCTTGAAGGGTCGGGCGAATTGGGTCAGGCTTTGTCGGCATGACCGGTGCGCAGTCGACTTTTCGCCTGTCGCCGCTCAACGCAGAGACGAGGCAGAGGGTTATTTCGGCCAATGACGGAAGCGGCTTCGGCCAACGATACGCAGCCTGAGAGCCCGCGTCCGGCCGATAATAGCAAGCCGGCCGGACGGGTGCGGCTGGGCGCCATGCAGAATGGCCCGCTGCGCATTCTCGGCTTCATCGTGGTCTTTGCCTCGGTGCTGATGTCATCACTGTCGTTCCTGATTCTGTCCGGCACAACCAATATCGAGCCGTCGGCAACGGTCTGGACGGTGATCTGGATCGTCACCGGCGTGCTGGTGCTGCTGGTGATCGCCCTCGTGGTCACTGAGGCCGTGCTGCTGGTTCAGGCGCGTATGCGGCGCCAGCCCGGCGCGGGGCTGCAGGTGCGCATGGTTGCTATGTTTGCCTTCGTGGCCGGTGTGCCGGCAGCTCTCGTTGCAGTCGTGGCCACCATTGCCCTCAATCAGGGGTTGGATCAGTGGTTCTCCGAGCGCACAAGGGCGATGGTGGAGAGCTCGCGGCTGGTGGCGCGGTCCTACATGCTCGAGCACGCCCAGGTGCTGCGTGACGACATCATCTGGGTGGCAACCGAATTGGAGCAGGCACACGCCATTTTCGAAGAAGGCGGGGAACGCTTCGAGCGCATCCTGACGGCCCTGGCGGTGACGCGCTCGCTGCCCTTCACCTCGCTCATCGACGAAAATGGCGAAACGCTGATCCGGGCCCAGATCAACGTCGCCGGCGCTTATCCCAAATTGCCCACCGGGATCACGCAGGGCGTGGTGGAGGGCATTCCGACGGCGATCGCGCCGGGCACGACCAACCTCGTCGGCTCGGTTGTGAAGCTGCGCGGATATGACGACGTCTATCTCTTCGTCGCGCGGCCCGTTGATGCCGAAGTGCTCGCTTATATGCGGCTCACTGACGAGAACATCACTGAATACCGGGAATACGCCTCCAACCGGCTGGTTTTCCAGATCACCTTCACCATCATGTATGTCGGGTTGGCCGTGGTGTTGCTGCTGGCCGCACTCTGGATCGGCATTGCCTTGGCGAACCGGTTTGTCGACCCCATCCGAAATCTCATGGTCGCCTCGCGCCGCGTGAGTGCCGGGGACCTTGATGTTCAGGTACCGGTGCAGGAGGGCAGGGGCGACCTGCGCGACCTGTCCAACGGCTTCAACAGGATGACGGAACAGCTCAGACACCAGCGCGAGGCGCTGTTGCAGGCCAATGAAGTGATCGAAAAGCGACGGCAGTTTACCGAAGCCGTGGTGGAAGGCGTGTCGGCAGGGATCATCGGCCTCGATCCGTTCGGGGCGATTACCCTGGTCAATGCGCGCGCCTGCGAAATGCTCGGCAAGACCGAAATCGAGCTCATGGGCGAGCGCATGGAAGAGGTGCTCCCCGAAATCGCCCCGACCATGGAAAAAGCCCGGTCGGCGCGCCGTGGCCAGGTGCGCGACCAGATCCAGCTCGGCAACGAGACCAACCGCAGGATCTACCAGGCGCAGCTCACCCGGGAAGGCTCGATCACCGAGTCGAAGGGCTATGTCCTGACCTTCGACGACATCACCGACCTCGAATCGGCACAGCGGACAAGCGCCTGGGCCGACGTGGCGCGGCGCATTGCCCACGAGATCAAGAACCCGCTCACGCCCATCCAGCTGTCGGCCGAGCGGTTGCGGCGACGGTACGGCAACAAGCTCGAAGACGATCGCGAGGTTTTCGAGAAGTGCATCAACACCATCGTGCGCCAGGTCGGCGATATCGGACGAATGGTCGACGAGTTCTCCGCCTTTGCGCGGATGCCCGAGTCAGCGCCCGAAATGGCGGATCTCAGCGACACGGTTCGACAGGCGGTGTTCCTCGAGAGCGTACGGCTGCCGGAAGTAACCATTGTTACGCTGTTGCCGGAAGAGCCGATCGCCGCCTGGTTCGATACGCGTCTGGTGTCGCAGACGCTTACGAACCTGATCAAAAACGCCGTGGAAGCATTTGAAGATATTCAGCTTTCATCCGATTGGCAGCCCACCATAACCGTGGAGGCCCATGTCGAGGGATCCCACGCCCGCATCGCCGTGTCCGACAATGGCAAGGGGTGGCCGAAGGACAATCGCCAGCGGCTGCTTGAGCCCTATATGACCACCCGCGAGAAGGGAACCGGACTTGGGCTCGCCATCGTTGCCAGAATTATCGAGCAGCATGGCGGCATTGTCGAACTGATCGATGCCGAACCCGATGCGCAGGGCAGGGTGGGCGCATGCGTGACCTTCACGCTGCTGCTGCGCCCGCCGGCCAAGAATACCACCGAAGACGAAATAGCCCCGGACGCTGAAAACCGGGACCAAAAGGAGGAGCCGCTGCTGAACGCGGTTGTTCACAAGTAGATGGCACTAGACATTCTGATTATCGATGACGAGGACGATATCCGCGATCTGATCGCGGGCATCCTTGAGGATGAAGGCTTTGAGACCCGCCAGGCGCACGACGCGGACAGCGGTCTCAATGAAATTGCCCGTCGCCGGCCGAGCCTGGTCTTCCTGGATATCTGGATGCAGGGGTCGCGGCTCGACGGGCTGCAATTGCTCGACGTATTCCAGAGCCAGCATCCCGACATGCCGGTGGTCATGATTTCCGGCCACGGCAATGTGGAAACGGCCGTGTCGGCGATCCGGCGCGGTGCTTACGACTATATCGAGAAACCCTTCAAGATCGACCGGCTGCTGCACATCACCCAGCGCGCCATGGAGGCGACACGGCTGCGCAATGAGGTGGCCGAGCTCAAGGAGCGCGCCGTCTCCAAGAGCGCCGAACTCGTCGGCCTGTCGCCGTCGCTGCAGCAGGTGCGGTCCACGATCGACAAATCGGCGCCAACGAATTCGCGTATCTTCATTTCCGGCTCGTCCGGCAGCGGCAAGGGACTGGTGGCGCGCCTCGTGCACCAGCGCAGCCCCAGGGCCAATGCGCCGTTCGTCGAGATCAACGCCTCGCTCTATGCACCCGAAGAGGTGCAGGTGGTGCTGTTTGGCCGCGAGGCGCGTGAAAAGAATGGCCTGCTCAAGGTCGAGGTCGGTGCGCTCGAGCGGGCGCATGGCGGCACGCTTTATCTCTCGGAAGTGACGACGCTGCCGGCGGCTGTGCAGGCGTCCCTGTTGCGCACATTGGTCGAAAACCGGTTCAACCGCGTCGGCGGTGTGCAGGCCGTGCCGATCGACGTGCGCATCATTTCGTCCAGCTCGCAGAATGTCGCCGCGCAGATCGAGGCCGGGGAGTTTCGGTCCGATCTTTTCCACCGGCTCTCGATCGTGCCGCTGCCGCTCACCCCCCTCAGGGAGCGCCGTGAGGACGTTCCGCCTCTGGTTTCCGTCTTCATTGAGCAGATCTGCCGGATGCATAACCTCCAGCGGCTGATTATCGGCGACGACGCCATGGCCGTGCTCCAGGCCCAGGAATGGCCCGGAAACGCGCGGCAATTGCGCAATTCCATCGAGCGGCTGCTCATTCTCATGAAAGACCAACAGCCCGAGGGTGGCGTCATCACCGCCGCCATGCTGCCGTCCGATATCGGCGAGGTCCTCCCGACGGTTGGCGATACCGATGCCTCCGCGCACCTGATGAGCCTGCCGCTGCGGGATGCCCGCGAGGTGTTCGAGCGGCAATATCTCTTGGCGCAGATCGAGCGGTTTGGCGGCAATATTTCCAAGACCGCCGAGTTTGTCGGCATGGAGCGCAGCGCCTTGCACCGCAAGATAAAGTCTCTTGGGCTCTAAGGGGACGTCGCGCGAGCGGCGTCTGGCTATGCAACTTGGGCGGTAGGCAGCCCTTTGCATCTGTGCCATAGTACTAGGACTAAGACCTGCTTCAGGGACTGGGCGGCAGTCTCTGAATGTCGGGAAAGCAAGCAATTGCAGCAAAAACAGCGACATTCAATGCCGCGGAGAAGAGGCCAATACAATGCCCAGCGAGAAACAGCAGAACTTGCAGGACTCCTTCCTTAATCACGTCCGGAAGCAGAAGGTGCCGGTCACCATATTTCTGGTGAACGGCGTGAAATTGCAGGGCGTCATCACGTGGTTCGACAACTTCTGTCTGTTGCTTCGTCGCGATGCCCAGTCGCAGCTGGTTTATAAGCACGCGATCTCCACGATCATGCCTGGCGCACCGATCCAGCTGTTCGATCCCGAGCAGAACCAAGACCACGACTAACGGATAAAAATGGGCGAATTTGATGAGCATGGGGGCGTCGCTTCGGGCGGCCCCAAGCCTTTTATTGACCGTCAGGCGCAGCCGACGCGCGCCGCGCTTGTCTGCCCCGATCTTCGGGGCAACTCTTCCTTTCATGGCATAGAAGCGCGCGAGGCCGAATTCGTCGGACTTGCCGGCGCAATCGGGCTCAATGTCGTGTTCTCGGATGTGCTGAAACTGCGCGAGATCAGGCCGGCCACTTATCTGGGGGCCGGTCAGGTCGCCACGCTTGCCGACAAGGCCAAGTCCGAGGAGATTGAACTGCTCCTCGTCGATGCGGCCCTGAGCCCCATTCAGCAACGCAATCTCGAGCGCGAAACCGGCACCAAGGTTTTGGACCGGACTGCGCTGATCCTCGAGATTTTCGGGGAGCGGGCGGCGACGCGCGAAGGCGTGCTGCAGGTCGAACTCGCGCATCTCAACTACCAGAAGGGCCGCCTGGTGCGATCCTGGACCCACCTTGAACGCCAGCGGGGCAGCGGTGGCATGGGGTTCATGGGCGGGCCGGGCGAAACCCAGATCGAAAGCGACCGCCGCCAGATCGGCGAGCGCATCGCTTTGCTCGAAGATCGCCTGGAAAAGGTCAAGCGCACCCGCGAACAGCAGCGCCGCCAGCGCACAAGGGCGCAGATCCCGATTGTCGCGCTGGTCGGCTATACCAATGCCGGAAAATCGAGCCTGTTCAATCGGTTGACCGGGGCAGGGGTGTTCGCCAAGGATCTGCTCTTTGCGACCCTGGACACCACCGTGCGCAAGATCACCCTGCCGCATGGCCGCGAAGTCATGCTGAGCGACACCGTGGGCTTCGTCGCCGATCTGCCTCACGATCTTGTGGCGGCATTTCGCGCGACCCTCGAAGAGGTCACCGAGGCCGATATCATCCTGCATGTCCGCGACATCGCCAATGCCGATCACGCGGCGCAGGCGCAGGATGTGCTGACTGTGCTCGATGAATTGGGCGTGTCCGCCGAAAACACTGCCATTGTCGAAGTCTGGAACAAGGTCGACCTTCTGGAAGACCCCGTGCTGGCCCTGGCCTCAGCAAAGCCCGCAGGGGCCGTCGTCACCAGCGTGCCGCTGTCGGCGCAGACCGGGCAGGGGGTGGATCACCTGCTCGAGGTCATCGAGAAAACCCTGGGGGAGCAAAGCCGGACCTATCAGGTCCATGTGCCGCACAGCGCCGGGGCCGATATCGGCTGGCTACACAGCCATGCCGAGGTCGTCTTGCGCGGTGAGCCCGACGAGCGCGGCACCAGTTTTGTCGTGCGTGTCGATCCGCGCCACCGGGCCATGTTCCTCGAGCGGTTCAATGGCCGGATCGAGGCCGACGGCAGCTAGAGTTTGTCGCGGGCGCGAACCTCGTTCCAATAGCCGTCCAACCGGTCCAGACCGGCCTGCTCGGGCGCAATTCCATCTTCGCGGCATCGCGCCTCGACATGGTGAAAGCGCCGCGTGAATTTTGAATTGGCATCCCGCAATGCCGCTTCCGGGTCAATGCCGGCCTTGCGGGCGAGATTGGCGACCGCAAACAACAGGTCCCCGATTTCCTCGTGGACGGCCCCGGCATCATGAGCTGCATGGGCTCCAAAAACCTCGTCCAGTTCCTCCTCGACCTTGTGGCGCACCTGCTGAAGGTCGGGCCAGTCAAAACCCACCTTTGCCGCGCGCTTTGTCAGCTTTGCGGCGCGGGCGAGGGCGGGCAGCACCTGTGGAACATCGTCGAGTACGGACGGCTCAGCCTGCCCCTTGCTGCCCGCCTTTGCCGCGCGCTCGGCAACCTTTATGGCCTCCCAGCGGTCCTGCGCATCCGAGGCTCCGGAAGCGGACACCGCCCCAAAAACATGCGGATGGCGGCGGATAAGCTTTTCCGTGATCGCATGGATGACATCGCCAATGTCAAAGTGACCGGCTTCCTTGGCCATCTGCGCATGATAGATGGGCTGCAGCAGCAGATCGCCTAGTTCCTCGCGCAAGTCGGCAAAATCCTCGCGCTCGATTGCGTCCGCAACCTCATAGGCCTCTTCGATCGTGTAGTGCCTGATCGTCCTGAAATCCTGCTCGAGATCCCATGGACATCCACCATCGGGATCACGCAGGGCGGCCATGATTTCGATAAGGCGGCTGAGATCGCGAGAGGGCTGCATGGTCGGGTCCTGAGGAATCGGTGGCGCCAGCGTATCAGCCCGGGAGTGGAGTGGCACCGTCAGCGGCCATCAACGCATCTCCGTAATTCGCATAATATATATTATGGAACTATTTGATGTGACCGCGGCCTGGATTTCGGACGGTTTTACCGTAGCCAGGCTCACGAATACGGCAAGGCCGGGTTATGAACTAAGACGATTTCGTGCCGGCCAAAGGTGCAAGCCTTCCCAAGTCCGGCCAGCTGTCGCTACGGTTCCCCAAGCGCGTACTTGGCTGAACCTCCCGGAGAGCCTGCCGGACCTCGCGTCTACCATGTCCGTGCCTACGACGATTCTGTCATAAGCCGTGATGGTTCCGCTAGTCCGCATGGTGGCTTGCTGGGCGTCACCGAGAGTTCGAAGACTTCATGGTGAGCCTGTCCAATCTCGAGGTTTTTTGACCAAGCCCTTGGCGCCGTCCGGCCTTATTGCCGTCGCGACATTGGGCCATCAGCGCAACCTTTGCTCCTCCCGGCGCGTGAGGAGTTGCAGAACATAACTGGAACACGTATAGTCGTTCCGTCTATGTTCCGATTCTAGGGTTGTGGGGCCGATGCTGACACGCAAACAACACGAACTGCTGATGTTCATCCATGAACGGATGAAGGAAAGCGGGATCCCGCCCTCGTTCGACGAGATGAAGGATGCGCTCGATCTCGCATCCAAGTCGGGCATTCACCGATTGATCACGGCTCTGGAAGAGCGTGGTTTCATCCGGCGGCTGCCCAACCGGGCGCGGGCGCTGGAAGTGGTCAAGCTTCCGGACTCGATGAATCCATCCTTGGGCGGTCGCAAGGCACGCTTCGAGCCCGCCGTAATCGAGGGCAGTCTCGGAAAGGTATCAGCACCCCCTGCCCGTGCATCGTCGGGGTCGGACGATTATGCGCGGCCGGTGTCCATACCGGTCATGGGACGCATTGCGGCCGGTACGCCGATCGAAGCCATTCAATCGCACTCGCACACCATCGCCGTACCGCCTGAAATGCTCGGGCCTGGCGAGCATTATGCGCTCGAAGTGCGCGGGGACTCGATGATCGAGGCCGGGATTTTCGATGGCGACACGGTTCTCATCAAGAAGCAGGACATTGCCTCGACCGGCGAGATCATCGTGGCCTTGGTCGATGATGAGGAAGCCACGCTCAAGCGCCTGCGGCGCAAGGGCAATACCGTGGCGCTGGAAGCCGCCAATCCGGCCTATGAAACCCGCATCTTCCCGCCCGACCGGGTAAAGGTCCAGGGCCGTCTCGTGGGGCTGCTGCGGAAATATTAAGGTGGGTTATCCCACAGCCAAGGCCGTCATGGACGCCTATGCCGAAGGCATAAATGCCCATGACTTTGACCTGCTCGAAGACCTGATCGATGCCGACGCGGTCTTCTGGTTCAGCTCCGGATCCTATCGTGGCTTGCCCGCAATTCGAGCTGCCTTCGAGGCGACCTGGACCCGGCTTCAGAACGAGACCTATTGGCTCGAAGAGCTAGCCTGGATTGCCTCAGATGATGGGGCGGCTGCCTGCACTTATTCGTTCCGCTGGCGAGCGGAGGTTGATGGCTCACGCATCGAGGGCGGCGGGCGCGGCACGAGTGTCTTGCGGCGCCGTGCCGAGGGCTGGCTTATCGTGCACGAGCATTTGAGTGCGGAGCCGACGTGATGCCGGTCGAAAAGGTCTGCCCTGTCGTAGTGCGCGGCCATGCTGCGGGACTGGAAATATTGGCCTTCGCCCACCCCCTGGCCGGCTGGCAATTGGTGAAAGGCACGCGGGAGCCGGGGGAGTCCATAGCCGAGGGCGCGTTGCGCGAACTGGCTGAAGAGTCCGGTATTGTGGGGCAAGCCGGAGCGGGTACAGTCTGGACAAGTGAGCACATCGCCGCGGGGCAAGTGTGGCATTTCGTACCTGTCACCGTGGGTGATGTGCCTGATCGCTTTTCTTTCCACACGCTGGACGATGGTGGTCACCGCTTTGATTTCTTCTGGTGGAATTTGACTGCGTCGCCGGGACCCGAATGGCACCCATTTTTCGTCTTGGCCTTGGATGAGATCTCAGCAAGGACCCCCACGAGCTCCTGACGCATCGGTGTTTCAGGGCCCCGCTCGGTCCAGAGGCTTGGTGAGCTAAGCTGGTGCTCATCGATGGATTGACACACCGCGTTCCCGTTCACTCCCGGTGTCATTCCCGCGAAAGCGGGAACCTTTGGTTGATCGGAAATCCCTGCGTTCGGGGAGATTTCCCTGAAAATCTCGATGCGACCAGCTTGCATGCACCCGGCCTGCATGCGCCGGGTCACGGGCGAAGTGTTGACCGCGCCGCGTGTGAGTAGCCTGAAGTTATCCCCCTCCCCCAAGACCACAGGCATATTGTGCTCACCCCTGCACGGGCTGCGCGGTCGCGACGAACAATCGGTGCGGGGGACCGGATGGAGAAACGGGGTCGCCCATCTTCCGTTCGCGCATATGGACGGACCCCCGGAACCTCCCCGGGGATCATGTCGGGCCCTTCCGGCTGCACCGGATTGGCAGCTGCCACGTCGCCAGCAGGGCGAAGACGAAGCAGTCCCTCATGGACGGCACCGGACGCAACGCCGCCGAAACCAATGCGATGAACGAGTCTCCGGTGCATGGGGCGAGGTTTTCCTCACCTATACTTTTGCCGGACGACCGGCACCGAGGCGAATCTCGCCCCATGCCGCAGCTTCGAGGCGGCGGCACGCAAAATCCTTCCGGTGGAAGGATTTTAGTCGAGAAGGCCATGAGAGCTAATCTCGAATGGCAGAGGCGGTGGTATCACGAACCCGGAGGCCATTGGCCGTCCGGCGTTTCGGCACGTCCGCCCAACGGCAAACCGGCCCTGCAGAACGGGCCGGTTTCCTTGAGCGTCTGACTTGTGAACTGAACCATCGCTGTCATCGCCCCTCCCCTCAGGGGAGAGGGATGGGGTGAGGGGTGAAAGAAAGTGATCAGTGATTGTCGCGCGGCACGCCTTCGGTCTGGGCGATGCGCTGATATTTGACGGCCGGGCGCAGAACCGCGCCGTCGCCGAGCTGGTCGACAATGCCGCGCTGAATTTCCTGCCAGGGCGTCTGGTGCCTGGGGAACTTGTAGCCACCCTCCGCCTCCAGCGCCGCACGCCGCGTCGCAATCTCGTCGTCCGAAATCAGGATATCGGCCTCGCCCTTGTTGAGATCGATGCGGACCCGGTCGCCGGTGCGCAGGATGGCCAGGTTCCCCCCGGCCGCCGCCTCCGGCGAGGCGTTGAGAATTGAGGGCGAACCGGATGTGCCGGACTGGCGGCCATCACCGATACAGGCCAGCGAGGAGACACCCTTCTTGATGAGGTAGTCGGGCGGCCGCATGTTGACCACTTCCGCCGCGCCGGGATAGCCGACCGGACCGGCGCCGCGCATGAAGAGCAGCGTGTGCTCGTCGATGTCGAGCGTCGGATCGTCGATGCGATGGTGATAGTCCTCGGGGCCATCGAAGACCACCGCCTTGCCTTCGAACATGCCGGGATGGGCCGGATCGCTGAGATAGCGGGTACGGAATTCCTCGCTGATCACGCTGGTCTTCATGATGGCGCTGTCGAACAGGTTGCCGCGCAGCACAAGGAAGCCTGCTTCCTTCTTCATCGGATTGTCGAATGGCCGGATGACCTTGTCGTCCTCGATCACCGTGCTGGCGCAGTTCTCGCCGATGGTCTTGCCATTGACCGTCGGGGCGTTCTCATGGATGAGCCCCTGCTTCATCAGTTCGTTGACGACCGCCGGGACACCGCCGGCATGGTAGTAGTCTTCGCCCAGATATTCGCCGGCGGGCTGCAGGTTCACCAGGAGGGGAACCTTGTGGCCGTGCTGCTGCCATTCCTCGATGCTGAGATCGACGCCGATGTGGCGTGCAATGGCATTGATGTGGATTGGTGCATTGGTCGAGCCGCCGATGGCCGAATTGACCACGATGGCGTTGAGGAAGTTCTCCTTGGTCAGAATATCGGAGGGCTTGAGATCCTCCTTGACCATATCGACGATCCGCTTGCCGGTGCGCCAGGCCATTTCCTGGCGGTCGCGATAGGGCGCCGGAATAGCAGCCGATCCTGGCAGTTGCATGCCGAGCGCCTCGGCCAGCGAGTTCATCGTGGTGGCCGTGCCCATGGTGTTGCAATAGCCGGTGGACGGGGCTGAGGACGCGACGAGTTCAATGAACTTCGGATAGTCGATCTCGCCGGCGGCCAGCATTTGCCGCGCCTTCCAGACGATGGTGCCCGAGCCGGTCCGTTCGCCCTTGTGCCAGCCGTTCAGCATGGGGCCGACGGACAGCGCGATGGCGGGAATGTTGACCGTAGCCGCACCCATGAGCATGGCCGGCGTGGTCTTGTCACAGCCGATGGTCAGCACGACGCCGTCCAGCGGGTAGCCGTAAAGCACTTCAACCAGGCCGAGATAGGCCAGATTGCGGTCAAGCCCGGCCGTCGGGCGCTTGCCGGTCTCCTGGATAGGATGCACCGGAAACTCGATGGCGATGCCCCCGGCTTCGCGAATGCCTTCACGCACCCGTTCGGCCAGAACCATATGGTGGCGGTTGCAAGGGCTGAGATCCGATCCGGTCTGGGCAATGCCGATGATCGGCTTGCCGGACTGGAGTTCCTCACGCGACACGCCGTAATTCATGTAGCGCTCGAGATAGAGCGCGGTCATGTCTGGATTGTCGGGATTGTCGAACCACGCGCGCGATCGAAGCTTGCGGCTGCCGTTGCCGCCAATGTCTGCCGTCATGATGTCAGTTCCTTGTGTGTCCCGCGCGGGACTCGGGGGCTTGTTCAAGGCATGGTCTATCACGATGCCATCGCCTTTGGTGCAAAAATCATACAATTCATACGCCCGGGTCGGCAAAGCAAAAAAGCTCGTCTGGTCAAAAAATCTTACTTTTGTGTGCGCAGTTGCCGTCGAGTTGGGGTATGGCAGCGTGAGTGCGGAATCGACTGACGGGGACCTGCCGGGCCTGTAGTGTCGTCCGCATCAAATTGAGGGGAATTGCCGCGTGACCGAGACTGTTGCCTGGATTGCTGTCGACTGGGGAACCTCCAACCTGAGGGCGTGGGGCATTGCCGGCAATGGTGACGTTCTGGCCTCGACCAGTTCGGACAAGGGGATGGGCAAGCTGTCGCCCCCCGACTATCCGGGTGTCCTGGCCGAGATCGTGGGCAACCTGGCGCCTGCCACCCCTGCCCTGCCCGTGCTGATTTGCGGCATGGCCGGTGCCCGTCAGGGATGGAAGGAGGCGCCTTATCTCGAGGCGCCAGCCGACTTGCGGGATCTGGCCGCTCACGCGGTTCGGCCGGAATCAAGCGGCACGGATGTGAACGTCTCGATCCTGCCCGGCGTCTGCCAGCGCCAGAATGGCGATGACGTCATGCGCGGCGAGGAAACGCAGTTGCTGGGCCTCGCGGGCGTGGTGCCGGGATATTCAGGCCTTGTCTGCATGCCCGGGACACATTCGAAATGGGCCATGCTTTCGGGAACGCGACTTGAGTCCTTCTCGACGGTCATGACCGGTGAAATGTATGAGTTGCTGCGTGTCCACTCCGTCCTGCGGCATTCGCTGGGCGGGTCCATCGAGGAGGCGGACCGGCAGGCTGGGTTTGCTGCAGGCGCTGCCGATGGTCTCGATGCACCCGACCAACTTCTCGGCCGGCTGTTCCGGGTTCGCGCCGGGGCTCTGCTATCCGCTCGATCGTCAGGGTGGTGCAGCGGCTACCTGTCCGGTCTGTTGATTGGCAGCGAAGTGGCCGCGAAGCGGTCGATGATTGGTCCGGTCGCCGTCCCTCTGATCGGCTCACCGGCCCTGTGTGCCCTCTATCAGCAGGTCCTCGAAATGGCCGGGCTGTCGGGGCAACCGCATGACGCAACCGAGGTCACGCTGTCTGGCCTCAGAATGGCCCATGCGGCCCAGTTACAAGGATAATCCCATGGCGCATCGTCACATCATTGCCATCCTGCGCGGCATCACGCCGGACGAGGCCGTGCCGGTCTGCACGGCCCTGGTCGAGGCTGGAATTACCCTGATCGAAGTGCCGCTCAATTCGCCCAATGCCGTGGACAGCATCGGCCGCGCCGCAGCGGCCCTCTCCGACCGGGCAGAGATCGGCGCCGGAACGGTGCTAACGCCGGAAGATGTGCGCGCCGTGGCCGGCGCCGGTGGTTCGTTCATCGTCTCGCCGGACACCAACCCCGCTGTGATCGTGGAAACCATCGAACTGGGCCTCAAATCCTATCCCGGCGTCTTTTCGCCGACCGATGCCTTCTCGGCGATCCGTGCCGGCGCGACCGGCCTGAAATTCTTTCCGGCCGAGGTCCTTGGCGCCAAGGGCATCAAGGCCATGAAGGCGGTTCTTCCGCCGGACTTGCCGGTCTATGCCGTCGGCGGCGCCAATCCCGACAACTTCCACGAGTTCTTCGCGGTCGGTTGCACCGGGTTCGGTCTCGGGACCTATATCTTCAAGCCGGGCATGACCGTGGCGGACGTGGCCGAGCGCGCAGCGATTGCTGTCGCCGCCTATGACACAGGAGTTTCGCGTTGAATCCAGTAGCCAAGCTGCTCGTCGATAGTCAGTGTGCCCTGGGCGAAGGCCCGTTCTGGCACGATGGCCTGCAGAAACTGTTCTGGTTCGACATCAACAATCGCGTGCTGTTTGCCGTGACCGAAGATGGCACCCCGTCCGGCGAGTGGCACTTTGGCGAAGTCGTCGCGGCGGCGGCCATCATCGACGACGAGAATCTTGCCCTGGCCACGGAAACTGGCCTCAAGCGGTTCAATCTGAGCAGCGGCGCCATCGAGTCGATTGCGGCTATTGAGGCCGATATTCCGGCCAACCGCACCAATGACAGCCGTGTCCATCCCTCGGGCGCGTTCTGGATCGGCACCATGGTCAAGGACGAAGGACCAAAGGATGGTTCGGTCTATCACTACCGCGCCGGCTCGTTGACCCGCATCATCGAGAACGCGGCAATTCCCAATGCGACCTGCTTTTCGCCCGATGGCCGCACGGCCTATTGGACGGATACGCCGACGCAGAAGATCCTGAAATGCGCGACCGACCCGGATACAGGCCTGCCGTCTGGTGAGTGGGTGCTGTTTGCGGACGTGGCTGACCACCCCGGTCATCCCGATGGGGCGGTTGTCGATAGCGAGGGATATGTCTGGAACGCCCGGTGGGGCGGAAACTGCGTCATTCGCTACGCGCCAGACGGCACGATTGATCGCGTGGTCGATGTCCCGGTAAGCCAGGTGACCTGCCCCGCATTCGGCGGAAAGGACCTCAAGAGGCTGTTCCTTACCACTGCCAACAAGACGATGTCGGCAGAGGCCTTGGCCGCCGAAAAGGTGGCGGGCGGCGTGTTCTACATTGATCTCGACGTTGCCGGCCTGCCTGAGGCGCGTATCGTTCTCTGAACTTGCAGGTCAACGGGCGGGGATGCGCCAGGGCCGGTTCGGGTTCGGAATGGCAGGACGTATCTCGAAATCCTGATCTCCCGCGTCCCAGCGCAGCCATTGAACGCCGCCGCGCGCCAGATCGTCGGGGCCGATCGCTGGCTGCTGACTGGCGCACCACGCCGGTATGGCGATCCGGGCGATGATCAGGTCGTGCATGCCGCAGTCTTCGGCAAAGGCCGACGGATTGCGAACGATGGATAGCGAGAAGACACCTGCCTCCACGACGCAGGCCAATCCATCGCATCGGGTGCCACTATGCGCGGCGGCAATCTCGGTCTGGTAGTGGCGGCTCCAGACATCGACGGCAAAGCTGCCGGCGCGACCGCTGGCCAGGGCCATGCCATCTCCGTCGCGCACCGCAACGGCCTGTGTCGTATCGGCGATGAGAATATCGGGACGCGGTTCGAGGCCAAACACCAGCACCAGGGGCACGAGAAGTGCAAGTGCGGCGAGGCGCCAGTGATCTTCGATGAAGGCGAACCAGGCGAGCGCGGCCAGGGCCGCCATCAGGGTCCAGCCCGAAAGCAAGGGATTGCCGGTGAGGCCCTGGCTCCAGGCGGCGACGGTTTCGGCGACGAGCAGCATGCCGTCGATGCCCCAGCCCATGGCCACGAAACCAATCGTATCCAGTCCAAGGGGCATGAGGAGCATGGCGACAACGCCGGCCCACATGATGAGACCAACAAAGGGCAGCGCCATGACGTTGCCGAGTACGCTGAGTGGCGCGGTCTGCTGGAAGTGGTATGCCGAAAACAGCAGCGTCGCGGCCCCCGCGATGAAGCTCGTCCAGGCCGTGGCAGTCGCGAGGGACCAAAGGCGTTCGACCGCGTTGCTGGCGCCAAACTGGGAGCGCGGCAGCTCGTAGATGCCGATGAGGCCGACCACCGCAGCAAACGACAACTGGAAGCTGGGGCGGAAGACGCTGGCCGGATCAATCAGGATGATGAGGATCGCAGCCAGTCCGACATTGCGCATGGTGAGCGCCCGCCGTCCGGCGAGCACGGCACCGAAGATCAGGGCCAGCATCAGCGTTGAGCGGAAAGCCGGAACATTGCTCATGCCGCCGGCCAGCAGCAGGTAGAGAAAGGCGGCAACAATCCCGGTGGCCGCGGCAATTTTCTTGATCGGCAGAGCCATAAGGGCCGGGATGGAGGCGAGTGCCAGCCGCACCAGCCAGTAGATGCCGCCGGCCACGATGGACAGATGCAGGCCCGAGATCGAATAGATATGGGCAAGACCGGAAGCGGCCATCACGTCCCTTGTGTCATCGGTGATATCGCTCTGGTCCCCGACGACCATGGCCTTGCCAATGGCCGCGCTGCGCCCGTCAAGCGCCAGGTCGATCCGACCCGCGATATGGCTGCGGATCGCCTGCGCCTGCCGGGCGAGATCAATGTTCGAGCCCTGTCCAATCCTTTCGATCGTACCTGTCGCAGAGCCATAGGCCCCGACGCCGATGAAATAGGCGTGAAACTGACCATCATGCGCGCCGGGCAGGACGGGACCGGGTACAGGTGCAAGCCGGAGAGGGGCGATGAAGCTGTCGCCCGGCAGGAGTTTCGGTTCAGGCGGCAGGAAGAGGCGCGCCCGGCTAATGTCGAGTGCCCGTGCCCCATCGATCGGTGTCAGGCTCGAAACGATCAGCCGTGTGGCCTCGGGAGTGTCAGGATTTTCGTGTGTGGTCGGGCATAATGGGTAAACAAGGAGTCCCATATGTCTCGACGCAAAGAGCCTGCCATCCCAAATGAACTTCTCGATCAGCTTCTGGCTGGTGGCGCTGCCAGTGCGGCCTTTGAGCAAGGCGGTTTGCTGGATTCGCTGAAGAAGGCGTTGACCGAACGCGCTTTGAACGCAGAGATGGACCACCATCTGTCCGGCGAAGATGGCGCCGGCAACACGCGCAACGGTTATGGCCGCAAGACGGTGACGACCGAGACCGGCAAGCTTGAGATTGATGTGCCGCGTGATCGGCAGTCCAGCTTTGATCCGCAGCTGATTGCCAAGTACCAACGCCGCTTTCCAGGCTTCGACGACAAGATCGTGTCGATGTATGCCCGCGGCATGAGCACCAGGGAGATCGCGGGCCACCTGCGCGACCTGTATGGTATCGATGTGTCGCCGGCCCTGATCAGTACGGTGACCGACGCTGTCCTCGATGAGGTTGCCACCTGGCAGCAGCGGCCGCTCGATCCGATTTACCCTCTGGTCTTTTTCGATGCCATCCGGGTCAAGATCCGCGACGAGGGCATGGTGCGCAACAAGGCGATCCATATCGCCCTGGGGGTGCGCGCCGATGGCGCCAAGGAAGTGCTGGGCCTGTGGCTCGAGCAGAATGAAGGCGCCAAGTTCTGGCTGCGGGTGATGAACGAGCTCAAGAACCGCGGCACCGAGGATATCCTGCTGGCAGTCGTCGATGGCCTCAAAGGCTTCCCTGAAGCGATTACTGCCGTATTCCCCGAGACGGTGGTTCAGACCTGCATCGTCCATCTGCTGCGCAACTCGATGGACTTCGTCTCCTGGAAGGACCGCAAGGGGTTGGCGAGTGCGCTCAAGCAGATTTACCGCGCCACCGATGCCGACGCCGCCGAAAAGGCCCTGACGGACTTCGACGCCGGCTTCTGGGGCCAGCGCTATCCCGCCATCGGCCAGAGCTGGCGGCGCGCCTGGAGCGAGGTTATCCCGTTCTTTGCCTTCCCTGATGAGGTCCGCAGGATCGTCTACACCACAAACGCCATCGAGGCGCTGAACTCAAAGCTGCGGCGGGCGGTCAGGGCCAGGGGCCACTTCCCCAGCGACGATGCCGCCACCAAGCTGCTGTATCTGATCTTGAACCGGTCAGAGAAAGAGTGGAAAATGCCGCCACGTGAGTGGTCCATGGCCAAGGCGCAGTTCGCCGTCATCTTCGGCGAGCGCTTCATTCGCGCCATGGCGGCGTAATAGTGCAATCGCCCGCCACACACGAAATTACTGACAGTCCCTGTGGCCTCCGCGTCCGCGGAAATCACCTCGTCAACGACAGCCGAGTAGGTCCCATAGGCCGGCCATGCCAGCATGGGCGTACCGAACAGGACGGCGTGAATGGGTAGCAGGCAGAAGCCGAGCCAGACCGCCGCAATCTGTACGCATGTTCGCACCCAGAACAGCGACCGCATCCACCAGGCCGCCAGCGTGCAGGCCAGGGCGAGAAGTGAGCCGGCAACCAGCATGTGGCCGGCTGGCTCATCCAGCAGGACGGCATAGAGACACAGGCCCAGGATCAGCCCGAAGGGCAACAGGACAAAGAGGCGCCGGTTACTCGTTGCGCTGTCGAGGGCATTGGAGAATGACGCCAGCCAGCGTGCATAGGGCGCAATGGAAGATGCCGCCGGCGGCCATTGGCGCCCGGCATTTGCTCCTGCTCCCCTGCCCGCCGTTTCAAGCCCCACGACGCCCCGCCCTTGCGCTCAAGCCCGCCTATGCTACACACGGCCCGCAATTCCTCAAATCCCTCGGTTGCCATGTCTCAGGTTGTTACCCGCTTCGCCCCCTCGCCCACCGGCTATCTCCACATTGGTGGAGCGCGCACGGCTCTGTTCTCCTGGGCGTTTGCGAAAAACCAGGGTGGCAAGATGCTGCTGCGCATCGAGGATACCGACCGTGAGCGCTCCACCGAGGCAGCGGTTACGGCCCTCATCGATGGTCTCAAGTGGCTTGGTCTCGACTGGGACGGCGAGCCGATCAGCCAGTTCGGGCGTGCGGCACGCCACGCCGATGTCGCCCGTGAACTGGTGGCGATGGGCCATGCTTACTATTGCTATTGTTCACCCGAGGAACTGGACCAGATGCGTGAGGAGGCCCGTGCGGCCGGCAAGCCTCCGCGCTATAACGGCTATTGGCGGGATCGCGACGCCTCGGAAGCACCCGAGGGCATCAAGCCGGTCATTCGCATCAAGGCGCCGTTGAGTGGCGAAATCGTCGTTCGCGATCACGTGCAGGGCGATGTGGTGTTCAAGACCGAGAACCTGGATGATTTCATCATCCTGCGCTCCGATGGCACCCCGACCTATATGCACGCCGTGGTGGTCGACGATCACGATATGGGCGTGACCCACATCATTCGCGGCGACGACCACCTGACCAATGCGGCGCGCCAGATCGTCATCTACAACGCCATGGGCTGGACCGTGCCGGAGATGGCCCATATCCCGCTGATCCACGGGCCGGACGGCGCCAAGCTGTCCAAGCGCCATGGGGCCCTCGGCGTGGAGGCCTACCGCCAGATGGGCTATCTGCCGGCCGCCGTCCGCAACTACCTCGCCCGGCTTGGCTGGAGCCACGGCGATGACGAGTTCTTCTCGACCGATCAGATGGTCGAGTGGTTCTCGCTCGAGGCCCTCAACAAGGGCGCCGCGCGCTTCGATTTTGTCAAACTCGAGAATATCAACGGCCACTATATCCGCGAGGCCGATCCGACCTACCTATACCAGGTGATGGTCGATACCGCGCGGGAAGTCGGCCGCGATGCGGATGCCGAGGGGCTGAAGGCCAATCACAATGTGGTGCTGGCCGCCCTGCCCGAGTTGCAGCCACGCGCCAAGACCGTGCTGGAACTGATCGACCTTGCGCAGTTCATCTATGCCCTGCGCCCCATTCAGCCGGATGCCGCTGCTGCGGCCCTTTTGACAGACGAGTCCAGGGTGGTGCTGACAGGCATTGCCGATACGTTAGGGGGTCTTGCCGATTGGTCAGTGCCCGCCATCGATGCTGCCATGCGCAAGCTGGCCGAGGAAAAGGGTCTCAAGCTCGGAAAGCTGGCGCAGCCGCTACGCGCCGCGCTGACCGGACGCACTGTTTCTCCGGGGATTTTCGAGGTGATGGTGCTGATCGGGCGCGAGGAAAGCCTGGCCCGACTCGGTGACCAGATCGGCTGATTTCGGCGCAAATCCGAAACTGTCGCCAAGCTGTCCGATAGATAAGTCATACTTACCTATCGGTTGCTTGCACCGCACAAGACCTGATACCTGTGCTCGGGATTATTTCGCGTCCTCAGGACGCCGCCTCGTCCCCGGAAAACATATGTATTCTGCGGGTGCACGAGGCATAGCGAGGAGACCTCAATGACCGATAAAGTCGCCAAACTCGTCATCGGAGACCAGACCCACGAATTCCCCATCCTGAGCGGAAGCGTTGGTCCGGACGTGATGGATATCCGTTCGCTTTATGCAAAGACCGGCCTGTTCACATACGATCCGGGATTCACCTCCACCGCGGCCTGTGACAGCGCCATCACCTATATCGACGGCGACAAGGGCGAACTGCTCTACCGGGGCTATCCGATCGAGCAATTGGCCGACAAGTCCAACTATCTCGAAGTCTGCTACCTTCTGCTCTACGGCGAATTGCCGACCAAGACCCAGTACAAGGAATTCGAGAAGCTGGTGACGCGCCACACGATGGTGCACGAGCAGATGCACTATTTCTATCGGGGCTTCCGCCGTGATGCGCACCCGATGGCCATCATGACCGGCGTGGTGGGCGCAATGGCTGCGTTCTACCACGACTCCACCGACATCAATGATCCGCAGCAGCGCGAAATTGCCTCGATCCGCATGATCGCCAAGATGCCGACCATTGCCGCCATGGCCTACAAGTATTCGGTCGGGCAGCCCTTCGTTTACCCGCGCAACGATCTCGATTACGCGGCCAACTTCCTCTACATGTGCTTCTCGGTCCCGGCCGAAGAATACAAGGTCGATCCGCGCCTGGCGCGCGCCATGGACCTGATCTTCACCCTGCATGCCGATCACGAACAGAACGCTTCGACCTCGACCGTTCGCCTCTCGGGCTCGTCCGACGCCAACCCGTTTGCCTGTATCGCCGCTGGTGTGGCCTGCCTGTGGGGCCCAGCCCATGGCGGGGCCAACGAGGCGTGCCTCAGCATGTTGCGCGAAATCGGTTCGGTTGACCGCATTCCCGAGTTCATCGCGCGCGCCAAGGACAAGAACGACCCGTTCCGCCTGATGGGCTTCGGTCACCGCGTCTACAAGAACTTTGATCCGCGCGCCAAGGTCATGCAGGCCACGGCCAAGGAAGTCCTGGCCATTTTGGGTGTCGAGAACAACCCGACCCTGCAGGTAGCCCAGGAACTGGAACGGATCGCGCTCGAAGATCAGTACTTCATCGACCGCAAGCTCTATCCGAACGTCGACTTCTATTCGGGCATTATCCTCGAGGCCATGGGCTTCCCCACCTCGATGTTCACGGTGCTGTTCGCCGTGGCCCGGACCGTGGGCTGGATCAGCCAGTGGAAGGAAATGATCGGCGACCCGCAGAAGAAGATCGGTCGTCCGCGCCAGCTGTACAACGGCGCCGACGCGCGTGACTACACGCCGATCGACGCGCGCTAATTGCGCAAGACTGCGAGGATCCGGTCCGCCGGGTCCTCCCGCAGATAAGGCGCTTCGCCGCTCTGCATGCGTTCAAGAAGCTCGCCAAAGGCCGTGATCTGGTCCTGGCGGGCTTTTTTGTTGCCGACGAGCTCGGTAACCAACGGGAGCAGGTGCGAAGAAGCCGGATCGTCCTCGACCAGCTCAGGGACGACCGGACGGTCGAGAATGATGTTCGGCAGGGAAACCTGCGGCCGGCCGAGCTTTTCATAGATGCGCGACTGAGGGCCATCGAGCGCATAGAGAACGACCATGGGCACACCGGCCAGGGCCAGTTCGAGCGTGACGGTGCCTGAGACGCAGACGGCGCCGATGGCCTGACGGTAGAGTTCGGTGCGATCCTGCCGCCGATCCAGGATGGTCACCGGCGCATCCCAGTCGGCCACCGCTCGTTCCAATCGCGCACGCAGGTGGGGCAGCGTTGGCAGGACTATGCCGGAAACTTCGGGTCTGTCGACAACCGCCGCTGCGATCTGGCCTAATAGGGTCATGTGCCGCCTCAGTTCGCCGTCCCTGCTACCGGGTAACAGCACAAGCGGTCCGGCATCGCGCACTTGTGGTGCGGGATTGGCGTCGCCCAGGGCCGGGTGCCCGATATAGGTGGTTGGTGGACCGCCCAGCCTGGCCATCACCGCCGGCTCGAACGGCAGAACTGCAAGAACGGCGTCGAAGAGCGGCCGGATGCGGGCCGCGCGCTCCGGATGGCGCGCCCACACGGAAGGCGCCACGCACAGGACGATCTTCCCGCGATATCCCAACCGCCTGAGGCGGGCCGCCAGAAGCCGGGAAAAATCCTGCGCGTCCACCAGAACGACCATGTCGGGTGCCGTGCGCAGGATGTGGCGGGCCGTTTGCTCAAGCCGCCACAGCAGCTTGGGGAGCCGCATGATGACATCAGTCACGCCCATGACGGCAAGATCTGACATCGGGAACAGGGACCGAAGCCCCTGCCCGGCCGTTTCGGCGCCGCCGACCCCGTCCAGGGTCAGCGCGATCTTGCTCTTGAGCCGGGCGACCAGATCTGCGGCAATGCGATCGCCCGAAGGTTCACCGGCAAGGATGAAGAGACGCATGGCTCAACCACCTCCCGACGCAAGACGTCAGTCGTCGTCCTGGCCGGTCAACGGGAGCATGATCGGCCGGTCGGTCTTTTCGGAGATGAACCGAACGACGTCCTGAACAAGCTCTTCTCCGGCATAGTCCTGTGAAACCTGCTCAGTGCGGTCTGCCAGCGTACCGTCGCCAAAGAAAATGGCCTTGTAGGCAGCGCGGAGCTTGTGAATGGCGGCCCGATCAAAATTATGGCGCTTGAGACCGATCAGATTCAACCCGGTCAGGTTGGCGCGGTTTCCGACGGCCATGCCGAAGGGAATGACATCGCCATCAACCATGGATTGCGCGCCGATAAAGGCATATGCACCAATTCGGGTCCGCTGGTGGATGACGCAGGTCCCGCCGAAGATGACATTGTCACCGACATGGACGTGACCTGCGACGCCGACATAATTGGCCATGATGACATTATTGCCCAGGACCGCATCATGGGCCACGTGGGCACAGGCCATGATCAGGCAATCATTGCCGATGCGGGTGACCATGCCGCCCGCTTCCGTTCCGGGATTGATCGTCACCGATTCCCGGATGGTGCAGCGCTCGCCGATCTCAACCCGCGAATCTTCGCCGTGATATTTCAAGTCCTGGGGTTGATGCCCGATAGACGCGAACGGAAAGACGCGCGTGCCTTTGCCTATGCTCGTGTGTCCCTCGATGACGGCATGAGAGACCAGTTCGACGTCATCGGCCAGGACAACGTTGGCACCGACAATGCAATAGGGACCGATGCGCACGCCGGACCCGAGCGTGGCCCCTTCGGCGACAATGGCCGTCGGGTGAACGACAGCTGCGATCACTGATCGGCACCAACAATCATGGCCGTGATTTCCGCTTCGGCAATGACGGTGCCGTTGACCTTGGCCTTGGCCTCGTAGCGCCCCACATTGCGGCGGCGATGCATCTTCTGGATGTGGAATTCGATGGTGTCGCCGGGACCCGCCGGCTTGCGGAACCGGGCATTGTCGACGCCGAGCATCAGGACGATATTCTTCCGGCCGCCGGTCGAGTCATGTTTGATGACAATGGCACCGGCCGTCTGGGCCATGCCTTCGATGATCAGCACACCCGGAAAGATTGGATTGCCAGGAAAGTGGCCGAGAAAAATCGGCTCGTTGTAGGTGACGTTTTTCACGCCGATTGCAGATTCGTCGCCGTTGATCTCGACGATACGGTCGATCATCAGGAAGGGATAGCGATGCGGGAGCGCCTCGAGGATCTCGGCAATGCTCATCGCGCTCAGTTCAGTGACGTCCGTAGAAGTTTCGGTCATCCCTGCTTGTCCCCCTTGGTCAGTTTCCGCATGGTGGCGATCTCGCGCCAGAAATCTCTTATATCCTGCGCCGGAGCTCCGGCAAGCTTGGAGCCGGCCGGCCAGTTCTTGGTCACCGCGGCGCGGCCATGCACCATTGAGCCGGCACCGATGGTCAGGTGCCCGGACGTGCCGACACCGCCTCCCAACAAAACCCCGTCTTCCAGGATGGTCGACCCGGACAGCCCGCTCATCGCCGCAATCAGGCAATTGCGGCCGATGCGGCAATTGTGGCCGATCTGAACGAGGTTATCGATCTTGGTGCCATCACCGATGACCGTGTCGCCCAAGGCGCCGCGATCGACGGTGCTGTTGGCGCCAATTTCCACGCGATCCTGAATGATGACGCGGCCCAATTGCGGCACCTTGCGGTTGGAGAGGCCGAAATCCAGCCAGCCGAAACCCTCGGTTCCCAGTCGGACGCCCGAATGGAGAACCACGTCATTTCCCAGATGCGCGCAATCGATGGTGCAGTTCGCCGCGATCACGCAGTTTCTGCCGATCGTGACCCCTGCCCCGATCACCGTATTGGCGCCAATAATGGTGCCGCGTCCAATTTCCACGCCGGCACCGACGACAACGTTTGATCCGATTACGACATCGCGTTCGAAGACTGGCGCACCGAGATCGTCGCGCTCGGACGAAATGATGGTCCGTGTGTCCGCGGGATAAAGCGTGTCGAGCATGTCGGCGAAGAGATTGTGCGGCTTGGCCGCCACCAGTGCGACGCAGCCGTCCGGAACGGCTTCCTGCAAACCCGGCAGGACGACAGCAATGCCGGCACCGCTCCTGCGCAACTCGTCGACATAGCTGGTATGGGCCGCCAGGACGACGTCGCCGGGCCCGGCCAGATCAAGCTCCGTGGCGCCCGAAATCTGGATTTCCGGATCGGCATCGCCGAGCAATTGCTGCTGGCCAATGGCCGCAAGCAATGCACCGAGAGTCATGGGGCCGGCGAAGCGGTGAAAACGGGTGTCGACCATACTGCCACTTAAAAAAATGAGCCGCGGCGCAATCCGCCCCGCGGCTCAAAAGACTCTCACACAGTTCTGTCTAGAACAAGGTGGAGATCGTGAACTGGAACATCTGTGTCCGGTCGTCGGTCGACTTGTTGAGGACATGCGAAACGTCGCCACGCAGAGGACCGAACGGCGAATCCCAGATCAGGGACGCACCGACCGAGGCACGCCAGGGCTCGTCGTTGCTGGCCGCAGCGTAGGTACCAGTACCGGTGCCCGGCAGGGTGCCGTCGTCAATCCAGGCAGCATCGGCCCAGACCGCGCCGCTCAAGCCATAGCTCTCGGGGAGAACCGGGATCGGGAACTGGATCTCGGCCGAGACGCCCGCATAGAGCGTCGCACCAAGATATTCGCCAGTGGTCAGGCGCGGGCCGAGGCCACGACCTTCGAAACCGCGAATGAGCTGGGCGCCCGGGGTGAAGGCTTCGGTTGCATGGATGGGGTTGCCGTCCAGGCTGTTGATGATACCGGCCTGGCCACGAACGCTACCGACGATACCGCTATCGGGGATGAGCGGCATGAAGAAGCGGGCGCGCGCCTCCGACTTGAGGATCTGGCTCGTGCCAGTGCCATAGTCGAGATAGGTGTACTGCTGGTTGATGCTGGCGATCAGACCCTCGGTGGGCTTCTTCTGGTCGTCCAGGCTGTTCCAGGTAAGGCTGTAGCCGCCAAAGCCCTTGAGGATTTCCTGACCATCGGTGACCAGCGAGGAATCGGTCGGATCATCGTCCTTGATGATCTTGCGTTCGCCGCCACCGAAGAAGGACGCCGACAGGGTGCTGGTCAGCGGCACGCCGATACGCAGCTGGCCGCCGGTAACCTGCGAACCGTAGAAGGAGGTCGCGGTTTCGTCGTAGATGCGGTGATAGGCGTCGACGCCAGCGGACACCTTGAGGCCCATGAAACGGGGCTCGGTGAACGAGAAGTCGAAGGTACGGCCGGCCTGGCTGGCGCCGATGGCGGCGCGCAGGTACTGGCCGCGACCGAGGAAATTGCGCTCGGTCAGCGAGATTTCACCCAGAATGCCGTCGGCGGTCGAATAGCCGGCGGTTGCGCCGTATTCACCCGAGGACGACTCGGTCACATCGATATTGAGGACGATCTTGTCCGGACCCGAACCCGGGCCAGTCGTGATGTTCACGGCCGAAAAGAACCCGAGATTCTGGATATTGTTGCGGCCGCGAATGACCATGGAGCGGTTGAACGGGTCGCCTTCACCAAATTCCAGCTCACGACGGATGACGAAGTCACGCGTCTTGGTATTGCCGGTGATGTTGATGCGCTCGACATAAATGCGGGCGCCCTCGTCGACGAGGTAGGTGACCTTGAAGGTGCCGGTGGCGACATCGCGATCGAGGCGAGCCCGCACGTCGGCGAAAGAATAGCCCTGGGCGGTTGCCTCATAGGCCATGTCTTCGATGGTTTCCTGCAGCTCGGAGGCCGAGTAGCGGCCGCCCTCCGGGGTCCGCACCGTGCCGCGCAGCACGTCGGTGTTCAGCCCGTTGATGCTGGTCTCGATGCCGACAGCGCTGAATTCGTAGGGCTGGCCTTCATTGATCGTGACGTTCACGAAATAGGCATTGCGGGCAGCATCGTATTCCGCGACGGAATTGACCTGCGCATCGGGGTAGCCGCGATTGGCGTAGTAGAGACGGATGCGCTCACGGTCGACGGCCATCTTCTGCTCGTCATAGCCGTCATCACGCAGAAGCCAGCTGAGAATGCCGGTTTCCTTGGTGAGCATCGTGCCCTTGAGATTGCCAGCGCCGATGGCGTTGTTGCCGGTGAAGTTGATCGCGGCAATACCAGCGCGCTCACCTTCATTGACCTGGAAGACCACACGAACACGACCGTCCGCGGTCGGCTCGGTGCGCGCCGTCACCGTCACGCCCATGAAGCCATCGCGATCATAGGCCTGGCGAATGCTTTCGATATCGGCTGCAAGACGCTGCTGGGTGAAGATGCCAGAGGCGGAAACGTCCACCATGGCTAGTAGCTGTGCGTCGGAAAAACGCCGGTTGCCCTCGAAGAGAACTGAGCCGACCAGCTGCTCCTGCGCCAGCGCAACGGTTGCGCCGACGATCGGCAGACCGGAAACCATCGGGGCAGCGCCCATGATTGCCAGGGCCGAGACCGCGCCACGCATTAGCTTGGTGGGGTTGATCATATTGTTATTGCCTTCTGCGACCGGCCCAGGGAATCGCCATGCACAGCGCTCCCCCAAGCTAACTCCATTGAAGTGTTTTACTGTTTTTTTAACCAGGGACAAGGCGCGTGTTCCCACGCGGTTAGCAATTCATTGGCAGCCTTGTATTCGTGCAACACCTTGCCAACCAAGGTTAACAGGGTGTTAGCGCAGGATGCCGAAATGCGCGAAGATCGTGTCGTTGAACAACGTAAACACCATCAGCGCCAGCACAAGAGCAAATCC
This sequence comes from Devosia sp., assembly GCF_025809055.1. Lineage (NCBI taxonomy): Bacteria > Pseudomonadati > Pseudomonadota > Alphaproteobacteria > Hyphomicrobiales > Devosiaceae > Devosia > Devosia sp. The sequence goes on along the minus strand of NZ_CP075529.1, from coordinate 747,543 downwards.
GAAGCGGAAGCCCATTTCCTGTGTGCGCATGCTGAGCGGGCGTCCGCGCACTGCTTCGAAGAGGTAGTAGAGCAGATGGCCGCCATCCAGCATCGGCACCGGCAATAGATTGAAAATGCCGATATTGAGCGAGAGTAGCGCCATCAGGTTGATGAGGGCGATGACACCGAGAGTTGCAACTTCGCCCGAGACTTTGGCCACCTTTACCGGGCCGCCGAGCTGTTCCACATCCCCTCGCCCGACAAAGAAGTCACCGAGGAATTCGCCGGTGCGCTGTATGATGAAGCGGATTTCCTCCACCGTCATGCCCACGGCTTCGACCGGTCCGGGCCGGTAGAGCGTCACGTCGGTGTCTTCCACATTCCGGGTCACACCGATCCGGCCGATGCGCTGGTTATTGCCGAAACGGTCTTCGACGGTGACCGCCTCGGGCACCATGGTCAGGCTGCGGAGGGTGCCGTTGCGGTCGATCTCGACCACGACTTCACGCTCGGGGCTGGTTGCCACGTAGCGCTGAAAATCCTCAAAGCCACGAACGACATAGCCGTCGACTGCCAGCACTTCATCGCCCTGCATCAGCCCGGCCGCTTCTGCGACCGACCCAGGCAAGACCTCGCCGATGACCGGGGTGATGGTGTAGCGGCCGTAGCCCAGCAACAGGGCATAGAGGATGAAGAAGGTCAGCAGGACATTGGCAATCGGGCCGGCAGCCACGATGGCAATGCGCTGCCAGACATTCTTGTTGACGAACAGCCGCGGCGCCAGCGCTGGATCGCTATTTTCCGGCGCGTCGGGATCAGGCAGGCTTGCCGCATTCATGTCACCGACAAAACGCACATAGCCGCCCAGAGGAATGGCCGATAGCCGCCAGCGGGTGCCGTGGCGGTCATTCCAGCCGAACAGTTCGCGTCCGAACCCCACCGAAAAGGTCTGGATGGCCACGCCATTCCAGCGCGCCACAAGATAGTGCCCCATCTCGTGGACGAAGACGATGACGGTGAGCACGGCCAGAAAGGGAATGACGTAGGACAGCAGCCAGAAGGCGAATTCGATCATTTATGCTCCAGACTCACCCGCAGCCGGGCCGTTGGGCCACACCTACCAGTAAAGCAGGCCCTCTGCCACGGCTCCGAAACCAGCGTGAAGGCCGCCGACGACCAAAACCAGAATCACGCCGAATGTGAGGCTGTCGAGGCGATCCATCAGCCCGCCGTGACCGGGAATGATGTCGCCGCTGTCCTTGATGCGGAAATAGCGCTTGATGGCACTTTCAGAGAGGTCGCCGGCTTGGCCGAGAATACTGAGCACGATCGAGAGCAGCACGCCGATCCACAGAGGGGAATCGGTGGCGAGGGTCCAGACCAGGGTCCCTGCCCCGGTTCCGAGGGCCAGCCCGCCCAGGGCGCCAGACCAGGTCTTTGAGGGTGATATGCCCGGCGCCAGCTTTTCGCCCCCGATCTGGCGGCCGCTGAAAAAGGCGGCGGTGTCCGTCATCCAGATCACCGTGCCCAGATAAACCCCGGCCCAGATGCCGGCCGGTGTGTCGCCGCGCATGGAGAGAATGGCGACAACGAGGAGGCCGAACAGGACGATGCCGCCGATGCGCCACTCAAGCCCATCCCGCCCGCGGGCGATGGCCAGAATGCATCCGATGATGACCATCACTGCGGTGCCGATGGCGCCCGCAATCGGATAGGCCAGTGCGGACAAGGCGACCGAACCGGCAAGCGCCCAACCGGTCATGGTCATGGGTGCGCGGGAAACCATGATCTCCCACTCGCGATAGACCCCGGCATAGACCGCACCAACGACGCCGGCAAAGAAGTAGCTGCCAATGTAGAGCGCAGACGCCGTTATGACGATCAGGACCATTGCCGAGGCAAATCGGGGCCCGACATCGGCCCAGGTCCGGCGTGCCCCAGCAGAATTGTTCGCAATGGGGTCGCCGGGATCGCTCAACTCACCGCCGCTCCCAGCCCGCCAAAACGCCGGTCCCGGGCCGAATAGGCTTCGATGACCGACAGGAACGTCGCTTCGTTGAAATCGGGCCAGTACTCGTCGATAAAGACAAATTCCGAATAGGCCGCCTGCCAAAGCAGGAAATTGGACAGCCGCTGCTCACCGCTGGTGCGGATGATGAGATCGGGATCTGGGATACCCACGGTCGACAAGGTGTTTGCCAGCCGCTGTTCGGTGATGTCCTCGGGCCTGAGGCGCCCGGCGGCAACCTCTTCGGCAAGGGAGCGAGCCGCGTCGACGATTTCAGCCTTGCCGCCATAATTGAACGCCACCACGAGGGTGAGCCCGGTATTCATGGCTGTCTTGGCTTCGACATCGTCAATGAGCCGCACCAGAGACTCTTCGAGCCCGCGGCGTTGCCCGATGATCCGCACCTTGACATTGTTGCGGATCAGGCGCTGAAGGTCAGATGCAACAAAACGCCTTAGAAGATTGAAGATAAAAGCGATTTCATCAGGCGGCCTCGACCAGTTTTCGGACGAGAAGCTGAACACGGTGAGATAGGAAATGCCGTAGTTGATCGATAGTTCGACCAAGTTTCGCAGCGCCTTGACGCCCTCGATATGACCTTCCGTGCGGCGCTTGCCACGTGCCTTGGCCCAGCGACCATTGCCATCCATGATGACGCCAAGGTGTACGGGAACATGAAGTCCTGCTCCCGTAACTGGCTTCAGGCTGGCCGCCGTCTCCCCTGACATTGTTGTTCCCCTGACGCGAGACTGCAGGTCAGACCTGCATGATCTCCTGCTCCTTCTGAGCCACGATACCGTCGATCTCGGCCACAGCCGCATCCGTGGCCTTTTGAACCAGGTCGGACTGCTTCTTGGCGTCATCCTGGCTCATGTCGCTGTCTTTTTCGGCTTTTTTGAGCGCGTCCATGCCATCGCGACGAATATGACGAACGGCGACGCGGGCCTGTTCGGCATAGTTGTGCGCGACCTTGGCCAGTTCCTTGCGGCGCTGCTCGTTGAGCTCCGGAAGCGGCACGCGAATGATCTGACCTTCACTCATCGGGTTGAGCCCCAGGCCGCTGTCCCGAATGGCCTTTTCGACGGCGCTTGCCATGCCGCGATCCCAAACCTGGACGGACAGCATCCGCGGCTCCGGAACGGTTACCGTTGCCACCTGATTGAGGGGCATGCGGGAGCCATAGGCCTCGACATTGACTGGCTCGAGCAGGCTGGCGCTCGCGCGTCCGGTCCGCAGACCGCCCAATTCGTCCTTCAACGCAGAAATGGACTTTTGCATCCGGTTCTTGAGATCACTGAGATCATAGCTCGTGGCCATGGCCGGTTCCTTCCAGTCTTCGTGCGGACCCTAGGTGATCCGTTCGTGATATTTCGGTACCGAGACGCGGTACTCGCGCAGTTCGCGCAGTTCGCGCAGCGAGGCTTGGCACGCCGGTTCAGCGAGCCTCACCGACCCTGGTCGACAGGCCCCTGCCATCGAGCACGCCGGACAGTTTAGCCTCATCGTCGAGGGCGTAGACAATTATGGGCATTGAATTGTCGCGGGCAAGTGCGAAAGCCGCAGTATCCATGACCTTGAGGTTCTTGCTGATGACCTCGTCATAGCTGATCTGGGTATAGCGGGTGGCCGTGGGGTCCTTCTTGGGGTCGGCGGAGTAGACACCGTCCACCTTGGTGCCCTTGAGGACAACGTCGCATTCAAGTTCGATAGCGCGCAGCGTGGCCGCTGTATCGGTGGTGAAGAAGGGATTTCCGGTGCCACCTCCAAGGACGACAACAAAACCCTCTTCGAGGGCCAGCTTGGCGTCGCGCGCGGTAAAGGTATCAGCCACCGAGGGCATGGTTGCAGCGCTGAACGGCTTGGACTTTACGCCCTGCCGGGAAATGGCGTTTGACAGCGCCAGAGCGTTGATCATGGTGCCCAGCATTCCCATGAGGTCAGCGGTGACCCGATCGGTGCCATCGGCGGCGCCAGCCATGCCGCGAAAGATGTTGCCGCCGCCGACCACGATGGCGACCTGCGTGCCGCTGCGCGCCACATCGGCGATCTGGCTGGCCACTGCCTGCAGAAATGGTGGTTCGATACCGAACGAATGATCGCCTGCCAACGCCTCGCCTGACACTTTGAGCAGGATGCGTTTATAGGCAGGTGACATCGACGAACCTCTTGATCATGTGCAGGCGTCGGCCCGCCGAATCCAACGGACCGGCCGGACCCTAGGACAATTTCGCCCGCGAATGAAGGCGAAGTTGCGAAAGACTTTGCGGGATTGACGGGGGCGCGGGCAGCGACCGGCAGACAACAAGAAGCGGGCGGACCCGAAGATCCGCCCGCCTCAAAGACTTGAACTCTTACTTTACGCCGGCAGTCGCGGCGACTTCGGCAGCGAAATCGGTCTCGGCCTTTTCAATGCCTTCGCCGAGAGCGTAGCGCACGAACTTGGTGAGCTTCACCGGTGCGCCGGCATCCTTTTCGGCGTTCTTGATGGCATCGGCGACCTTGGTTTCGCCGTCGATCACGAAGACCTGGCTGAGCAGGGTCACTTCCTCGAAGTACTTGCGCATGCGGCCATCGACCATCTTCTCGGCGATGTCGGCGGGCTTGCCCGATTCCTTGACCTGCTCGAGAATGATGGCACGTTCGCGGGCGACCACGTCCTGATCGAGCTCTTCAGGCGAAATCGCCTGTGGCTGGGCGGCTGCAATGTGCATGGCCAGCTGCTTGCCGAGAGTGGACAGAGCGGCCTTGTCACCGGTCGATTCCAGCGCGACCAGGATGCCGATCTTGCCGAGACCCGGCTTGACGGCATTGTGCACGTAGCTTTCCACCACGCCGTCGGTCACTTCGACGGTCTGGGTGCGGCGCAGGTTCATGTTTTCGCCGATCTTGGCGATGGCTTCGGTCAGTTCGGCGGAAACCGAGTGGCCGGTGCCGGGGAACGGCATCTCGCCAAGCTTGACGGCGTCGCCATCGGCGTCGAGCGCCAGCTTGGCAATGTTGCCGACAATGTTCTGAAACTGCTCGTTGCGGGCAACGAAGTCGGTTTCCGAATTGACTTCAACGACAGCGGCCTTGGTGCCGGCGGTGACGACGCCAACCAGACCTTCGGCAGCAACGCGGTCGGCCTTCTTAGCGGCCTTGGCAAGGCCACGGGTGCGCAGCCAGTCGACTGCGGCTTCCATGTCGCCATTGGTTTCGGCCAGGGCCTTCTTGCAGTCCATCATCCCGACGCCGGTCGAGTCGCGGAGCTGCTTGACCATTGCAGCAGTGATTTCCATGGGTTCACCTCTTTGCGGCCCCTGTCGAGGCCGCCTTGTGTGTCAGGGTTGGGTCCGTGGGGACCAGGTGTGCCTTGCAAGGACAAGGCACACCGATGCGACGATCAGTTGACGGCTTCTTCGCCTTCGGCGGCCGGCAGGTCTTCAGCCGGGGACTCCGAAGCGGCGCCCAGGTCAGCGCCGAGAGCGCTGGACGAGCGGCCGATGCCGTCGATCGCGGCGCGCGAAACCAGCGAGACATAGAGCTCGAGAGCGCGGCTGGCGTCGTCATTGCCGGGGATCGCGTAGTCGACGATGTCGGGATCGCAATTGGTATCAACAATGGCAACGACCGGGATGCCCAGACGACGGGCTTCCTTGATGGCGTTTTCTTCCTTGTTGGTGTCGATCACGAACAGCAGGTTGGGCAGGTTGCCCATGTCCTTGATGCCGCCCAGGTCGCGCTCAAGACGCTCCTGTTCGCGGGACATCATCAGGCGTTCCTTCTTGGTGCGAAGGGCCAGATCGGCTTCGCTCATCGATTCCAGCTCACGCAGACGGGCGATCGAGTTGGAAATGGTCTGCCAGTTGGTCAGCGTGCCGCCGAGCCAGCGGGAGTTGACGAAGTACTGGGCGGACTGCTTGGCGGCATCGGCCACCAGCGGTGCGGCCTGGCGCTTGGTGCCGACGAACAGCACGCGACCGCCATCGGCGACAGTGTCGCTGACGAGCTGAAGGGCGCGCTGCAGGGCCGGAACGGTCTGCGACAGATCGAGAATGTGGATGTCGTTGCGAACGCCAAAGATGAAGCGTTCCATCTTCGGGTTCCAGCGGTGCTTCTGGTGGCCGAAGTGGACGCCAGCTTCCAGAAGCTGACGCATGGAGAATTCAGGCAGTGCCATGATGGGCTGCTCCTTTACCGGTTGATGCCTCCACGAAGCCTTGCGACGGAAACCCGCCACCGGATGGAATTCCCAAGGGAATGCCTGCCTCGTGTGTGTGATCACGTCCGGCCGCAGCCGAACGCGTGGGTGCTATAGTGGAAGTGCGCGCCGATGGCAAGGGCATCTGCGGACACCCGGACGGCAACCAAGATCGCGGCCGGGCGTTGATCTATCATAGACCCGCGCTGGCTCGCGGGGACAAGGGTGAAAACCCCTCAGTGGGAGAGGACGGGCATGGCGCTCGCCTCTCCCGCGTTGTTTCAGGCAAAGCGAACGTCCGTCACCCCGTCGAGCGCCTTGATCCCGCCGGCGACTTCCGCTGTCAGATTGTAGCGGCCGGGCAATTCGATCTCGTATTCGCGGGCACCGCCATCACGAATAACCACGAAATTCACCGTGCCATTGCCACCTTTGCGCAATTGCGCGCTGATCGATCCCAGGGCCTTGGCATCGGCGGTGAACACGGTGAGCCGGCGGTCGACGCGCTCGGCAAGGCCCTCGATTGGCTCGGCCGACATCAAACGCAGGCTGATGCCCTCGGCGCGCTCGTCGGCACCCACCTGCAGGATCACGGAATTGCCGGGCTGCAGGATGGCACCGAACTCGTTGATCTGCTCGGAAAACGAGATGACCTCGAACGTGCCGCTCTGATCCGACAGCGTCAGGATCATCATCGGCGTGCCCTTACGCGTTCGCCTGTCGTTACGGGACGAGATGGTGCCCGCAAGACGCCCTGCCCCGGCCCCGTCCTTTACAGCACGCTCAAAATCGCTCCAGCGCTGTACGCGCAGTTTCTCGAACAGATCGGAATAGGCATCGAGCGGATGCGCGGACAAATGAAAGCCGATGGCGGCCAGTTCGCGATCGGCGCGCTCGCTGGAGTTCCACACCGCCACCCCGGTGGGCAAACGGAACGGCTCTTCCTCGACACTGTCGAACATCGAGACCTGTCCGGAACTGCGGTCCGCAGTAAGCGACTGGGCTGTGGCGATCACGGACTCGACGGCGGCAAACGCCACTTCCCGGCGCGGTGCGAGATCATCGAAGGCACCGGCATTGACCAGGGTTTCGAGCGTGCGCTTGTTGAGGACGCGCGGATCGACGCGGCGGGCAAAATCGCCCAGGTCCTTGAACGGGGTGCTGCCGCGCACCTCGACGATATGTTCGGCCATGGCCCGCCCGACGCCCTTGACGGCTGAGAGGCCGTAATGGACGCGATCGTCCTTCACCGAGAAAACCACCTCGGATTTGTTGACGCAGGGCGGGACGACTTCGATGCCCTTCTTGCCCGCTTCGCGCCGGAAGTCCGAGAGCTTGTCAGTCTGGGCCATGTCCAGCGTCATCGAGGCGGCGTAGAACTCGTGCGGGAAGTGTTCCTTGAGATAAGCGGTCTGATAGCTGACCCAGGCATAGGCGGCGGCGTGGCTCTTGTTGAAGCCGTAATTGGCGAACTTGGCGAGCAGGTCGAAAATCTCGTCCGCCAGTCCCTCATCCACCCCGTTCGGGCCTGAACCCTCGCGGAAGCGGATGCGCTGATTGTCCATCTCCGCCTTGATCTTCTTGCCCATGGCGCGGCGCAGCATGTCGGCCTCGCCCAGCGAATAGCCGGACAGAAGCTGGGCGATCTGCATCACCTGTTCCTGATAGACGATGATGCCATAGGTTTCATCGAGCACGGTCGAGAGCGCCGGATGCGGATAGCTGACGTCTTCGGTGCCGTGCTTGCGGTTGATGAAGCTGGGAATATTGTCCATCGGGCCCGGCCGATAGAGCGCGTTCATGGCGATCAGATCTTCAATGCGGTCGGGCTTGAGCTCCATCAAGGCCCGGCGCATGCCCGCCGATTCAAACTGGAAGATGCCGTAGGTGTCGCCGCGGGCGTAAAGCTTGTAGGTCGAAGCGTCGTCGATGGGGATGGCGTCGATATCGATCTCGACGCCGCGCTTTTTGACCATGTCCACGGCGTAGCGGATGGTCGTCAGCGTCTTGAGACCAAGGAAGTCGAATTTTACGAGGCCGGCCGGCTCCACCCATTTCAGATTGTACTGGGTGACCGGCATGTCGGAGCGCGGGTCGCGATAGAGCGGCAACAGTTCCTGCAGCGGCCGGTCGCCAATCACGATGCCGGCGGCGTGGGTCGAGGCATGGCGGAACAGGCCCTCAAGGGCCTGGGCAATCTCGACCAGTTGGGCGACGGTCTCGTCGTCCTCGGTCATCTGCTTGAACTGCGGCACCTCCTTCATGGTCCGCTCGATCGACCAAGGGTCCGCCGGATTGGCCGGCACCAGCTTGCAGATGCGATCGACCTGGCCATAGGGCATCTGCAGCACGCGGCCGACATCGCGCAGCACGGCGCGGGCCTGCAGGGTACCAAAGGTGATGATCTGCGCGACCTGGCTCGACCCGTACTTGTCCTGCACGTAGTCGATGACCTCCTCGCGGCGGTCCTGGCAGAAGTCGATGTCGAAGTCCGGCATCGACACGCGCTCGGGATTGAGGAAGCGCTCGAACAGCAGATTGTAGCGCAGGGGATCGAGGTCGGTGATCGTGGTGGCATAGGCCACCAACGAGCCGGCGCCCGAACCACGCCCTGGGCCCACCGGAATGTCGTGGCTCTTAGCCCATTGGATGAAGTCGGCCACGATCAGGAAATAGCCGGGAAACTTCATCTTTTCGATGATCGAGAGCTCAAATTCGAGCCGTTCGCGATATTCCTGCTCGGCCTTGCCGGGTGCGATGCCGACCGTGGCGAGGCGCTTGTCGAGACCGTCCACCGCGATGCGGCGCAATTCGGCAGCCTCGGCGGCCACGACTTCATCTTCGGTGGCGTGCGAACCGGCAGCGAATTTGGGCAGGATGGGACCGCGGGTCCGCGGGCGAAATGCCACGCGCCGGGCGATCTCGACGGTCGAGTCGAGCGCCTCGGGCAGGTCGGCAAAGAGCTCGACCATTTCCGCGCGGGTCTTGAAATAGTACTGATCGTTGAGCTTGCGCCGCTCGGTCTGGGCCAGAACCGAACCGCCGGCAATGGCCAGAAGCGCGTCATGCGCCTCAAATTCCCTGGCGGTCTTGAAGAAGGGTTCGTTGGTGGCAACCAGCGGCAGGCCCTTGCGGTAGGCGTAGTCGATCAGGCGCGGCTCCACAGTCATTTCGCTGTGGCGGCCATGGCGCTGCAATTCGATATAGAAACGGTCACCGAACAGGTCGGCCAAGCGATCGAGACGGCGGAGCGCATTGGCATCCTGGCCGTGAGCGAATGGCACATCGATGGCGCCTTCCGGACCGCCGGAGAGGCAAACAAGGCCCTCGAGACTGTCGCGCGTCATCCAATCGAGACTGGCGCGGACATAGCCATTTTCGCTTTCCAGATAGGATTGTGACACGAGGCGCGAGAGATTTGAGAAGCCCAGTTCGGACTGGGCAATCAGGACGATCGAGGACTTGCCATTCCAGCTTGTGTGCCCGCGTTCACTGACCCGCTCCTCGGCGGCGGCAAAGTCGACGGCCAGTTCCACGCCGATAAGGGGCTGAATGCCCTTCTTGGTGGCTTTCTCCGAGAATTCCAGCGCGCCGAACAGGTTGTTGGTATCGGCGATGTTGATGGCCGGCTGGCTGTCTTCGGCGGCCAGTTTCAGGATGGTTTCAAGTTGCAATGCGCCTTCCAGCAGCGAGAAGGCGGAGTGGGCGTGCAGATGAATGAAACCGGGGCCGGGCATGGTGTTCTCCTGATCCAACCTTGTGTCAGGCGGTTCGGCGGGTCAAACCACACAACCGCCTATCCACAGGCGATCAGACGAAATGGGTGACGATGTCCATCCAGGTCAGCGAGCCGATGGTGAAGGCGCCCAGGGTTACGAAAGCGGCGAGGTCCTTGATGAAATCCAGCATCTTTGTCTCCTGTGTTTCTGTATTGTTCTTATACGTACATGCTTTGTTCTCGTCCAGATGGGAACAGCGGTGAAACCGGGGACAGGGCAAAACTGGTTAGGAAAGCGTTAGGAGAGGTTTGCGGGCGTTAAGATTCGAGCACGACGAAGCGCCGGACAGCGGAGCTTCCGGTTGTGGCTGATGGACGTATCCCGAGGTACGTGCGTCTCGGCATGGGAGGGAAACGGAGACGTCGCCGCCTCGGGATTCCGCATTTTTCGGACAGATCGGAATCCCGTTCGTTGAACGCTCGTCGCGGATTGGGCCGACCCCGAACGCGGCCCCAGAGCGACCTGGTGCCGGCGGTCCCTCCCGCAACTGTTCGCTGCAGTCCGCCCATCGCGGGAGAGATGAGGCGAGTATGAGGGCAATTTCGGGGGTGGGGATAAGTTTGTGGACGTGGATCGGGAGATCGATCCACGCCTGCTTTGATTTGCTGGCGCGATGTGGCCCCTGGGGCGCCGTGTGAGGGGTTCAGATGGGTGCCATACGATAGTTGGGCGAGTGGGCAATTTGGCGCGATGCCGGGGCTCGTCCTGAGATCCGGACTTGGATCCCGGCCTGCGCCGGGATGACACTGTGGCAGGCCGGTAGGCTAGACATCAACGAAGGGCCGGTCAGGTCGACGCCGTTAACCCCTCACCCCGGCCCTCTCCCCGGAGGGGCGAGGGGGCGATGGAGACGAAAGGTCAGTTCACAGATGCAGCGCGCTAAAGCGTGTGCGGAACGACCAGGCCGCCCTTGATGGTCACGATACGGTCGGCGCGGCGGGCCAGGTCGTAATTGTGGGTTGCGATCAGGGCGGCGGCGCCTTCGTTGCGGATGAGGCTCTTGAGGGCCTCGAACACGAGATCGCTGGTTTCCGGATCGAGATTGCCGGTGGGCTCATCGGCCAGGATGACGCGCGGATGATTGGCGGCTGCGCGGGCAATGGCAATGCGCTGCTGCTCGCCGCCCGACAGTTCGGCCGGCCGGTGGGTGGCGCGGGGTGCGACGCCGAGCAGGTCAAGGAGCTCCATGGCGCGCTGCTCTGCGTCAGCCTGCGCCTTGCCGGCGATGAGTTGCGGCATGACGACGTTTTCGAGAGCGGTGAACTCGGGCAGCAGGTGGTGGAACTGATAGACATAGCCGACGGTGGACCGGCGGAGCTGGGTGCGCGCGCGATCTCCCAACTTGCTGGTCAGGTGGCCGACGATTTCGATTTCGCCCGATTGCGGGGATTCGAGCAGGCCGCATAGATGCAGCAGGGTCGATTTGCCGGCACCGGACGGGGCGACCAGGGCCACGAGTTCGCCGCTGTTGACGACGAGGTCGGCCGATTCGAGGACGCGAACGGTGCGCTCGCCTTCGCCATAATGCCGATGCACACCGCTGAGGACGAGATGGGGCTTACTCATAGCGGAGCGCCTCCACCGGATCATATTGGGCCGCGCGCCAGGCGGGATAGATGGTGGCAAGGAAGCTCAGGAGCAGCGCCATGCCGACCACAACCGTGACCTCGACCGGGTCGACGCGACTGGGGAGCGAGGAGAGGAAGAAAACCTCGGGCGGGAACAGCGCCACGCCCAGAAGATTGGAAATGAAGGCGCGGATTGCTTCGGCGTTGGAGGCGACGATCAGGCCGAGCACGAAGCCGACCGTGGTGCCGATGAAGCCGATCGCCGTGCCGGTAATCGAGAAGATGCGCATGATCGAGCCGCGCGTGGCGCCCATGGTGCGCAGGACCGCGATATCGGCGCTTTTGTCCTTCACCAGCATGACGAGGCTCGAAATGATGTTGAAGGCGGCGACGAGGATGATCATCGACAGAATGGTGAACATGACCACGCGCTCGACCTGAAGGGCCGAGAAGAAGGTTTCGTTGCGCTGCTGCCAGTCGGTCAGGACCAGTGGGCGCGCTTCCGGCGCGGCTTCGAGGCGGCGGCGCATTTCGGCCACGGCATCGGGATCGTCGATGAAGATTTCGGCGGCACTGGCCTTGCCGATACGCTCATAGGCCGCGTCGATCTCTTCGTCGGTGGCCAGCGGGTCCAGTGGGCCCATGCCGGGTTTGAGGACTTCGTCGACCAGCTTGAAATAGTCCTGCGCCAGTTCGAGGGGCATATACATGAAGTAGGAATCGAACTCGACCATGCCGAGATCGAAGATGGCGTTGACCGGGTAGGACCGGATCTGGGGCGTTGACCCGAACGGGGTCATCGAGCCATTGGGGTTGATGATCTGCACTTCATCGCCAATGCCGACGCCCAGGGTCTGGGCGAGCCGGTAGCCGATGGCCAGGCCCCGGCTGCCGTCCCACTGGTCGAAACCGCCCTGCTCTACCCCGTTATAGAGAAGCGGCAGCTTCTTGAGGTTTTCCTCATCCATGCCGCGCACCGTGACGCCGGTCGACTGTCCGCCGCGCCCGGAGGCCAGCACCTGCCCCTCGACGAAATAGACCGCGAAACTGACACCGGGCACCTGCTCGAGGGCAGCGACGGTTTCTTCGTAGTCGGTGAATTGCCGTTCGATGGGATAGGCGGTGAAATGTCCGTTGAGCCCGAGAATCTTGTCCAGGAGCTCGCCGCGAAACCCGTTCATGACCGACATGACGACGATCAGCGTGGCCACGCCGATGGCCACGCCGACCATGGTGAGGCTGGCGATGACCGAAATGAAGGCCTCCTTGCGGCGGGCCCGCAGGTAGCGACCGGCAATCAGCCATTCGAATCGCGAAAACGGCCGCGTGGCGCGGACCGGGGCGGCTTCTGGAGCGCTGGTGGTCAAATGTCGGTCATCCGCTGGGGTTCGATCAGGCTCTTCAGGCGTTCGACGGCGGCCGCGATCGGCAGCGTTTCGCGTTCGCCCGACTTGCGATGCTTGATTTCGACTTCGCCGGATTTAAGGCCGCGCGGCCCCAGGATCAGCTGGTAGGGAATGCCCACGAGGTCAGCGGTGGCAAACTTGCTGCCAGCCGGCTGGTCCCGATCGTCGTAGAGCATGTCGAGGCCGGCGGCAGTCAATTCGCCATAGAGCTTGTCGCACGCGGCGTCCGTATCGGCATCACCCGCCTTGAGGTTGATCAGCACGGCCTCGAACGGGGCGACGGAGACGGGCCAGACGATGCCGTTCTCGTCATGGCTGGCCTCGATGATCGCGGGAACGACGCGGGTGAGCCCGATACCATAGGACCCCATATGCACCAGGGTTTCCTTGCCATCCTGGCCGGTGACGCTGGCCTTCATGGGCTCGGAATATTTGAGGCCGAAATAGAAGATGTGTCCCACCTCGATGCCGCGCGCAGAGACGCGCTTGTCCTCCGGCACACTGGCTTCGTACTCGGTGTGATCGACCATTTCCTCGGTGGCCGCGTAAAGCGAGGTCCAGTCGTTGAAGATGGGCTTGAGATCGCCGCGGAAATCGACGTCCTTGGCGGGAATGGGTTTGTCGAGCAGATCGCGGTGACAGAAAACCTGGCTCTCGCCGGTTTCGGCCAGAATGATCCATTCGTGGCTGAGATCGCCACCGATGGGTCCGGTATCGGCGCGCATGGGAATGGCGGTGAGGCCCATGCGGGCATAGGTGCGCAGATAGGCCACGAACATGCGTTCATAGGCTTCGACTGCCCGTTCCTTGTCGAGATCGAAGGAATAGGCGTCCTTCATCAGGAATTCGCGGCTGCGCATGGTGCCGAAGCGCGGACGCACCTCGTCCCGGAACTTCCACTGGATGTGGTAGAGATTGAGCGGCAGATCCTTGTAGGACTTCACATAGGCCCGGAAGATGTCGGTGATCATCTCCTCATTGGTGGGGCCATAGAGGAATTCGCGCTCGTGGCGGTCCTCGATGCGCAGCATTTCCTTGCCATAGGCGTCGTAGCGGCCGGATTCCCGCCAGAGATCGGCCGACTGGATGGTGGGCATGAGCAGTTCAATCGCGCCGGAGCGGTTCTGCTCCTCCTCGATGATCTTCTGAACCTTCATCAGCACCTTGTAGCCGAGCGGCAGCCAGGAATAGAGACCGGACGCCTGCTGGCGGATCATGCCGGCGCGCAGCATGAGCCGATGCGAGACGATTTCGGCTTCCTTGGGCACATCGCGAAGCACGGGCAGGAAATAGCGGGACAGGCGCATGGGAACTCCGAAACTGCATATCGGCGGCTTGTCGTCTGGCGGAAAACCTCGTGAATTTTCCAGAACCAACCAGCCTCGACTCGTGACTTCTGTTGATGCCCACTCAAAGCCCAACCGTCCATTCGATGCAAGCATGCAAGCTATGCAGAATCTACTTGGCAGACCGAAAAACTGTTGTTAGGTTCCCTCGCAATAAAACAAAGGCGGCCCAAACCGCCGGACGTCGACAACGTCAAGGGAGGAGCGTTGGCTGCCGCTTTGTAGCGTGCCTAAGACCAACGTATTGTCGATCAAACTCATTTAAGCAGGGCCTTGTGCCCTGCTTTTTTGTTTCTGGAACAAGGCATTATGACAAAATCCGAAACATTCACGCAAATTGCGATGTCGCTCGAGGGCACACGCTCAGCACCGCATTTCGACCGCATCGCATTCAAGGTCAGGCGCACATTTGCGACCCTTGCGGCGGACGGCATGAGTGCCAACCTCAAATTCACGCCCGACGAGCAGGAATTCAAGTGCGCGGTGGCGCCGGACCTGTTTTCAGCCATCCCCAATGGCTGGGGACGACAGGGCTGGACGGTGCTGAATTTCAAGGGGGCGAACGCGGACGACATGCGGGCGGCCCTGGTGATGGCCCATGCGCATGGTGCCGCGGTCAAGGCACCCAAGTAGCAGCCTGCGGGCCTTCTACCGGTTCCAGTAGGCGCGGATGATGTCGGTGTTGACGCCCCAAAGCACGAAGGCGGTGACGCCTGCGGCCAGCACCGAAGTGATCAGGGCCTTGAGCACAAGGCGCGGGCGCACGGGGGCGGCAGGATCGGTTCCGGCGACGATCTCGGCCCCGGTCTCGTGATGGCTTTCGCTGCCGATCGGCAGGACGGCCACGAAGGTGATCCACCAGGCGACGAAGTAGATGGCGATGATCGAGCCGATCTGCATGGCAAGGGACCTTTCACTGCCTGTCATATAACGCACAGCGACGTTGGCGCGGAAGGGTGGACTGCCGGTTCCTATCGTCGCACCGGCGGGCAGCGCCGGATGAGGGGTTCACACCGCGTTCTTGCCGAAAAACCTTCACCCCTCACCCCAACCCTCTCCCCAAAGGGGCGAGGGGGCGATGACGGCGATGGTTCAGTTCACGGGCGAAGCGCTTTAGACCCGATGCACGAAGACGCTGACGTTTGGCTTGCGGCCCCAGAAGCCGTTGACTTCGCCGCGGATGGCCTTGAACAGCGCGGAATTGAGCACTTCGGTATCGGCGCGGCGCTTGGGCGGCATGGACTTGATCACGCCGGCAATGGTGTCCTCGACCAGATCGGAGACAGAATCGTCCTCGGTTTCCGGGAGACCTTCGATGACCATTTCGGGACCGGAGACGACCTGCCCGCTGGAATTGACCGCGAGGGATACGATGATCAGGCCGCCGAATGACAGGCGCCGGCGGCCTTTGACGCCGCTTTCCTCAGGCGTGCAGAGCACCAGGCCATCAAGGTAGAGCTCGCCGGTGCGAACCTCGGCGGGAAAGGCCATGGGTTCGGGGAAGAGGCGCACGAGGTCGCCATTGCGGGCCTCGCAGACATTGGGAATGCCGGAGGCGCGGCCCAGCTTGGCATGGGCTTCAAGATGCATGGCCTCGCCGTGGACGGGCACCAGCACCTCGGGCTTGACCCAGGAATAGAGCTTTTGCAATTCGCCCCGGCGTGGGTGGCCGGTGACGTGGACGAGCGCGTCATTGGCGGTGATGAGCTCGATACCCTTGTCGATCAGCAGGTTCTGGATGTCGATGACTTCGCGCTCATTGCCGGGGATGGCCCAGGACGAGAAGATCATGCGGTCGCCGGCATTGAGATCGATGACCGGATGATCGCCCCGGGCGATGCGGGCGATGGCGGCCCGCGCCTCGCCCTGGCTGCCGGTGCAGATCAGCACGCATTTGTCGCGCGCGATGGACTTGAACATGTCCTGATCATGCAGCGGCGGCAGGCCCTCGAGCATGCCGAGTTCCTTGGCAATGCCCATGATGCGGTGGAGTGAGCGGCCGGACAGCACGACTTCGCGGCCCGCCTTGTGGGCGGCGCGGACGATGGACACGACGCGGCCGACATTGGAGGCGAACGTGGTGACCGCAACGCGATGCGGGGCATCGGCGATGAGCTTGGCAAGGTTGTCGCCAACCTCCTGCTCGCTCGGGCTTTCGCCATCCTTCATGGCATTGGTGCTGTCGCAGACGAGGGCCAGCGGCAGTTCGGACTCCGAGCCAATCTGCTCGAGGCGGGCAATATTGGTGGGCGCATTGACCACGGGCGTCGGATCGAGCTTCCAGTCGCCGGTGTGCAGGGCCCTGCCGACCGGAGTGGTGATCAGGAGCGCGTTGGACTCGGGGATCGAGTGGGCAACATTGATCGGCTCGATGGTGAAGGGGCCGACGGTGAAGGCCTTGCCGGGACGCATGATGGTGATGTCGACATTTTCGACAATGCCGTCCCCTGCCCGCTTGGCCGCCAGCATGGCGGCGGTGAAAGGCGTGGCATAGACCGGCCGGTCGAAAGCAGGCCAGAGATCGAGAACCGCGCCGTAGTGGTCCTCGTGGCTGTGCGTGAGGACCAGGGCCAGCACGTCGTCGGCATTTTCTTCGAGAAATTCGGGATTGGCCATGATCAGCTCGATCCCCGGCAGGTCCGGACCGCCGAAGCTGACGCCGCAATCGACGACGATCCACTTGCGGCGATTGGCCGGGCCGAAGCCATAGGCGGCCATGTTCATGCCGATCTCGCCGACGCCGCCAAGTGGCAGAAAGACGAGTTCATCCCTTTGGTTCTTAGCCATGGGTATTGTTTTCCTTTTGTGACGCGACGCCTGCCGATCTTTGGCCGGCGGTCGCCGCGTTGGTGTTATGGTCAGCTTCGGGCGCTGGCCGTTGCCCCAAAATGTACATCGCCGGCGGTGATGGAGATCCGCGCGCCGTCATCGTCGCGAATGATCAACCGGCCAGCCGAGTCGATGGTTTCAAAAATGCCGCGCCGCACGACGCCATCCTGCTGGACGGCCACCGGCGCGCCTATGCCTGCGGCCGACCCGCGCCAGGCTTCCAGCACGCGGGCAACGCCCCTGCCCTCGTCCCACAGGCCGAAAACGTCGACCCAGGCATCGGAAAGCGCCTCGAAGACATCCTCGGCCGAACGGTCCACGCCGAGCGCGCGCATGGACGTGGCCGGATAGGGCACGCCTTCGGGCGCTGCCACGACATTGACGCCGGCGCCGACGACGATGGCGGTGCGGCCATCGGGTGTCTTGGTCGATTCGAGCAGGATGCCGGCCAGCTTGGCGCCATCGGCGAGGACGTCATTGGGCCATTTGAGCGCAATGCGCGAGCGGCCATCGGCGCCATCCGCGCCGTCTATGCCGATGCGCACCAGACCATTGGGCAGAATGGCACCGAGCCCGCGATTGAGGGCCACGCCGGCAACGAAGCCCAGGGTGGCAACCACTTCGGGCGCGGCATCAGGAATGATCAGCAGGCTGGCAGCGAGATTGCCAGATGGACTGTGCCACTCGCGGCCGCGGCGGCCGCGACCGGCAGTCTGCCGGAGGGCAGCAAACCAGATGCCGCCGGGATCGCCCGCAGCAGCGGCCGCGAGCGCTTCATTATTGGTGGAGCCGATCTCGTCGAATCCGGCGAGCCGGTAACCGGCATCGCGGGCCTTTGAACCAAGGACAAACTCAGCCATGGCCGTCCCGTCCCGGAGTCATTCCCGCGAAAGCGGGAACCTCCGTTTTCTGCACACCGATTGCCAACAGGGGTTCCCGCTTTCGCGGGAATGACCCTGTGGAAAGGGCAAAAATCCTCACCTAGAACAGGCTTCCGGCTGCCGTGCGCGCCAGACTGGCGAGCGGACTGCCGAGCGTGAAATAGTAGGTGACGATCAGGAAGCCGAACACCCCCATGATGACGTTGAGTTCGCCGGGCACGGCCACGAAATCGGCCTTGGGCTCGTCGAAGTACATCACCTTGACCACGCGCAGGTAGTAGAAGGCGCTGATGGCCGAAGCCAGCATGCCGATGACCGCCAGGACATAGAGATTGGCTTCAATGGCCGCAAGGAACACCATCCACTTGGCGAAGAACCCGGCAAGCGGCGGCAGGCCGATCAGCGAGAACATGACGATGGCCATGATGGCGGCGACGAAGGGGCGGGCCTTGGAGGCACCGGCGAGATCGTCGATGGTTTCCACATAGCCACCCGTCGCGGTGCGCAGCGACAGGATGCAGGCAAAGAGCGCCACGGTCATGCCGACATAGATGGCCATGTAAACAGCCACGCCTTCGACACCGACCTGGGTGCCGGAGGACAGACCCACCAGCGCGAAGCCGACATGGCCGATCGACGAATAGGCAATCAGGCGCTTGATGGACTTCTGGCCGATGGCGGCGAAAGCGGCCAGCACCATGGAGGCAATCGACAGGAAGATGACGATCTGCTGCCAATCATGGGTGATGGGCGCAAACGTATCCATGACCAGCCGGATCATCAGCGACATGGCGGCCACCTTGGGCGCCATGGCGAAGAAGGCGGTGACCGGGGTGGGCGCGCCTTCGTAGACGTCGGGCGTCCACATGTGGAAGGGTACGGCCGAGATCTTGAAGGCCACGCCGGCCAGGAGGAACACAACGCCGAAGATCAGACCGACAGAGCGGCCCTCGTCGGCGATGGCGACGACGATTTCAGCGAGATTGGTGTGGCCGGTAAAGCCATAGACCAGCGACGCGCCATAGAGCAGCATGCCCGAGGACAGCGCGCCCAGGACGAAATATTTGAGGCCCGCCTCGGTCGCGCGGCTGTCATCGCGCTTGATGGCGGCCATGACGTAGAGCGACAGTGACTGCAGTTCCAGACCCACATAGAGGCTCATCAGGTCATTGGCCGAAACCATGACCATCATGCCCAGCGTCGCGAGGACGGCGAGGATGGAATACTCGTATTTGTGGATGCCGTGTTCTTCGGCATTGGATAGGCCCAGGATCAGCGCCAGAGCGGCGCCGCCCATGACCAGCACCTTCATGTAGCGCGCGAAGGCGTCGGCGATGAACAGGCCGTTGAAGATCACGCCATCGTTCGCGGTGGTCACGACCAGGATGCCGGTGACGACCAGAAGGCCGATCGACAGCCAGGTCACAAGGCCCGACTTCTCCTTGTTGACGACGACGCCAACCAGGATCAGCACCAGGGCGCCGACGGCCATGAGCAGTTCGGGATAGGCAGGAGCCAAGCTCGCGAAATCGGTAATGTCTGAGTTCACGTCAGTCTCCTAGTGCGAAGCGGGCGCGGCGTGATCGTCGGCCGGCTCGGCTGCGCCCTCGGCAGGCGCCACATAGTCAAGCGGTGCGCGCGCATCGGCCAGGTCCACGGCCGGGTCGCGGCCAATGGCGGTCGAATATTGCGTAACCAGGTTGTCAACCGCAGCCGCCGTCGTATCGAGGATCGGCGCCGGATAGAAGCCGAACACCACGGTCAGCACGATCAGCGGATAAAGCACGATCTTTTCGCGCAGGTTGAGATCGAGGATGCCCTTGAGGCTGTCCTTGGTTAGTGCGCCGAAGATCACGCGGCGATAGAGCCAGAGCGCGTAGCCGGCCGAGAAGATCACCCCGAATGCGGCGCCGAAGGCCACCCAGGTATTGACCTGGAACACGCCGATCATGGTGAGGAACTCACCCACGAAGCCGGACGTGCCGGGCAGGCCGACATTGGCCATGGTGAAGACCATGAAGGCGAAGGCATATTGCGGCATCCGCTCGACCAGGCCGCCATAAGCGTCGATCTCGCGGGTATGCATGCGGTCATAGATGACACCGACGCAGAGGAAGAGCGCGCCCGAGACAATGCCGTGGCTGATCATCTGGAACATGGCGCCCTGGATACCCAGTGCGTTGCCCGCGAAGATACCCATGGTCACGAAACCCATATGGGCCACGGACGAATAGGCGATGAGCTTCTTGATGTCGGTCTGCACCAAAGCGACCAGCGAGGTCAGGATGATGGCGGCAACCGACAGCACGAAGACGAAGTTGGCCAACTGCGCGGAGGCATCGGGGAACATCGGCAGGCTGAAGCGCAGGAAGCCGTAGCCGCCGAGCTTGAGCAGGATGGCGGCCAGGATGACCGAACCGGCCGTGGGCGCCTGCACGTGGGCTTCCGGGAGCCAACGGTGGAAGGGCCACATCGGCATCTTGACCGCCAGGGAGGCAAAGAAGGCCAGCCACAGCCAGACCTGCATATCGGCCGGGAACTGATGGGTCAGCAGCTTGGTGATGTCGGTGGTGCCGGCATCCCAATACATCGCCATCATGGCCAGCAGCATCAGCACGGAGCCGATGAAGGTATAGAAGAAGAACTTGTAGGCGGCCTGAATACGCGCGGAACCGCCCCAGATGCCGATGATGAGGAACATCGGCAGCAGGGTGCCTTCGAAGAAGACGTAGAACATGGCCAGATCGAGAGTGGTGAACACGCCGATCATCAGGGTTTCGAGCACGAGGAACACGATCATGTATTCCTTGAGGCGCGTCTCGACTTCCCAGCTCGCCAGAACCACGCCGGGCATGAGCAGCGCGGTCAAGACCACGAACAGCACCGAGATGCCGTCGACGCCGACACGGTAGCCGATATTGTCGCCGATCCAGGCCATGTTGACCACGAACTGGAAGCCCGCATCGGACGGATCAAAGGCCTGCCACAGAGCAAGCGAAAGGGCGAAGACGACCAGGGTGGTCACAAGGGAAATCCAGCGGATTGCACCGATGGATCCCTTTGGCGTCACCACCAGGATTGCAGCACCGAGGATCGGAAGCCAGGTGACGAGGGTCAGAATAGAATTTTCAAAGGTCATCAGAGGAGCCCCCCGGCCGTAATGGCCCAGGTCAGCAGCGCCGCAATGCCGATCAGCATCGCAAAGGCATAGTGATAGAGATAGCCGGACTGGAGCTTCACGACCCAGCTGGTGACATTCTGCACGCGGCGGCCAAGGCCTTCGGCGATCTTGCCGTCAACCAGCCAGTCGTCAAAACCCTTCCAGATCGCGGTGCCGATCCACAAAGCAGGCCGCACGAAGATCGTGTTGTAGAGCTCGTCGAAGTACCACTTGTTGAGCAGGAACTTGTAGAGGCCCGGATTGGTCGCCGCGAGACGGCCCGGAATTTCGGGACGCCGGATATACATGAACCAGGCGGCGACAAAGCCGATGATCATGGCGGCGGTGGCGCTCCACTTCACCCAGGTCGGAACGTGGTGGGCGTCTTCGATGATCTGATGATCGACGAAGATGGAACCTGCAAAGAAGTGTTCGATGTGCTCCACATCGTGGAAGAACATGCCGTAGAACACCACGCCCGCAAGGACTGCACCGACGGCCAGCACATAGAGCGGTACCAGCATGACATTGGGCGATTCATGCGCGTTGTCATAGGCAGAGCCGTGGTGGCCATGATGACCATGATCGTCGGCATTGCTGTCGTCGATCGGCTCGTCGTGGGTTTCGGCGGCAGCATGGGCCGGATCGGGGTGCGGACCTTCGCCATGATGCTGGGCATCGCGCGGGGAACCGTGGAAGGTCAGGTGAACCAGGCGCCAGGAATAGAAGCTGGTGAACAGGGCCGCGATGACGAGGAGCCAGAAGGCAAAGCTGCCCAGATTGCCGCCATAGGCATAGGCGCTTTCAATGATGGCGTCCTTGGAGAAGAAGCCGGCAAAGCCGAAATTGGTGCCCGGAATGCCGACACCGGTCAGCGCCAGGGTGCCGATCATCATCATCGCATAGGTGATGGGGATCTTCTTGCGCAAGCCGCCCATGTTCCGCATGTCCTGCTCGTGGTGCATCGCATGGATGACCGAGCCGGCGCCAAGGAACAGGAGAGCCTTGAAGAAGGCGTGGGTGAACAGGTGGAAGACACCGGCCGAATAGGCCCCCACCCCCAAGGCCACGAACATGTAGCCAAGCTGCGAGCAGGTGGAATAGGCGATGACACGCTTGATGTCGTTCTGGACCAGGCCAACGGTCGCCGCGAAGAAGGCGGTGATGGCGCCGATGGTGATGACGACATTGAGCGCGAAGGGCGACAGCTCGAACAGCGGCGACAGACGCGCCACCATGAAGACGCCGGCGGTGACCATGGTCGCGGCATGGATGAGAGCCGACACCGGGGTCGGGCCCTCCATGGCGTCCGGCAACCAGGTGTGCAGCAGGAACTGCGCCGACTTGCCCATGGCGCCCATGAACAGCAGCAGGCAGATCACCGTCATGGCGTCGAGCTGGTAGCCGAGGAAGTTCATCACCGGCAGGCCGGTGGCGGCAAACTCGTCGGCGGCGTGGAAAGCGCCATCGAAGTCGATATGGCCGAGCACGAAGAAGGCGCCGAAAATGCCGAGCGCAAAGCCGAAGTCACCGACGCGGTTGACGATGAACGCCTTCATGGCGGCGGCGGTGGCGGAGGGGCGCGTGTACCAAAAGCCGATCAGCAGGTAGGACGCCAGGCCCACGCCTTCCCAGCCGAAGAACATCTGCAGGAAGTTGTCGGCAGTCACCAGCATCAGCATGGCGAAGGTGAAGAGCGACAGATAGGCAAAGAAGCGGCCGCGATGCGGGTCTTCATGCATATAGCCGATGGAATAGAGGTGCACGAGCGCCGAGACGGTGTTGACGACGACCAGCATGACGGCTGTCAGCGTGTCGACGCGCAGCGTCCAGCGCAGGTCCATGTCGCCGACCTGAATCCAGCGCATGACCTCGACCTTGAGCACGGCCGCATGGCCATCGCCCACGGCACCGACAAGGCCATCGCCGAAAGCGACGGGAATGAACACGACCCAGCTCAGCGCGGCAGCCACGATGAGCAGGCCCGTGGTGATGAACTCGGAGGGGCGATGCCCGATCGAGCGGCCCAACAGCCCGGCAATGAGCGCCCCGATAAGGGGCAGGAAAACAATCGCCTGAATGATCATAGCGGTGCTCTTAGCCCTTCATCATGTTGACGTCCTCAACCGCGATGGTGCCACGGTTGCGGTAGAAGATAACGAGGATGGCCAGGCCGATGGCCGCTTCGGCAGCGGCGACGGTGAGGATCATCAGCGCAAAGACCTGGCCCTGCAGATCGTTGAGCTGGGCGCTGAAGGCCACCAGATTGAGATTGACGGCAAGCAGGATCAATTCGACCGACATCAGGATGACGATGATGTTCTTGCGGTTGATGAAGATGCCGAACACGCCGAGCGTGAACAGGATGGCGCCGACGGTCAGGTAATGACCGAGCCCGATTTCCAAGCCCATGATAACCCCCTATAGCCCCTGACCCGGTTTGACCTTGACGACCTTGAGCGTTTCGCTGGCCTTGCGGCCGATCTGCGACGCCGTGTTCTGGCGCTTGATGCCCGGACGATGACGCAGGGTCAGCACGATGGCGCCGATCATGGCGACCAGCAGCACTGCCGCAGCGCCCTGGAACAGGAAGACGTAGCGCGTGTAGAGCACCTGGCCGAGCTGGCGCGTGTTCTCGATCGTGTTGTCGATCGGCAGCACGGCGCCTCCGGTGATTTCCGGAGAGACGATGGCGCTACCGGCAACCAGCAGCAGTTCAAGGAACAGGATGGCGCCAACGACCATGCCGATGGGCGCATATTGCAAGAGGCCCGATTTCAGCTCGGCAAAGTCCACGTCCAGCATCATGACGACGAACAGGAACAGCACCGCGACCGCGCCGACATAGACGACGATCAGGATCAGCGCCAGGAACTCGGCACCGGCGAGCATGAACAGCCCGGCCGCATTGACGAAGGTCAGGATCAGGAACAGCACGGCGTGAACCGGATTGCGGGCCGAAATGACCATGAAGGCCGAAGCGACCGCAATCACCGAGAACACGTAGAAGAAAAACAGTGGAAGGCTCATCGTCTTCCCTCTCAGCGATAAGGCGCGTCGGCGGCCAGGTTGGCAGCGATTTCACGCTCCCAGCGGTCGCCATTGGAGAGCAGCTTCTCTTTCGAGAAATAGAGCTCTTCGCGCGTTTCGGTTGCGAATTCGAAGTTCGGGCCTTCGACGATGGCATCGACCGGGCAGGCTTCCTGGCAGAAGCCGCAATAGATGCACTTCACCATGTCGATGTCATAGCGCACGGTGCGCCGGGTGCCGTCGTTCTGACGCGGGCCGGCCTCGATGGTGATGGCCTGGGCCGGGCAGATGGCTTCGCACAACTTGCAGGCAATGCAGCGCTCTTCGCCATTGGGATAGCGGCGCAGGGCATGTTCACCCCGGAAGCGTGGCGAGACCGGGCCCTTTTCGAACGGGTAGTTCACCGTGGGCTTGGGCGCGAAGAAGTAGCGCATGGCCAGGAAGAAGGCCGAAACGAACTCGCGCAGCAGCAGGGTATTGAGGATCTGTCCGGCGCGCATCACGCAACCCCTCCATGCCAGCCCCAGCCGGTGAGCTGCAGGACGAAAGCGACGATCACGACCATGATCAGCGAGAGCGGCAGGAACAGCTTCCAGCCGATCCGCATGAGCTGGTCGTAGCGGTAGCGGGGCACGATGGCCTTGGCCATGGCGATCATGAAGAATACCAAGCTTACCTTGATGAAGAACCACACCACGCCCGGAATCCAGGTGAAGGGCGGCAGATCGATGGGCGCAGCCCAGCCACCCAGGAACAGGATGGTGGTCATGGCGCACATCAGCAGGATGGAGATGTACTCGCCCAGCATGAACAGCATGTAGGGCGTCGCCGAATATTCGGTCATGAAGCCGGCCACGAGTTCGGATTCACCTTCGGCAAAGTCGAATGGCGGGCGATTGGTTTCGGCGAGGGCCGAAATGTAGAACACCACGAACATCGGGAAGAGCGGCAGCCAGAACCAGTTGAGGAAACTGAGCCACGGCACGCCAAGCGTGGTGGCCAGACCCATTTCGGACTGGGCGACGACGATGTCGTTGAGATTGAGCGAGCCGACGCAGAGCAGCACAGTGATGATGACGAGGCCGATCGAGACTTCGTAGGACACCATCTGCGCGGCGGCGCGGATCGAGCCGAAGAACGGGTATTTCGAGTTGGAGGCCCAGCCGCCGATGATGACGCCGTAAACGCCAAGCGAGGAGATGGCCAGCAGGTAAAGGATACCCACATTGATGTCGGCCATGGCCCAGCCATCGAAGACCGGCACGACGGCCCAGCCTGCGAGGGCCAGCGTCGCGGTGATCAGGGGCGCGGCCAGGAACAGCACCTTGTCGGCGCCGGCCGGGATCAGCGGCTCCTTGAAGACAAACTTCAAAAGGTCGGCAAAGGACTGCAGGAGACCGAACGGACCGACGACATTGGGGCCGCGACGGATCTGTACGGCGGCCCAGACCTTGCGGTCGGCGAGCAGGATGAAGGCTGTATAGACCAGCAGAACGACCAGCAGCAGCAGCGCCTTATAGACGAAGCCGATTTCGGTGCCCCAACCGAGGAAGGGGATGCCGAGCAGGTAATTCAGGGCAGCGGTGATAAAGTCCATAATGCTCCCCTACTCCGCCGCCTGCTTGAGGCCAGCGGCCATGGCCGCACATTCGCCCATAACTGCCGATGCGCGGGCGATCGGATTGCTGAGATAGAAGTCTTCGACCAGCGAAGCATAGGGCGCCGACTTGGTCTTGATGGCGGCCTTGGCGAGCTTGGCCACGTCCGTCACGGACCCGGCGCTGATCTCGTCCACGCGGGCCAGATGCGGGAATTCGCTGTAGATGGCTGCACGCAGCTGGGCCAGGGAGTTGTACGGCAGGGCCTGACCGATGGCGCCGCTCAGCGCCCGGATGATGGCCCAGTCTTCCTTGGCCTCACCCGGCGGGAACACCGCGCGGCAGGCAAGCTGCACCCGGCCCTCGGTGTTGACGTAGGTACCGGACTTTTCGGTATAGGCCGCAGCCGGCAGGATGACGTCGGCGCGATGGGCGCCCTTGTCACCATGGCTGCCGATATAGACGACGAAGGCCTTGCCCATGGCAGAGGTGTCGTATTCGTCGGCACCCAGCAGGAACAGGACATCGAGTTCGCCCTTGCCTGCCAGGGCGATCTGATCGGCCGAGCAGACACCGCCGTCATGCGGCACGAAGCCGATATCGAGGCCGCCGACGCGGCTGGCTGCGCTGTGCAGCATGGCAAAACCGTTCCAGCCCTCGGCGACATTGGCGCCAGTGGCAAGCTTGGCAGCCAGCGCGATGGTATCGCGACCGGCCTGCTTGCCGAGGGTGGCGTGGGACACCGCACCTTCACCGACAATGATCAGCGGGCGCTGGGCTTTGGCGAGGATTTCGGCGAAGGCGCCCTTGCCTGCTGCCAGTTCGGCCAGAGTCTCGAAGCCATTGCCGAGATAGGTGTAGTCATAGGTAAGGTCAGCCTGTTCACCGATGACGGCGATCGGCAGGCCCTTGGCGCGCCAAGTCTTGCGGATGCGCGCATTGAGCACCGAGGCTTCCTTGCGCGGATTGGAGCCGATGATGACCACGGCGTCGGCTTCTTCAATCCCGGCAATGGTCGGGTTGAAGAGATAGGCAGAGCGCGGCATGGACGGATCGATGCCGGACATGGCCGGGCGAACATCGGTCATGCCGGAGCCAATGGATGCCAAGAGGCCCTTGAGCGCGTACATTTCCTCGACGGCGGCCAGGTCGCCGGCAATGGCGCCAACCTTGTTACCGGCCTTCTTGATGCGGCTGGCGACGGCGGAGAGTGCCTCTTCCCAGCTCGCGGCCTGCAACTTGCCGCCCTTGCGGACATAGGGGCGATCCAGGCGCTGGCTCTTGAGGCCATCCCAGACGAAGCGGGTCTTGTCGGAAATCCACTCCTCATTGATGGCTTCGTTGATGCGCGGCAGAATGCGCATCACTTCGCGGCCACGGCTGTCGACGCGGATGGCCGAGCCGACGGCGTCCATGACGTCCACGCTCTCGGTCTTGGTCAATTCCCATGGACGGGCGTTGAAGGCATAGGGCTTGGACGTCAGCGCGCCGACCGGGCAGAGGTCGATGACATTGCCCTGGAGCTCGCTGGTCAGAGCGCGCTCGAGATAGGGGGTGATTTCGGCATCCTCGCCACGGCCGACCAGGCCCAGCTCGGAAATGCCGGCGACTTCGGTGGTGAAGCGGACGCAGCGCGTGCAGTGAATGCAGCGGTTCATCGAAGTCTTGATCAGCGGGCCCATGTTCTTGTCTTCCACGGCGCGCTTGTTTTCGTGGAAGCGCGAACCGGAGACGCCATAAGCCATGGCCTGATCCTGCAGGTCGCACTCGCCGCCCTGATCGCAGATCGGGCAATCGAGCGGATGGTTGATCAGCAGGAATTCCATCACGCCTTCGCGGGCCTTCTTGACCATGGGCGTGTTGGTGAACATTTCGGGCGGCTCGCCATTGGGGCCCGGGCGCAGATCGCGCACGGACATAGCGCAGGACGCCTGCGGCTTGGGTGGGCCACCCTTCACCTCGACCAGGCACATGCGGCAATTGCCGGCCACGGACAGGCGTTCGTGATAGCAGAAACGCGGAATTTCCGCGCCGGCCGCTTCGGCCGCCTGCATCAGGGTGTAGTAATCGGGGACTTCGACCAGTTGGCCGTCGACTTTGATACTGGCCATCGGCTTACTCCGCAGCGATCGACGGCACGGCGCCGTCGCTGGTGGATGAATAGGTATATTGATCGATCCGCTCTTCGATCACGTGACGGAAGTTGCGGATCAGGCCCTGGATCGGCCATGCGGCCGCGTCGCCAAGGGCACAAATGGTGTGGCCTTCGATCTGCTTGGTCACTTCGAACAGCATGTCGATTTCGCGCTTCTGGGCGCGGCCCTCGACCATGCGTTCCATGACCCGCATCATCCAGCCGGTGCCTTCACGGCACGGAGTGCACTGACCGCAGCTCTCGTGCTTGTAGAAAGCCGACAGGCGCCAGATGGCCCGGATGATGTCGGTGGACTTGTCCATGACGATGATCGCCGCGGTGCCCATGGATGAGCCAACCTCGCGCAGGCCGTCGAAATCGACGATGGCGTTCTGGATCTTCTCGCCCGGCACGCAGGGCACCGAGGAGCCGCCGGGGATAACCGCCAGCAGATTGTCCCAGCCGCCGCGGATGCCGCCGCAATGCTTTTCGATGATGTCCTTGAAGCTCTCGCCCATGGCCTCTTCGAAGGTGGCCGGCCGGTTCACGTGGCCGGAGACGCACATCAGCTTGGTGCCGGTATTGTTGGCGCGCCCGATGGAGGCAAACCAGGCGCCGGACCGGCGCAGGATTTCCGGGACGACGGCGATGGATTCGACGTTGTTGACGGTTGTCGGGTTGCCATAGACACCCATGGCCGCCGGGAATGGCGGCTTGAGGCGGGGCTGGCCCTTCTTGCCTTCAAGGCTTTCCATCAGCGCGGTTTCTTCGCCACAGATATAGGCGCCGGCGCCGTGGTGGACGACGATATCGAAGTCCCAGCCATGGACGTTGTTCTTGCCGATGAGCCTGGCGTCATAGGCCTGCTGAACAGCGGCTTCGAAGCGCTGGCGCTCGCGGATGAACTCGCCGCGGATATAGACATAGGCGATATGCGCGCCCATGGCACGGCCCGCCAAAAGGCAGCCTTCGACCAGATGGTGCGGATCGTGGCGCAGGATCTCGCGATCCTTGCAGGTGCCGGGCTCGGACTCGTCGGCATTGACCAGAAGCTGGCTCGGCCGGCCGTCTCCCGCCCCTTCCTTGGGCATGAAGGTCCATTTCAGCGCGGTCGGGAAACCAGCGCCGCCGCGACCGCGAAGGCCGGAAGCCTTGACTTCGTTGACGATCCAATCGCGACCGTTGTCGATGAATTCCTTCGTGCCCACCCAGGCGCCGCGGTCGCGCGCGCCATCGAGCTGCCAGTCATGGCGGCCATAGAGGTTGGTGAAGATACGATCCTTGTCAGCGAGCATGATCAGCTATTCCGCTTGAACAGATAGAGGAACCAGAGCGCAACTCCGATTGCGCCACCACCAGCCGAGGCCACAAAGCCCGGCAGGGAAAGATTGAGCAGGACGAACAGGCCCGACAACAGCGCAATGGCGAGAACCACCAGGCCAATGCCAATGGCAAAGTCCTTGAGGCTCAGCGTACCGAAATCGATCCTGCGTTCAGCCATTTAGCGCGGGTCCTTTCCAAAGACCTTGCGGTATTCGTCAGCACCGCCCTTGGCGAGCGCCTTGGCCTGCTTGACCCAGTCGTCGCGCTCGATACGGCCCCGGAAGTTCAGGACCTCATCAACGCGGGCGATGTCGGCCTTCTTGAACTTGGCGATCTGGGCATATTGCGTGATGCCCAGGGCATTGAGCTTGCCTTCGATCACCGGACCGACGCCGGAAATCAACTTGAGGTCGTCGGCAGCACCTTCAGGCGTTGCGAACAGGGCCTGAGGGGACGCCGCGTCCCGTGTCGGGGACACTTCGCGCGGGTTTGCGGCCGGAGCGTCGACCTTGGGCTTGGACTTGCGGGTCGCAGTGGACGCGGCGCCCTTCGCGGGCGCGGCGGTCTTGCCCTTGCCAACGGCCTTGCCGCCATCAATGGCTTCGCCCTTGGACTCAGCGCCGGTTGCGCCCTCACGCATGGCCGTATTGGGCTTGCCGTCGGCCTTGGCTGCCGCATCTGCGGACTTGCGCTCGCCTTCGGCCTTGGCCTCGGAAACCTTGGCTTCCTTTGGCGTGCCCTTGAGGGCAGGCGCGTTCTCTTCGGCCACGTCCTTGGGCTTTGCAGCGGTCGTCGGCGCCGGGGATGCCGCGGGCGCTGCCGCAGCGGCGGGGGCATCGGGTGCCGGGGGCGGAACAAACTTTTCGCGCTTGGCCGTGGGCTTTTCGAGCAGGGTCGTGTCGCCACCCTCGGCGCTCGAATACTGACGCTCGATCTGCGGGCCAGGCTTGATGCTGTCGCCCTTGCCGGCCTGGAAGGCGTCGATGATCTCGCCGAGGCGGTCGGCGGTCAGATCCTCGTAGGTGTCATGGAAGATGGCGACCATCGGCGCGTTGACGCAGGCGCCGGCGCATTCGACCTCTTCCCAGGACAGGGTGCCGTCAGCATTGAGATGGTGCGGCTCGGCGTGGATCTTGGATTTGCAGACCTCGATCAGGCCTTCGGCGCCGCGCAGCATGCAGGGCGTGGTGCCGCACACCTGCACGTGGGCACGCGTGCCAACGGGCTGGAGCTGGAACTGCGTATAGAAGGTCGCAACCTCGAGAACGCGGATATAGGGCATGGACAGCATTTCGGCGATCGTCTCGATCGTCGCGCGGCTGACCCAGCCGTCCTGATCCTGTGCCCGCATCAGCAGCGGAATCACGGCGGACTGCTGACGGCCCTCGGGATAGAGCCCGATGCGTTTCTCGGCCCAGGCCGCGTTTTCAGCAGTGAAGGCGAAACTTGCCGGCTGCACCGACTCGTCTGCAAGGCGTCGCACAGACATCAGCGATCAACCTCTCCGAACACAATATCAATCGACCCCAGGATCGCGGTGACGTCGGCCAGCATGTGGCCCCGGCACAGGTGATCCATGGCACTCAGATGCGCAAAACCCGGCGCGCGGATATGGCAGCGATAGGGCTTGTTGGTGCCATCGGACACCACATAGACGCCGAACTCGCCCTTGGGCGCTTCCACGGCGGCGTAGATGTCGCCAGCGGGCACCTTGTAGCCTTCGGTATAGAGCTTGAAGTGATGGATGAGCGCTTCCATCGAGCGCTTCATCTCGCCCCGCTTGGGCGGCACCACCTTGCCATCCGTGGAGGCGACGGGGCCCTTGCCGTCCGGCGCATTCAGCTTGGCAATGCACTGCTTCATGATCTCGTTGGCCTGGCGCATCTCTTCCATGCGGACCAGGTACCGGTCATAGCAGTCGCCGTTCGAGCCGGTGGGGATATCGAAATCCATCTCGGCATAGGCGTCGTAGGGCTGGCTCTTGCGCAGGTCCCAGGCGGCGCCGGAGGCACGCACCATCACGCCGGAGAAGCCGCGGCCCCAGGCCTCTTCGAGCGGCACCACGCCGATGTCGACATTGCGCTGCTTGAAAATGCGGTTGCCGGTGAGAAGCTTGTCGATATCGGCAAGGGCGGCCGGAAACTCTTCGCAGAACACGGCGATATCGTCGATCAGGGCCTGCGGCAGATCCTGGTGGACGCCGCCGGGCCGGAAATAGGCCGCGTGCATACGGGCGCCGGATGCGCGTTCGTAGAACACCATGAGCTTTTCGCGCTGCTCAAAACCCCAAAGCGGCGGCGTCAGCGCGCCAATATCCATGGCCTGGGTGGTGACGTTCATCAGGTGGGCGAGCAGACGCCCGATTTCGGCATAGAGCACGCGAATGAGCTGGCCGCGACGGGGCACCTCGATCTCGAGCATGCGTTCGACGGCCAGGGCAAAGGCATGTTCCTGGTTCATCGGCGCGACATAGTCGAGACGATCGAA